>NZ_CACSLH010000029.1 GCF_902706605.1 Enterococcus sp. CSURQ0835 | reverse complement strand
TTCAGTTTAATAAAACGTACAATTTCTGGAATAAAAGTCATCCGCTGCGTAAGCATTTGATTTTTGGGCAATTTTGAATGAAATATAGTTTTCAGATTTTTCTGAAATTATTTGTGCAACACTAGTGAGGTTGGACAAGTAGGTGGAAAAATGACGATTGGGATTATTTTAGCTGGCGGAAAATCACGTCGCTTCAAACAAGATAAAGCACTTTTCTTTGATCCACAGTTTCATAAAACTTGGGTTGAATTAGCGACAGAAAAACTGCGCCCATTCACAACTGAACTTTTCATATCCGTCAATAAGACGAATGCTGAAGCGATCCACAAGCTTTTGATTGATCAGTCAGTTCACTTAGCTATTGATACGCTCCCTTCAGTTGGTCCATTAGGCGGCTTATTGACTGTCGCACAACAAGTAGAAGCGACTGATTTTTTAGTTTTAGCTGTGGACTATCCTGAACTTACTTCTGAAAGTTTGCAAAAGCTGCTATCAACTCCAGATTGCTACGCCGTCGATGCTGAAAACAATCCGCATTTTACGATTGCCCATTTGAACTTTGAAGCTCAAAAATTAGCCGATTACCTAGCAACAGGTAATCGACGCTTAAAATTTTTTTATCAGCAGTTAGGATTACAGACGCTCACACTTCCAGCTGATCAATTAAAAAATCATAACTACCGTTAAAGTGCCCCTACTTACCAGGCACTTTTTTTGTTGTTTGCTCGGTAGATGATCAGCCGGCGGAACGTATACTGCAACGGTACCGTCAAGGCATGAACGAGTCGCGTGTAGGGGAAAATCCCAAAAATCGTCAACCCGCATAATACATGGATCTTAAACAATAAGGGGACTTGTGCCATCAAGTGATAGTTAGGCGCAAAATAAAACAATTGTCGAGCCCAAACAGCTAGTGTCTCGCGATAGTTAAAATCAGGCGCATTCGGTCCTGCGATAAAAGACGCTGATAACCCTAAAATGATCGTGATTAACAAGGCGACATCCACGATCAAATCACTCCAAGAACTTGTGACGAAGACTTTTAAACTAGAAAAGCGCCGATAAGTTAAGATCAAGATCCCAGCAAACGCCATGATCCCAAAGATTCCTCCCATCAATAAGGCAAATCCGTGATACAGTTCATCACTGATCCCGAAAAAATCCGTGACAGCTTTAGGCACTAACACCCCCATCACATGGCCGGCAAAAACAAAAATGATTCCCACATGAAACAAAAGACTTCCGATGATCAATTGACGTTTTTCTAACAGTTCACTGGACTTAGCTGTCACACTACCTTTGAACTTAGTAAAACGGAGGATCGTTCCAAAGATAAAAGAACCTAACATCAAGTAAGGAAAGATCACCCAACAGAAAATATTCAGGCCGTTCATATTCTCACCTTCTCTTTCACACAGGACTTCAAAAGATTACGTACTTCGCGGATTAATTGGATGTAAGGTTCCGTTGCGTATTCTTTAGCATGTTGCAAAAGTTCATAAGTCCCATCTTCTAACACCGAAAATAAAAATTGTAAATCCGCAATTCGCGGATCCGCTTGCCACTGCCCGACTGCTAAAAATTCCAGCATGACCGGTAGATAATCCGTCAATTCGGCTTGTTCTAGTGTCACACCGAACATCTCATAAAGCATTTTTAATTTTGCTAACACGACACCGCGCTCTTTGCCATCTTTAAACCGATAATACGTACAGTACAATGTAATCTGCTTGTTCAACTCAAACAGATGAGTGAACTGTTCTTGTCTTGTTTGCAAAGATTGCTGTGCCAGTTTTTCAGCCCAAGTTAAAATCATCGTTTTCTCATGTCCAGCTGGCAATATTTCGGTCAATTCCGCAAGGGGGACTGTCGACTCTTCTGGGAAATCCAGCAACTGTGACAAAACTAAAAAACTCGGACGAAGTGTGGTTAATCGTTTCGTATCAATCACGCCAGATCCCCCCATAAAAGTTTTCTTCGTAGATCTCATCTCCTGGTCGGCCTTGCTCGGCTTGCTCTAACATCGAACCATGTAAGCTAGCTAACGAACAGCCACTACACTCCTCATAACCTAACCCGCCTTGACTAGCTTTCGCTGAATCGACGTAACGCTCTCGCTGGGCTTTTGGGATCACGAAGCGTTCATCGTATTTAGCGATCGCTAGCAACCGGTACAATGCCTTCGCGGTCTTTTCCGTCAACCCGACTTAATTTAGTGAGCTCAAACGGTTTATGACTTGTTTGGGCACGCATATAAAGGCGCATCATGGCTAATTTATAAAGCGCGGCTTTGACTGGTTGTTCAGCGCCGCCAGTCAATAGATTTGCTAAATACGCAATCGGGATCCGCATCTCATCGATTCCAGGAAAAATTTGTTCTGGGTCATTCAATGAATCCTTACCTTCAAAATAATTCATGATCGGTGAAAGCGGTGGCACATACCACACCATCGGTAATGTCCGATATTCAGGATGTAGCGGAAACGCGATTTTTTCTTTGACTGCCATTTGATAGATTGGTGAATTTTGCGCGTGTGTCAGCATTTCCGTTGAGATCCCTTGTGCTTTTGCCGCTTCAATCACCGCTGGATCATGGGGATCTAAAAAAAGTTCCAACTGACGCTCGTATAATTTTTTCACATCCGTTTCACTCGCAACTTCAGCTACTCGATCAGCATCGTATAAGACAACACCGATGTACCGAATCCGCCCCACACACGTTTCTGAACAAACCGTTGGTAAACCTTCTTCAACTCGCGGATAACAAAACGTACACTTTTCGGCTTTATGAGTCTTCCAATTGAAATAAACTTTTTTATACGGGCAACCCGACATACAAAATCGCCAGCTTTTACATTGCGTTTGGTTGACTAACACGATCCCATCTTCGTCGCGTTTATACATCGCACCGCTGGGACAAGACGCCACACAAGCCGGGTTTAAACAATGCTCACATAATCTTGGGAGATACATCATAAAAGCTGTCTCGAAATTTGCTTTGATCTCCGTTTCGATTTGTTTGATATTGGGATCTTGCGCGATGGAATGATCCCCGCCAGCCAAGTCATCATCCCAATTTGGTCCCCATTTCAACGCCATATTTTGACCTGTGATCTGAGATTTAGCTCGAGCAACTGGTTGATGCTTCCGAGCTTTACCAAATAATATTTTATAATCATATGTCCAAGGTTCATAGTAATCATCTAAACGTGGCATGTCATTGTTGTAAAAGATCCGACCAGTCAAAATTTTGGACCATTTTCCACCAGCTAGCAAGGTCAACTTATTTTTATGATCCAAAGTCCAGCCACCGTGGTAGCGCTTTTGATCTTCCCATTGCTGAGGATAGCCGACACCTGGTTTGGTTTCAACGTTATTAAACCACATATATTCTGCACCTGGGCGATTCGTCCACGTATTTTTACACGTCACCGAACAAGTATGACACCCGATGCATTTATCTAGATTCAAGACCATACTGATCTGGGCTTTAATCTTCATTCCAGTTCACCTCTTCCAATTTCCGCACCGCCACATAAAGATCACGCTGATTTCCGATTGGACCGTAATAATTAAACCCATAACTCAGTTGCGCATAACCACCGACCATTTGAGTGGGCTTGATATGGACTTGTGTCGGTGCATTATGGCTACCGCCGCGATTTCCGGTAATAGTGGAAAGCGGTACTTGAATATGCATATCCTGGGCGTGATACATGTACATACTTCCTGTAGGCATTCGATGAGAGATTACCGCTCGAGCCGTCACGACGCCATTACGATTGTAAAGTTCTAGCCAATCATTATCTTTTACTCCTAACGTAGCCGCGTCTTCTAAACTGATCCAAACGTTAGGACCACCGCGGAATAAGGTCAGCATCTGCAAATTATCTTGATACGTCGTGTGAATGTTCCATTTGCCATGAGGAGTCATATAGCGCAATGTCAGCTCGTTTTCCACCGGCTTAATCACTTGATCTTTCGGTCCCATGACTTGAGGTGGTAAGGTCGGCTTATAGGTTGGCAGCATCTCACCATATTCTTGGAAGATCTCATGATCGATATAAAATTGTTGGCGGCCAGTCAACGTTCGAAACGGTACGAAACGTTCAATATTTAGGGTAAACGGCGAGTAGCGTTCCCCATCTTTTTTGACACTTGTAAAGACCGGGGTTGGTAAAGTCTCCCGCGGTTGGGCCGTAATCGCGTTAAAATCCATTCGGACTTGCTGATAGCCTTCTCCGATATCAGTCAGTTTCATCCCAGTTTTTTGCTCAGCATCTTGCCAGGCTGCTAAAGCCACTTTCCCATTTGAGGTGCTGGATAAAGTTAAGATCGCATCGGCAACTTGTTTTTCGTCATAGATCTTTGGACAGCCTTGGTTGTCCCCGCTAGCGTAAACTCCATTCATTTTTTTCAACTCATCATATTGTTCGCCGATTGGAAAACTGAATCCTTCTCCGCCGACACGACCATTTTCTAAATTAGGCCCCAGTGAAATAAATTGATCATATAGTTTTGTGTAGTCACGTTGGATCAATTGCAAATTGGGTAATGTCTTCCCTGGAATCGCGTCGATCTCATCTTTTTTCCAATCTTTGATCTGGCCTAACGGTTGGGCGATCTCGGCTGGTGAATCATGTCCAAGGGGCGCCGCATGGAGATCATACACCGGTTCAGGTAATTCTGTCTTCGCCAATGTTTGGACTTCTTGGGCTAACGTGCGGAAGATCTGCCAATCTGTTTTTGATTCCCACAATGGAGCGACTGCTGCATTGAATGGATGGATGAAAGGATGCATATCGGTACTAGACAGGTCTTCTTTTTCGTACCAAGTCGCAGCAGGTAAAACAATATCTGAATACATCGGTGTTGAGACCATCCGGAAATCAAGGGTCACGACTAGATCTAGCTTGCCTTGAACTTCTTCTTCCAACCATTCCATCTCTACTGGCTTAAATTGTTCATTCGTTTTTGCTAATAGTCCATTTTCTGCACCTAATAAATGTTTCATGAAATACTCTTGCCCTTTGCCACTAGAAGAAAATAAATTAGAGCGCCAAATGAAAAGTCCTTTTGGCTGATTTTCATTTTTATCGGGTGACTCTGCCGCAAATTTCAACGTGCCTTTTTTCAACTCTGCGACGACTTTGTCTACTACCGTTTGTTCATCCGTGGTCCCATACTCCGTTACAAAAGTTAGATTATTCCGATCAAACTGCGGATAACTTGGTAGCCACCCTAAACGAATCGCCATTTGATTGTAATCAGCAGGATGTTCATAGCCGTTTTTAATCTGACCTATCGGAGATTTTTGTGCTTGATTATCTAACTCATCATACTTCCATTGATCACTAGCAAAATAGAAAAAGGATGTGCCATTTTGTTGCCGAGCACCTGCCGTCCAGTCTTTGGCAAAAGCGATCGTGCCCCAGCCTTCTTTGGGTCGTAATTTTTCTTGTCCAACATAATGAGCCCAGCCACCGCCAGAAACACCTTCACAGCCTGTCAGTAAGATCAAGTTAAAGATCGTTCGATAGATCATATCGCTGTTATACCAATGATTGATCCCAGCGCCCATGATGATCATCGATTTTCCATTACTATCAAGCGCATTTTGAGCAAATTCCCGTCCGATCTGAATGACGAGACTTTGTTTAACCCCAGTGATCTTTTCTTGCCAAGCTGGTGTGTAAGGACTCGACGCATCCTCATAACCACTAGCAGCTAAGTCATCTTCTAGCAACCGCTTGATGCCATATTGGCTTAACATTAAATCATAGACCGTTGTAATAAACGCGGCTTGACCATCTTTTAACGTCAAACGTTTGACAGGAACGTTACGCGTCAAAACCTGACTTCCCTGTTCATCAAAATACGGAAAATCTAATTTTACTTGCTCGTGTTCTAAAATCGACAAAGCTGGATTGATCGGTTCACCGTTTTTATCTTGCAACTTCAAATTCCAATCGGTCTGTTCTTCCCAACGTTGACCGACCGTTCCATTCGGTACTTTCACCGAATTTGTCAATTGATCAAAGACGACTGTTTTCCAATCACCGTTTACTTCAGGCTCACCACTCAAATCGGAATATCGCAAGAAACGTCCCGAACGAAAATGATCGCCATTTTTTTCTAATAAGACTAAAAAAGGCAAGTCAGTATATTGTTTCGCGTAAGCTTCAAAACGCGGCTCACTACGATCAACATAAAAATCTTTCAAGATCGTATAGGTCATTCCTTGAGCCAAAGCAGCATCCGTCCCAGGATTAGGTGCCAGCCAATTGTCAGCGAATTTTACATTTTCAGCGTAATCTGGACTGACCGCAACGACTTTTGTCCCTTTGTAACGTGCTTCCGTCATAAAATGGGCATCAGGCGTTCGAGTCAGTGGAACATTTGAACCCCACATCATCAAATATTGGCTGTTGTACCAATCTCCTGATTCTGGTACATCGGTCTGCTCGCCCCACACTTGCGGAGAAGAAGGCGGCAGATCAGCATACCAATCGTAAAAGCTCAACAGCTCGCCACCTAACAGTGATAAAAAACGACTCCCTGCCGCGTAACTGATCATCGACATGGCAGGAATCGGTGAAAAACCCGCGATCCGATCGGGACCATATTTTTTGATTGTGTAGATCAACATCGCTGCCATCATTTCTAACGCATCTTCCCATTTTACTCGTACGAGACCACCTTTACCCCGCGCACTTTTGTAACTGGCAGCTTTTACAGGGTCTTCAACGATCGATCCCCACGCTTTAACAACGCCTTCATTTTGTACCTTAGCTTCAGTCCATAATTGCCAAAGTTTCCCTCTGATATAGGGATACTTGATCCGTAACGGGCTGTACTCATACCAACTGAAACTAGCGCCACGGGGACAGCCTCGCGGTTCATATTCCGGCGAATCAGGCCCGCAACTCGGATAATCCGTTGCTTGATGTTCCCAAGTAATGATCCCTGATTTAACGTACACATTCCAGCTGCAAGAACCAGTACAGTTCACACCGTGCGTCGTCCGGACAACTTTATCATGGCTCCAACGTCGCCTGTAAAGTGCTTCCCACTCGCGGTTCTTAGTTTCCAATTGGGAAAAACTACCATTGAATTTTTCGGTTGGTTTGAAAAAACGCGGTTTCCTCATCTTCTTCATCTCACTTTCTGCAATCCCTTACCCAAAAATAAAAAACTATGCTATCGTTAAATGAGAACTGATTAATTTCATTTTAACAAACCAAATAAAAACTGTCATATAACAACTTCATTTTTAAATATCTTTTTTATTTGCCCACAAAGAAACTTTTGAAAGGAGCAACCATGATGAAAAAATCAACTGACCTTTCCTCCGGTGAATTCCAAAAATTAATCCAACTCGCCTTACAGTATTTGACCATTCGACAGACGCTGATCGAAAACGAATTAGCTAACTTGCGCCTTGAACTGCGAACGTTAGAACGGGAGGAGCAGCTGACTGTTTTAGAGCGGGAACTTCATTTGTTGCAACAAGATTATCAGCGCTATCAAGCATTCTCGGACCCGACGTTTAGAATTGACTGGGAGAGTTATTATCGGTAAACAAAAAAACATGCGAACAACTGTGGATGACAGTCGCTCGCATGTTTACTTTTATTGTCCTTGGTAAGTTGCTAGTAATTGATTAAAATCTAATCCACGATCACGGGCGATAAATTGTAGTAACGTTCCCGCATCACCGGACAAGTGCGCATCACGATAATATTGATTCAACTGAGCATCAGAAAAGCTCGTCGCATCTAAACCGGCTTGCGTGATCACATTACGGTAAGCTTGTAACATGTCAGCTGGCATCGTCGCATCTTGTGAGCCGTTACTTGTTTGGCCATTATACCGATAATAATTGTTCAGCAACTCGTTCACATCTAAGCCACGGTCACGAGCGATCGATTGTAAAAGAGTCCCTACATCACCTGACAAATGATTCTGTTGGTAATAGTGATTCAATTGATCATCTGAAAAGCTCGTCGCATCTAAACCGGCTTGCGCGATCGCAGTCCGATAACTTTGCAACATCTCAGCTGGCATCGTTGCATTTTGTGAGCCGTTTTGGTTCAACCCATTATAAGAATAGTAACTATTCAATAACTGATTCACATCCATGCCTTTGTCCCGGGCGATAAATTGCAACAGTGTCCCTACATCGCCAGATTTATTCGCTTCTAAGTAATAGCCATTCAGCTGTTGATCAGAAAACGCTGAACTGTCTAACCCGGCTTGTTTGATAGCAGTCCGATAAGCACTTAAGACATCGGCGGGAATGCTCAATTTCGACTGGCCCGTTGCGTTGTTACTTTGCGTCGTGTTCGCTCCTTGGGCAGAACTTTGAGATTGTTGAGTGGTTGCTTGACTCTCTTTTTTAGCGGCTGCCTTACTGGTCGCAGTGCTGTTTTGCGATTCACTCATTGCTTTTTTTGAATTAGCAGCTGCGGAAGTTGTGCCGGCTGAAGATTGTTTTTTCTTCGTAACGATAGTCGATTGTTTTTGGTTATCTGCATTGTGGCTGCTTGTTTTTTCTGTATTAGTAGCACAAGCGCCTAACAAGATCGTCGTTGTAACGAGACTTAATAAAAATACTGTCTTTTTCATAACATACCTCTTTTTTCTTTGGCTTATAGATGCATTGTAAGCTTCTACTGCGGACATCGCAAGGTCTTAAATTTGATTTAAACCTTTATTTATAAAACACTACAATCGTTGTTTTTTCATTCGTTTGTCATGTTTTTCCTATCAGAACGCGTTTTTTTGTGAGCTGAAGTGATTGGTTTGACAGCTGTCGACTCCCTTTTTGCTGTCTAGGGCCTTTGCTAAAAAACTTATTTTTTTCTTATATTAAATAATTAAAACGAATAATTTGAAGCAAAATGCAAACTTTATGTGAGTTTAACATAAATTTGACAACATTTTTCATTGCAACTTTATTTTATTTTGTTTAGCAATGTTACAAAAAGATAAATATTTTATTTCGAATGACAAATGTTATATAATTAAAGTGGGGTGAGGTATATGGGGTTACCAATCAAATTAGAACAGATTCTTGAATTGGAAAAGTGGAATAAATTACAAGATAAAATCGCGCAGTTGACACAAGTGCGCCTCGTCTTAATCGATCGCAGTGGGCATGCACTCTCACAAGTCAGCGGTCAGCAACCTTTCTGCCAAGTCTTGCAGCAAGAGCCTAAACTTAAAAATTATTGTGGTGAATGCCGAATGCTGGCCTTAAAAAAAGCCGCTCAGACACAACAACCTTGTGTTTATAATTGTCATTTAGGACTAGTGGATATCGTCATTCCGCTGATGAGCGACCGACGTTTTTTAGGGGCGATCGTCGCAGGGCAAGTTCGCTTGAAAGAACCAAAGCATTTGCCACCGATCTTAAACTTTTCTGATGAACAGCTGCGGCGAACTGTCTTAGCAACTAATCGAGGTGCTTATCAAGCAATCCCGGAAAAAACATTAGCTGAGATCCAGCAGATCACTGATTTTTTAGTCGAGATTAGTTCTTATTTGATCTCAGAATCGTTGAAAAAAAATTATTTTATTGATGCTTATCAAAATGCGTTACATTTAGAAGCAACTGATCTAAATGACAGCAGTGCTTGCAACAAAACAAAGGCGGTTCCTAAAACTTATTTAGCCGATAATCAGTTGCTTCAGCCTGCAATCGATGCGATCTTAGAAAATCAATCGATCCAATACACACTAAATGAACTAGCTGAGATCACCAACTTGAGTCCTGCTTATTTAAGTCGCCTGATCAAAGAAGAGTTCGGAGATTCCTTCAGTCATATCTATCGCAAATTAAAAATGCACTGGGCGATCGAATTGTTGGAAGATCCTAACCTTTCGATCCATGAGATCAGTCATAAATTAGGGTATCCTGATCCCAGCTATTTCATTCGCTTATTTAAGCAAACGATCGGCATGACACCGTTGAAATACCGCAAGAAACATCAGAAACAACCAATTTGATACTCTGAAAGCCGCCTAACTGCTAAAACTAACAGTTAGGCGGCTTTTTTAATCAATAAAGACCATTTAGCTTTTAACGAATATTGAGTACAAAAATCAAAACAGTAACGAGCACAGTCTGGATTGCACCAACAGATAATCCATAAATCAAAAAGCGCGGGCCTTCTTTCATGAATTTTTTAAAGTCTAAACGCAACCCGATCGCAGCTAGTGCCGTCGTTTCAAACCACGTACTGAAAAAATGAGCGCCAGTATCTAAAACATGGGGTAATGAGATAAAACTGTTCAAGACGCAGCAGATCAGAAAACCTAATACATACCACGGAATCGGTAATTTACCCGTTTTGGCCTCTTTATCTTTTAAATTTTCGCCGTGACTGTCTTTTGCCATTTTACGTTCAAAAATAAACACGACGACGACTAACATCATGATGCGCATGATTTTAAACAGCATGGCAAATTTGACGGTCTCACTATTGACTAAACTGGCACCTGCGACAACTTGGCCAACTGATTGCAACGTTCCGCCTAGCATCGCACTTTTAGCTAACAGACTATCACCAAATAATGCCATCCCCAAAAACGGTAAGGTCAACATCATGACGGTCCCTAGCAAATTGACTAGTGTAATGACTTGGCCTTTTTCTTCATCGTCCGCTCCAATGGCAGGCGCTACAGCCCCAATCGCAGAAGAGCCACAAACTGCGTTCCCGGCGCCCATCATCAACGCTAACTTCTCGCCAAAGCCTAACTTACGCCCAATCTTATAGGCACTAAAAATCGTCACGCTCATTAATACTAACACTAATGCGATCCCCTTTAGTCCAATATGTGCAATCGTTTGGAACGTGACCGTAAACCCTAACAACACCACGGAATATTCCAGTAAACGACTTTCCGCAAATTTTGTCCCCGTGGCTAAGATCGATTGTTTAAAAACGGTATTGCCTAATAAGATCCCCATCAAGATCGCGATCGTCGCGCCGCCGATCTCGGGAAAAATCAAACCTAAGCCCTTGCTGACAGCGGCTACGATAAATGAAAGTAATAACCCTGGTAAAATTGTATTTTGCTTCATATGTGTTTTTTCCTTTACTGTATTTAACATACGTCACTTCCCTTTCTCTTTTGACATTTTTTATTATACACATCTCTAACTATCTTGATTAATTATTGTTATAATAGTTATCATAAAGAAAATTAATGGAAGTGATTACAATGTTTAAATTGCTGGAAACCTTTCGGGTCGTTTACGAGACGCGTAATTTTTCAAAAGCTGGCGAGATCTTATTCATCTCACAGCCTTCTGTCTCAAGTCAGATCAAACAATTGGAAACCGAACTCGACACACCCCTTTTTACTCGCAATGGACGGCGTGAGATCGTCGCGACGCCGCAAGCCGATTTGTTGTATCAAGGGACACTAGATCTATTGGAAGATTGGAATGGGATCATCGACCGGATCTCACGAGAACAAGATCAACGCGTCTCATGTCGTATCGCTGCTTCCCATACATTTGCTGTTTATTTGTTGCCAAAATTATTAACCGAACTGATCCCCGCTTTTCCCACGATCGATTTTTCGATCCAAATGATGAACTCGATCGAAGTGTTAGAAGCGGCTAGTCGTCATGAGATCGAATTAGGGTTTATTGAAAAACCTTTATCGACTGGACGCATCAAACGGTTTACAATGATGCGGGATCAATTGGTCTTAGTCGGTCAAACAGGACCATGGCTTTTGCGAGAGACTTCCTCAGGTGTGTATCATTATACGAAACGCTACTTAGAAGAATACAACATCAAAGGGCCTTTTTTAGAAGTCAAAAACAATGAGATCATCATTGAGTTGATCAAACAAGGAGTCGGAAAAACTATCATTTCAAAGCGCGCGGCAACAGAACACCACTTGCCTTATGAAAGCTTGCCAGAAGAATACTTGCGTAACTTTTATTTGATCCAACGACATCACTTGGATTCTAAAGAAGTCAATCAGTGTGTCGCCTTCATCAAAAAATGGTCAGAACAAGTTGAACAAGCAGACCTTATAATAGAAGAAAAAACAGGAGGCGCATAATATGCCTACTCACAAAAAATGGCTCGGTGCGGATTTTTCAGAGCAAGAACTTTGGCAAAAAGATTTTTCTTACGCGGATTTGACTGGAGCTGACTTTAGCCGCAGTTTGTGTCGCGAGTGTGATTTTTCCCATGCGATTTTAAAAAATGTGAATTTCACTAGTGCGGATTTACGAGGTTGTTCATTGAAAGCTGCCGATATCTCAGGAGCGAATTTATACTTTTCAATGTTGGAACACGTTGATTTAACGGGAGTCAAATTTGATGAGACAACGCAATACTTTAAGTTACATTGTCCAGCGCAAGGTGCCTTTCTCGGGTATAAAAAATGTTTTGATTTTCGGATCGTTCAACTCTTGATCCCAGCTGATGCGCGGCGAACTTCAGCGACGAACACCACATGTCGGTGCGACAAAGCAAAAGTTTTAACGATCAAAGATATGGAGACTAATCAAGATTATACTGAAGCCGTCTCTTATGTCGATCAAGATTTTATTTATCGTCGCGGTCAATGGGTCGAAGCTAAAAACTTCAATCCAGATCGCTGGGTCGATTCGACTGGTGGGATCCATTTTTTCTTGACTCGGAAAGAAGCAGAAGATTATCTTTAAGCGTTCAGTTTCTCATCCTTGGGGCCGATGCAACTACCTGCTGAATTTTGTATACTCAACTAAAGGAGTGAGCAGTATGTCTTGTCTTGGAAATTTTATCTGGTTGATCTTCGGCGGTTTGATCGGCGCGATCACGTGGTTTTTAGCGGGGATCTTATGGTGCATCACGATCGTGGGGATTCCGATCGGCCAGCAATGTTTTAAATTTGCTGCCCTCAGTCTCGCGCCATTTGGAAAAGAAGTCGTTTATGTCCCCAACAGTATCAATTTAATCGTGAATATCATTTGGCTGATCGTCTCAGGCGTTCCATTAGCTTTAGGTCATTTGATCAGCGCTGGATTATTGTTTTTAACGATCGTGGGGATTCCATTTGCTTTTCAATCATTGAAATTAGCACGGTTAGCGTTGATGCCGTTTGGTGCGCGGATCGTTTCGGCTTAAGCACGAAATAGTAAAAAAACTGGACCTGATGCCCAGCTTTTAGCCAAAGATTAAATAGATGATCCCAATCACGATCATGAAAAAATTTAGTCCAACTTGTACATTGACCATCATCGGCTGGATGGTCTTTTTTTTGCGCTTTAAAAAAGCCAAATACACATTATAAATGACCACGAGTAAAAAAAAGCCTAACACAAATGCTGTATACATGATTTCCCACCTCTCCTTTTGTAGTGTAGCGATAAATTTCGTTGAGTTCAACTACTTATGCTAAGTTATGCTATACTAAAAACAACTTGTTGGTCTTATCACAAGCTTTGGGTACTCATCTTGACGTTCACGTGAGTAGCATCAAGGTGAAATTAATTTAAAAGGAGTGGTTTAGTTGGTTTATGTAAGTGAGCCGTCTGAAAAAGCACCGGTTACATTTGATTCAACCTTGGAAGAAAAAACGTTTGCAACGTTGGAACAATTGAAGATCCCATTTTACCAAGTCGCCACAGGTGAAGCTGTGACGATGGCAGATTGTCGTGACATTGACGTCCGCTTAGGCGTAGAAGTCGTCAAAACGATTTTTTTGTGTAATCAGAAAAAAACGAAATTTTATTTGTACATCACACCTGCTGACTTTACTTTTGTTACCAAAGACTTTGGGAAAAAATTAGGCATTCCTCGGGTCTCTTTTGCTTCAGCAAAACTTTTAAACGAGCGTTTAGGTGTCATTCCAGGAGCCGCCACGATTTTCGGCTTATTGCTCGATCCAGAAAAAGAGATCACACTCGTCATAGATCGCGCGGTTGCTAACCGGCCTTGGTATGCGTGTAGTTCGGGCGCCGTCACCAACTATTTAAAATTAAAGACACAAGATCTTTTCGAAAAATTTTTACCTTATACTGGTCATGAAGCGATTTTGATCGATTAAAACGCAGCTAAACAGACCCAATAAAAAGCGAGGAGGACTAAAACACTAGCGTCAGTCCCCCTCGCTTTTTTATTGTTTTTCGATTCTTTCGATTTTTTGTTGCAACCGATCGTAGTCGACTTTGAAATATCTAATGGCTGTTTCAGAAGTCGGAACGCGAAAATAATATTCCGATTGCCCATCAGTCGGTGTATTTGAATGATAAAAGCCAGCTAGATACACGTGACGTAAATTCCCTTGCGCAGCTTTGAAGAGTTCAAAAAAGCCGTCTTTTTCTTTAGCCGGCAACTCATTTTCCAGTGCGGTGAATTCCGTCAGATCCGGATTGAAATGCGCTTTTTTCAATTGGGTGTAAACTCGTTCATCCGATTGATTCGTGACGATATCATCCCACGTCGTTTCAAAGTCGGCCGCTTTGTCTAAATACGTGTCATCTTTTGTCATGATTGTGACATCTGAAGTGCTGTTCGTCGCTGAGATCGATCGTAAGTTTTTATCATCATACGTCAATGCGATTTGGTAGTCGTTTCGTTTGCCATCTGCATCCGTAAAAGTCCACAGCTGACGAATCGTCTTCACCGGCTGGTCATCTTCTAACCGAACGCCGTAGCCTAACAAACTGACTTTGACAAAACTTGCCTCTTCAGAACTGATCACCGGATAAAATAAACGATAAACTCGAAAGACGCCCTTTGGTTGAAGCACTGTGCCATACACTTCGCCTAAAGTCGCCGCTAAGACATCTGAACTAGCATAAGTCGCGGTGTCTTTTAATTTTGTATTTAAGGCGTTGATTTTTTCTAGCTGCTGCTCAAGCAGTTCTTGGTCATTATAATCTTTCAATGCAATGGAAGTCAGCTTAGGCAAATCAGCTTTTTTTATCTGTTTGTCATTACTAGCAAACGCACTGAACGGAATCTCAAATTGCGGAAAATTCCCCGTCAAAACGACGATGAAAAAGCCCAACACCAATGCGCCTAAGATGCCCCAAAAGATCAGCCATTTTTTCGTTGTTTTCATTAGTCCTCCTAAAAAATACGCTTCTTCCTCATTGTGGCGACAAAAAACTTTCCCGTCAAGTCTTTCTGATCATTTCCCGGTAAAATCTAGCGGAAGCTTAGAAAAAATTTTAGCTGGAAAACATAGTCAAGCACGCATTTTTCGATTACACTAAAAGAGATCAACAAAAAAATAAAAAGGATTTTAGCAATGGCACAAACTAGACAAGCAAAACATTCCGGACAGAAATGGTCCAAAGCCACGAAGATCTCGCTTTCAGTTTTAGGCGCCTTACTCGTTATTTTCTTAGTCGCAGGACTTTATTTTGTCCACACATATGGCAAACAAGTCACCGCTGCAATCGATGAAGGGCAAGAAAAAGCAGCGACCGTTGAAGAAAGTGACTTTAAACAATACCGCCCTACGACGATTCTCGATGCAAATGGGCAGACGATCAAACAATTAAAGACGCAAGAACGAGATTATATCACCTACAAAGAGTTGGATCCGAAAGTTTCTGAAGCACTGATCGCCATTGAAGACCGCCGTTTTTATGAACACCACGGAGTCGATACTCAAGGATTATTGACGGTAGCTTTAAATGCGATGATCGGCCGCGGCGTTCGGGGAGCTTCAACGATCACCCAGCAGCTGGTGAAAAACATTTACTTGACTCCTGAAGTCTCGGTCTCCCGAAAAGTAGAAGAAATGGTGATGGCCCAAGCATTGGAAAAGAAGTTTTCCAAACATCAGATCTTAGAATATTATTTGAACAATGTGTACTTCGGTCATGGAGCGTATGGGATCAACGCAGCTTCTCGCGTGTATTTCAATAAACCGATCAATGACACGACGCTATTAGAAAAAGCAACTTTAGTCGGGATCACCAACAATCCTGGGATTTTCGATCCAGTGACTCAAAAAGCAAACGCGAAAAAACGAGCCCTCGTCATTTTAAAACAGATGCTAGACCAAGGCTACATCACAAAACAAGATTATCAAAAAGCACAAGCATCCGATTTTACAGCTCACGTCCACTCAGACGCTTTAGACAATGACATCCAAGATAATGAGATCGCATTGACGATTGATTCTGCGACTAAAATTTTGATGAATGATGAGGGCTTCCGCTTCCAATACCAATTTGATTCAAAAGACGAAGAAAAACGCTACAACAAAGATTACAAAGAAGCATATAATAAAGTCTATCAACGAATCATGTCTGGTGGCTATGAGATCAAAACAAAGATCGATCCTACGATCCACCAAGAATTACAGCAGATCGTCACTAACACGATGGCGAAGTGGACGGAAAAAGATAAAGAACTGTACACTAAACAAGCGGCTATGACCGTGATCGATAATCAGACAGGAACAGTTGTGGCTAGTATCGGTGGCCGAGGTGAAGCCGGTAACACGTACAACCGTGCGTTTTTATCGTTCCGTCAACCGGGCTCGGCGATCAAGCCTTTAGTTTCTTTTGCCCCGGCTTATGAACGTGGTCTCTTAGAAACGAGCAAAATCTCTGATGACCGGCCAAACAATACGTATCCGAATAATGTCTATCTCGGTTCAAAAGGTGATTTGACATTGCGGCATGCAATGGCTGTATCATCAAACGTCGTGGCCTTCAAACTCGCAGCTGAAAACAGCAAAGAGTTAGAAGAACCCGTTTACCATCCCTTAGCTCAAATGCAGTTCAGTGGACTTGATCCGGCTGACAACAATCCGATCATCGCAGTCGGTGGGATGACTTACGGCGCGACGACCCAAGAAATGGCTAGCGGGATCGCAACACTCGTCAACCAAGGAAATTTCCGCTTGCCGACAAATATCACGAACATCACTCGCAAAGACCAAGATAAAGAAATTTTCTCATTAGCCGAGGCTCCACAGAAAAAAGTTTACAGTGATGACGCGGCCTACTTGACTCTTGATACGATGAAAGGTGTCCATCAAGAAGCTGACGGGACCGCAGCCGGCATGACTTTAGCCCACAATCAATACTGGGCAGTCAAGACTGGGACGACTGATGAAGCTAAAGATTTGTGGACCGTGGGCGCCACGCCTTACTACACCGTGGCGGTCTGGGCTGGGAATGATACGCCTAAAGCGCAAAATAATGAAGTCGTCGGGCAAGCAACAAAAGATATTTTCAAACAAACGATGGATCTGTTAAACGCAGGAAAAGCGGATAAAGATTTTCCGCGACCGGCTTCAGTGGAAGAAAGCGGCGGACAGCTCATCACCCGTAGCAGTCAAGCCAAACAAATGTTGACCAATCGTAAAAATGCACTCCAAAATGATTCGCAACAGATTAATGCGGCAGTCAAAGCAAAAGCTAACGAACTCGTTGCGGCAAAATTAAATAGTCCAGCCATTACAGATGCTACTAACTTCAGCAGTCAAATCGTTTCCGAACGAATCAATGATCTCAGTCAGTTTGAGATCGTTGTGACGGACACGCAAGATAATTGGACTGACTTTGATCATTTAGCCCAAAAAGTTAATCATTTGACTCAAACATTAGAACCGAATGGCGGCACACTGACGCGGCAATATCAAACAGTTTATGATGCCAAAGAAGACGATTATCAAAAACAAAAAGCCTCCTTGAACACACAAACTGATGCCCTTGATCAACAAATCGATCGCACAAAACAATCCAGTAAAGACCTCGATAAACAAATTGAAGACTTACGCGAAGCAATCGATAAAGAAAATGCGGCGACCAAAAGTTCAGATTAAATCAAAAAACCGAGGACTTACCGATTAAAGGGTGCGTCCTCGGTTTTTTGGTTAGCAAGCTGGCGGACATTTCTCCTCAAAGTTTATGCGGGTTATCCTAATAAAATTCTCACCCAATTTTTACTTACACGAAAATTTTAAACATGCTATAGTGATCCTCGTTGCATAATTAAAGGAGGAATCATTTTGCCAACTAATAAAAAAGAAGAAATCGTTTTTACTTTACTGATGTGTTCCCTGATGGTCGTTGGGATGAGTACGTATAATTTAGTTTTACATGATCATTTAACACTGAGCGAACTAGTTCGCGGTTTTTTCCCAGGTTTTGTGACCGCCTTGATCCTAGATGTTTTCGTGATCGGTGCTCTTGCCAAAAAAATCACGTTTACGTGGATCAAACCGCAACAGCCATTAAGTACGGTGCTCACAATCTCTAGTCTGATGGTCGTTGGGATGGTCACTTGTATGTCCCTTTTCGGAATCTTGATGGAAGGCAGCGTCTCCCTTCCACTCTACCTTCACACCTGGGGTCTAAATTTAATCGTAGCGTTACCCCTTCAACTGCTACTCGTGGGACCTTTTTCACGAAAAGTCTTGAAGACGTTGCAAGCGTAAAATAAACGGAGCTCGGCAAACTGTCGGGCTCCTTTTTTAATCCATCGTTTAATTGTTTTTTGTCAGCTAAACTTTACGATACTTTTTTAATCCCATAATATTCAGCGTCGTGAAGAAGATCAAAAATAAAAGTAACATCCCCAAATCACTTATGATCGCTGAAAGGCCTTGTCCTTTGATCATGATTTTTGTTTGAGCTGCCCCGCTGTAACTTAACGGTAGTAGTTTTCCAATGACTTGAACCCAACCTGCCATATTTTCAGTTGGGATCAAACCGGCAAAAAAGATTTGGGGAATGACGACTAAGGGGATGAATTGCATCATTTGAAACTCTGAAGTTGCAAAAGTTGAGATAAAGATCCCCATGGCTAGTGCTACTAATGCCGTTAAAATATTGACGATTAAGACTAACCCAATCGACCCGGCAACGTTCAATGAAAGAATCAGAATCGAAAAAGCAACGATCAAAACAGTCTGGATGATCGCAAACAATCCGTAGCCGGTCAAATAACCAAAGATAATCTCGCTACGTTTTACGGGCGTTGCTAAGACCCGTTCTAAAGTACCAGTAGCTCGTTCACGTAATAATGAAATTCCTGAAATCAAAAACACAAAGAAAAAAACAAAAAACACAATTAAGATCGGAAATATTTGATCGAAAAATTGGGTCTTACCATTTCCATAAACATAATGATTAGTGATTGTGTAACGTACTGGCGTCGCTTGTTTTGCTGGTAATGATGCTTGCCCGCTGATTTGACTCAACTTCGCTGTTTTTTTTAATGCGTGTGCTTGCTGTTTTATAATTCCTTGCATTGACAAGAGTTGACCTTTAGCAAGTGCTGCTTGCAGCAAATTTTTGATTTGATTGGTAGCGTTAGGATCAGCATTTTCATAAGTAACAACGAATCGGTCATTTGAAACCGTGATAAATGCCGCGAGATCATCCGTAGTAATGGCGTGTTTAACGTCAGTCTTTGGCGGATACTTTTTGAGTGTCACTCGACTTGCTGGCAGTGCGGTTGTGATTTCTTGTGGCAAATCATAATAGCCTAGTTTGACCTTTACTTCAGTATTCGTATCAAACACAAACTTCATCAATGAAATGATGACTAATGGTGCGAGCATCATCAAAAGTAGTGTTCGTTTATCTCGCACTAGCTCTAACATGACTCGTTTGACGATTGCTTTATAGCGCATCTGAACGCACCTCAGCTTTCAAAAAAACTTCTTCAATCGTTTTAGCAGCAAATTGATTTTTTAATGCTGCCGGAGTCCCAAAGGCAAATAATTTTCCCCCAATGATCAACCCCAAAAGATCACATCGCTCTGCTTCGTCCATCACGTGAGTCGTAATCAAAATACCGCGATCAGTTTGCGCAATCGTGCGTAACTGATCCCAAATCTCAAGACGCAATGCTGGATCGATCCCAACTGTCGGTTCATCTAAGACTAGTAATTGCGGTTCAGCTTGAAGGGTTATGGCCAAAGTCAAGCGTCGTTTCATTCCCCCAGAAAAGTTTTTGACTAATGTTTGTTTGAAATCACTAAGCTTCAATAACTCCAAATAATGATCACCCGCTTTTTCTAATTGCGTGTGTTTAAGTCCCATCAATGTACCAAAAAAGCGTAAGTTTTCTGCTGCAGTCAACTCGTTGTACAGTGCATCTTCTTGCCCCATGTATTCGACGTGAGCTAGTACTTCTCGATTTGGCATTTTTTGACCTAAAACAAAGCTAGCCCCACGATCTAATTGTTCCATGCCCAATAAAGCTTTGATCGTCGTCGTCTTTCCCGCGCCACTAGGACCGATCAAGCCTAAAATTTTCCCTGATTCCAAGTAAAAAGAAATGTCATCTAATACGACTTGATTCCCGTACTTTTTAAACGCCTGTTTCATTTCAGCTGTTCTCATTTTGATTTCCTTCCTTTTATTAGACTAGTTGTCTTTTATCTTTTATACTAGTGTAGGTATTCCCTGAATAAAAGCAATCACAAAATCGCGATACAGAACAGAATGAAGTGAACTGTCTAATAAAATCAACATGAGGTGAAAAATGGAACCCGCTTATACCGATCTGCGCATTTTAAAAACACGAAAAAAAATAAAACAAGCTTTCATCACCTTGATTGCTTCTCGCTCGCTTGAAACAATCACTGCAAACGACCTTATCACCACTGCAAAAATCAGTCGCGGAGCTTTTTACCGTCACTTCAAAGATAAAGAAGATCTGATCTTACAACTTCAAACGGAAGCTTTAGCAGGCGTCAAACAGATTTTGACACTCTTACAAAATTCTGATAAGCAAACTTTTTTCTTTCAATTATTGAATTACTTACAACATGAAGGTTATCTTTTAAGTTTGTTGATCTCCACCCATGGGTCAAATGAAACGCGAGCTCAACTCAAATATTTTATCCAACAACATGCAGAGTCTCAGATCGTTCCTTACATCAAAACGACCGTCACGACTCCGATCGAAAAACATTATTTAATCATTTATTACAGTAATGCGGCCTTTGGGGTCCTTGAAGATTGGGTCAACTCTGGCCAAAAAGAGACCCCTGCAGAGATGATGCTCATTTTGGATAAGATCGTCCCACTTGAATTCAAAAACCAGATTTAAAAAAGCCAAAAGCTACTCCAACTCAGCAACTAGTTTAAACCTAACCGAAACTAAGACATAGGTCGTTTTCAAGTGATACATAGCGACCGCTTTGACTACCTTTAACAAGAAAACGGCTGTCAGAAAAAATTTCAAACGCTGAAAAGCCGGATGCCTTCCCATAATTTTTAATGGAAGGTATCCGGCTTTTGCTCGTGTCTCACGTTTAGGATTGCTCGGTTCATAGGACAGTACCACGACAATTGTTACAGCCCTTGCTTAATGATTTGTAACTCCAGCTGGTGCGATTTGCTGCTCATCATCACTAGCAGAACTGCTCGTGCTGCTTTCCATTGGCGGAGCTGAACTGGTCGAAGTAGATGACGAGCTCGAACTGCTTGGTCGCGTATTCGTAGAGTCTCCTGGTACGATAATGACCTCTCCATTTTCGATCGTTGTGGACGTAGTACTTGATTCGCTACTGCTTTCCAACGAGCGCGATCGGCTATTTTCCAACGAGACTTTCATCCGTGAAAGCGACGCGTAAGTGCGTTGCTTTTGTGCTAATTCTTTTTTCAATGTGTTCAACTGTTCCGTTTTTGTTTCTAATTCTTTCGTTTGGCGGGCTTGATAGTCTTTTGCTGCCGCTTCGATTTCCGCTTCTTTTTGTTGGACTTCAGTTGAAAAATCTTGGTTGTTCTCACTGAGTTTCCGTTTAATTGGATTTAACTGATTAAGCAAATCCTCTTTGAAATTTCCATCAGGCAAGATCGCTACTGTTTGAACTGTCGATAAATAATCACTTAACGTAATATCAGCAGCTTTTTTTCGTGTCAGCTTCGTCACGGTTTGCTCGGCAGCTTGATAGTGGCTCGCTTGGTTTTTCGCGATTGATAATATCGCTTCAATATCTTGGCCCCAGCTCTTTTTTTTCGCAGCACTTGTTTGTAACTGCCCTGTTAGGCGTGTAATCCGATCATTCGTATCGATCGTTTGTAAAACCGGATGGGCTGAAAGATCCATCCCCGTCAAGACACTTTTTTCAAACAATTGATTCATCTGCGTCTGCAAACGAAAATCGGCCTTGCTCCCTGCGATCTGTTCTTCCATTGCTTGATTTCGGCCGGTGCGTGCGGCTAATTCGTTTAACAAATGATCAAAATCTTCTTCACTGATCGTATCTTTAAAGTAACCTGACTTTTGGTCGAGGTAGAGATTATTCAATTTACGCTGAAATACTTGTTCCGTCTCACGGCGTGTCGCAGCGGTTTTTTCACGATAAAATTGGTAGCCGGCAAAACTCAACGCGGCGATCACGAAAATGATCAGCCCCCACCAGCCCAGCTTTTTTTTGGACACAGGTCAACCTCCTAAATCTTCCCTGATTAATCAGACTATATTATAACACCAACTGATTCCCAAATGACAGTTGAAATAAAAATCTCTACCGATTCTTTAAAATGTGACGTTATTTAATTTTTCTAATTCACAATGAGGTTCAGATTACCCTTAATGTTTTTACTTGCGTACAAATTTTTTGGTGGTAAAATGATGTTATCTTAAAAAAAGGATTTGATAAAATGGAAACACATGAGGAACTCGAACGCGGCCTCAAAAATCGCCACGTTCAACTGATTTCGATTGGTGGCGCAATCGGAACCGGGCTATTTCTAGGGGCCGGAAAAACGATCCAGCTCGCAGGTCCATCGATCCTTCTTTCCTACGCGATCACAGGTGGAGTTATTTTTCTAATCATGCGCGCGTTGGGAGAATTGATGTTGTCAAATTTGAATTACCATTCTTTTTTAGACTTCATCGCAGATTATCTTGGTAAAAAAGCCGCGTTTGTCACTGGCTGGACCTACTGGTTTTGTTGGATCTCTATCGCGATGGCTGATTTGACTGCCACCGGGATGTACGTTCGTTTTTGGGCTCCAAATGTCCCTCAATGGTTGCCTGAACTCATTGCACTGATCATCTTATTAGGATTGAACTTAGTCGCAGTGGGACTTTTTGGTGAAATGGAATTTTGGTTTGCCTTGATCAAGGTCATCGCGATCGTCGCATTGATCGTCGTTGGGGCGTTTATGATTTTTACTAGTTATAAAACAAGTGCAGGACACGTTGCAGTCAGTAACTTGTGGCATTACGGCGGTTTTTTCCCGAAAGGTGCCAAAGGGTTTATGCTTTCCTTCCAAATGGCGACTTTTGCTTTTTGTGGAGTTGAATTAGTCGGCTTGATCGGTGGCGAGACTTCTGATCCTGAAACGGTTTTACCAAAAGCGATCGACAACATTCCGATCCGGATCATTTTGTTTTACTTAGGTTCGCTCTTTGTGATCATGTCCATCTACCCTTGGAGCAGTTTGTCCGCTGACCAAAGTCCGTTCGTCCAAGTCTTTTCAGAAATTGGAATCGTAGCAGCTGCTTCAATCGTCAACTTAGTCGTGTTGACCTCGGCAATGTCGGCTTGTAATTCCGCGATCTATAGTACCGGCCGAATGGTTCGTTCACTAGCCCAAGAAGGTAGCGCACCTTCTCGTTTTAAAAAGTTGACGACTCACAAAGTTCCAGGTCAAGCATTGGTCTTCTCCACTTTAGTGATCTTCATCGCGGTCTTATTGAACTTCTTTATGCCAAGCGGTGTCTTTGCGATGGTTAGTTCAATCGCCACGATTTGTTTCTTGTTTATCTGGGGAATGATCGTCTTTACTCACAGCAAATACCGGAAGCAAAATCCCGATAAAGTCGCGAAAAGTAACTTCAAGCTTCACCTTTTCCCTTATACGTCTTATATCATCTACGCCTTTTTAGCTTTCGTACTAGTTGTGCTGGCGTTGGCAGCCGATACACGTGAAGCGTTGATCTTCTCACCGATTTGGTTTATCGTCTTATTAGTCATCTACCATTTAAAATTTGAACGAAAAGGTTAAAAATTTCTTCCAATATCAAGAAAAATTATTTTATAAAGTGACCATTCTTTGACGAGAATGGTTATTTTTTTTGCATCTGATTTTATTTTATCGTGAGAAAAATAACAGTCTTAGCGATTTCTTATAATTAAAATTTTCAGATAAATCTACTCGACTGAAAACCGGTTTTTTTACCTTTTGGATTCGCTTACATAAAAAAATGATGCTAATTCAATCATACTTTGTTAAGAAAGTGCTATTGAAGACATGAAAAAAATCAGCTGGCTTCTTTTTTACTTCCAGCAGCCCGCTGATTTTTTCGTTGTTTCAATTGAATTTGTCCAGCAAAACACAATTAACTCAGAGTGGCAACAAAGCGTCCTAAACGATGCAACGCTTCTTTTAATTCGGCTAATGAATAAGCATAAGATAAACGTAAAAAGCCTTCCCCACTTTTACCAAACGCTGAGCCTGGTACCACCGCTAACTTTTCTTGTTCGAGTAGTTGCAACGCAAAGTCTTCACTAGACATTCCGAACTGCCGAATGTCTGGAAACAAATAAAAGGCGCCTTTTGCTTTGTAACAAGGTAATCCTAACTGCGTTAAACCGTGGTGTAAAAAGTTCTGGCGTTCCTCGTAGGATAAACGCATCGTTTCAATCGTCTCGTGCCAATCTTTCAATCCTTCCAATGCAGCATATTGACTGACAGTTGGTGCTGCCATGATCGTATATTGATGGATCTTCAACATCGCACTGATGAACGGCTCATAGCCCGCCACATAACCTAACCGCCAGCCAGTCATAGCAAATGACTTAGAAAAACCATTGACGACGATCGTTCGATTTCGCATTCCTGGTAAGCTGGCAATACTAACAAAAGGCTCGTCATACAGCAGTTCACTATAAATTTCATCTGAGATCACTAACAAGTCGTGACGTTTGACGACATCGGCAATTTTGATCAAGGCTTCTTTTGTCATGATGCCACCAGTCGGATTATTCGGATAAGATAAAATCAAGACTTTACTTTTCGTCGTGATCGCAGCTTCTAATTGCTCAGGCGTTAATTGAAAATCATTTTCCGCTGATAAATCGATCGTCACCGGCACACCACCGACTAATTGCGTAATCGGTTCATAACAGACAAAGCTCGGCTGCGGAATGATTACTTCATCGCCTGCTTCAATAAAAGCTCGCAACGCTAAGTCGATCGCTTCACTCCCACCAACAGTCACGATGATTTCCGTTTTCGGATCATAACTGACGGTCATCGTTTCTTGCAAATAATCACTGATCCGCTCGCGAAGTGGTAATAAACCAGCATTCGCCGTGTAAAACGTTCGCCCTTCTTGCAGCGAGCGGATACCTTCTGCTGTCATTTGCTGCGGTGTTTCAAAGTCCGGCTCCCCCACACCTAGCGAGATCGCGTCAGGTTGTTCGGAAACGATATCAAAAAATTTGCGAATCCCAGAAGGTTGGATCGCTGTGATGTGTTTAGCTAAATACTTTTCCGCACTCATGGTGTCACCTTGATCCTGTGATCGGTATCATTGTCTTCTAAATCGATACCCCATTCTTTGTATTTGTCTAATAAGAAATGTGTCCGCGTTCCTTGGACCTCTGGAATCGAAGCTAAATTCGTCGCGATAAATCTAGAGATGTCTTTGATATTTTTGCCTCGGACTTTCACGAAGAAATCAAAACCGCCACTGATGAAATACAAGATCTCGACTTGTGGGAATTTTTTGATACTGTTAGCGATATTGCGGTAACCATCTTCTCCTTGAGCTAACGTCCGGACTTCGACAAAGGCCTCGATCCATTCGGTTTCAATTTTGCTCCAATCGATCAAGCCGCGGTAGCCACAAATAATATTTTCGGCTTCTAAGCGTTTGATTTCATGGGCAACAACAGCACTTTCTTCACCTAACAAGATCGCGTACTCATCAATAGATAAACGACAATCTTTTTCGATCAATTTCAACAATTGTTTTTGTTTTTCAATTTTCAAATACGTTCTTCCTTTCTCATTTCAATTAATTAGAATAATAGCATAAATTAACAGAAAAGTCAGAATTTTGTTTTTTTAATTTTCCAAGTAGTTGAAATAAGAAAAATGACCAAACTCGTTTAGCGCTTAAAAGATCCGGTGGAGAAACTAGTCGATAAAAAAAGACGCGACCGGTAGTTGGTCACGTCTCAAACATTGCCTTCGCAAGCTAACGCAAGATATCGATCAAATCTTTTTTCGCAGCTTCTGAGGCTGGCATTACAGAAAAGAGTAAGCCGATCCCACTTGAAACACCCACTGCTAATAAAACGGTGAATAGATCGACAGAAACCGAGATGTTCATAGCTGACCCGACAGCGTAGGCCACGATCATCCCCAGTAAATAACCGATGATCCCGCCAACTAAAGTCAACGTGACCCCTTCCAGTAAAAATTGAGTGCGGATCGCCCCGCGCGTTGCCCCCAATGCTCGGCGAATCCCGATTTCTTTTGTTCGTTCTGAAACCGAGATGTACATCATATTCATGACCCCGACTCCAGCAATAAATAGTGAAATCCCTGCGACCGCCGAAACAAATAAGGTGATCGTACTCAAGACATCACTGATCCCATCTGTCATCAGCGCTGTATCTGCGACTTGGTATTCCCCTTGGTCCCGCATCGCACCATTACTTTTTAATTTCTTAATCGCTTTATCTGCGACTTTATTCGGTTTGGTTCCTTGACGCAATGTCAAGACTAGACTGCTGGTATCTTGATCATTGCCGAAGAAATGAATATACGTTTTTCGCGGCACTTGGATACTTGTTTCTTCCGCAGAAAACATACTTTGACCCGCGGCTTCTTTAAAGACACCAACGATCGTCAACACTTGGTCTTCGATCTCGATCCCACGACCGATCGCAGCTTTACCACTTTTGTACAAACTTTTCGCAATGCCTTCATCAACGAGTGCGACTTTGTTTTGCGTTTCATTATCATAGACGGTCAAACTCCGGCCATAAAGGACAGGCTTCCCTTGTTTTTTCACGACCCCGATCCGTTTATTTTTCATTTTATTTTTGATCGGAATATCTTTATAGATATAGCTGAGATCGGCTTTAGGGTAACTGACTTTCTCTACCCCATCAAGATTGCGGACGATCTCCATATCACTTGGTTGGATCATGTCGAGGTTCGAATAATACAGCGCTGGATCGTCGGGATTAAACGTGATGTTGACTTCTAATTTACTGGATTCACCAGGAGTCAAACTTTTGATCGTATCGCGTTCAAAACCACGACCAATCGATAAAATCGCAATTACTGCGGCGATCCCGATAATGATCCCGAACATCGTCAAGGCACTCCGTTTTTTATTTTTAAAGATCGAACCTAGCGAAGAGCGCCAATTCACATAAAATTTCATCGGTCATCCACCGCCTTATCTTCAATGATCGCGCCATCCCGAATACTCACCAGCCGGGTACAATAAGGCACCACTTCAGGATCATGGGTTACCATAAAGATCGTCGCTTTTTCTTTGCGATTCAGTTCTTGGAATAATTTCATGATCTCAGCAGACGTATGAGTATCTAGCGCGCCGGTCGGTTCATCCGCAATGATAAACTTAGGCTGATTGATGAGCGCTCGTGCGATCGCCACCCGCTGTTGTTGCCCCCCTGATAGTTGCTTGGGATGTTTTTCCGCTTTATCAGCGATCCCGACTTTGTCTAGTGCAGCCATCACTTTTTCTTTTGTCTCATTAAAGCTGTAACCATTATACAACAGCGGTAATTCGACATTTTCATAGACCGTATAATTATCGATCAAGCTAAAGTCTTGAAAGACGAACCCGACGATTTGATTCCGAACTTTTGAAAGTCGATCATCTGAAGTCGTAATGAGATTTTCGCCTTCAAATAAATATTGACCGTCAAATTTCGTATCGATGAAACCCAATGTATTGATCAACGTCGATTTTCCTGATCCGGACGGACCCATGATCGCGATCATCTCGCCGGCATCAGCTGAAAGATTGATATCTTTCAAGACGTGGAGATTCTCTTCTTCGGTGCGGTAATACTTGTTGATATTGATCAATTCAATCATTTAATCCACCGCCAATTTCTGACCGTCGGAAAGTTTTTCATCAGGATTTGCCACGATTTTATCTTTTTCTTTCAAACCGCTACGCAATACAATGTAGCCATCTTGTTTTTCCGTCATGATTTTTTTCTTATGGATCGTACCATCACGATAAACAAAAACATACGACTCGCCATTTTCATCTAACACCGCGGCATTTGGCAAACGGATCTCATCTAGCGGCAACGTGATTTGAACATTGTAGCCATACTGCAAACTTTGAGCAGGCTTCACTGTAAAGGTATAATTCGAGACTGAAGCGGTACCTTTACTTCCACTAGCTTGTTCGCCGCTACTTTTTTCTGGTAATTGATTGATATGGGTGATCGTTCCGTCGATTTTCTGATCAGAGATGATCGGTTTGACGGTCACACTCTCGTTTTCTTTCAAACGTGAGAAATCATATTCCGAAACAGTCCCTTCCACGTGGATATCATCACTGACGACTTGGACCACTGGCACTGACGGATCATTTTTTCCTTTTTGATTGACATAAGCCGTTCCGCTACTTGAACTTGTGACTGTCGAGGAGACTTTGGCTTTCATATTGTTGACCGCTTCATTAGCAGAAGACAATTCCGCGTTTGCTTGATCAAGAGCTTGGCGCGCTTGCAACACCGCATCTTTTGCCGCATCGAGTTGTTCTTCGGTCTGATCAACTTTTTCTTTGGCCGCTTCTTTTTTCGCTTTGCTTTCTTCATCGGTTCCGGTGATGGCATTATATTCATTTTGCGCGTTCGTGACTTGTTGTTGGACTTTTGCTTGTTTCGTATTAGCAGCATCCACCGTTTCTTGCGCATTTTTCACGCCAACATTCAATTTATTCAAGTTTTCATTTTGTTCATCGGCTTGTGATTGGACTTCTGGATTTTCATAAGTCAAAAGCGCCGTTTTATCATCGACTTTTTGACCATCTGAGACATTGATCGTTGAGATTTTTCCTAACGATTGATCAAAATAGTAATCTTGCGTCGTAGAAGCTTTGACGATCCCTTTAAACGTCAACGGGTCTGCTTTTTTCAATGTCACTGTCTGGTATTTATTTTCAGCCTCATCTTTTTTACGTGTTTGCGAATACACAAACGCTCCAATTAACAACAAGACGGCTAAAATTCCCGCAATAATGCTAGCGCGGGTCTTTTGTTTTTTAGTCAAGCCCTTAAATTTAGCTTGTAGTTTTTTAAATGGATTTTTACTAGTTGGTCTCTTATTCATGCGTTACTCCTTCTGGTTCGGCTTTAAATAAATGAACGATCACTAACACGGCAGGCAGTGCGACGATCGCTTGAATAACAAATGTCACAATCGTTGTCACTAGTGCAAAACTAGCGGCCGTTCCAGTTGCGCGTGGCTGCATGATCATCGTTAAGCACAAACTTAAAACCGTATAGCCTAAATAAATAT
Source organism: Enterococcus sp. CSURQ0835 (assembly GCF_902706605.1). GTDB lineage: Bacteria > Bacillota > Bacilli > Lactobacillales > Enterococcaceae > Enterococcus_A. Next base: position 8,954 of record NZ_CACSLH010000029.1, on the reverse strand, counting down.
AATACGGATACTTTGGTGGTACTTGTTCGTTACTTAACATTTTATTCGCTTTGAAATACCAAACGACTAACACGATACTCACTAGTAATCCGATGATGGAAACGGCTTTAGTCAACGGACTAGTCTGATAGGCTAGTAACTCTTGACCATACGCGCCTAATTGTTCAAAAGTCTTCGTATCTGGACTTAAAACACTTTTTAATCCAACAATCCCTGAAATTACAGAAATAATACCTAAAATCAGTAAAACCATGTTCCATGTCTTGGCTTTTTTCAAATGCTTTTCCACTTTTTCCATTGTACTGTCCCTCCTAATTGTTGTTTTTTATTCTAGCATAGAAAAGGGCTTTATCGACTTACAATTTTGAAAGAAAAAGAATTTTTTTTCGTCAGTTTGATTATTTAAATGCTACAAGAATCAAAATCTATAGTAAAATAGAAACAAAGGAAAAGTTGGAGGGGATTTTTTGGAAGTAGAACCGATCGAAGTGGGACCAGTCGTTGAATTATTCGTCGAAAAACAAAAGGAGCGCTTGGCAGATGGCAAGCTCCGGCAAGAAGAATATGAGGCCTTTTTAGATGGTGTCAATGATGCCTTGTCATATTTACAGTTAGAATACATCCCGACCTCAGAAACGATCGAAAAAAGTAAAAAGCAACCGGTCGTCTATCATGAGATCGAAGAAAAATATTCGCGCTTCCGCGAAGTGGCGATGTATAAAAATAGTTTCTTGCGCATCGCAGATATCGCCAAACAAACAGATCAAACTACTGCTCAATTGACCGAAGTCGCTGACACGGTCAAAGCAGAATTGTAAAAAACCAAGGAGCCAGACGGCATGCTGTCTGGCTCCTTGGTTTTTTCTTCAACGGTAGCGCTAACCCTCAGCACTTTCCGTTCAACGCTCATTTTAATTTCTTAGCCTTTGATCAATAGTTCATTGTAAAAGGCTTGACCAAATTCTTTCAACTGATCTTTACTCGCCAATGTTTTAGCTAAATACGTCGGCATCGCCCGCTCGATATTTCCATAAATCGGAATCAATGCTTGAATAAACAACTCACTGTCTAACCGGTCGATCGCTTTGCGCAACCGTTTCGCCGGCTCTAACAAATCGGCTTCAGCCCCACGGATTTTATAGGCGTGATAAACTGCTCGGCCTTCATCTGCCGCTAAACTAAAAAGCGGTTTTTTATTTTCGGCAGCTTGCAAACTTTCTTGTTTATATTGATAATATCGTTTTTGCCACGTCAATAAATCTCGATACACCTCTTCAAGATTTTTTTTCGCGACCGTCGCCAGTGCACTATAAAAATCGATCGGTAGCTTCTCGACTGGCCGCTCACGTTTGATCCAAGTTGCTAACGTTGACTGGGGAATGCCGGCGATCTTGCCAAATTGTTCAACGGTGATGCCTAGGTCGCGGCGAATATACATTTTGATCGGATGTTCTACGTCAGTTGGGCGATAGTTCATTGTGCTTCTCCTTATCTCTCATGCGATATTTATATTAAGTATACTCGGAAACAAAAAAAGACACAAGCGCTAGCTTGATGTCTTACTGGAGTTTGTCAGGTGATTTTCCCTTTTTTGGTCGTTGACTCAGCCGTCGATTGAAGCCTTCTTGTTGTTGCTTCAAGCGAGTCACTTGGACTTTCAACTGCTGTTGCTTTTGCGGATCACTGGTCGTAGCGATTTTTCGTTCTAATTGGCCGATCGTTTCGCCGATTTTTTTCTGCCATTCTTTTGTGATTTGTTCGCGCCAAGCTGGATCGTTTTGATCACTATCTTTTAAAGATTCGCGCAACAATTGGCCATAACGTCTCAAGGGATTTCCCCACAAGTCGTTACGATCGTGAAAATAATCATTTTGCTCATCAAGAGCTAACGTATCGACAAACGCATCTTCTTCGCGATCCACGATATTTTGTAAAAAAGCCAAAATCGGAAAAACTAAATAAATGACTAAGACTGCTTGCGTGAAAAAGTAACCTAGCGCTAATAAAATCAAGCGCGCAACCAAACTAAACAGATCTTGACGATTCAATTCATCGGTTCGCCGCTTCTTTTGGGCCTCATCGGGCAAACTTTGTCGCGTCAATGAAACGATCATGCGACGCATCACAAATGTTACTAAAAACGTCAACACGCCATAAATAAAAACGGTCTGCCGAGTGGTATCTTCGATCAACAACCGCGTCGCTGACGGGACGAGCGACAGTCCAAACAACAACAATAAATAAACGACTAAGACATTGTTTTTGACTTGCTCAACTCGGTTAAACGCATACGCTGTTTGAAACCATAGATTCGCAACAAAACAAAAACTGATAAAATAAATTCCCACCGCTCGCAATAATTCACCATAATGGATCGCGCCATTACTCGCGTAGCTGATGGGTAGCTCTAAGACGATGATCGTGATGATGATGGCGATGATCGCATCACCAAAGACCACCACACGTTCTTTCATCATTTGAATCACTCCTTGAATTCGATTTAAAATAAGCCCGCCTCAATAAATTCTTTCCTATTATAGCGGTTTGTTCCGTGCTTGGCTAAGATTTAGGTTATAATAAAAAAGTCAATGCTCAAAAAAACAACTTGTTTTAGGCGCATTGACGCGTAACAAGTTTTAGTTTGAAAGGATATGAGATGGTGACTCAGATTTTATTATTACTAGTGATCGGCATTTTTGCTGGCATCTTAGGTTCGATTTTAGGCATCGGCGGCGGTATTATCTTAACGCCTGCTTTGACGCTTTTGTTTGGCTTAGACATTCAATACGCGATCTCTGCTAGTATCGTGTCCGTGATTGCCACCAGTTCAGGGGCGACCATCGCTTATTTAAAAGACGATTTGTTAAATTTACGAATCGCGATGTTTCTCGAAATCGCCACCACCATCGGCGCGATCGTCGGCGCGATTTTGACTGGCCTCGTTCCCACAGGTTTTTTATTTGTTTTATTCGGCAGCTTCTTGTTGTTTTCCACGATCAATATGTTGCAAAAACTCCGTGGCAAATCAGAAGTGCTCCACCAAGCCAAAAGCGATCGACTCGCTGAAAAATTAAAGCTCAACAGCACCTATTTCGATAAAGCGACCCAACAGCAAATCGACTACCAAGTCGAAAAAGTCCCTGGCGGTTTTGCCATGATGTTTGGCGCTGGTTTGGCCTCGGGCTTGTTAGGGATCGGCAGCGGTGTTTTTAAAGTCACTGCGATGGATACTATTATGAAAATGCCGTTGAAGCCCTCCAGTGCTACGAGCAATTTAATGATGGGTGTGACCGCGGCCGCTTCGGCGATGGTTTATTTTTTTCGCGGAACCATCTTGCCCCAGATTGCTGGCCCATTGGCAATTGGCGTTTTGATCGGTGCTACGATCGGTTCTAGAATCATGCAGCAGCTGCAACCAAAATGGATTCGACTGATCTTTATCCCGATCTTAGTCGTGATGGGCTTGCAAATGATTTTACGCGGATTCGGGGTGACGATTTGATGAAGACTGAAAAACAAGAGATCCAAGCGATCGAAAGAGTTATCGGCTATATTTTACGGATCGGCGTCTTAGTGTCGGCGGCAATTATTTTATTCGGCCTACTGCTTTTACTCTTACACGGCTCCACTGAATACAGTGCTACGCATGCACCGACTGACTTTCAAACGATCTTTCTCGGACTGGGGGCATTAAAAGCCGGCGCATACATTCAGTTAGGTATTTTTTGTTTGATCTTAACTCCCGTCTTGCGCGTTGTCGTTTCCATCTATGCTTTTTTACAAGAAAAAGATTATTTATACGTTGGAATCACTACGATCGTTTTAATCATTTTAGCCATTGGGATCTTGATCGGCTTTTTTGAAAAATAATTATCAACGAAGGAGAATTTTCTATGAAGATCGGAATTTTAGGCGCTGGTCAAATGGGAAGTGCCATGATTCGCGGCTGGTTAAACGCCGACTTGGTCACCCCGCAACAATTATTCGTCAAAGGCGGACACAGCGGCTCAGCAGAAAAATTACAACAAGCACTCCATTTCCAACTCGTCACCGAACTGACAGAATTAAAAACAGTCGATGTCTTAGTGATCGCTACCTTGCCCAAATTAGTCGTACCACTTTTACAAGAACTCAAAAAAGTGCCGGCATTTTCAGCCCCGATCGCCTCTGTAGCTGCTGGAGTCAGTTTACACGCAATGCAAACCATCATGGGGGAACGTTATCCTCTGGCAAGTGCATTACCTAATACTCCCGTTGCGATTAATGAAGGCGTGACTGCCATCGCTTTTCCCGAAACGATCTCACTAGAAGCTAAAAAAACATTGCAACAAACATTTGAAGCCTTAGGAAAAGTCATCATCGCTCCTGAAGAACAGATCGCAGCTATCAACACTGTCGCCGGTTGCGGCCCAGCTTTTGTCGACTTGATGATGGAAGCTTTGTCAGATGCAGCTGTCAAACATGGCATCCCGCGGGCCCAATCTTATGAGATCATCAGTCAAATGTTGATCGGCAGTGGCCGCTTGCAACAAGTGACCAACCAACATCCGGCTGAATTAAAAGAGGCGGTCACCACACCGGGCGGCTTGACCATCAAAGGCGTCACTGCATTAGAAGAGTATGGTTTTCGAAACGCTTTGATCAAAGCAATCGATGCAATCTTGTAAATCAGCAACCTAAAAATCCGCGTCCGCTTTCAGTAAACTACGACTGAAAGCGGACGCGGATTTTCGTTGGATCTGATTCAACTCAAAACTGTAAAAAGATTTTTAAGCGACTGGGGAGACTTTAAGCCAATGGTAAAGTCAACGTGGACTCGCCCAGTTCGATCGTGTATTCGATCTCTTGGTTACCTCGAACGGTGTGAGCAAAGTCCGTTCCATAAATGATCAGACCTAACTGACGACCTTTTGGCAAATGATACAATGTCGGATGTAAATGAACTTCGATCGTGACCATTTCACCAGCTATTAACTCATCATTTTTCCACGGGTTTTCCCGGTTTTGTAAATTGATATGCCCACGCGAAATCAATTTATATTCCGTTTCTGGTCCAAATTTAAATTCCATCACATTTTCTTCTCGCCAGTTTGGACCCAATGGCATACCGTGAGGAACTAGCAGATCAGGAACGTCTTTTAAACGTTTTGCTTTGCCGAAATCGACTAGTTGAAAACTCAACATTCCTAGATCTTGACTGGAAGCAACGGTCAATTTAACCGTTGGACGTCCCGCGATCAAAAGTTCTGAGGTCAACTCAGCTGATTTTGCCAAGTAGCGATGACCATCCATCACGCCATTTTCTTTGAGGTCTTTTTCCCATAATGGAATATTTTTCGTGTAACGTTCATATTGTTCTGTCAGTAACTCATCATTAAAAGTTACTTGACCACTCGTTTCCGTTGTGACCAGTTCCGTTTTACTTAAATGATACGTTTGCGTTTGTTCTCCTTGCCAGTCTTTTAAAGTTTCCCAAGTCTCTACCGCAGTATTTTTTTGGTAGATGATATCAGGCAAGATTTCTTTGGCTTGATTTTCCACCCCATAAAGTTTGTGGCTCAACCACAGATTCATCATATCGGAAAAATCGAGTGATGGCTGATTGTTGATATAAATATGCTGCCCTTGATGTAAAATCAATTTTTTCGTCACCGGAACTGTTTTTAACGCATCCCAAAGATCTGCGACTTGGCGCGGTTTAACGTTCCAATCATTCAGCCCATGGACCATCACGACATCGCATTTGATGTCTTTAACAAACGGCAAATAATTCCGTTCATCCCAAAACGAATTGTAATTTCCAAAACGCCGATCTTGCAAGCGCGCCATCTCTGCTAAATAATCCATGAAAAAAGTTTTGCTATGCAAGTAATCTCCAGCGTTTTTCATTTTACTAAAAGTCTCGATCGCTAAAACATCGGCATCTTCGCCAGGAAAACCACCGGGTGCGATCACTAACCCATTGTCGCGATAATATTGATACCAATCCGAGATCGCAGCTTCTGAGATGATCGTCTCTAACCCTTCCACTTGGCGTGTCGCACAAGCAGTCGCTAGAGTCCCTAAATAAGATTTCCCAGTCATCGCTACCTTGCCATTGCTCCACCACGCTTTGATCTCAAGATTATCTGTCCGATTCGTAAACGCCCGACGCTTACCAGTCAGCCACTCGATGTAAGCTACCATCGAATCAGTCTGTTCCACCGAGCCACAAGTCTGGATGCCATCTGAATCTCGAGTCCCGATCCCGGCTCCATATACGACAGCAAAACCGCGAACTAAGAAAAAGTCGTTCAACGTATAATTCGTCAACTCGCGGGCAAATGTTTCGGTTGCTTGATCAGCTTGGCCATTGACCGAACGAGCTGGTGGTAAGTCTTTAGCTTCCGGCTGATATTGGATATCTTCGTATTGAGTATCTGTTGGTTCCTTACGTTCTAGTGGCAGATTGACATTATACGTCAACTGCTCCCCAGCTGGTCCATTGACACCTTGATTATAAGGACTCGCCGTAAAAAGGGTCGGGACTTTTAAGCCTGTTTCAGTCTCACCCGGTCGTAAGATCTCTAACTTCAATAAATCACGCTTGCCGTCTGCATCCGTGTCTAAGTCAGCTTCCACATAAACGACTTCCCGAATGATCTTAGTCGCATCAAAGACCGCTTGTGCTTTCCCATTGATAAATAGCGGTTGGCTAACGTTTTGGTCTAAATAAAAACCTTCATTTGCCAATTTATCTAAAAAGGTCAGTCCGTTTTGAGTATGAGTATTCAATAACAAATACCAAGCAGCGATGACCGTATCAACTTGCTCAAAATCGCCATCGATAGTCGGCACATTGATCTTCAAAAGGTCTTTGCCTAAATGTTCGACTGAAAAATCGATCCCGTGCTCAAATTCTAACAATTGGAGCGCGACGGTATAAAAGACATCTTTATTCAACGTTTTTTCTTTTTGGTAAAACTCAGCTAAGTCATTGGTCTCATCAGCTAAGAGATTTCCTAATTTCGCGACAAACCCGCTTTCATCTTTGACCGTTAAAAAACTTTTGCGCAACAATTCAAACCAGAGCGCTGTTCCAGTCGTAGCTGATTTTTCAGTCAAAAAATGTAAGTCAGTCAATTCTTTTTTAGCTGTCGACAGTGATTCGTGCTTCAATCCAAATTGATTTAATTTCATTTTGGTCTCTCCTTTCAGTTTCCATTCATATTATAACAAATCTTGCCTAAAAATAGATATCCTTTTTGAAAACGGTTTAGCATTTACTGCTCAATTGTTCGCTGACTTATGTTAAACCCAAAAGTCTTATCGCTAGCTTTCTAAAAATGATTCGACTACCATTAGAACTGTCAGAACTTGTCACTAAAAAGTTCAAATGAAAAGGAGTGGTTTTGATGGCAGTTTTCACAGCTTTTGAAGAACAAGATGTCATTGCAGATCTAACGAAAAATGTAGTTGATGGTGTCGTTTTCACAGACTTAGAAACATTGAAAAAACAATCTTTCAGTCCGCGAATGACCGATGCAGATAGTGGCTTAGCGCTCGCTTTTGTCGACGCAAAAAGTTCAGCCGATATCAAAGGCGTCTTGCAGACTGCTCGCACCTTCCACATCCCCGTCATCACACAAAATCAATTTACCAGTACTGTGATCGGGGCCGACGGATTAACCGGCGCGATCATCTTATCAACTCGCAGTCTAAATAAAATCATTGAAATCAGTAAAGAAGATGGACTAGCTGTCGTCCAACCTGGTGTCATCAATCAAGCACTGGATGACGAAGCTCGCAAACTCGGCATGTTTTATGCGCCAGACCCTGGTTCAAAAAGTATTTCGGGGATCGGCGGAAATACGGCTACTAATGCCGGTGGAATGAGCACCGTCAAGTACGGCGCGACTAAGGACAACGTTTTAGGTCTAACCGTAATCTTAGCTGATGGCCGTGAGTTAAAACTAGGCGGTCGAACGTTAAAACAAGCGTTTAGTTATGATTTGACGCAACTGTTTGTCGGTTCAGAAGGTACGCTGGGGATCATTACGGAGATTATCGTCAAACTTTTACCACTGCCGATCGGAACACCGATGATGGGAAATGCCTTTTTCCCTGATATGACGACTTTAGCCAAAGCGGTTGCGGCGATCCGGCTTTCAGGCGTCGGCCCTACCATGTTAGAGGCCCTCGACAGCAATACGATTGCCGCCTTAGATCAATATGAAGGAACCGACTACGCTAGTGAAAGCGGTGCTATGCTGATTTTTAAAATTGATCAAAGTACACTTGAGATCGAACAAAAAATGAATGACTTGTTAACTAAATTCGGTGCTGCAAACATTCAAGTCACCACGGATCCAGCAAAGCAAGCGGCTTTAGTCAAACTGCGGCAAGATATGTTACCCGCTGTTTTTGCCGGACAAAACCATATTATGGAAGATATGGCACTCCCACTTTCTAAATTAGCACCGATGATGGATTATATCCAACAAATCGGTGAGCAACTCGGCCTAAAAATTTATGTTGCAGGTCACGCCGGTGATGGCAATGTCCATCCAACAATCGTTTGGCCAGCAGATGCTAGTGAAATGCCGCCTCAAGTCAATGAAGCCTTGCAATTGATGTTTAAAAAAACCTTAGAGCTAGGTGGTACAATCTCAGGCGAGCACGCCGTGGGGATGGTCAAAAACCAATGGAACAATCTTGAACTTGGTGAAGATGTCGATTTTTTGCAACACCAAATCAAAGCATTGCTTGATCCAATGAATCTGTTGAATCCTAAGAGAAAAATCAATTGATCAACCCAAAAGCCGCATCCAAAAAATTGGATGCGGCTTTCAGACTGTAGACAAAGTCCCTTTTTGGATGATGTTTACAGTCTTTTCTTTTATAATAGAATTGAAAACGAATTCAATGCTATTGAAAGGAATGAGAGCGATGATGTCAAAACATCCGTTAGATGG
>NZ_CACSLH010000028.1 GCF_902706605.1 Enterococcus sp. CSURQ0835 | reverse complement strand
GTTATACAAAAGGCAGTAGGCCTTTATTTTTTTTGCTTTTTTTGAACTTACATATAGTAGAGCGTACAAAAAAGGCGTAGAAATTGGATTTCTACACCTTCTATGAATCTTTTGTCTACAGTCTGAAACGATCTAGTTTACTAGATCGTTTTTTCGTGCATTTGGTTACAAGCAACAAAGTATCAGATTTTTGTTTGGCATGGTATGCTTTTTGTTGAAAAGGAGATGATAGCCATGTTTATTCAGATTTCTGATAAATTGCAAGAAAAGCTTCGTATATTTATAGCTGATTCTGCAAATATTCTATTAGATTTAGATGATGGTGTGGGAAAATATTCAAAATTAGGCGTCTGTTCTTTAGATACTAGCTTTCGGTTATTGATAGTAAATAAAACACAAGACCAATCTGATTATGATTTGACGGTTGAAAGTGATGTCGGCCCAATTAAAATTAAAGGGTATTCAAATGTTTATTTAGATCAAGAAATGAAGTTAGAATACGATGATCGTTTAGCTTTAATTAAATTAAAAGGATCAAGTGGTGTCATTGATGGAAATGTACCGATCATTGATCTACGGAAAAAGGCTTGAGCACTTGCTTAAGCCTTTTTAGTCGGGACGTTTTAATTGAATAAAATGATCAATATGGCTGTAGTTGTCTCCAGCCAGACGTGCAATGGGTGAAAATTTTTCTGGTAGGATATATTGTTTTTCATGGTCAAATATTTCAGGCTGAAAATAATAGTCAGTTACCTCTAAAATAAATAGATCCGTGATTATCTGTTCTTGATGTTTCAATGGGACATACTGATGAAGAAGAGTCTCGAAACGAATAGGGGCTTCAGCAATTGCTGGAACTTTCACGTGATTGCTGTCCACTAGTGTTAACGAAGTTCCAAGTAGTTCACTTTCGGTAGCTTCAAGCGGTGCAGCAGTTTGATTCATAGCGGTCAAAACGGTATCGTTCACTAAATGAATGACCGCTTCTTTTTGAGCCAATAAATTGCGAGCCGTATCTTTGATTTGACCATCGGGTTTGCGATTGATGGAGACACTGACGAGTGGTAATTCTTTTGAAACAACATTAAAATAGCTAAACGGTGCAGCGTTGACGACGCGCGTAGTTGGATCAATCGTTGTGATCCAAGCAATTGGGCGTGGAATGATGCTACCAGTCAAAAATTTATAGTTTTGTTTAGTGGATAATTCATGAGCTGCGTAATGATACATCAAAAAGCCTCCAGAAAAAAAGCGTTAGTTGCGAGAACTAACGCTTTAATTTTTTATTTGCGTTTGGTGTTCGCGTCACTCGTATCAAAAGGTCGAACATAATTTTCGATCTCTTCACGTTTTGATTGTAAGTGAGGCGGTAATGATAAAATTTCGCCTGCGTGTTCATAAGTTTCATCTTGTAAGAAACCAGGACCGTCTGTTGCTAATTCAAATAAAACATGCGTCGTCGCCATGAAATATTCTGATTGGAAGTAGAAACGATCAACAAAACCTGAATTTGGAAACTCTAAGTCATTGATCCTTTTGATCCAATATTCTAAAGCTTCCTTGTCTGCAACTCGTAATGCTAAGTGATGGACGTTCCCATAACCTTCAATTGCAGGCGGTAAGTCTGGCTGATGGTCAATAATCAATGAAGCCCCGTTTCCGCCTTCACCGATTTCATATAGATGCATCGAACCGTCTGCAGCAGTTTCTTTAAATCCTAAAACATTTTCTAAAACGAGCTTCATGTGATCAAAGTTCGAAACGCGAACGATCGTTGTCCCCAGTCCAATGATGGCAAATTCTTCTGGCACATTAGAATTTTTCCACGGTGTACCACCAGCGACACCAGTATTATGTTCGTCAGAGATCAATTGATACCATTGATCATCATAGTCGTTGAATTCTAAATATTTTTTACCGAAACGTTCACTGATCTGACCGTGCTCAACACCTAAACGATCAAAACGTTCGACCCAGTAGTCGAGTGCAGCATCACTTTTGACTCGGTAACCAGTCCGCGCGATACTATTTGTTCCCTTTGTCCCTTTTGGAATATTAGGAAAATCAAAAAATGTCATATCTGTTCCAGGTGCACCGTTGTCATCGGTAAAATATAAATGATACGTCGCGATGTCATCTTGGTTGACCGTTTTTTTGATCATCCGAAAACCTAAAATATCAGTGAAAAAGCGGTAATTTTTTTCCGCACTTGAAGTCATAGCTGTAACGTGGTGTAACCCGCGAATTTGTGTATCCATCATGTACTCCTCCTAAACCGTATTCATATAGTCTTACTAAAAGTAAGTATAAAGAAGTGCTTGTATTATTGCAAGCAACTTGTCTTATCTGATATTTTCGGTACACTTAAGAAAGAAGGTTAGAGAGGAGCGTTACAAATGGAAAAGACAATTTTTTTTGATTTAGATGGGACCTTGACTGATTCAAGTGAAGGCATCATTGAATCAATGAAATATATGATTAAAGAGATGGGCTTTGAACCGCTATCAGATTTGACACTATATAGTTTTATCGGGCCACCAATCGTTGAGTCATTGAAAAAAACATATGGCATCGATGAAGCAAAGGCTCGGGAAGCAACGAAAGTTTATCGCGATTATTTTAAAAAAGCTGGTTTGATGAAACTTACCGTCTATCCAGGAGTGGAAGCGATGCTGGCTACTTTAGCTCAGACACATCATTTAGGGGTCGCTACTTCAAAACCGGAAGTTTTTGCTACGGAGATCTTGGAAAATCTAAACATGAGTCATTACTTTACTAAAATTTGTGGAGCAGATCCTAAACAACATCGAGAAGATAAAACGACGATCTTGCGTTATGCGTTGGAACTCTTGCCACAAAATGAAACGATGATCATGGTAGGGGATCGGAAATATGATATCACTGGCGCCAATAAAAATGGAATCAAATCATTAGGCGTGAGTTATGGCTTTGGTTCAGTAGACGAGTTGAAAGCTGCTGGAGCGGATCTGATTGTAGGTCATGCTAGTGAGATTCCAAATGCGGTCGAAAAATTATCCTAGCAAGTCTCTCGTTAAGTAATGCAAAAAAAGGCAAGACAATTAATTGTCCTGCCTTTTGAAGATAGTTATCTTAGTACCAACCGTTTGCTAACCAGAAAGCTTGAGCTGCTTCCCATGAGCCATAACGTCCAGCGACATATTGTTCTGCGACGCGTTCTTGGTTAGCTGGTGAGTAGTCACCGTTTAAGTAAGACGCATCTAATTGGTAACGGCCGATATATTTCCCGTTCGTTGCAGAATAAGAACCGCTTGATTCTTTAAACGCGATCCACTCTTTAGCAGAAGAAGTCGATGCTGGTGTTGAAGAAGCTTGGGCTGCTGGTGCTGCTTGAGTAGCCGGTGCTTGATAAGTCGTTGTTTCATATGAAGTAGTGGCAGGTGCTGTATAAGCAGCTGAGCCATCTGTATTGATCGTTAATTGTTCGCCTGCGTAGATCATGTAGTTGGAAACGCCGTTGTCAGCTGCGATCGAATCGATCAAGCTGTTGTCGCCCACAAATTTAACTGAGATAGAAGATAACGTATCACCTGATTGTACGGTGTAAGTTTCTGCTGCGTGTGCGTCTGAAGTTCCAAATGCTAAGGCAGTTCCGCCGGCCAACAAAGTGCTAAATAAAAATGCTTTTTTCATATTTAAGTAAATCCTCCAAGTAAGTTTTTTTCGTTTCGTTCCTTGCTACGAGTAATACTATACCAACAAAAATCATTTCATGGGTAAAGCTGCGGTAACAAGTCGTTACAAGTGAATTTAAAAATGTAACAAGCTGATGAAAGAAAATGTGATTTAGAAATAATTAAAGGTTATAAAAATAGTTGTGATTTCCGATGAGACTCAAAGCAGATTAACTAATGACCTGTTATAAAAATTATTTTTTGCTGTTACATTGTTACTTTTTGGTAATATAAAAACCTCAAGGCACGCCTTGAGGTCAGAAAGATTTATTTGAATGTTTGGCTTAATACCAGCCGTTTGCTTGCCAGAAAGCTTGCGCACCTTCCCATGAACCATAACGTCCAGTTACGTATTGATCCGCAACTCGTTCTTGGTTGGCTTCTGAATAGTCACCGTTTAAGTAAGAGGCATCTAATTGGTAACGGCCGACGTATTTACCGTTGGTTGCTGAATAAGAGCCGCTAGATTCTTTTTGTGCGATCCATTCTTTAGCAGATGAAGAGTTCCCTGTGTAAGCAGAGTTATCAGTTGTTGTTTGAGTTGGAGCTGCTTGAGTAGTCGTAGCTTGAGCAGGTGCTTCATAAGTTGTATCGTAGCTAGCTGCTGGTGTTTCAGCTTGATAAGTAGTCGTATCTTGAACAGGAGCTTGAACTTCTGTTTGAGTAGTTGTTTCTTGAATTGGTGCTTGATAAGTCGTTTGAGCTGGTGCTGCTTGGTAAGTTGTAACATAATTAGTTGCTGGTGCTTGGATTGCTACAGCACTTGAACCGTCTGTGTTGATTGATAATTGTTCGCCAACATAGATCGTGTAGTTGTTGATACCATTGTCGGCTGCAATCGAATCGATCAAGCTGTTGTCGCCTACAAATTTAACTGAGATAGAAGATAACGTATCACCTGATTGTACGGTGTACGTTTCTGCTGCGTGTGCGTCTGAAGTTCCAAGTGCTAATGCCGTACCGCCGGCTAAAACTGTGCTAAGTAAAAGTGTTTTTGCTAATTTCATTATGTAATTCCTCCAAGTGAGTTTTTTCGTTTCATTCCTTGCTACAAGAAGTACTATACCAGCTAAAAGCATTTCATAGGTTGAAAGGCAGTTACAATGGGATTGAATAGTGTGTCAGGAAGATAAAGCTGAAATCTATTTAGAAATCTTTAATCTTATCTTTGCTTTTCAAAAGCCAGTTAACTTAGGCTTGGATAAATTATTTTTCAGATCGCCATGTTATCTCGCAGGGAAATGACCGACATACTGTTACTTGCTGGTAATCTTTCTGAAAAAAGTTGGGGGAAACAATCGAGAAAATGAGCAAGTGTATGCGATGACCAGTACACAAAAAAATTAAATTAGACTCAAGGTAAGGACGAGATCATTTTGTTTTTGAAAAATGAAGGATCAAAAGCTTTCTTAGTGAAACAGACGTGGTTTCATAACTACCAGATCCTAAATTAAAAGCAAAGTTTGAAAAACAGAAATTGATTTGAAGCGCGGTTAGCAAATACGAAGGAAAGGCTAAACCAAAATCGGAGGTAGAAGGGATTGTTTTTCAGTAAAAAACGCTTTGATCGATCTAGTTTAGAAGATCTTTTCAGTTGGAGAATTTTTAATTGGCTGACCGTTCATTTTGATTGTTTTGTTCCTCGAGTAACGAGAAATAAGATTAATTGATCTGCTACATAACTTTTTTACCGTGGATGCTGAATGTCGGGTTGTAATTTGTTCAGCTGATTTACGCATAATTTTTTCGATCGGTGCTGTAGCTGTGATGAAAAGACAAAAAACCCCCAGAAATTTTCTGGGGGTTGAATCATTAAATTAAAATCTTAGTACCAGCCGTTTGCTTGCCAGAAAGCTTGGGCACCTTCCCATGAGCCGTAACGTCCAGCGACATATTGATCCGCAACCCGTTCTTGGTTAGCTTCTGAATAGTCACCGTTTAAGTAAGACGCATCTAATTGGTAACGGCCGATATATTTCCCGTTCGTTGCAGAATAAGAACCGCTTGATTCTTTAAACGCGATCCACTCTTTAGCAGAAGAAGTCGATGCTGGTGTTGAAGAAGCTTGGGCTGCTGGTGCTGCTTGAGTAGCCGGTGCTTGATAAGTTGTTTCTTGAGCTGGAGCTTGGTAAGTCGTTGTTTCTTGAACCGGTGCTTGATAAGCTGTCGTGTCTTGGACTGGTTCTTGATAATTATAAGAAGTAGCTGGAGCAGTATAAGCTGCTGAGCCATCTGTATTGATCGTTAATTGTTCACCTGCATAGATCATGTAGTTGGAAACGCCGTTGTCAGCTGCGATCGAATCGATCAAGCTGTTGTCGCCCACAAATTTAACTGAGATAGAAGATAACGTATCACCTGATTGTACGGTGTAAGTTTCTGCTGCGTGTGCGTCTGAAGTTCCAAATGCTAAGGCAGTTCCGCCGGCCAACAAAGTGCTAAATAAAAATGCTTTTTTCATATTTAAGTAAATCCTCCAAGTAAGTTTTTTTCGTTTCGTTCCTTGCTACAAGAAGTACTATACCAGCTAAAAGCATTTCATAGGTAAGAAAGCCGTAACAAGTCGTTACGATTGCATGTAGGTATGTGACAAGCAGATGAAGCCACTTGAGGTTTAGAAATATTTAACGATACGTAAAAATCCTGCTGAGCACGTTGAAACCAAGGCTTAAGAATATTTGGCAAACTGTATCAAAGCCCCAAAAGCTGTCATATTGTCATCTAGTAGTAATAGTCAAGCAGTTACGGCGACTTTTGGGCGACTTTCAAAGAAAATTTTTGTGGTAGGCGCAGGTAATTTTTTTCATTTTGAACGTGTTTCTACTATTATTATGTACAATAAAAAAGACTTCGAGAGAAAATTCTCGAAGTCTAGAAACTGACTGAATCTTAGTACCAGCCATTTGCTTGCCAAAATGATTGAGCGCCTTCCCATGAACCGTAACGATCTGCTACGTATTGATCTGCAACCCGTTCTTGATTGGCTTCAGAGTAGTCACCATTTAAATAAGAAGAACTCAATTGGTAACGACCAACGTATTGACCGTTTGATGCAGAGTAAGAACCGCCTGATTCGCGTTGTGCGATCCATTCTTTAGCAGATGAAGAGTTCCCTGTGTAAGCTGAGTTATCTGCTGCTTGTTGTACTGGAGCTTGAGCAGTCGTTTGTTGAACTGGTGCTGCTTGATAAGCATCTGCTTGATAAGTCGTTGCTTGTTGTACAGGTTCTTGATAGGTCGTTGTGTTTTCAACCGGTGCTTGATAAGTCGTAGCTTCTTGAGCTGGAGCTTGAGTTGCTTCTTGGACTGGTGCTTGGTAGACTGTTGTATCTTCAACTGGAGCTTGAACGGTTTGTTGAACTGGTGCTTGGTAATAAGAATTAGTTGATGCTTGGACAGCGTTTGAACCAGCTGTATCGATCGTTAATTGTTCACCAACATAAATTGTATAGTTATTGACACCATTATCAGCTGCAATTTTGTCGACTAAGCTGTTGTCGCCTGCAAATTTGACTGAGATAGAAGATAATGTATCGCCGGATTGAACGGTATACGTTTCAGCTGCGTGTGCGTCTGACGTTCCGAGTGCTAATGCCGTACCACCTGCTAAGACTGTGCTAAGTAAAAGTGTTTTTGTTAGTTTCATATGTACGTAATCCTCCATGTAAGTAAGTTTTTCGTTCCTTGCTACAAGAAGTACTCTAACATCAAAAAGCTATCTGTAGGTAATAAAACTGTAACAATTGATTACAGCCTGATTGAGAAATGTAACAACGAGATGAATTGAAATAGTTTTAGTAATCCTTAATATTATAAAACAAACCTGTAAGCCGATGAGTAAAGTCCAGCTTACAGGTTTGTTCAAAAACGAATGTTATCTGCTGATGATTTGAGCGTCATATTGTAACGGTTTTGTAACATTAGCGATTGGATCTTCATGTACTGGCAGAGAAAAAGGGGTTTATAAGACTGATTTTTTTAATACCAACCGTTTGCTTGCCAGAAAGATTGAGCGGCTTCCCAAGAACCATAGCGAGAAGCTACATATTGATCGGCTACTTTTTCTTGGTTTGCTTCGGAATAATCACCGTTCAAATAAGAAGCACTTAATTGATAGCGCCCGATGTATTGACCGTTTGTAGCTGTATAGGAACCACCAGATTCATGTTGGGCGATCCATTCTTTCGCAGCGTTCGTGCCAGTGGTCGTTTGACTGGTGGAGTTAGCCGCAGTCGTAACTTGACTATTATTGGTGGTTGGAGTGGCAGTTGCTTGGGTCGCGGTTTGGGCAGTAGTTGTTGCTTGAGTATTTTGGGTCACTGGTTGAGTTTGGGACGGTTGAGAAGTCGTTTGGTTAGTTGGTGTTTGACTAGCTGGCGTTGACTGAGTGGCCGTTGAAGCAGCTGGGGTTGTTGATGTTTCAGAAACCGAAGCGGCAGTTGCTGGAGTGGCAGTAGAAGCTTGATAGCTGGATTGATTCGTTGCCGCGGTAACTGGTGCTGGGGCAGTCGTTTGCACGGAAGTGTCGATCGTCAATTGTTCCCCAACATAAATAAAGTTTTGGTTTTCTAAATGGTTATCTTGGACGATTTGATTGATCAAGCTGTTATTGCCGACGAATTTGATGGAAATAGCCGATAATGTGTCACCGGCTTGAACAGTATACGTTTCTGCGGCATGAACTTGGCTTCCTAGAACTAACAAACTACTGGCTGTGGCAAGACTCGTTAATAGAAGTGTTTTTACAAATTTCATCGGTGATTCCTCCAAATAAATAGTTGTTTACGGGAGTTACTTTAGCACCAAAACACGTCGCGTAGGTGATAAAACCAACACGAAACCGTTACAACTGCGTAAAAGACTTTAACAAAAGTTTGAAGAAAAAATGACGTGAAATTTTCTCGATTATTCAATGAAACGGAGCAAAAGTTAGCGCAACGCTTTTATTTTGAAGGCGTGTTATCTTTTTAGTAAAAGTGTGAAATATTGTAAATCTGCAGTAAAAAAAGCTTTTCTTCTATATAAAGAGTTCAAATGATCTGCTATTTTTTAGGTAAGCTCAAAATAGGGAAGGGAGTAAACAGATGATGTCACGAGGTAGCAGCTCGCATTAGGGGAAGCGGCAGCCAAATGCGAGTAAAACTTTGCCGGTTCGCCCACTAGTTAGACTTAAAAAAGGAGCGAACACAAATGGAGAAACAACAAATCGAAGCGTTACTATTAAGTGAAGCACAGCAACAACAATTTAGTGGCTGGGATTTCTCAGTTTTAAAGGGACGGTATGCCCAAGAAAAATTACCTTGGGATTATCGCGCGATCGTTCGCAAGTACTTGCAAAAACAGCTGCACTGGTTAGATTTAGGTACAGGTGGTGGTGAACTGCTCGCAACTTTTGGACATCCGCCTGAACGTACGGCAGTGACAGAAGGCTGGCCGAAAAATTATCAGTTACTACTAACTACTTTGCGACCAAAAGGTGTTGAAGTGGTCTTTGAAGAGGCGAGCCATGAGTTAGCTTTTCCAGATGAACAATTTGATCTAGTCACTAGTTCTCATGCAGGATTTACGGTAGCAGAAGTCAAACGAGTATTGAAACCTGGCGGCTATTTCATCACCCAACAAGTCGGCGATCGAAATGGCAATCAGCTAGCGGCACGGTTACATTGTGCTAAGCCGCGTTTTGAATTGAATGCAGCCAGTGTTACAGCTGAATTGAGACAAGCAGGATTTACGATTTTGCAACAAGCTGAAGCTTATCCAAAACAATTTTTTTATGATCTGGCAGCACTGGTCTACTATGTGCGCACGATTTCTTGGGAGTATCCAGACTTTGCAGTTAAGGATAAGTTGCCTGAGTTAGAGCAGTTGGCGGAAGAATGACAAGCAAAAGGTGTGATTGAAAATCAGCAACATCGTTTTTTGGTGGTGAGTCAAAAGGTGTGATTGTTCATTGGACATTGGAAAAGATATAAGGATTAAATGATAGCTACAAAAAAAGAACCCCGAGTAATCGAGGTTCTTTTTGGGCAATTGATTAAGCCACCTGCCGGGCTTGAACCGGCGACCCCCACCTTACCATGGTGGTGCTCTACCAGCTGAGCTAAGGCGGCTTGTTAACACAAGAATTAGAATAATCGAAAAGTGATTGCTTGTCAATCACTTTTCGTTATTTTGTCAGATTTTTTTGCGAAGAGCTAGACTAAACTGGCTGGACTTTGTAAGGTACAATTAGCTGGGTGATTTCATCGCTTAGTTTGTTGATCGTAAGTGTCGGGTCTTGGCGGTTAGAAAGTAAAATGACACAGTCTCGACCATTGGCTCCGTAATTGATGATCCCTTCGTAAGTGATCTTTACACCGCGACTATGGAAGTAATTGGTAAGGTTGTAATTTCCACTGGCATATTTTTCACCGGGATAAGGTTGCAACATTTCTGTGCGTAATGGTTTCGCTAAATAATAGTTGCTGAAAAATTTTTGATAAAAAGCAAACAAATCACTGGCACTCATAAAGATGTTACCTGTACCCAACTCGAGGGCGTAAGCGGCATCTGGTGCTGGCATCAAAGTTGACACGCCATTTTTAAAACTGTAAGGCAGTGCTTGATCAGGATCTTTTTCGGCAGCAAAACTCGTTTGTTCCAATTGCATCGTATTGGTGATCTGCTTTTCAAACAGTTGATAGTAGTCGGTCTTAGTCACTTGTTCCAAGATGCCAACGAGTAAATTATAATTGACCGCTTGATACGAATATTTTTTGTTGCCGAAAAACGTCGTGCGAGTAATGATCATTTTTAAGATCGCATTCGGATCGGTAGCGGACATTTCTTGAACAGGCGGTGGCTGCATGCGCAAGCCTGTCGTCATATTCAACAGATCTTTGATGGTGATGTGTTCGCTATTTGGAACTTGCGGGAAAAACTTACTTAGCGGGTCAGAAAAATGTAAGCGACCCGCTGCAATTTGTTTGGCAATCAAGTAAGCAGTTTGTGTTTTTTGAATCGAACCGATGCAGTATTGAGTCGACAGTGTATTTGTGATTTGATTACCGACATCTTTAAATCCATAACTTTTATTCAAAATGATCTGGCCGTTGTGATAGATGAGCGCAGTTCCACTGAAATTTTTGCTCAGCAATAGTTGGTCGATCTGAGCGCTTTTAGCATCCCGCGGTTCGTGTATTTCTTGGCTAGCTTTTTCCAGCGGTGAACGTTTTCTTAAAAGCGGTGCTCCTAATTTATGATTCGCCGGAACGTAAGCAGGTGTGACTCCTTTATCGTTCAAGCCAACGATGATCCCGCCGACTAAACAGCAAAATAAAAAAACGACTGGGAAGATCACTTTCAGCCAGCGTTTTTGGCGTTTTTTCAAATGTTTTCTTTTTGGCATACTTTTCCCTCACTGAAAGGTAGTATACTAGTTTTACCTTAAAAAATGAATAAATTCAAGAAAAGCTCGGCAAAGCATTTTATTTTTCTACTAAAAGTTATTGCCAAGTAATCTAAAAATTGCTATTATAAACAGGTAATCGATATTCCGGCATAGCTCAGTTGGTAGTAGCGCATGACTGTTAATCATGATGTCGTAGGTTCGAGTCCTACTGCCGGAGTTGTGAGACGATCTGAACATTCAGGTCGTCTTTTTTTGTTTTATAAAGAATTTTTTGCCAGCGAAAGAGGGAATCAAAAGGCGATGAAGAGTAAAGTTCATTTATGAATAATTCTTGTCTTTTCTGTAACGATTAGGGTTATCCTTTGAAAATTAACGTTTTCCTGCTTATACTAGATGATGGCGAGAAACATTTCTTGCGATATTAAAGGAGGAATTCAATGCGAAAGCAACGTGACGCTTACTTTGACAATGCTAAATTATTTTTAATGATCCTGGTCGTCTTTGGCCATTTTTTCCAGCCCTTCATGGATAAAGATCCAGTATATAACGATCTTTACTATTTTATTTTCTTGTTCCACATGCCGGCCTTTATTTTGATCTCTGGTTTTTTCTCGAAAGGCAAACCAAAAACATTCAAAAAATTAGTCGTGAAGTTACTGATTCCTTATTTATTTTTCCAACTGATCTATTCGGGCTATTACACGATGATCGGACTGCAAGATAAATTCAGTTTTGATCTAGTCACGCCGCAGTGGGCCCTTTGGTTTTTACTCAGCTTATTCTTTTGGAATTGTTTGCTGAAAATCGTCCATCGTTTTCCAGCTAAATATGTGATCGGGGCTAGCATTTTGATTGCGCTCGTCGTAGGGTATTTCCCGATTTTTGGTCGTTACTTAGCGGCGCAACGGACACTGACCTTTTTCCCTTATTTCATCATCGGTTGTTATTTACCGAAAGAATGGATCGAAAAGATCAAACAGTTTCCGCGTAAAAGTGTGGCCGTTTTACTGTTTGCTGGTTTGTTCATTTTTGTGGCTTGCAATGATCTGATCAATAAATATTGGGTCTTTGGTTCTAAACCATACGAAGCGTATTTAGATCTTCCAGTTTTCGGCGCACCCTTGCGCATGTTGTTTTTAACTGCTGGTTTGATCGGGATCGCAGCCTTTTTCTTAGTCGTCCCAACGAAACGTTATTTCTTTTCTAAATGGGGAAAAAATACATTGAACGTTTACTTGTTGCACGGTTTTTTAGTTCAAGGCTTACGGGCGCTTGATATCGATCAAGTCAATATGACCGTTATCGAAGTCGTTGCACTCTTTTTGTTCAGTATCATTTTTACGGTTGCACTTTCCAGCGAATGGTGTCAAAATTGGATGCAGCGGATCAAAAGTTTTGTATTTTATCCCGTACTCAGCTAACGTACCGCTTGCAATTTAATTTAGGAGGTCCTTTACTTGTCAGCAATCAAACCAGAACTTACCACCACATTTCGGCAAAACTTTTTAGCCAATCCAAAACAAATTGCATTACAACGCAGTGTCGTGAAAAATGGTATCCATGCTTCAGCGGAAAACCCAGCGACACATGTGGAAAATACACCGGTCTTTTCGATCGATCTAGCTACCGGGAAAGTCGCGAACCAAAAACAATCTGGCCGCTGCTGGATGTTTGCCGCACTCAATACATTCCGACATAAGATCTTGACGAAGTTTGAGCTGAAAGATTTTGAGCTATCACAAAACTATACTTTTTTCTGGGACAAATACGAAAAAGCGAATTACTTTTATGAAAATATTTTAGACACAGCTACTGAGCCCTTAACTAGTCGGGAAGTCGCTTTCTTATTGCAAATGCCGCAACAAGATGGCGGTCAGTGGGACATGATCGTGTCGTTGTTCCAAAAATATGGTGTCGTGCCAAAAGCGGTGATGCCAGAAACGTCAGCTAGCTCAAATTCACGAGAATTGAACAACTATTTAAATAAATTATTGCGAAAAGATGCGAATACATTGCGGAAGCTGGTAGCAGAAAAAGCGACTGCTGAAAAGATCCAAGCAGAAAAAGAAACGATGTTAGCTCATGTCTATGATATTTTAGCCATTGCTTTAGGGACTCCGCCGGAAACATTTGACTTTGAATATCGGGATGAAGAAAAAAATTATCACATTGATCGCGACCTGACACCGCAAAGCTTTTACGATCAGTATGTCGGCGTTGACTTAGATCAATATGTTAGCATCATCAATGCACCAACTGCGGACAAACCGTTTGATCAATCGTACACTGTCTCACGGTTAGGCAATGTCGTCGGTGGCAAGCAAGTCAAGTATTTGAATCTTGAGATGTCCGCGTTCAAAAAATTAGCGATTGCGCAATTAGAACAAGGTGAATCCGTTTGGTTTGGTTGTGATGTTGGTCAATCTTCGACTCGAGACACTGGGATCATGGCACTTGATGCGTATGATATCAATGATTTGTTCGATACTGATTTTACGATGACCAAAGCAGAGCGTTTGGATCTAGGCGAGAGCATGATGACTCACGCGATGGTTTTAACGGGTGTTGATTTGATCGATGGCAATTCAACAAAGTGGAAAGTTGAAAACAGTTGGGGTGAAAAAGTTGGCGACAAAGGCTTTTTCGTCATGAGTGATGACTGGATGGACCAATACACTTACCAAATCGTGGTGCGCAAAGATTTATTGACTAAAGAACAACAAGCTGCTTTTGAAGCAGAGCCGAAAGTTTTAGCCCCTTGGGATCCGATGGGTGCATTAGCTTAACTGATTTAAAAAGAAAAGATGTCACTAGGAGGCAACTGCTAGTGGCATCTTTTTTTGCTGGGTTGCACTGAGATTTTTTGCTATAGTAAAAATAAGAAGGTGATAACAAGATGAACTGGGAGAAACAAAAACAATTGGCAAAGGCAGCCTACTTATATTACGTAGCAGAAAAAAAGCAAGCTGAGATCGCCAAAGAGCTGAATGTCGATCGGACGACAGTCAGTCGGATGTTGACGCAAGCGAAAAAAAGCGGCTTGATAGAGATCAAACTCAATCAGTTCGATCCTGAGTTGTTTGCTTTAGAAGCAAAAGTCAAGCAGCGGTTCGGGTTGGAAAAAGTCGAATTGGCACCCAGTGAGCCGATGAGAAGTGAAGCACAAAAAGAATTGAACTTGGCGCAAACCGCGGAAAGCTGGCTACGGCGGCAAGTAAAAGATGGTCAAGTGATCGGAGTAGCTTGGGGCGCTTCACTAGGACAAATGATTGAACAGCTGGAACCTAAACAATTACGGAACATCATAGCCGTTCCAATCGTAGGTGGACCAAGCCATATTCGGTCACAGTTTCATGTCAATACGCTAGTTTATGAACTAGCGAAAAAATTTCAAGGCACAAGCGTTTTTATCAATGCGATGGTGGTCCAAGAAAATCAAGCATTAGCTGCTGGGATCGTTCAGTCAAAATACTTTCATGAATTGAAAAACTATTGGCAGCATTTGGACATTGCTTTGGTGGGGATCGGGGGACCGTTGAGTTATCAAAAAAGTCAGTGGCGCGATCTGTTGACTGAAACGGATTTAGAAGAATTGAAATTGCAAGCCGCAGTAGCTGATTGTTGTTGTCGGTTTTTGAATCGGGATGGGAAAGTTTTGAACAGCTCGCTAACGAAACGGACGATTGGTTTAAGTTTGACTGAACTAGCACAAGTACCGCAACGTGTCGCTGTAGCACGAGGAATCAAAAAAGCTGGTTCGATTTTAGCTGTTTTGAACAGCCAAGCGATCAATACGTTGATCACCGATCAAGAGACGGCGGAGAAAATTTTAGCACTAGCTGATTAATTGGAATTTGCACATTTGTGAAGGAAAGATTTTTTTGTGCGGGACATCAGTTGGCAATATAGTGATCGGCATTTTTTTCCTCTAGTAGTGGCTGATTTTTGTAAACGAGTCGTGCTATGCTAGAACAAAAGGTTGGAGCAACCAACTGTAAAAAGGAGTGGCTTAGATGGAATTTATGTTAGACACAGCTAATTTGGCTGAAATCGAAAAATATGTCGGGATCTTACCGATCGCTGGCGTGACCTCAAATCCTTCGATCGTGAAAAAGGAAGGTAAAGTCGATTTTTTTGAGCATATGAAAAAGATTCGTAGTTTGATCGGTGAGCGTCATTCGCTTCACGTTCAAGTCGTGGCAGACGACTATGAGGGAATGTTGCAGGATGCCGAAACGATTCTAGCGAAGATCGACCAAAAAGTTTTTATCAAAGTCCCAGTGACAGAAGTCGGGTTGAAAGTGATCAAAGAATTGAAGCACCGAGGAGTCAATGTAACTGCCACTGCAATCTATACGCGCTTCCAAGCGTATTTAGCGATCGCTGCCGGGGCTGATTATATCGCACCGTATTTCAATCGGATGGAAAATCAAAATATTGATCCACGAGCCGCAATTTCAGAAATGGCAAAAGAGATCCAACGCTCTGGGAGTCAAACTAAAATTTTAGCGGCAAGCTTTAAAAATGCAGGGCAAGTCAATGCTGCTTTAGAAGCGGGAGCGCAAGCAGCAACGATGGGTGTTGAGATCATCGCACAGGCGCTTGCGATGCCATCGATTACTCAAGCCGTCACCGATTTTACTAAAGATTGGGAAGCAGTCTATGGTGCTGGCGGAACAATCACATCTTTGTAACTCGAACTACCCCATAGATAAATAAAAAGAGCACTGAAGATAGCTTTGAACCACTCCCTGTTAAGTAGCGGAGTGGTTCATTTAAGTCTTCAGCGCTCTTTTTTAAAGTTCAAAACCTTGTTGAGCTAAAAAAGTTCGAATCTCAGGTCGGCGAGGTATTTCAAAATGGGCCAACACTTTTTGCGACCAACTTGCTTGGGTAGCATTCGTCGAACGGGTAGCATAATAGGTCGCCATCGTTTCATCGTAACGGGCTATTTTTTCAGCAGTCAACAGTTGGTAGCGATCAACAGCTACGACTGCGTCTGCTGGCAAACGTGGTTTGACTTCATTTTTATGTTTCGGATAGCCGATCGTCAAACCAAATAACGGATAAGTCAATGCTGGCAGCTCTAAAAGTTTTGCAACTTGTGCGACATCATTGCGGATACCACCGATGTAACAAATCCTCAGACCGCTGGATTCGGCAAACACTGCCATATTTTGGGCCGCGATCGTCGTATCGACGATTGCAACAGTTAACGATTCGATACTTTTCAAATTCGTCAAAGGTGCAGCGTGGGTTTGCAACACTTGCGCGTGTTTATTCAGATCGGCGACAAATAAATAAAAAACGCCGCTGTCTTTGACGTAACCGGGTGCATGGGCAATCTTTTCCAATTGCGCTAATTTTTTGGGGTCGCGGACTTCGATCACTGAATAAGCTTGTAGAAAATTCGAACTGGCGCCACTTTGAGCAGCAGCTACTAATTTGGCTTTTAGTTCTGAGGGTACTTTGCGTGCTTCAAACGAGCGTACGGATGTGTGCTGAAGCATTTGGTCAAATAATTCCATGTAATTCCTCCTTTTTCTGGCACGACCTAGTATAACGAGCAGTTTTCTTCTGTGCAATAATTCTGACTGGCGGCGATTCATGTTACACTAGAAAAAAAGAATTAGGAGCATGTTACATGAAGAAAATTTATTTGAGTATGGCTTTGACAGTCCTCCTTTTAGCTGGTTGTGGCGGTGGAAAAGACACCACAGATCCATTGACCAAAACTTCTCAACAATCGGTAAAAGTCGAACGTGCGGATGAAAAATATGTGCGCCAATTACTAAAAGAAGCGCAAAAACAAGTGGCGGAAAATAATTTAACGCGGGCCTTAGCCTTATATAACCAAGCGCTCGCTCATGATCCAAATATTAAACACGACATTGCGGAGAATAAAGCGTCCGTTGAATTATTGCGGCAAGTAGAACAATTGGAAAAGGCGGGAAATTACCAGCAGATCAAAGAGATCTTAGCAGGAAATAAATTACGTAAGAATAACAAATTAGTCGCTCATGAAAAACTAACGGTTAGTTATCAGCAAGCCTTGGAACAATTGAAAAAAGAAGAACATGATCCAGCCGATCAAGCGGCACAGCCTGCAGAAAATTTGTTATGGAACGCCCAAAAAAGTTTAGCTCTCAGTCAGTTCATGGCTGATTGGGGCACGACGATGCATCAGCAGTATAACGAGATCTCACCGGATAAAAACGGACATTTTTATGGCGTGGCGTTGCCGCAAGATCTATTGGCTAAAGTGTATTTGGACGGCGAAAAAACAGAAGTCGTTTGGCGCAATCAAGTAACGCGTAAAACCCGTGGTACGTCACTAGTCGGTGCGTATTCAGATGCGGAAACCGGGATGCCCCACCAAAAGCATTTGTATTTTTTCATGATCCAAAATGGAGAGCCTAAAATTTATGTGACGCGTTTGAGTAAAGCGAAGATGAACGATCCATTTGAATTTAAAAAAACAAAAAGCCAAGCTTTGAAAAACGGATTTGAAACGATCCTCAACGGTCAAAGCGTCACTATGCCAAGTGCGAGTCAAGGCACGCCCGCTGAAACGACGACGACTAGCAGCACGGCTCTTCCATAAAAAAATTAAAATTTCATGAAGGTAGTCTGTTCTTTTAACCGTTGTGGTTTTTTCACAAGAAATAATAGTAGTGAAAAATTATTACTTGCTCTCATAGGGTTATCCGAGTTTTATTTTTGAATCTTTTTCACAAAATGCTTAAAAAAAGATCCAGTCTTTTTCTTGACTTTCTGTTTTGAAAGGATTACTCTAATGGCAAGTTAATAAAACAGTGCTGACAAGGACATGGATCTAAGTGAGTTGACGCCAGAGAAAGAAGCCAAGGCTGGAAGCTTCTAGTTGAATCATTAGATTTACTCCCTTCGAACTATCAGTAAAAGTCTGATCGAGTGATGCCCGTTAATGGATCGCAATGAGCCAAGAAAAGAATTTTTTTCTTGGGAACATGGGTGGTAACACGTTAATCACACGTCCCTTTTTTAGGGGACGTGTTTTTTTATATTTAAACTAAAGTAGAGAATGGAGTTGAATAAGGATGGCAAACAATGAATTTGAAATCGTATTTTCCGATGGAAGCAAACAAATGGTGGTGGCCGGAACCACCTTGTATGAGATAGCAAAAGAACACGCAAAAGCTGCAGTAGTTGGAAGTATCGATGGTCAATTGGTTGACTTAGCAGCTCCAGTCAATAAAGCTAGTAAAATTGCTTTTTATGATCGCAACAGTGCAGAAGGTTTGGCTGCCTTACGTCGCAGTGCCGGGTTGATTTTTGCTCAAGCGATCAAAAATCGGTATCCTGAAGTCGTCGCAGCGGAAACTCAAGTCGATGAAAATGGTTTTTATGCCGATATGCGCTTACCTCAACCGCTGAGTGTTTTGGAATTAAAAGATGTGCAACAAGAGATGGAAAAAATTCAAAAACAAGGTGGTTTGATCAAAAGCGAACCAATGAGTGCCGCACAAGCGCAAGAGATTTTTAAAGATAACGACCTGAAAGCCGCTTTATTGGCACAACTGCCTGCAAATGAAAAAGTTTATCTTTATCAGTTAGGGGATGTGGCGGACTTTGCTCAAGCACCTTATGTCCTTGATCTGCATCAAGTCAAAGATTTCAAATTGCTAAAAGTTTCCGGCGCGTATTGGCAAGGCAATGCTGAAAATGAAATGTTGCAACGTGTAAATGGTGCAGTCTTTGCCTCTAAAGCTGAGCTTGATCACTACTTGAATTTCTTAGAAGAATCTGAAAAACGTAGCCATCAAAAATTAGGTAAAGAATTAGATTTGTTTATGTTTTCTGAAGAAGCACCTGGGATGCCATTTTATTTAGAAAATGGTCAGACTGTCCGCAATGAGTTGGAAAAATTCTTACGAGAACTCCAAGCGAAATACGATTACAAAGAAGTTAAAACACCGTTGATCATGAATCAACGTTTATGGGAACGCTCTGGTCACTGGGATCATTATAAAGACAATATGTATTTTACAAAAGTCGATGATCAAGACTACGCTTTGAAACCGATGAATTGTCCTGGACATTGTTTGATCTATAAAGATCAAGTTCGTTCTTATCGTGATTTACCGATCCGCATGGCTGAGTTTGGACAAGTCCATCGTCATGAATTCAGCGGAGCTTTAAATGGATTGTTACGCGTGCGGACATTCTGTCAAGATGATGCTCATATTTTTGTTCGACCTGATCAAATCAAACAAGAGATCGCACTTGCTCTGAAGATCATCGATGAAGTGTACAAAGTGTTCGGCTTTGAATATTCGGTGGAACTTTCCACGCGGCCAGATGATTTCATGGGTGAGATCGCGATGTGGGACAAAGCTGAAGCTTCGTTAAAAGAAGTGTTAGGTGATCTAGGCTATCAATACAATATCAATGAAGGCGATGGCGCTTTTTATGGTCCGAAGATCGATATTCATATCAAAGATGCGTTGAATCGCAGTCACCAATGTGCAACTGTCCAGCTCGATTTCCAAATGCCAGAAAAATTTGATTTGAGTTTCGTCGATGAGAACAACGAAAAAGTTCGCCCCGTCATGATCCATCGGGCCGTCTTTGGTTCACTCGATCGTTTCTTAGGGATTTTGATTGAACATTATGCTGGTGCTTTCCCAGTTTGGTTAGCACCAAAACAAGTCGAATTGTTGTCGGTGGCAGAAAGCCATGAACCTTATGTGGAAGAACTTTACCATGAATTCCAAGCAAACGGTATCCGCGTTTCAAAAGATGTCCGGAATGAAAAATTAGGGAAAAAGATCCGGGATGCGGAAATGCAAAAATCACCGTATGTGTTAGTGATCGGGGACAACGAGGTCAATGGAGATAAATTTGCAGTCCGAAAACATGGATCTAAAGAAGTCCAAGAATTAAGCAAACAAGAATTTATGGATCTAGTCAAAAAACAAACGGCTGAAAAAGCTCGTGTTTACTAGGATGAAGCTGAAAAAATGGCTAGTGTTAACTTTTTAGTCAAGTCCTAAAACAGGAAAGTAACGCATGAGTGATGGCAATGCGTCGTAAAAAAAGTCTGAACCGATTTTGGTTCAGACTTTTTTGATACCTTGAAGGAGCCAAGTAGTTTTGAAATGAAAGTCTTGCAGCAGTTCAGTTTTTCCCCAATCATTGGCTAGCATATCTGTCAGTGAATCGATCACGAGTTTCATGGAAAAATATAAAAAACTGATCTGTTCAGCTTCGGTGTCCATCATAAAGTGATTGTTGGCTAAGATCTCTTGCCATTTATGCAGACCGTGAAAATCCTCTAGCGCACGCTCAGAAAACAAATAGGAATTTTGTGTAAGCAAGATCAATTGTTTTTGGCGCGGATCATTAGCGGGAAGATCGATATATAATAGAAGAAACTTTTCGATTCCTTTGAAATAATCTCCAGTATAGCTCATGATGGAGGCGATGATCTCACCGTGGATCTGACCAGCATAGTAATGGATCAAATACTCATAAGCTTCTGTCAAGTCTTCGAAATACTTATAAAAAATACCGCGGGACATTTGAAGCGCTGCGACGATCTCGCTGACTTTGACTTGACTGACGGGTTTTTGATAAAAAATATCTAATAAGACAGCGCGCACATGGGCTTGTTTTTCAGGGGGCAGGTTATTGAAGGTCGATTTTGGCATCGGGTTCCCTCCTCTCAACTTGAGTATAGCATAATTTTGTTTGGTTTTAGTTGAGGAAATGCAGTGAGTTCGGTATGATGACAAAGGCGAAAGGATGAGTGAGATGGACATTTATTTAAAACAAGCAATTTTACAAATTATCGATCGGCAGACAGGACCGATCTTTTCAACCCAACCGTTAGATTTGACTAAAGAATTTGTGCGGGAGTATTTGATTAAAAAGATCCAAAAATTAGCGAGCGCGCAGACTAAAACGGGAACGCTAGTAGCAAGTTCAGCGTTTGCCACGTTGAGTCAGCAAGCCCAAACCGATTTTATCGCGTGTAGCCAAGCCATCACCGAGCGATGGTATGAACAGTATCAAGCAAGTGAAGAAGCACCTAGTTGTGATATTTTTGTCGTGTTGTATGAGCAAGATACGCAATTATACTTAGCCTTTTTGAAAGTAGATTACCATGAAGGCTATACTCATTTGATCGATAGCGGAGAAGCCGGCGTTCAAAATGAATTGATCGTGCACCAAGCATTGTTATCCGGCAAAACGCAAAAAGCCGATGAAGGGTTGAGCTTGAATCTAAGTGATCTGACGTATGAATTGATCGAGAAAAAATATGTTTTCTCTGGTACAAAGCAATGGTATTTTTCAACACGCGTGATTGAAGCTCAGCCGCTGCCCTCACTGGAAGAAAATGTTAAAGTGATCAAAAAGGTCGCGGAAAAGATCGGAGCTAAATTTGAAGCGCCGAAGCATGATGTAGTGGCAGATGTGAAAGAAGCCGTTTATGAAAGTGTAGAAGAGACAGGTCAGATCGATGCAGAAGCGGTGGCGGAAAAAGTTTTTAAAACAAATCTGACTGCCAAGCAAGCGTTTAAAGAAGAAGTCGCGGAAAAAGGGTATATCGATCAAGCACCTTTACTGCGGGATGCTAAAACGATCACAGAGAAAAAATACGGGAAGCAAAAATTAAAATTATCAAATGGGATCGAGTTGATCGTGCCGCTAGAAGTGTATCGCAATCCTGACTTGATCGAATTTACTAGCAATCCAGACGGAACGATTTCGGTGATGATCAAAAATGTGGATGAAGTGATCAATCGTTTATAACTCAAATTCCAAGTGACAGACTGTTTCGGCTCAGTCTGTCACTTTTTTTCGAAATTTGCTAAAATAGAAACTAGAAGACATAGTAAATGGAGAAAAAAATGAAATTGACAGAAAAACATTTTAAATTAGGACAAGCAACAGACTTGGAAGCAATGACGGGTTGTACCGTGGTGATCGCAGAAAAAGGGGCGACCGGTGGGATCTGTGTTCGAGGTGGTTCGCCTAACACGCGAGATACCGACGCGTTGAAGTCTGAAAATAATCGTAAATTTGTTCACGGTGTCGTCTTATCTGGCGGAAGTGCGTTTGGTCTGGCTGCCAGTGATGGGGTCGTCAAGTATTTGGAGCAGAAAAAAATCGGGCGTGATGTAGCCGTGACCGTCGTGCCAAATGTTTGCGGGGCAAGTTTGTTTGATTTAAAAATCGGGCGCTCTGATGTGCGACCTGATGCTGCGATGGGGTACGCCGCGTGTGAAGACGCATTTTCCGCTTCTGATTTTCAACTGGGAAATTTTGGCGCAGGGACTGGCGCGACCGTCGGGATCGTTGCCGGAGAAGACTGTGCGATGAAAGGTGGCATCGGGTACCATCAGATCCAACATGGCAAGTTGACTGTCTCGGCAGTCGTTGCGGTCAATGCTGTAGGAGATGTGTATGATGAACAACAACAAAAAGTGATCGCAGGGGTTCGAAAAAACGGCAATTCTCAATTAGGTTTTGCCGAAGAAGTTTTTTTAAATCGCTATGATGATCCCCGAGATGTTTTTTCAGGTGGTAACACGGTGATCGGTTGTGTGATGACCAATGCCACGTTTCCTAAAGCGAAAGTCAATAAATTAGCGGATCTAGCTCACAATGGAATTGCTCGCGCGATTCGACCAGCTCATACGACTTATGATGGTGATACGATGTTCGTCTTATGTGGCAATGAGATCGAAGCGACGTTTGAATCGGTCTCGATCTTAGCAGTCGAGGCGGTGCGCCAAGCGATCTTAAAAGGTGTGCAATCAGCGGAAAGCTATCAACAGATCATATCTAGCCGCGAGTTTTTTAAATTAGTGCCGTGAGTGTCACTTACCGCAAAAAAGCCACTGATGAAAAGTCAGTGGCTTTTACAGGTTGCGTTTAAAATTTGTCGGTGCTTATTCGACCCGTGGTTCCATGTTGTCTTTTACTTTTTCTTGGCCGCGATTTAGACTTTGCTTGGCTTTATCCGCTTGTTTAGAAGCAAATTTACCAGTTGATTCAGTTGCATTGCTCAATTTATCTTGGACTGTTTCACGGTTTGCTTCATAATCTTCCCGCGTTTTGATATCAACGACATTCACATTGACTTCGATCACATCAAGGTGAGTCATCTTGTTGACTTCATTTGCGATCAAGTCTTTCATCTCATCATAAATGTTTTCAATATCTTTGCCGTATTCAACCACCACATCCATATCGACTGCGACTTGCTTTTTGCCAACTTCGGTATTGATGCCTGATGTTACGTCATCTGAGTTGACTAGTTTGTCTTTGATATTGGAGAAGAAACCACCATCAACAGTCAGTAGGCCGTCGATATTTTCTAAGGCGATCCCGATGATCTTTTGGATCACTTTATCGTCAAAAGTCAATTCACCGCGCATGTTGTTTGAATTGTTTGCGCTGTTCGAATTCGTTGAGCTGCTTGTGCTTGAACTGTTTAGACTACTTGAGCTGCTTTGGTTCGCTTTGTTCGCATCGAAATTTTTGTTCCCCATATTTTTGTTATCCATAAAGACATCCTCCTAAGATTATTTCAAATATTTTTCAAGGATTCCATTGCTTTTCAAAAAGAATCCTAAAAATCCGCCGAGACACATTAAAATCAGTACTAAGATCGTTTTGAAAAATCCGATCGTAAACAATAGGATCGCTAAGATGAGGCCAGCGACCGCGCCGATGATCGGATATTTGTAATTGGCTAAAAATTCATTCATGCAAATCCTCCTATTCTACGCGGGGCTGACTTTGGGCTTGTTGCATCCGTTTCTCATCTTCAAACGAGGTAAAGTTGACATTGACAGCGACTTTTTCCCCGGAACCTAACAAGTTTTTAATCTGTTGTTCAACGCCAGTCGCCCAGCGTTCAGTTTGTGCGATCAACGAGGAGGTTTTTTTCAACTGTCCTTTTACGTTGATTTTGATCTTGTTTTTCGTAGCTTTGACATTTACCTTGGGCGTATCGACAAAATCATTTTGATCGATACTAGTTTGAACGAGTCCTTCGATTGCTTTTTTATCCACTAGTAACTTACCTTGGTTATTTTTTAGCATAAACTGATTACGCGTTTTAGGATAAAAAATAATCACTAACAAAGCGATCAAAAGCAAAATCAAAACGACCACGGCTGCCCAGAACAAATACTGACGCAAGTAAAAATTGGTCAATGTAAAATGACGGGCCGGTCCAAAATCAAAAGGAATGTTGACAATAGACTGGTTGACGACTGCAACTGCGATAAAAATCGACATTAAAAATAAAGTGCCGATAATCAAAAGAAACTTGATTCCTTTATTCATGACCATCCTCCTTTTTGATCAATAAAATAAATTTATTTATATTATTATGGTAAAATCTTTTGGCGAATTTGTAAACCAATATGCTCGCTGATTAAGAAATGGTTATTTTTTGACAAGTGAATGCTCAGTTGAGCACGAAACTTGAAAAAAGTGCCTTGAACGGTTACACGCAAAAAAAGCCAAGTACTTACCGAAATCTTTAGTAAGTACTTGGCTTTTTGGCGTTAATGATTCGTAATGGCGGTGATGACTTGCATAATGCAATAGGTGATACCGGCTGCGATCACGGGTCCAGCGGCGATCCCTTTTAAAAAGACAACTCCGACGATCGTACCAAAAACTAATGCGACGGTAACTTCTGGTGATTGCGCGATCAAGCCGACACCGCGGGCGGATAAAATCGCGACTAAGATCCCGCAGATCGTAGCCACCCAACCTAAAGGCGACTTCAATGTATTGAGTAGATCTTTTAAGACGATGTCACCTGTTGCGATAGGAACTAAGATCGTAGCGGAGATCAGCGTAACGCCCCAGTTGATCCCTTTTTGATTTAAAAGCGTTAAGATTTTATCGGAGTGGGGCAATACTTTTAAAACTAGCACGGCGAGTGTAGCAATCAGTAAACTTTGATTTTTGGCTAGTAGCGCGATCAAAAAAATGACGCCTAAAAATAGCCAGCTTTCCATGAAAAGACCTCCTTGTATGTGTGACAACCAATTAATTTTAACTAAATTGAAATCGAGTCGTCTTTACTATACAAGAAAAAACTTGAAGTTGCGACCTGCAATGAGTGATTTCATTAAAAATTTTCAGCCGGAACAGCTGAGGTTTTGAATTTACAAATGGAAAACGAAAAGTTATGATGGATTCGTAATAGAAAGGGGTTCCAGCAATGAATTTATCAACGAAAGAACTAGCAAAATATTTAGACCACACCAATTTAAAACCGAATGCGACAAAAGAAGCGATCGAAACGACGTGCCAAGAGGCTTTAGAATTTGACACGGCATCGGTTTGTGTCAACGCCCACTGGATACCATTTGTTAAAGACCAACTGATGGGTTCAACGGTTAAACCGATCGCAGTCGTTGGGTTTCCATTAGGCGCGACGTCTAGTAAAGCAAAAGCGTATGAAGCAAAAGTGGCGATTGCAGATGGCGCCGAAGAAATCGATATGGTGTTGAATATCGGGGAACTATTGGCTGGCAACACTGCCGAAGTCGAATACGATATTAAAGAAGTGGTGGAAGTTGTTCACGCGAGCGCTAAATTATTGAAAGTCATTATCGAAACATCCTTTTTAAATGACGAGCAGATCGTAGCAGCTTGCAAAGCAGCCGAAAATGCCGGTGCTGATTACGTGAAGACCTCAACTGGCTTCAGCTCAGCGGGTGCAAAAGTCGAGGATGTCGCGTTGATGCGTCAAACGGTTGGGGATCGATTAGGCGTTAAAGCATCTGGCGGCATCCATTCAAAAGCCGAAGCACTTGCGATGATCGAAGCGGGGGCGAGCCGTTTAGGAGTCAGTGCGACAAAACAAATCTTGGCATAAAAAATCAACAGTAAGGAGTGTTTTTAGTGAAGAACTATCAACGAGTGTTTGGGATTGTCTTAGATTCAGTTGGGACCGGAGCAGCACCTGATGCCGCTAAATTTGGCGATGTTGGCTCGGATACATTAGGCCATGTTGGTGAAGCGTATCAAGGCAAGTTGAAGCTCCCAAATTTGCAAAAACTGGGTCTTTCTAATTTACGGGAACAAGCTATCATGGGCGTTGAAAAAGCGAAAGAGCCACTAGCTTACTATGGTAAAATGACCGAACGATCAGCCGGTAAAGACAGCATGGATGGCCATTGGGAAATGATGGGGTTACCGGTCACCGAACCATTGAGTTATTTTCCAAAGGGCTTTCCCGCAGAATTATTGCAAAAAATCAGTGACTTTTCCGGTCGTCAGATCATTGGCAATAAACCTGCATCCGGCACAGAGATCATCAAAGAGCTCGGCGAACAACAAATGAAAACGGGAGACTTGATCATTTATACGTCGGGAGATTCCGTGATGCAAATCGCAGCTCATGAAGAAATCATTCCGGTTAAAGAATTGTACAAGATCTGTGAATACGCACGGACATTACTAAACGGGCCGGAATTTGTCGTGGGGCGTGTGATCGCGCGGCCGTACGTTGGAACAAACAAAGAAGATTTCACTCGCACAGCAAATCGGCATGATTTTGCACTGAAACCAACCGGGAAAACGGATCTAGATGAATTGCAGCAAGCAGGCTTTAAAACGATCGGCATTGGGAAGATCAATGATATTTTCTCAGGCCAAGGGTTAGACGAAGTGTACCATAATGAAAGTAACATGGATGGAATGGATCATTTGGATTCGGTGATGCAGACAGACTTTACGGGTTTTTGTTTTGTCAATCTAGTCGATTTTGATTCCATGTATGGACACCGCCGCAATCCGATCGGTTTTGGTCAAGCATTGATGGATTTTGATGCGCGGCTTGGAACGGTGTTAGAAAATTTACGCGAGGACGATCTATTATTGATCACCGCGGACCACGGAAACGATCCGGGCTTTAAAGGGACGGACCACACGCGGGAACAAGTACCGCTTCTTGCGTATGCGAAAAATCTTTCAGGCGGAAAAAGTTTAGGCGTGCGAGAAACTTTTGCTGACTTTGGTGCGACGGTCAAAGCTAATTTTGGGGTTTCTGGAGCAGAAACGGGAACGAGTTTCTTAGCTGAATTAAATTAATTATTTCATCAGCGCGGATCGATAATTGATCTGCGCTTTTTTTGAATTGATTCCACGATTTTCGCTAACTTTTCTTTAATTATGATTAGGTAATAATTATTCTAAAAAAATCGAGCGAAAAACTATCTATTTCCATCTCAAATAGTTTACAATAAAAACGTATCAAATTTATTGAGGAGGGATTTTGATGAAGGTTATCGTTTTAGGATCTTCACACGGCGGCTATGAAGCAGTCGAAGAATTACTATTGACGCAGCCCAATGCGGAAATTCAATGGTATGAAAAAGGCGATTTTGTCTCATTTATGGGTTGAGGCACGCAAATGTATCTTGAAGGAGTCGTGAAAGACGTTGATTCAATTCGTTACATGACACCCGAAGAGATGGAACAACGCGGGGTCCGCGTATTTACCAATACTGAAATCACTAAAGTAGTACCTGACAAACATGAAGTCGAAGTGTTGGATCACTTGACAGGCAAAACTCGCACCGAAAGTTATGACAAATTGATCTTAAGTCCAGGTGCCAATCCGTTTATTTTACCAGTTCCAGGCAAAGAGCTGGCAAATATCGAAACGATGCGGGGACGCCAAGATACGATCGATCTGAAAAAACATTCAGTCGATCCAGAGATCAAAAACGTCGTCGTCGTCGGTGGCGGTTACATCGGGATTGAAGCAGCGGAAGCATTCGCTGTAGCTGGCAAAAAGGTGACGGTCGTTGATGTCATCACGCGTCCGCTAGGTGTTTATTTAGACCAAGCATTCACGGATATTTTAGAAAAAGAAATGACCGATCACGGAATCCAGTTAGCAATGGAAGAACGGGTCGAAAAATTCATCGGTGAAGGTAAAGTTGAAAAAGTCGTAACGGACAAAGGCGAGTACGCAGCTGATTTAGTCGTGATGTCTGCTGGTGTAAGACCAAATACGGCTTGGCTAAAAGATGCGGTGGAATTGTATCCTAACGGTTTGATCAAGACAGATAAGTTTATGCGTACAAGCGCTGAAGATGTCTTTGCTGTTGGGGATGCTACTCAGATCCAATACAATCCTGGTAACACCGAAGTCAATATTTCACTGGCAACTAATGCCCGTCGTCAAGGACGTTATGCGGTGAAAAATTTGGAAGAAGCCAAAGCGCCGTTTCCAGGAGTTCAAGGTTCGTCAGCCCTACGAGTGTTTGATTATAAATTCGCATCCACTGGTTTGAATGATCAAATGGCAGATCGTTTGAAGATCAAGACAAAATCAGTCTTGTTGGATCAAGCGACGTTGATGGATTTCATTCCAGAAAATATGAAAGAACGGATGCTGTTCAAATTAGTTTACGATCCGGAATCTCACGTGATCTTAGGCGCGCAAGTCATGTCGAAAAAAGATTTGACGGCAAACATCAATGCGATTTCGATTGCGATTCAAACGAAATTTACAATCGAGCAGTTAGCGTATGCTGATTTCTTCTTCCAACCAGAATTTGACACCCCTTGGAACTTGTTGAACATGGCTGGATTAAAAGCCTTACAACAAGAAAACGAAGCTTAATCTTGCATCTTCATTTTTTCTGTGCTAACATATTTCTCGGTTAATCGTACAGATAACACGAAAATTTTCGTGTCGAGAGAGAGGCGATTTCTATTGCAAAATAGAAATCGCTCTTTTTTTGTTTTAAGGCTGTAGGAAAGATGAGAAATTATAGAGGTGAGAAAACGAGATGGAAAAAAAGAACCAATCGATTCATTTAACATTAGCCGTTTTGGCGACAGGGGTGATGTCATTTGCCGGCGTGTTGATCGAAACGGCGATGAATGTTACTTTCCCCACACTGATCAAACAATTTGCTTTAACGACTTCTGAAGTCCAATGGGTGACGACGATCTATTTATTGATGATCTCGATCATTGTGCCACTGTCGACTTTTTTATATCGAAACGTCAGTATTCGGAAATTATTTTTATTTGCGAATGTGATGTTTTTATTAGGAGTCATCGTGGATACGATTGCGCCGATGTTCAGTGTTTTATTGCTAGGTCGTTTGTTGCAAGGTGTAGCAACTGGAGTAGCATTACCGCTGATGTTTCAAATTATTTTAGAATTTGCGCCGCTGAGTCGTCGGGGCGCGATGATGGGTCTCGGGACACTGACGACCTCGATTGCACCCGCGATCGGCCCAACGTATGGCGGAATCTTGACCGCTCATTTATCTTGGCATTACATTTATTTATTTTTGATCCCTGTCTTACTGGTGGCATTAGGCTTGGGACTTTATGCGATTCCAGAAACTAAAGTTGTTAAAGGCGGTCGGTTAGACTTGTTGAGTGTGGTCGGCTTAGTTTTATTATTTAGCGGCTCATTGCTCTTTTTAAGTCTGCTGGGTGAAGCGTTAGGCTTAGTTGCATTAGCCGTTGGGATTGGCGGGTTTTATTTATTTTATCGTCGGTCGATGACACAAGCTCAGCCGTTGATCCGGTTGAGTATTTTGAAAAATAAAACCTTTCGTTTGTTTTTGTTGAGCTTTTTAGTCTATCAATTTTTATTGCTGGGCGTCTCATTTGTCTTGCCGAATTTTATTCAGATCGTCAAAGGTCAAGATGCTTTTGTCGCTGGTCTTGCGATGTTACCGGGTGCTACTGTGGGCGCGATCTTATCGCCTGTCTCTGGAAAAATTTTAGATCAAGTCGGACCCAAAAAGCCGATCACGATCGGGTTGCTACTGGCGGCACTTGGCTGGTTGACGCTGACGTTAACTTTAGGCAAACAGCCGCTTTTAGGCTTAGTGGCGTGTCATGTTTTTTATATGATCGGCCTAGGTTTATCGTATAGTAATATGATGACGACTGGAATGAATAGTTTGGAACAAAAATTGCAAGGTGACGGTAATGCGTTGTTCAACACGTTGCAACAATTTTCTGGTGCAGTCGCAACGTCTTTGGTCGCAGTCGTGATCAATCTCGTCCAAGTCAACAGCGGCAAAAGTTACGCTGCTGCAACTACATTAGGCAGTCAGTTCGCACTAGGCATTTTATTTATTTTATTGTTGCTGAGTTTACTAGGATGCTACCGTTATTTCCGTAAAAGCTGATCAGTTGATCGGCTTTTTTTTTATGACCAGTCGTTCGTGATACAAAAAAATCGTAGCCAAATTATCAGCTACGATTTTTTGTCGGTGATGGTTTTGTCTTTGACGACAAAATGTTCCGTTTGATAAAAGCGCCAAACTAAAAATGATTCGGTGACGGCTAAGTATAAAAATAAACCGGCAACAATCAAAATCGTTTTCGCATGAAAGAAACGATAGAAAAATGCTGAAGCGATCGCACCTGAGACAAACGCGATCACGACGAATAAAAAGTGAAAGAAGCGCTCTTTAGCGGCTGGATCTTTTTTAGT
Organism: Enterococcus sp. CSURQ0835; assembly: GCF_902706605.1. Classification (GTDB taxonomy): domain Bacteria; phylum Bacillota; class Bacilli; order Lactobacillales; family Enterococcaceae; genus Enterococcus_A. The sequence goes on along the minus strand of NZ_CACSLH010000028.1, from coordinate 8,807 downwards.
GATAAAGTCGTACAAATTGGTGGCGACGCCTTTTAAATTCCCGGTGGTAAATAAATTCGTGTAAGCTAAGCCATTGATCTTATCAAACGTGATCCATTGAATCGCCGCGGTGAAAGCGATCAGTAATGTGACGATCGAAGGGTGGCGCACATTTAAAATAGGGAAACTGATGATAAAAAAGATCACCGCCTCATAATACAAAACGAACAAGCGCCAAAAATGTAGTTCTTTCCGTTTAAAATAATCGATCAAAAATTTCGCCAGCAAAATCCCGATAAAGAAAAATAAAGTCGATAGCAATTTTTTACCGACACTGGTCCATTCTTTTTGATACGCTTGAATAATAGCAAGTACGATGTTTCCAGTTTGTGCCGAGGCAAAGGCTTCGTATTTAATATAAGTATAGCAATCCATCGCACCGCCGATAAAAGTCAGCAGCAGACCGACCGATCGACTTTCATGAAAGCCAGTTTTCATTTGTTTGATCAACTCTCTTCTTTAAGCAGTATAATACCAGAATTTTCTGCAAGCAACTGAAAATTTGCATTTCAAAAAATAAAAAGGAAGTGCTCTTTCAGTTTTCACAATCAAAACAGTAAAAACTGCACTTTTAAAATAAGATTTTTCTGTAATTGACCAAACTTTTATAAGAAATTTTTAAGAGTTGACGTTTCAAAAAATGAAAAGTCATATGATCTTTAAATCATTTTAGATGAATGTTCATTTTTTTGTCGTTTTTCGGGAAATAAGCTGGAAATTTTATTTTAAAAATCGGTTAATCAATCCATTCATGAATTAAAAAGCGTGGATTGAACCGTTTACAACCGACTGTAAAGACGCTATCTTTTTTCGGGGAATATGTTAGAATGTAAATGCTTTTTCATGTTATGAATTCGAAGGGAAATGAGAAGATACCATGCCTGTAAAGAAACGAGCACCGTGGTTAGAAGCCTTTTATGCGGTCATCCCGCTTTGTTTAAGTTATATCCCTGTCGGTTTGGCTTGTGGAATGTTGTTGCAAAAAGTCGGTTTCAATGTATTGTTGACAGCCTTACTTTCGATTTTAGTTTTTTCCGGCGGTGCCCAGTTTTTAGTGGTTTCGCTTTTGAGTGCGCACGCGTCGTTTATCTCAACGATCTTGATGGTTTTATTTTTAGAATTGCGTTACGCGTTACTCGGCTCTAGTTTGTCTCAATTTTTTAAAAAAGAAAAGATCCCGTTCATCGCCTTGTTCGCTCAATCGATGAATGATGAAAATTATGCTGTCAATTATTTAAAGTATTCGACTGATCCTAATTGGGATCGGCATAAAGCACTGTTCGTCAATTGGTTCTCGTTGCTTTCTTGGACGCTGAGTAATGTGTTAGGCTACGTCTTTGGTTCGATCATTCAAATCGATACGAGCCTCGTCCATTTTGCATTGACGGCGATGTTTATTTTTATGTTTATGATGCAGTTGAAAAATGGGTTACTGTTAGCAACGGGAATTTTTTCCGGCGCTTTAGCGGTCATCTTCATGATTTTATTTCAAAATACATTTGGCTTGATCCTAGCAACTTTGCTAGCTTCTTTTGCCGGTTACTTGGTGGAACGATTAAAAAAAAAGCAATTGTTGGCGAAGAAGAATGACTTGGAATTTTTCAATTTAAGGGAGGAAAAAATCCATCATGAGTAAAACTTATTTATTCGTTTTGATCTTGTGCCTGTTTGGGGCTTCTTATTTGCCACGCTTTTTGCCGATGCTCTACTTCTCCCAACGACAAGTGCCACAGTGGTTCAGTGATTGGATGAAATATGTGCCGATCTCACTGTTTGCTGCTCTTGTCTGTAAAGATGTTTTTCTGACCAATAATCAATTGGATTTGATCGGCAACATTCGAATCATCGCGATGTTGATCGTGGTTTTTGTAGCTTACAAAAGTAAGTCGATGGCCTTTTCGGTGATCGCAGGTCTCGGCTCCGTCTTTTTACTCTCGTTAATTTAAAAAAGCTCGCAACTGACGAAACTAGTTTCGTGAGTCGCGAGTTTTTTTAGTCAGGATCAGGGAATCAATTTTTATATTCAGCCAGTGAGCGGAAATTTAAAATGTTCATTTTACGATAGAATTCAGCCGGTAATTTTTTCCACGAACGTAAAAGCTTTTTGAAAAAAGAATCATCTGCTTGGATCACGTATTCATTTAATAATAAGCCGGTGGAACGTTTCGTATTTTGTAAGAGAGTTTGGTATTTTTCTTCCGCAGTTTGTTCGTCATCGGCTACAAAAAGGGTTTGGATCTCTACATATGAGCCTTCGATATTTTGGGTCTCTTCGATAAAGTAAAGTTGTTTCGTTTCGTTTTTCATCGTCAACGGTCCTTTCGTTTACCTTTGACTAAACTATACTCAGGAAAGATTAACTTATTGTGAATAAATGGGTTCCTTTTTTCAATTTAATTTGAATTTTTTGCAGTAATTGGTAAATAAATAGTAAACGTCGTCCCGATTTTAGGTTCACTTAAGACTTCGATGGTACCGCCGTGTAAGTCGATGATCTGTTTGACGAGCGCTAACCCTAAGCCATTGCCTTTTGTTTTGCGACTCGTATCTCCTTGATAAAATTTATCAAACATATGCTGTCGCTGCTGTTCATCCATCCCGATGCCGCTATCTTTGATGGTAACGACTAATTGTTGGTTCTCTTGGCCTAGGCGAACAGCCAGCAAGCCACCTGGTCGACTGTACTTGATCGCATTGTCGAGGACATTCAGCCAAACTTGATAGAGCAATTCTTCGTTGCCGTTGTAAATCAGACTGGGCAGTTCCAGTTCCAACTGTAAATTATTTTTTTCCCACTTCGGTTGTAACAGTAAGATCACTTGCCGCAGCTGCTCATCAAGGGAGAATGTTTTACGTTCTAATGCGATCTCTTGAGTCTCAAGTTTAGTCAGTTTTAAAATATTTTCAGTCAATTGTGAGAGTTGCTGGCTGCTTTTAGCGATCCGTTGTAGATACAATTGTTGTTCCTGGCGATCTAAATCTGGACTTTGCAAAAGTTGGATATAGCCTTGGATCGTGGCGATCGGGGTTTTGAATTCATGGGAGATATTCGAGACAAAGTCATTGCGCAACGTTTCGATACTACTGAGATCTTTGACCATTTTATTGAAATCATGATAGAGCTGCTGGACTTCATCGATCCGTTGTTCTTCTGCTAGCTGGATCGAAAAATCACCTTTGGCAACTGCACTCATTGCTTTACGCAAATGATCGATGGGGCGCAAAATGCGATGACTCGTAAAACCCGAGATACATAAGCCAATCAGCAAACTGATGAGCAAAATAAACAGCAATGGAAAGACGTGGCTTTCTTTTTGAGTCACGATCAGCCCTAAGACACCTAAGAGGAGCATCAGCGAAATAAAAATAAAAAAGACGATCAACAGCAACAAAAAAATCAAACAAGCAAAATAGATCCAAAGCTGGGAATGGATTTTTTTCCTCATGAGATCGCCGCCTTATAACCTAAACCGCGGATCGTGACGATTTGAAAATCAGGATTGGTTTGAAAACGCGCACGCAAGCGTTTGATGTGGACATCGATCGTTCGTTCTTCTGAATCGGAGTCTGGTCCCCAGATCTCTTCCATCAATTGATGGCGGGTAAAAATTTTATCAGGGTACGACAGTAATTTGAACAGCAATAAAAATTCTTTTTGCGGTAAGAGTTCAGTCTGTTGTCCCCACGTCACTTGAAAGGTTTCTTGATCTAGACGTGTGTGTCCGACGAGAAGTTCTTTGTTGTGGGCGATCTGTGCCCGCCGCAATAAGGCTTCCACGCGTAAGACCATCTCGTTGACGTCGATCGGTTTGACCATATAATCATCGATCCCTAATTCAAAGCCGCGCTTTTTATCAGTAAACGAATCTTTGGCAGTGATCAACATGATGGGCGTTTGAAAGTTAGCATCTCGCAAACTTTGAGCAAATTCAAAACCGTCCATGTCAGGCATCATGATGTCAGAGATGATCAAATCGATATATTCTTTTTCTAAGACAGCAAGTGCTTCTAAACCATTTGCCGCACAAAAGACGATGAAATTATTTTTTTCTAAGACTGATTTATAAAGTAAGTTTAAATTTTCGTCATCTTCGACTACTAAAATTTTATTCATTTGTCAGCCCTCCTTATTTGTAATAGTATCAAAATGTTGTGAACTGCGCATGAAGTCACTTCATACTGAATTCACGAATTTCTGATAAACTAACTTTGTGTTCATTAAAATTTTTTACGAAAAGGAAGAAGGCAATTCATGCTTGAATTAAAAGACATCAAAAAATATTACCAAGTGGGGGACACCACCACGAAAGCACTCGATGGTGTGTCGGTAGCTTTTCGAAAACAAGAGTTCGTTGCGATCTTAGGACCCAGCGGATCAGGAAAGACGACGCTGTTAAATGTGATCGGCGGGCTCGATAATTATGATTCTGGTGATCTGGTCATCAATGGGAAATCAACGCGCGATTTTAAAGATTCTGATTGGGACGCGTATCGAAATAATTCCATCGGCTTTGTTTTTCAAAGTTATAACTTGATCAGTCACTTGGGCATCATTGACAATGTGGAACTGGGGATGACTTTAAGTGGAGTGGACAAAGCCACTAAAACTAAACGGGCTGAAGATGCATTGCGGCGAGTCGGCTTAGGCGATCATATGCACAAACGACCAAACCAACTTTCCGGGGGGCAAATGCAACGGGTGGCGATCGCCCGGGCTTTAGCCAACGATCCAGATATTTTACTGTGTGATGAACCGACTGGCGCTCTGGACACGGAGACTAGTGTGCAGATCATGGAGTTGATCAAAGAACTTTCTCGAGAAAAATTAGTGATCATGGTGACCCACAATCCTGAGTTAGCACATCAATACGCAGACCGGACGATCGAATTTTCTGATGGGCGGATCGTCAGCGATTCTCATCCCCACAAAGAAGGTGCAAAAGGCAATCAATTCGATTTAAAACATACGAAGATGAAATTTACGACGGCTTTGAAATTATCGTTTAATAATATCGTCACGAAAAAAGGCCGAACATTTTTGACGGCGTTTGCTTCTAGTATCGGGATCATTGGGATCGGAATCGTATTGGCGTTGTCAAATGGATTTCAAAAGCAGATCGATCAAACACAATCTGAGACGATGGCGAAATTTCCCATCACGATCTCCAAACAAGCAACGGATCAGAGCGCCAATCGCAATGCAGCTTTAGGCAGTGATAAAGGGAGCTATTCGAAACGTCAAACGATCACAGCGAAACTTTCCGACAGCGACCGCGCGCAACACACGAATAAAATCGATCAGAAGTATGTCGATTACATTCAAAAGATCAATCCTAAGCTCAGCAACAATATTGGCTATACACGGCTAGTAGGCATGAATTTGTTACGGGAAGTTGATGGCAAAGTCCAACCAGTGAAATTTTCCAATGATGCAGCGGACAGTGCAGCGGCTTCTATGACGAATGCGATGGCGAATATGACGGGAGTCGGGGTGTCCTCATTTCCCACCCAATTGAGCAAAGGTAAAAATAATTTTTTAGCAGACAATTATAAATTATTATCAGGTGCTTATCCGAAAAATGCGACGGATGTCGTGTTGATCGTAGACGGTAACAACAATACTAACGTCAATGCTTTGAAAAATCTTGGTTTTAACGTTAAAGACGGTGCGAAATTGAATTTTGATCAAATCGTTGGTACTAAGGTCAAACTAGTCGGGAACAATGATTACTATCAGAAGTTGCCAACGGGGAATTTTATTCCTAATCCTGATTACGCTACGCTTTATAATAATCCTAATAACCGCGAGCTGACCGTCAGCGGGATCTTGCGGGTGAAATCTTCGTCCACGATGAATTTATTGGCACCCGGGATCGCTTATAGCAATGAACTGACTTCTCAGATCGTAAACGACAATCAAGGTTCTGAGATCGTCCAAGCGCAAAAACAAAGCGATACGAACGTGATGACGAATGAAAAGTTGGATCAACTCACAAAAGAAAGTACGTTAGCGTATTTAGGCGGCGATAGTTTGCCTAACAGTATTATGATCTATCCAAATAATTTCAAAGACAAAGAAAAAGTGTTGCAGTATTTAGATCGCTATAACAAAGGAAAATCAAAATCAGATCGGATCATCTATCAAGATCTAGCTGGCACGATGACCGATCTGACCGGTGGCTTGATGGATGCCATCACGTATGTCTTGATCGCATTTGCGGGAATCTCGTTAGTGACTAGCATGATCATGATCAGTATCATCACCTATACTTCCGTGATTGAACGGACAAAAGAAATCGGCGTGTTAAAAGCGCTGGGTGCGCGGAAAAAAGATATCACGCGAGTATTTGATGCTGAGACGTGCTTGTTAGGAGTCGCCTCTGGAACGTTAGGGGTAGTGATTGCTTGGCTTACGACTTTTCCGATCAATCATCTGTTGTATCAAATGACGGAGCTGAAAAATGTGGCGCACTTAAATCCAATTCATGCGATTAGTTTGATCATCGTCTCAACGATCTTGACGATGCTTGGTGGACATATCCCAGCTCGGATGGCTGCTAAAAAAGATGCGGCGATCGCCTTGCGAGCAGATTAATTTAAGTCATCACTAGCAAACAGAGGCTAGGACATTGCCATGTCCTAACCTCTGTTTTTTTAATCATCTGTCTCATGTTCAAGGACTTCACCGGTTTGCGCGTTGACTTTAACGGCGTGTTCTTTTTTACCATCTTGCAACGTGACATTCCAGTAGGTGATGTTCATTTCTTTGTCTAGTTCAAATTCGACTGGGGTACCGTGAACTTTTTTTTGCGCAGCGGTTGCAGCTTTTTCTAGCGACAATAAGTTCTGGACATTCAGTTGGTCTTCTTGCTGTTTGTTTTGATCGTCGGCATCTAATGTTTCTTTGTGTTCATCACTGAATTTTTTAGTCTTTGCGTTTAATTTAACTTCATACTCGGTTTGCTGGTCGACACCTTCTAATTTATAGATGGGCTGACCTAAACTTTGTTCTAATTCCAGTGCAGTGATAGCCGTATTGGGATATTTTGCTTGGAATAAGTGAATCGCTTCTTCAGCGGATACGTTCGTTTTGTTGACGATGGATTCAACTTGTGCAGAAGTTGAAGTCGTTTGCTTTTTAGTAGTACCCGAACAGCCCGTAGCGATTAAAAACAACAATAAGAGTGTGGTCAGAACAGATAATTTTTTCATGATAAAACTCCTTTCAATAGCCAAATTTTAACAGATTCCTTTGCTAAATGAAATCGGGTTTCAGCAAATAAAAAAACTGCTACGCAAAGCAGCAGTTTAAAAGAAACTAGTGACACTCCGCCAAGCTCGAACCAACGGATTGGCTTTTTCGACAGCTTGACTCGTTTTGATTTTGACCGTTGCGATCTCTTTTGGCTCCAAGTAACCCAACGGATCATCTTTGACTTCGACGCGCGCTTTGCCAACAGTCGTATTTTTCGCAAGTGGAGCGGTCAGATTTTTTTTCACTTGCGGAGTGATCGTTAATTTAGTGTTGTCTAGATCGGTGCGGCCCCAAAACTTGACGGTACCGCTGAGAGCTAGCGGCACGGTTTGATTGACGCCATCTGTGACCGGTGCTTTTTTCAAATTGTTCATCACATGACCGGTTAAAGAATGTTCTTGCAATTGCCAGTTGTCGTAACAATAGTCCATCAACTTACTGGTTTCTTCAAAACGCGCACCTTCATCGACTTTATGATTGGTGGCATTCAAGATGACGGTGATGACGCGCTGTCCGTCTTTTTCCATCGTGCCGACAAAACAAGCACCCGCATAATCGGTGGTACCAGTCTTTAGGCCATCCACTCCCGTTTTACCTAACCGCTTGCCAGGTAAAAGTTGATTCCAGTTTTCCATCAAAAATGGTTCAGAAGACTGGGTTCCGAATTCTTTTGAGCCCGTTTGAGAGACTGTTAAGATTTCGGGGTGGTCTTTTAATAAGTGCTGGGTCAACAGTGCTACATCGCGAGCGGACATTTCGTTTTCGTCATTTTCACTCGTGCCCGGGTAGCGGTGATCGCCGAGAAAACTATTGGTGAGACCAGAAGCGTTGACGAGTTTAGCGTCTTTGATCCCCAACTCGTTGACTTTTTTACGCATCAAGTCCACAAATTTCGGCTCGCTGCCCGCAACTTTTTCAGCTAAGGCCACGACTGCCGCGTTGGCTGATTGGATGATCGTCGCGTCAAATAATTCCCGCACGGTGTAGTGATCTTTTTGATGCAAGGGAACGTTGGAAAGATCGGGCACGACACTCAACTCGGCTGCGTATTTTGAGATCGGCACTTCAGTTTCCCACGTAATTTTTTTAGCTTTGATCGCGTCTAAAATGACATAGGAACTGACGAGTTTTGTGACCGAAGCGATTCCTAATGCCTGCTCACCATTTTGATCAAAAAAAATTTTGCCTGACTTTGCGTCAACGGCGAATCCGGCTTTAGCAGCAACCGAAAAATCTTCGGCGGCTTGAGCAGGCTGCGCTAAAAAAGACAACTGGAACAGCAATAGTAAAGCCGTGAAGATAGTAGTTATTTTTTTCATGGTAGACTCCTTTAAATGTACTGACCAAACAAGTTTAGCAAAGACACACCTTGAATTCAAGGTGTGTCTCAGACTGTAGACAAAAGATTCATAGAAGGTGTAGAAATCCAATTTCTACGCCTTTTTTGTACGCTCTACTATATGTAAGTTCAAAAAAAGCAAAAAAAATAAAGGCCTACTGCCTTTTGTATAAC
>NZ_CACSLH010000027.1 GCF_902706605.1 Enterococcus sp. CSURQ0835 | reverse complement strand
AGCAATCACTTGCGTAGACGCTAAAAAGGTCGCAAAAAAAATGCAAATTTATCTCACTTTTATTCTAATATCTATTGACTTATTTATGTATCCGATATATAATACAAATATAGAAAGGAGTTGAAGAAATGCTAAAAGATATAGAAATAGCCGTTAATATCGTTTCAGGAATCCTAATTGCCAGCTTAGCACTCAAGGATTTACTAAAAGATAAAAACGACTAACAACTGAGGGGCTAAGCCCCTCTCTATATCAATATAATAGCATGATTATTATGAAAAAGAAACTTCTGCTTATTTTGTTGCTAGTATTTGAATTGGTATCTGTTGCCTTATTTATTTTCGATCGAGCACCTGATCACTATACTTGGATCTTCTTAATTATCAATTCACTGTATATTTTGTATTGGAGGAAAGCGTAATGACTTCAAAGAAAACTTCTGAGGCACAATTAAAAGCCTCTCGTAAATGGCAAGAAAAGAATAAGGAACATATGAATTATATCCGCAAACGTTCTGCCGCTCGTGGATTTGTTAAGGTAGCAACACAAGAAGATTTAGAAGAACTAAAGCGATTAATTGCGGAGCAACAAAACAAGACTCTTTAGCGAGAGTCTTGTTTATTGATTTTTTGCAGCAAAAAATAATTTTCCCCTTTAAAGTACTGATTGGAAAAACAAAAATTATGATGGGCTTAAGCAGAGAGTTATGTAAGAAAAAACAGCAATCGCTAAGGTCTTTACTTATGCAATGGTATTGATGTCTAATCTTTTTTCCCATGATTCTGGGAATCCCATCATTTTTAAAAGCTCCTCAAAGGGTACGCATTTAAAACTTCCCTGGTACTTTCTGTGAATAGATTTTATTGCACAAATAAATTCTTTAAATTCCTTATTTTGGAGTACCAATTTAAGCAATGAAATTAAAACGAAAATATCTGTTTTAGAGTCTTTAGAAATATTTTTAAATTTAGAATTATCCACGTAATACTTATTGAATAAAGATAGCTTTATTTTCTTTTGAAGACAATAATTATACAAAACTTCATCGTGTGCACATACGTTTCTAAATAAATTTATACTTTTAATTATCATTTGCATTTCTTCAACATCAATTTTTTCTTTTGAATTATATGTTTCCTTGAATCTCTTACTAAAATCCTTACAAATCTTTTCTTTTAGATCCTTATCTAAAGCCAAAAACAGAAATTGTAATTCTCCAAAGGTTAGAAAATTAACAAGAACCCACAATGGTACATTTTCATGTTTGACTATATAATGTTTGATTGAATTATCATAAGATGCGTTTTTATTTTTATCTATCTTTTTCGAAAGATTTGAAATGTTTGTTAGGACATTTGATAAATCCCTAGTCTCTTGAGAGTAATTTTCAACACTTAAATAATCATATGGATTCCTATGTGCTTCGCAAAATCTATAAGCTACAAGTGTTTTTAATCTACTTTCAAAAATAATCACATATTTGAAGAAAAGGTTTTTTAGTTCGTTATCATATTTGTAAAGCGCAAACAATTCTGAAAACTTACAATTATCTAGAAACCTTTCTGGGACCAAAAAATTCCCATGTGGATCTTTTTTAATAAACGGCTTTTTGTACCCGTTTACGACAGAATAATAATTGTTGTTTAGCAACACATCATATGTATGACCCCTATTTTCAATTTTAAGTCCTCTAGAAATCAATCCATCTATTTGCTCATCGATTGTTTTAAATGGTCGATCATTTTTCAATTTGTCACCCCTAAAAAAAAATGCCTAGCCGCTGACGGCCTAGGCTAGATCTACAAGCACATTATCTAACACAATGAGCTAATAGTCAACACATATCCCTCAATATCTATTTTACTATTTTTTCGAACTTCACCCTGTTTTTCGCATAATATTCTCTAACATAAGGGGGATTTCACACACAAAAAAATCCCTCAACCGATTAAGGCTGAGGGGTTTCGTTTTATAAGAAGATTAAGCTGTCAGTAAATTTATAGTCTTTTGTTCCATCGCCGTTCCCATCTTTATCGTTAGTATAACGAGAAATGATATAGCTTTTCACGCCATCTAGCCCATCCGGTACTTTAACTGTGGTGGAAAATCGGCAAGTAGTTGCTTGTGCTACCTGACTTGAATAGTGTTTTGCTACGTCTTCAGACGGCTGGAAACTATCTTTTGAGACGTCCCATTTTTTCAATGGTTTGTTGGTGTCGGCATCCATCAGATACAACCAGTGTGCGTCTCCTGCTGTTTGACGAGTGTCTAAGTGCCAGCCAGTCAGTGTCAGCTCACGATCTTTATTTGGCTTGGTTTTATCCAAGTAACCATCACTAACTTTCGGCAGATTAAACTCATTTGAGAATTTTAGTTCCGCTTGGATCTCATCACCCTTGTTATCACTGGCACGGAACATCACGGTGAAGTTTTGGTCTTGTAATGCTTGCGGCGTACTCCCGCCAAAATCCACGCCGGCGTTGCCGACATCAGGACGATTGATCCATTTTCCCTTCACACGAGCCAGTTCTTTTCCTCCATTAAGGAAGAATAACCAAGGCGTCGTTTTTGATAAATCTTTGTCTTTTTCAGACATCCAGCCAGTTACATGGAAAGCACCCGTGTTGATGTTAGCGGTGTCCAAATGACCATCCACTGTTTTAACTGGCTTACCACCAGCGTAGGCGTTCCACGTATCAGCGTCACCGTAGAACACATTGGCATCAAGACGAGCGCCCCAACCACTTAAATAAGTATTCGAGCTGTATTGGAACATCGCAATGTTTGACCAATATGGCACGGCTGGCGGACTTGGTTGTAAGTACCCATTAATAGCATTATCTGCGCCATAAGCGGCAATCCACAAGCCATAATCAGCGTTCGCGATCGAGCTAAAGTTAAAACTGTTTAGGACGCCGGTATAAGTGTAAAAGAGCGGCTTAACCCCGGCTTCACTAGCTACGATATCTAGCCAGCGTTTTGCCCACGCCACATCATTTTTATTGTCCGATTCCCAGTCTAGGACTAAGACCGCTTTGCCGATGTAACCGCGGATATTGTCAAGGAAGAACCGAGCTTCTTGTTCTGCCGTTCCTTGAAAGCCGATCTCGTGGGCATAGTGGTAAATCCCTACTAGTTTACCGGCATTTACTGCGGATTGAAATTGTTCATCGCATGCTGGGTTTACGTATCCCATGCCGCCCGTTGCTTTGATTAAAACGAACTCTCCCGGTACGGCTGCCATATTGATTCCGCGCTGGTAACTTGCTACGTCGATACCATTCATTACCATTATTTATCGTCTCCTTTTCCATACATCATCGCTTGATCGCTATCTTTCAGCCCTGGCGTGGTCGGATCTTTTACTACTCCAATCAATGCCAGAATCAGAAACACGGTATTAATGACTTGTGTGATCTGCTCATTGATCAGCGTGTAATCCCAATTCACACCAAAGACGGCTAAAATTTGTTGGATCAATAAAAAAATCAGCCCGATTAGGCTGATCACAAACGTTTTATCTTGGAAACGTACTTTCCAATTAATTTTTGCTAGAATCTCTTTCACTACTTGCCCCTCCTAACTTCTCAACCCCATCTGAGAGTTCTTTGACTTTCTCATCAAGCTGATCAACTTGACTGGCTAACCGAACATTTTCCGTTTTAAGCAAATGATTTTCACGTTCTAGATCAGTGTTGCGAGCCTTGACTTGATCAATGATGGCCAATAATTCTGCTTTTTCTTTTTGTAGTGCCGCGCGCTCTTCCCGATAGTCATCAATGATGGCACGCACCTCTTTGGTGTAGATAGACTCCACCGGACTATCGGCTTCCGCTTTTTTGCCGCGAAACGTGAAGTAACTCGTTAACGCTCCGCCTAACATTGAGATGAACGCAACAAGCAGCTCTTTTCCATTATTCGGATTCATGGACGCGTGTCGCCTCCTTATACGCCGTGCCCAGCACATTGATGAATGCGGCTAGCGAAAAGATCCATGATAAATTGTGGAACCCCGCCAATGCGCGTAGGGCAAACGACGCAAAAAACATCGCGTACACACTTCCATTCAAAATCAACGCAACACGGCGAACAATTGGTGAGTTTAACCAAATTCCTACCCCAGTTAAACCGCCGATCCCCACAAGAATTAAACCGCCTAGTGGGGAGTCGAACCAGTCAAATAGCTCACTATACGTATAAACCTGATCTAAATAGCCTCGATGTGTGGCAAGGTAGGCTCCTAACGCGGCGGTCATTAATCCTAAAACTAGGAAGGTCCAATTTTTTATGATCGTTTTCATGCCACCACCTCTTATCATTTAAAAAAGCGACCGGCTAGAAAACCGATCGCTACTGCACTGATTATTCTGCCGGCGTTTCGCCAGCGGGCTTTGACTGTGCTTCCTCGACAATCTTTTGCACGTTTGGCCGCAATACTGCTGGCACTGATTCAAGCGTACGTCCCCCATTTTCAACGCCCTTTAATACATAGGTTGCAAATAACATTTCCAAGTCTGAATACATTTTATTTTTCCTCCTTTTTACTTAATACCATCGCGGCAAGATCCATGATGGCCCCTTCGGATTGTGCCACACGAGCTTTTAACGCTTCATTTTCTTTTAAGAGTAGCGTATTCAACGCATGCTCGTCTTCAACCCATTTGCCTGTCTCGAAATTAAACCGTGGAAATCGCAAGCTGGGATCAGGACCAAATGGAATATAATTCCCTGGCATGGACATTCCTTTTTGGATTTGCCATTTTTGATACCACTTTCCATCCTTGTCAGGCTTAGTGAAGGGTTCATAGGCTGTTACCAGTTCAATTGTGTCTGCCATTATTACACTCTCCTTTTTATTTTGGAATATAGGTTAAGATCGCACCCGCACGTTCTGCACCTTTAGACTCAATAACTACCTGTCCATCTGTCCGCAATGATAACTCGATTGCGACTCCATAAACGGACCCTAAGAAGTATATCGTTTCAGACGGCGCATAGGTTGCTGGCATGAGTGCAATTGCAATGCCATAACGGTTGTTAATCGCTCCAACACCTATACGCGCCTCGACTCGACCAGCACGTTTACGCCATTTTGCAGACCCATTACATCCATTCGCAAGCGTCATATTGTGCCAACCCGTGTCTTCTACATTGTCGTAGTTTAGAGATGCTTTATTACCATTCTGGGTGAAGTTGATCGTTTTGTTATAGATTTCTAACTTGTTTGCAGCATATGTGTTTCCCAAACGAATAGACCCTGAGTGCAATGCAAGCGAATTATTCTCAATGCTCGTATTATCAATGATGTCAATTCGACCGGATGTCATAGTCGCCACAACTCCGTAGGTGTCTTTAGTCGAAATTTCGCCCCTATCTAAATCTACAGTAGTATTACCATTTTTTGAGACTAATTTTCCTGCCGTAAGAACACCCATATTAGCCGCAATAACATCTAACGTATCCGCTTGAATGTTCTCAGCACTAAAGTTAAACAGCACCCACTTGACACCAGTCCAGCGATAGATCGTATTGATGATATACCCTGCTAGATTACCTGTACACTTCCAAAGCATGTTTGGAAACGGATTGGACGGAATCGTCGCAGACTCTGTTACCCCAGTCGGCTCACCTTGTGTACCATCACGGACTTTGATTACGGTCACACTGTCCGAGTAGCCCGCCACAGTTGCGGTGATCGTGATGCTTGTCCAAGATTTATATTCCCACTGATTACTGGTAAGGGTCTTCTTGCTACCTTGACCGCCTAACGTGATGGCAGGTTGCGGGTTAGTGCCGATGTATGGGATTGCGAGCCACGCTGCTTGTCCGACTAAGTTTTGTAGTGCCAACTCAAACGTGATCGTCTGCAAGCTCGTAGGATCGTTTGTATCTGTAAAACTCATGACTTGACCGCTCGCTACGATTCGAATGCTTTTTGCATCCGCGCCACTAGCGCCCATTTTACTGACGGAGTACGCCGTTGTGGTGGTGTTGTCGCTATAGATCGTGATCGTACGTGTCCACAGATATTCGTTTGGTTTGGTATCAGGGATCGTGTCGGTCCAGCCAGTCTTCGGTGCTTCAGTTCCACTTGTGCTAGCACAATATGTGACCTCAGTATCTCGGATCCCTTTACCGTCCGACCCATCATCGCCACTGTACGAGATATCGTAGGAAATGGACTCTGAACCATCGTTCATCGTAAAGACGATTTTCTTCCATAGATACTTGCCTTTTTCTAGCGGCGGGATCGTATCTTGCCAGTTCGTAGGCAATACTTTATCGCTGTCACTGAGAGCATAATAATAATCGATCGTCTTCACACCTTCACCATCTCGCACGTTCATCACGGTTAACTCTGCGCCGCCGCGATTCTTCCCTTGTGGGTCGATCGTTTCGTAACGATAAACAGCTGAGTCGACGAAATCTTTGGCCGTGACGGTGATCGTCTTGCCTGATTTAAGCGGCTCAGCATTTTTAAACCAATTGATTTTCAACGTGTCCGTAACATCTTCGGTCCCGTTTAGGACTCGCGCAGTTAAATCGGTCGTTCCATCATCTGCTTTGAACACTGTCCCGTTAGTGGTCGTGATCTCACAGTTGTATTGCTTGTTCTGATTGATCAACTCTTGCATTTGATCCAGCAAACTCTTGTCGATCTCAGATAGCAGCTCTTTGTAATTGGTAAAGACTGTCTTGTTCTTGCTTGGATCGGTCCAACAAATTTCCTGTTCCGCAACACGCGCTTCTAGCAGCAGGGTTGGTGTATAACCTTCATCAACTAGCCGGACCGTATCGCCTAAATCGAGATCAAAATAACCGGCAACCGTGTAATTGACGACAGGCTGACAGAGTTCTTTCAGCCGTGCCAGCCCTTGTCCTTTCAGCACCGCTTTATCGGCGGTTTCATACGTCCACGTCGTCCCGATATAACGGTCTTCACGATTGATCGCAAAGTTGTTACTTGGGAAGCGATCACGAGCTTGCGGCGCGTAGATCCAGCCTGATCCGTCGATCATTTGAAAAAGAATGTTACCTTGTTCATCTTTTTCTTCCAACTTCTCGCCGATCAAATTTAAGCCATCTTTCCCAATTGGACGGATCGCTGTTTTGATGTTCGTGATATCCACATCTTTTTCGATCGTTTCAATATTCTTCCCGTATTCCAGTTTGACTTCGGGACGGTACTGCCCGATCCCTTGGTCTTTCTCACTTTCCTTCTTATAAATATTGATCCGTAAATCTTTTGTGGTGTAGTTATCATAGAGGACTGTTTCAAACTCGATCTCCGCATCAAACTTATTGGCCAAGCTCAACATTCGCGCTAGTAACGTGCTAGTGCCATCCCAGCTCAACTTACGTTTACGATCCGCGATCTCGTTGAAACCAATAAAAATGGTCGTCTCTTCATCGAATACGCGCATGTAATCAATGAATGCCATTTCCTTATCAGCCGCATACGCATCGACTTCGGTGTTGTTTGCCTCGAGCGACACACCCAGTGCCATCACCTTAAGCTGTTTTTCGTTCTCCGTGATCTTCATGATCGTTAAGCTGTAGTCTTTGCCACGATAGCGAAACGCTAACTTATAGCCTTCTTGAATCAACTCAGCGTCCGATGTGCTTTTTAAGATCGTTGCTTCAAACGTACAAGCCGTGCCGGTCAAGTAAGTGTGAAAGACTTCATCTCGATAGTGCAACGCTTTAGGACGTGTATTATCTAGGATCGTTTGAAAGCCTTCATTTTGATCGAGAACGGTAACCTTAGGCGTATCTGCCATTACAACCACCCCTCTTTGATCTCAGCCTGAATCTCCGGCGGCTTGGAAAAGTCCGAGTAGAAGAATTGGATCTCCGTCTCGCCGGGCGGTGCTAGAAACCATTTCGAACCCAATGTGTCTGCAATCCGCGTCCGATTGTGGTAAATGTTCCCCGTATCGCCTTCGATCACAAGCTGATCCCCCATTTGAAAAGAGTTTGGGATCCCCGTTGGGTCTGCCGTAAAATGTTTTTGAAAATGGAGATAATCAAACCCCATCACAAAGACATAGGGGCGTTCTTCCATTTGCCCTGCGAACAGCGTTACATTGGTAAACTTCACGCCTTCTAAGCTTTTTACAATATACGTGACCGTTCGATTCTTAAAGCGAAACGTCACTTTTTCTCCGAACTTCTCGATTCGAATGTCTCCGGCATCTTTACTGACTAGGTCATTTGCGCCGGTATCAAAGTCGATGTGGGCGTAGGTCTCACCATTGTACAATCGGACTTTAGCGTTGTTGCCGTCTAAGCCCTTATCGATCGCAAAACCTAACCAACGTTCACCGGCATCGGTGGAGACGATACACTGTAATAAACCTTGTTCGTTACCGGCAGTATTCAAGAACCACACCCGCGTGTCTAACGTGAAGTGTTCTGCGCCTAGCTCGCCGAGTGAGTCTTTATTGATCTTGCGGTTTTTAGATGTCCCGTGCCAACCTTTGACGGGTCCACCAAAATATTGTCCATGCAACAAGTCGCGACCCCAAAAATTCATTTCAGCCCAATTCCCAAACACTGGGAAGTTTTCAGTGAGCTTCCCGGTGTTCTCTTTCCAGTTGTTCGTAAAGCTGCCATCGCCGACTTTATCCGCGATCAGCATTTCTGATTGTTTGTGCTGGCTAACATTCCCGATCTGAGCAGTCCCGTGTTGACTGACTACACCGATATACCCATTGTCACTCGTGTTTTTAATTCGATAACTGATGGGCACTGCGACGGTTCCATCATTGATTACCGTCGCGGTCAAGATGTCTTGGTCGCCTTTTTTCTTCATGGCAGCGGGGAAGATCCGTGTTTCGTCATTCATCGCATAAAGACTTGATAAATTAAACGTGATCCCAACTTCAACTTGCAATCGGTTCTCCATTTTCCGCACGAAACTAGCTTCCTCATCCACTGCCGCCATCCAATAGCGATTAGGAAAGATCGAGATTTTCAGTTTATCCTCGTTCCCATGAAAAACGCCACGTGCAAGCTCGTCACGAGCGTTAATAAAATCATCTGTTTCCATTAGAAATTTAAAGCTAAAACTTTTTTCTTTTTCTGCTTCACCGGGCTTCGGCAGGCTCATCAGAGAAAAGTCTGGAAACTCGATCAGATCCATATTGCTTGTTAAATTGTAATTTCCGTATGTGATCTTAATATCTGACTGCACTAGCCTTCACCTCGTATCTTACTTTGAATTAATGCTTTTGCAGCATTTTCTGTTTCAACTACACTGGCAACTTCGCGGCCATTCATTTCCATCTTGAGATTTTTCAGATCGTCACTGAAACCAGTCATGATCTCAATTAATTGATCCAACCGACTGTTTGTTTCCGACATATCAGCGCCAGCATTATTGATCGTTGTCGTCGATCCAGTTCCACCTAAATACGCTAACACTTGCGCCATGAGCTCCATTGCGCGCGTACGCTGGGTAAGCGGGATCACCATTTCAGGCTTGTTCCCTTCACCAGCTCGGTAAAGACCATCGCGTGTAATTAAACCGCCATTTTCAAAACGGCGAGGTCCAATCGGGCCCCATCCGGTTTTTCCTGATGCTACTTGTGCTTGCCAGTTACTGATAGCGCGTCTCCAGTTACGATCATTGAAAAATGCTAATAGCTGATGATAGCCGTTGTGGATGTTACCGTAACCTCTTACAGCATAGCTTCTGAACGTGGAAGGAACATATTGCAACAACCCTTGTGCCCAGTTACCTGTTGCTGCATTTACATCCCATACGCCTGCTCCCTGTTGAACATTTTCACGTCCACTAGATTCCATTTGAATCAGTGCCAAAATATTATTCAAATCACGAGGGCTAATCTTCTCTTTCATTTGTGCTGCGGCTTTTTTAATTTGTGCCGTCCAATTTTTTCCTACTGAACCCGAAACACCGCCAAAGTTATGGCTCTCATGTCCTGCTTGATAAATATCACCCGCACCCATAAGTCCAGATATGTGAATGTGGTTATCGTGGTCATGCGATCCCCACGGAGTAGGCTTCCCACTTGTACCGCCTCTCGTGTAACCCATACGATCCCGTACAATACCATTTGTAATAACGTAACCGACTTCTTTTGGAAACTTATCAAATGCCCAGTTTGCTGCTTCAGTATATAAAGGTGTGCCTACTCCACCATTCGCAATGTCAATCGCTTGACGTTTTCCGTGATGATGTTCATCACCAGGGCGATAACCTGACGTGATTTGTAACCCGCTTCCAAATTTCCGTATAACCTTCTCCGCTACTTCTACGAGGTAAGCATACACACCATTTGCGGCGATTGAGCCATCAAACGTGCCGCCTCCATACTCATCAAACAAACCTTGAACCCACGTTACCATGGCATCGGTAGACTTTTTGACTAAGCCTTGTCCTGCATTCAGCGGGAAGCCTTTCATTCCAGTCAAATTGACCACACTTTTCAGAACTTTATCAACTAACGCTTTTGGATCATCAAAGAAGTCAAAAATGTCTTCGACTCCATCTACAACGGCGTTCACCGCACCTTTTGCCATTTCAGCTAGGGATCCGAAAAGTCCAGTTCCTTTTTCATAGCGGAACGTTGGACGTTTACGACCAGTAGCTTCGGCCGTTTCCTCAGCAGACAGAACGTGCATTCCTCTTGGTGCTGCTGGAATCATCACATTTTTCCCTCGTGGGATAAATGCATTCCCATTTGGCATGATTACCATTTCGGCACCACGACCATCGTTAACTAGCGCATTACCGCCGGGATGGCCTTTAGTCGGTGTACCTTTGGCATAACTCCATTCAGGTAATTTATCTGCACCAAATTTTTCTAGGACCCAGTTTGCACCGCCGATGATTTGATTCACTGGTTTCTTCACGACTTTTACTACCGCGCCGAACATATCTGAAAAGGCATTTTTAACAACGCTCGCTCCAGCTTTTATGCCATCCGCGATTCTGCCAGGCAAGGCAGCCATTTTTCCAACAATATTTTCAATACTGGAAGAGAAAAGTCCTTTGATACTCTCCCATAAACTAATAATCCTATTGATCATGTTGTCTCTTAAACTGGTAATGTGAGTACCGATATTCACGACCCAATTCCTGATACCTTCTAAGCTTGCTCTAATTCCGTCATCAAAAAAAGTTTTAACAGAACCCCACAATCCGCGGACCATTTCCACGAACGAAAGTCTTAAGTTACTAATTCGTCCAAGTAGGCTTGTGACCCAACCAACTATGAGATTATCAATGCTACTAACGCCGCTCCTGAAAAAAGTTTGGACGCTAGTCCATAAATTTTGTATCGAGGTTTTAAAACCATTGACTAGCCCACCGACACCATCGAGCATTCGTTTGAATAGCATGATCTGGACAAAATTCCAAATTGCCTCTACGGCACCAAAAAAGAGTTGTTTCACGCCTTCCCACATTTTAGAAAAGTCACCAGTAAAGATACCGGTAAAGATTTTAACAGCACCTTGAATAGCATTTAATAAGCCTTTCGTAAGACCAATAAGATTTCCGATAAAACCTGAGACAAGCTGCATTACGATTGAAATAACAGGCTGAATAAAGGTAAAGAAGTTACGTATTGCTTCTAGGATCTGTTTCCCGTTTTCATTCCAAAACTTAGTCATAGAACTCCCAATTTCGCCTAGCGCGGTAGAAATTTGACTAATAATTGGCATTATATAAGGTGCTAAAGAAGAAATAACCCCCTTAATTACTTCCGACGCTACGGAAAACAAGCCTTTGAAATTGTCTACGAATCCGGTCATGTATGATTTAATTTGATTAATTATCCCTTCGATCTGGGCAACAGTTTCTGGCTGTAATCCCATCTTATAAATAAAAGATGAATCATTATTTGAAAAACCATCCCAGATACCAAGAACCACTTTTTTGACCCTGCCGACATTTTCGATGATGGTCTGCGCAACTTCTGGGGGTAAAATGTGTCTTAACAGATCGAATCCTTTTAATTGCTCCGTAGCATTGTTACTAAACATACCTAATAAATCTTTAAAGGCATCTTGCAACGGTTTAATAGCATCCACTGCTGCTTGAGCGCCAGGTTTAATCATTTTTGTCAGGTTATCCACGCCATTAGTGATTCCATCAATGAATGTCGTAATATTTCCTTTTCCTAAAGCGCCCATGAGTTCGTTGATCATGTTTACAACGCCAGCTTGTAAATTGCCTACAGCACCCTCAATTGTTTTAGTTGAACTAGATGCCTTTTTCGCAACATCTGTCATACCTAGGTTCATGAATGCTTGACTCATTTCGTCCGCGGAAATCTCGCCTTCTTCCATTGCCGCACGGAAGTCGCCACTAGTGTAAGCCCCCATTTCTTTAAGTGCTGCTTGAATTTTCCCGGAAGCACCAGGGATCGCATCCGAAATCTGATTGAAGTTTTCAGTTGTCAGCTTACCGGTCCCAATTGTCTGAGTCATAGCTGTAGCAACTGATTTAAAGGTTTCGGCGTTACCACCAGATACCGCGTTGACGTTTCCGATTGCTTGCGTTAAACCGTTGAAATCTTCTACGCCATTCGCCGCTAACTGGGCTGTTGTGTTCATTACGTCGCCCAGCTCATAGACAGTCTGATCGGCATAATCTTTCATGATTTTTTGTGATTCTTTAATTTTAGAATTATCAATTTCAGCAAATTGCATGGTTTGAGTAAATTTATCCATTGAGTCGGATGCTTCAAACGCTTCATCTTTTAAGTTCATTACGCTATCAACGACACGGCCAACGATATTTGAAGCCGCCCCTGCTGCCGCTCCTGCAGCTAAAGCAGGTTTAGTAAGGGAGCTAGTCAATTTAGATCCTATCCGACTCAACCCTGAGCTAAATCGACCAATATCATTACCAGCTTCAGAAGCTTGGTTTCCCATATTTCTAAAACTATTGCCGGCCTTAGTTGAATCGGAATTTAGCTGATCAATCTGATTTTGAGCGCGGTTGATTTCACCAGTGTAAGATTTAATCTGACTCTGAGCACCTTTATAAGCAGACTCCGATTGACTTAGCGCAGCCCGTTGCTTAGCAGTCGCATCGGCGTTGCCTTCTACCTCACTTTTCAGCTTTTGATAATTCCGTTTTAATTCTGGTAACTCGTTGTTCAAACCTTGTAACTTTTTTTGGTAGTTATCCTGCTGAGCCGCCAAGCCCTTTAAGCTGGCATTTACATCATCAACTGCTAAAAATGATTTTTTAAACCCAGACATACTTTTTTCAACGCTACCAGTCAAATTTTTCATACTGCTTGTGTAGCTAGACGCATCTAACCCAAGTGATATGCTATAACTTGCGACATTTTCAGCCATTTACTGACCTCCTTTATCACAAAAAAAACGGTAGCGGGTATCAGCCCACTGCCGTACCTACTACCGTTTTCGTTGTTTTTGTTTCATGTAATCGACTAAATCGATCCGTTGTTCTTTCTGTTTTGCTTTGCGCGGTTTAGAGAACACAACTTTTGTTAAAGTGTTCCAATCGGCATCCTCGATATCATTGAGAGTCCAGCCATTTTTTACCAACTCTTGGCACATCGCATAATAATTGTTCAACTCATCATCGAGATTTAATTGTCGTCCTTTTTTCCCGAGTCTGGCTTCACCTTTTCTCCCATCACGGCACTCATGATCGTTTCCAGCGCCGTAGTAAAGTCATCCGATTGCAAGCCATCATAAATTGCATCGGGAGTAACTTCAGGATTATTAAATAGATCTGCAATAAAATCGACCATTAAATCTAATCGCTCAACTTCATCGGATGTTTCATTTTGTTTTTTTGTCATTTCCAAGGCTTCACGTAATTTCCGGGCTGGAACACGATCAACCACATACCGTTTGAATGATCCGTCTGCTTGCTGTAATTCTAATTTTAAATTTGCCATTGTAGTTTCTCCTCATGCTTTTATTTTTTAGGTTAATTCAACTGTGGCTCCGTCGACTGTGGGTGCCACTACGCCGACGGTTGGGATTTTGGGGCTGCCGATCCCGCCTTGCGGAACAATTTATCTTCTAAGACTTTAGCGTCTTCAGGAGAACCGTAGAACTCAAGCATGACTTTTCCTTTAGTCTCATCTTTTTGTTTCGATGAAATGGCAGAAAATCCGTATTCGATGCCTTCAGGTTCAAAATCTTCTCCATCTTCCAAGCTCTTCATGCTTGCTTCATTCTTAGAAAAGCGAACCATTGGGAAGCCAAAAATGGCAACATCACCTTGGTCATCTTTTGATTCAAAGGTTGCTGCAGCGTAAGGTGGTTCCGTATCATCCCCGATTGCGTAGGCTTTTAGCGTTTCTAGCATTTCCTTACCTAGCATTCGAGCTTCTGCTTCAACAGGTAAATCCAAAGCTGTCACAGTTCCGCTTACATCACCGGTCCCTTTTTGGCTAATGTAGTAAGCGATATCTGACCCTGAAACTTTTGTAGGATCTTTCGACAAGCCTTCAACACTCAGCTCTTGCGTTGCACCTTCATTTTCATTCCCTTCGACTACGATTAATTCGCCATCGGGTTTCCCATCTTTATCAAAAGTTTGAACTTTCATTCGTTTAAATCCAATTAACATATCTTCTACCTCCTAATAATCTGTTTTGTATAGTGGTGATCGGCCTTGATAGATACGGCCATCAATAAAATTTCCGCTGTCGGGATTTTGCTCATCCATTCCACCAGATAACTGATAAAACCCAAACTCATTCATGATCTGGTTGACCGCTTTTTGAATTGTACGGACTTCTTTAAATCGCTGAGACTGGGCTACGATCTGATAAACAAACTCCTTACGATTCGGGTGATCTGATCCATAAACGACATCAAGTGGTGCATCAAGTGGTCGAATGAGTAGTGACGGTTTGTAAATATCAATCGTCTTTGGATAGTTGTAGCTGGTGATTCGGTTCTCACACAAGGTTAAGATCGTTGGATCGTGGTTGAACCGATCGATTAATTGGTTGATCATCGCTTCTTCATCGCCTTTCTGATGTCGATTTGGAATTGTTTTTTCTGAGCTTGCAGCGCACGGTACATAAAATACTGGGCATCCATGAACCGAGTCCCCAACTCAACGTATTTTGCATACTCTGCATAAGCGCGCGTACCTGCTTCAAGACCATTTGCGGCCATGTAAAAAATGAGTGATCGCCGCAGATAACTCGTTCGAACGGGTGCATTACGTTGTGCAGCTTCGTTCATTTCCACTGCGTTTTGTTTCAGCACGTTCGTGAAGATCTTTGGATCACTCATTTTCTTTAGTGTTTTATTATCACCAGTAAGTTTTACACTCATTTGATCACCGCATTCATGACAAATGCTTTCCTGTTTTGGGCATTTAAAAAACGGGAAAACTCATACCGTTCCCCGTTGTACTCAATATATTCGAATGTATCTGGAAGTGTGGTTAGCGGTTGCAACCGAACGATCTTGCTTCGTCGTGCGATCTCTCCTAAATCTTCACGAATCACATCGATGCCGGAATCCGTTACATTAGCCGTCAGCTTATGGATGGTTGCTACACCATCTACCCATTCTCCCGATTGTGTGTCATGATGCGCGCCTTGGCTAGCAGCGACAAAGCTTACTTCATCGGTATACCTCATAGCAACCGCACCTTTCCATAACCGCCGCTATCATCTTGTGCCTTTTTCCAATCTTCAATTTCAGCTTGGTATTCATTGAAATCAGAGTCCGGAAACGTAATAGACAGCCCTTCTTGCGAGTAAGACTGCATTCCTTCATTCCCGATTCGATTGAAACGCTTCAATGTAATCTCGTAACTGATATGTTCTAGCTCGGTCGGGATTGAGGAAACAGCAAGCATCGCGCACAATCGTTCATTGGTACGACGTTCGATCACTTCCAGCTTTTCATCGACGGTACCAGACAAAAGTTTCTTTACATCCTCAGTGATGCTTACCATAGCTACTGACCTCCTTTACTAGCTAAATAGTCTTCAACAAGCTTCAGCCAGTCAGTTATGTTCATGCTATAAGTTGTAACCTTATCTCCAAGCTCAACTTGGATGTGCTTTTTGTAAGATTTTATATTTTCAACTTCAGATACGAAGGCACCTACATCAAGCTCTCCTGCGGCAGTAGCTTTTACCGTTACGGGCATATCTTTCATCACTGGTTGCCTACTTGCCGTATTTGCTACGTAACCAGTACCACCTTGTACGCCCCCCACAAGGTCTGTACTCACGGTATAGACTCCGTCAGGTTTTAAGCCTTTCAACGTGTAATATTTATAGCCATCTTCGGTTTGTGTACTTGCATTTTGCCAACCAAACACACTGAAAAAATTACGATTAAAAATTAATTCATCCGTATCCGCCAGTCGAATTTGATCAATTGGAATTGTTCCCAAGCAATACACCATACCTGATGCCATATCATCAGGCTGCATAAAATACACGACATCAGACTTACGTCTATCTAGTGTTTCTTTTGTGACAGGATTAAGACCTTCAATGGCAAACTCCCCTGTCTGCTCTTGACCATTAATAGTCAATTTCAGGGGCGTTTTAGGGAGCTGGCGCAGTAACAGTCACCGCACATTTAGCTGACTTCCCGCCAGCCGTTGCAGTAATATCTGCTGTACCAGCCGCTACCGCAGTCACCACGCCTGCACCATCAACTGTGGCGATCTTCGCGTCACTCGACGCAAACTTAACTGTTTTATCAGTAGCATTCGCAGGCTCAACCGTCGCTTTCAACGTTACCGTTTTACCAACTTCAACGCTTGCTGTTGCTTGATCCAACTTCAACGCACTGACTGCAATCGGTAAGGTCTTAAACGCAGGAATATCCACCTTATCTGATTCTTTCCCGTCAACGACACGGACAACTTTATAGTCGCCAGCTTTTACGTCAGTGTTTGCAGCAACACCAGTAATTTTCAAAGGGCTTGCGCCTTCGACTACCTTCGTGTCGCCTTTATAAATTCGAAATGTATCTGCCATTTTTCTGTTACTCCTTTCCTACGATAACTCTACGTTCGCCCCATCAGCCGCTGGTGTAACTTTATCGACCTTGGCTGGGGCTACGCTTTTTTTGGCGCGATCTTAACGATACGAGACTCATCGACTAAAGCAACCGCGTAATGTTGATCCGCATTAAGTTTCGTCAACTTATGATCAATGTCCCGTTCTCTTTCAGCAAGTAACCCGCGTTTCAAGAATGTTTTCATCGCACCAGTCTTCACAGCGAACCCATTACCATCTTCGATTTTTTGTGAACGAACAACTTCCCAGCCCAACACTTCTCCGAATGCGCCAGAGATCAAAATGTTGTCGCCTAATTCAGAAGCACGGGTCCAGCTTTGAGCAGCTTCTTTCCGCAACTTGGCCGCATCTTTGTACGATAAGAATAGAACACCCGTCGAATCAACATCTTCAAAGTTGTCAGGCGCATCGACAAACGTGTTTTCTAATAGATCGATCAAATCTAAATTAATGTCCGCTTGGACGGTTAATTTAGCTGTCAACGCCGTAGCAACGATGTCGTTATCGACTTTAGATGCGATCGCCATACGGATTTGATTTGCTGCTTCATTTTCTGGATCACCATATCCAGATAGAGCTGCTTCATCTGTGATCTTGACACCTTTTCCTGCTTTTTTAATTGTGTAATTCGCTTTATCTGTTGTAAGTGCAGCGTAATCAATCGCGGCGCCTTCTGCTACATCAGCCGCATCACCGATATATTTATATTTTGGTACCGTGATAGACGATCCTGGTTGTCCTACTAAAGTGCTGTCGATCGGTGCGATCCCTGAAAATTTAATTGCTTTTGGTAATTTTGCTGAGATCATAGGTGCCATAATCTCCGGATCGACTAAGTTTGCTAACATTGTTGTTTCATCTGCCATTGTGATTTCCCTCTTTCTTTATTTTGTAAGTTGCTTGAACACTTCTGGTTGTTCGCGTTTTAATTTAGCAATCTCTTCATAGCTCATAGATGCTAAGTCATACTCCTTTTTAGTGCTAGAATTAAGTTTCTTCGGCGTTGTGCCAGTGTTACGTGCTTTTTCCCACTGCTTGTGCTGCTCATTTGTGTAGTTGATCAACGCTTTGACATTTACAAGTGTCTGCTCATCGTCGTCAGAAACGATCATAGACAAGACTTCTTTACCCGCAACAATTTCAGCCTCTTTTAAAACTTCATCGGCTTGTTGGGTTGCTTCGGCAATTTTGATCTGACGCTTTAATTGTGCGATCTCTTCATCTTTTGCCTTCTGCTCCTCATCTGCTTTGTCTTCCTCTGACAATTCTTTGACGTTTTTCTTACCGCCTTTTTCTAATTCCTCAATACGAGCCAACGCTTGTTCTAGCTGTGATTTAGTTTCTTTTTCTGACTTCGTTTTACTAGCCAAACGTTTCTGCAATTTCTCGACCACTTTTTCTGAGTCCAAGTCATCCGATTTTTCTTCACCTTCAGGGTTATCCTCTGCAGTAGGTTCACTTTCAGGTTCTTGCGGATCTAAAATAGGTTCAGGTTCTACTTGTGACTCCTCAGCAAACAGTTGTAAATTCATTGGGAATAAAGTCTTTTGTTTCATTGAGATGTCCTCCTAGTCTCGCATTTATTATGGTCTTGGGAGACCGCTTCTCGCATTTAACGTCTTGGGAGACAAAAGAAAAAAGCCCTATTTCTAGGACTAAAAGAGATACTTCTACGGGTAAGTTCAAAGGTGTTTCCAAAGAGGAATAGCCTAAATAAACGGCCTAGCTTACCTCTAGGTCGTTTTCTTTTAAGACTTGAAAAAGAACTTTGCCTAACCGATTTACTTCATCTTCGTCTTGTTCATCAAAACCTGCTTCATAAAACATAGCGTGCATTACTTCATGAATAAGTGTCTGATTTTTTCGATCTTTACTAAGGGCCTTTTTGATATAAATTACTGAGTCAGCATACACGCATAGGCCCATTACAGTGGGATCATTGTCTACTGTTTCAATTTCAATAATGTCATATCTTACTCCGCTAATAATTATACTCTTAAGCATCTGCACACCTCACAAGGTTACTTGCCTTCACGCGGCTAACGAGATACTGGATCACCATCCAATCCGGCACTATCTGCCTGATAGGGTAGATAGATCCGATCCGGTGGTTTCTTCTGATGTAATCTAAGCTGCAATGTCTGATCATCAATCAATACTAAGGGCAACGGTGCGACTGTTTTGAGAAACATAATCATCCGCTCCTTTGATTTTGGGTATAAAAATAGCACCCGTCCAAGATTAAGGCGAGTGCTATTTTTTTTCTTCCATAAGTTTTTTAAACTCATTCTTAAATTTTTCATCCCGTTTCACTTGTTCAGGCGTGGGACTCCCTTTAGAAATAGTTACCGTTTTTTGGGGCTCTTTTGCCCAGCGTGGTAATTCTTTTTTTCGATCATTCATCGAATTCCCTCATTTCAATATATGGCTTACCGTTTTTTAAATACCTATCTGTAACAACAAACTTTTGATCAGGTCGGTATATCAATTCTTGTTCATTCCAATTAAAATACCTCAAATCAGCAGCAGTCTTACTACTAATAATAAAACGGGCATCATCACTGTTATTATACACATTAGCAGCAGTAGATGTAAATTGAGGGTATTGTTGTACGGAACCAATCTCATGAGCACTAATAAAATTAACAAAATCGGCTTGATCCCAAATAACAACTGATCTTTGTGTGCTACCTTGATACTTAGGTAATTTTCTCATAGCACTTAAAAGATTCAGTTTCAGTCGTTCAAACTCTGGCGAAAGCTGTGAGTTTCTTCTAAGTAAGTCATTCAATTTATAGGAATCAGAACTTATATAGGAATTGATTGCATGTAATTCTTCTTTTGTAAGCGAATCTGCGAAGGGTTTGTACCATTTTCGATACTCTTCTTCATTTTCTGAACCCATAAATTTTTTAGGTGTAACGGGTCCTCGTATAGTTTGATCTTCCAGTTGATTCTCCAGCTCTGCTCGATCCATATAAGGTGCAGTAGAACATCGGCAGTTCGGGTGCATGGGTGCAGCGTTCTTGCCATACGTCATTTCACTCACTAAGAATACTTGACCATCTAGCGGTTTACACAACTTACAAGCGCTTGGCTCTGCAATAAAGGTATACCGATCAATGTCGTATTGTTGATAGCTTTCTGCTTGCACCTCTGTCTGTACTCTCGCTGTTTCAGTCCGCATCAACCGTTCTGACTCATACCGAGTAGCATCAAAACGATCCCGCAACTCTCGTGCCATCTCTCGTGGGTTCTTACCCTGTGTAAGGCTTCTCACGAGCAGTTTATCTAGTTCGGCTTTAAGCGCCGCATTCGAACTCCAAATACGATCTGAGAAGGTCGTTGAATCAGAATTAAAGGAGCTGTTGACTACCGACTCCACAAATATTTGATAATTATCAAAGACTGTTTCGCCTAAGATACCCGCTTGGCGCTGCGCTTCTTCCAATCCCACTTCATTCAGAGTGTCGGACATATACTTAGTTAGATCATCACTTAGCGCAACCAGCTCTAGTCCAATCTGAGATTTCAACAATTCTAATCGATTGACTCGCATCGTTAAATTGTAGATCCGCAGCTCTTCGTTAGCTGTCTTAGAAAAATTTTTCTCTTTAACATATTGCTTTGCTTTACGGGCAAAGGCCTTAATATCCATTTCAGAAGCGCGCTGTTTCGCTTCCGACAGAGAGATATTTTCTTTCCCCATAAAGTTGCTCCAGTTGGCTTGAATCTCTTTTTCAATATTATCCAATGCTTGCTGGTATCGTTGAGCAATCTCCTGTGTTCGATCTTGATCGTGATGCATTTGTTGTTGAATCCACTGTTCTTCTCGCTTACGCCAGTAGTCTTGTGAGTTCATTCAGATCACGCTTCTTCCGTTTCAGGTTTTCGGAAGACTTCCTCTTCGACCACAGTGGCGGCATTACCTGGTTGTTGCTCAAAATCAAACGCAGGCGGCGCTCCTTTTTCTTCTTTGATCCGATCGATTTCTGCCTTTACATCCGACACGACACTTAAAGTACTCAACGCCGTTTCTTCTGAGGTAACGCCCATCAGCATCGTAGCTGTCTCAGCTTCTTCTTTGACATTGCGTGGTACGTTACGCGTAAAGGTGTACTCGATGTTCTTCCATTCCGGTGCTTGAGATTGTGGCACGTTTGTTCCAAGACTGAAGAACAACTTGTATCGTTTATTCATAGAAGACTGAAACTTACGTTGAAAGGCCAGCGCTAAGTTGCTCATTGCTTCTAGCTTATAAGCCAACGCCGTACCCGAACTGCTGCCAAAACTTTCGTCGGAGATGTTAGCGACCATTGAGGTTTGGAAAATCAGTTTCTGCAGTCGATCTAATAAGTTCTCGGTCTGGCTATCACTATCAGGTTTATCGAGAAAAGAGACATCCAACTTATCTGCATTCGCTCCAAAGTAATTGATGATCCGATTGTCCCGAATCGTTTTTAAGTCTTCTTCATCTAGTTCAGCCCCGACAAATTTAAGGTAGCTATCCGAGAAGTAATCAACGTCATTGGCTTTTTCTGAGATCACTTTGTTGAAGGAGTTCATCAGAGATACTACCGATTCGTAAACACTCATCCGTTCTTCATTCAAGAACCATTCAGTAACAGGTAGCTCTGTATAAAATTGCTGCAGGTCTTCTCCGAATCGGACACTCGCTATTGAGCCACTCAATTCTTTATTGCCACTCAGACTATAAAGTTGTCCCTTTAGCTGGTAGTTATCACTCTCATCAATCCCATACCGAACCGCAAAAAGTGGCTCTTGCTTAATCGAATCATCATACACGATGAACAGGTCTTCTGGACTGTTGTAAATCACGCAAGTTTCCGCGTCTTCGTTTTGATAGACGAATTCATAGCAACGCCCATAAATACAGGCCATCTTTGCCAACTCAGATTCCTCGTCTTCCATATCGTTCAAGTTGTCAAAATCTGTGATTTTCTGATTGATTCGCTTGTCCGGATGAGACTTCTTAACAGGGATCCCATTAAAAAAACCAGTAAACGTATCCGTAATAAACTTGGCAAAGTTTACTGCTAAACGATTATCTGGCTTATAAGCTTCTTTTTTGGAGTAGTCGAAAATCTCCATCTGACCTTTATAGATACGCATCAAATACTGATAGCGTGTTAGTTCTTGCTGGTGCAATTGAATAAATGTGGTCACCACTTGTGGCGTGATTTCTTTCTCTTTATTGAATGTCATCACTTCAGGCGGCTTGAAGTTGCCATAGAAGTCTTCGAATAATGTCATCATAAACCTCCTTTGAATCCTTTTGCTTTGCCTTTTCCTTGACCGTTATAATCTTCCAAGGCATAGCGTAAAGCATCGATGATGTGGTTATTTTTATCTTCCGGTTCATTTAGCCAGTTGCCTTCTTTATCCTGCTTATAGCAATAGGTGTTGAATTCTTCGATCGTATGCGTACACGATGGGTGAATGTAGATCTGCAGCCCTTGCATGAATGTAATCCCTTGGCTGATAGAGTCACGTCCTTTGCGGGCGCCATGTAATCGGGTCACACCTTTTCCTTGCAGTTCTGCAATCATTAGAGGTGTGGCACTATCCGCTGTGATCTTCGCCTTCATCAGATCTCTTTTTTTAATTTCGTTAACAATGTCATCAATCAAAAGACCTGTTTTATAAAGCTCACCGTAGATCCACAGTTCTTTATTCGCTTGATCAAAAACTGCAGAAGGCAATGTCGTTGGATCGTGTGTAAAACCAAAGTCCATCCCGTGGACCGTAAGCCCGATCTCTTTAACTTTTGCAATTGGATCAAACTCCCTTACTTCAAAGTTGCCATCGAATACCAATCCTTCCGCTACGCCCCAATCACCATCACATACAACTCGTGCACGTCTTGGGTTTGTCCGGTACAAATCTAGAAGTCGTGTCTTATCTTGCTCATCCAACCACTCGTTATCTCGGAAGGTAGTAGTATCTGCAAAGACATCTGAATACCTTGTTTTTGGGTCAAAAAAAGCACGCTTCAACCAATGGCGCTCTGACCAAGGGTTAAACGTGACAGTGATCTGTTTATAGAAATCAGGGTTATCAAAACTCCCCCGGATGGATTCGACAACTGTATCAAACTTCTCTTGCTTCTCAATTTGGTAAGCTTCCTCAAACCAAGCCCAGCAAAGCATTCCAGTATCAACTGAGATCGAGGTGATCTTTAACTCATCATCCAAGCCGCGAAATAATATCTTCTGACCTGTGGCTTTCACAGTGATCTCCGGCAAACTCTCGTTGAACTTGAAGTTATCGTAGACCTTTAGCTTGGAGGCAGCCCACTTAAAATCTGTATAAGTGGATTGCTTATTGGTGTTGGAATACCGTCGGACTACTAAAAGATTTGCCCACGGATATTTCAACAGATCGTGGATAAATACTAGCACGGCGGTCTTAGACTTCTTGGAACCACGAGATCCCTTCACGACTCGATAAAAATTTTTTGAGTGGAAGTAACGGTTGTAACCACGCCCCATAGTTTCACGCATTGATACTTTAGTCATCATCATCACTCGGAACATCGTCAACAAATGTCACGCTTGTTGTCGCTTTAAGATCTACTTTATCGGTGAATAGCATGTGACGTTTCCCGAGTAACTCTGCAGCTTTAAGCCGATCTTTTGCGCCAACACCCATATCAATTACGGCTTGTGCGCCTTCCCCAACACCAATCAAGGAAGGTTCCGTCTCTTCGCCGCGCATCACGGCGGTTAGGTACTCTAAAACTTCTTGTGCGTCTGCTGTACGATCGTTGTGTGCTTTCTCCAGTTGCTCATCGATATAAGTTTTAATGTTAGTATTTGTTAGTAATTTACTCGCATTAGCTCTCGCTGAAGCATCTTTTTTTACGCTGGGATAAGCTACTTTATAAGCTCTCGTCCCATTTAGATCTTTTAGATATTCGTCTGCAAAGATCTGCTGCTTATCGGTCATCCCATGTTTACTCACCTCGCTTTCAAGACATAATAAAAAGACACCCGCTTAAAAGCAGATGCCTCTCGTCAACTATTTCACGATACTATAATAACATGAAATTAGACCCCAAAAATCCCAAAATCACACCAATTTGTTTAATTCCTCAAAAAATCGATTGCGAAGTCTAAAACCAGTGTTCTTACTACAATCAATAATATCTTGGTCAACCAACCCTTGCATCGTGTACTTAGGAAATTTTGAGATGTACAATTCATTGATGATTATTCTAGTATTCTCATCACATTCTTTTAACAAATCTTCCACAACCTGTTTTTGACGTTTAAATTGTACAATGGCTTCATGACTCTCAATACTCCAAAGAACCTCCGTAGCATGTTCTGACGACACTTTGGTTCCTTTCCTATCTGCCGCTAAGTCATCGGGTTTGTATGGATTTCGAATCTCGAATTCAATGTCCTTTATTTTTTTATCATAGTAAGGATAATCTTTTAAAATTTGTTTAGCTCGTTCAAACTTCCACTTTTCCAATATCTCCCACCTCCTGCATTCGGGCCTTAACGGCTGCCATTAAGGCATCTTGCCCCAAACCTTTATTTTTCAAAGCTTTCATCACATCTTCATCAATTGTCCCTTTCGCCACTAAGTGGTGAATGATCACTGGATATGGTTGCCCTTGCCGATCTAGCCGTGCATTAGCCTGTTGATAATATTCCAGGGACCAAGTCAGTCCAAACCACACAATGATATGACCACCTTGCTGCAGGTTTAGTCCATGACCAGCAGATTGCGGATGGGCTAAAAGAATAGGAATCTTTCCTGTGTTCCATTTTTGAATATCGCCTGCTGAGACATCTAACACTTTTGCCTGTTTAAACTGTTTTAATATTCTATCCAAATCATGTTTGTACTGATAAAAAACTAGTACCGGCTGTCCTTGTGAATCCTCTACGATTCGCTCTAATGCATCTAGCTTCTCATCATGAATTACAACTGCTTCGCCGTTTTCGTCGTAGATCGACCCATTTGCCAGTTGAAGGAGTTTATTAGACAGTGTGGCAGCATTACTCGCTACCACGTCTGAGTCTTTTAACTCTAATACATAATGCCGTTCCAACTCTTTGTACTTTTTCCAGCTCTGTGGTGACAACTCGACTTCAACCACATTATCTGTTTTTGGTGGTAGTTTTAAATAATCTTTTGCTTTCATGCTGACACAAATATCACCGATCTTCTGGTAAATTTTTTCCTCAGCTCCCGGCACTAAGTCCCAGCTGTACACGATATGCCCATTTTTTTGTCCGGGCGTAAAATATCGATTACGATATTGCGTGATCGTTTTCCCCAGGCGTTCCCCTTGATCTAATAGATAAATCTCACTCCAAAGATCCAGTAAGCTATTAGGTGATGGGGTACCAGTTAAGCCGATCACACGCTCCATCAAAGGGCGAACCTTTCGCAATGCTTTAAAGCGTTTTGCTTGTGGGGATTTAAAGCTAGACAACTCGTCAATGATTACTGTTTTAAATGGCCATTTCTGCTTATAGTGCTCCACTAACCACTCAACATTCTCTCGATTGATCAAATACACATCAGTCTTCTGCTGTAAGGCCTGCAGCCGTTGATTCTTTGAACCTAAGATCTTGGAAAAAGTTAAATGGTTAAGATGATCCCATTTCTCGATTTCATCAGTCCAAGTCTTTTCAGCTACGGACAAAGGTGCAATCACTAAAACATTCTCGATTACTTCGAATGTATTTAACAATTCGTCAATAGCGGTCAAGCTAGACAATGTTTTTCCGAGTCCCATATCTAAAAGTAAAGCGCAGTAAGGGTGGTCTAAAATCCAATCTTTTGAATAAGTTTGGTACTCATGTAATTTTGCTTGCATCAAAGTATCCTCTTTCCTGGAATTCTTTCACTAGCATGTCTGCTTGTTTTTTCGAATAGCAAACATATACCTGCTGGTTTAGATTTCGTAGAGTTCGGGTCATCTTATCTTGAGATTTTCGTAATGTGCCATTTGGACGTTTCATCTCAACAAAAACTGTTTTACCATTGGGAAACATAACAAGCTGATCGGGTATGCCCCGAATGGTTGACACCCACTTCAAGCTTAGCCCGCCTTTGTTTCGAACCTTGTTCTTGAAGTAGCTCTCCACATCTTTTTCAAGTTCCATCTCTCCAACCTCCAATCCTCGAGTATCCAAAGTATCCTCGTGCGCGCGTATAGGTAAATACCCCCGTTTTACCTATTTACATATACTCCATATATACGTATATTAACCATTTCCATAAGTATAGATATTTATGGATACTTGGGATACTTGCATCAGTTATGCCTATCACGACAAGGGGTTTAGTGGTATCCACTGCGGTATCCTAATCAAATTTTAATGGATACTTGGATACTAGGCAGAGTATCCATGGTATCCAATTCCTTAAAAACATGGATACCGCAGAAACGTTGATATAATAGGATTTTATTTTTTTACATTTACATTGCATGATCTCTCACATAAGCCGTTTGAAGCCCATAATCTTTGCCAAATTTCAGTCTTCCCCGTGCTAGTTTGTATTTTGACCACCCAGGCAAATGGGTTAATATTTGGCGAATTTCTGCAGCTTTTGCTGGGTGAATGTTTTTCGAGTCGCCTCCATACAACTCATTCCAAACTTCTGCTATGCAGATACGGTTTCTGGCTACGGTCCCTCCTTCACTGATATCGTCTGACCGGCCCTGAATAAATGTTCTTCGATCTTGCTTACTTCGTTCATACCAGTCTTCTGTTATCTTAATTTCTAAAAATTCTTGGATTTCACCTTCCATCGAAGAAGTTTCCGTGTGCATCTCTTGGGCCTCCATTGCTTGTTTTTCCTGCTCCGCATTTAAATACAGCTCTTCGCCATTTCGCCACAGTTCAACGGCTTCAGCCCATAATTGGTCACGATCATCTTCAGACATTTCCCAAACTTTTTTCTTTATCTTTTTTTGTCCTACATCCACTGGCCAAAATCGACGGTTTCCAGTTTTATCTCTCAAAAACTCTGTATCATTAGTAGTTCCCCAAAATACGCAACGGCGTTTAAAATAGGATTTATGTCGACCATAAGCCACTCGAAAAATATCTTCCTGCTTAGAAATAAAATGCTTTGTAGCTTCTATATCTGCTTTTTTCGTTGCTGATAATTCCCCCATCTCCATAATCCAAACACCTTGTAAAGCCTCATAGGCATCTTTTCCACTCACACCCTCAAGACTATTAGAAAACCACTGACCCGCCAACTTTGAGGGTAGTAACGTTTTCCCAATACCTTGGGGACCACTCGTTACTAACATGTAATCAAACTTTATGCCGGGGACAAAAATTCGTGCTACTGCTGCTGCTAAAAACTTTCTTGTCACAGTACGGTTGTAAGGGTTATCCTCTGCGCCTAAATAGTCAATAAGCAAAGTCTCTACCCGAGGCTTATTATCCCAAATAAGGTTTTCAAGATACTCCTTAACAGGATCGTATGAATTACGTTCTATCTCTTGTATTAGAGCATCATCAACTTTACCTCGACTGACGATACCATAAATCTTTTCAATGTAGATCCGTAAACCGGCATCATCCGCATCTTTCCAGGTCTTATCTTGGTCAACTCGACGCCAAGGCAAATTTTTTCTGATTTCAATACGATTAGAAAAGATATTGAGAAAGATCTTTTCTTTCAAATTAGGGTCTCGGAGCATAATTTTTTCGAGGTTCTGAGCAGAAGCTTTTATTTGACCATACTCATCAATTTCAAGATCCATATGTTTGAACCAGTCTTTGTCTTCTTCATCTAACCCTTCAAAATCGCTTTCGAACTCATTAATCGCACTTTCCAAAGATTCTGTCTGAATTAGAGTTCTAACAGCTTCGTCATCCATTGCAAAATCACGCATTGCCTTATAAGACGGATAGCGGTCAATTCTAGTCCCCACCTTAACATCCTCGTCTAAGTCCCCAAATTTTTGAATTCGGACAAGGTCAAAGGCATTCACCAGTTGATCACCTACAGGGTCAGTTCCATGATGACTGTAAGCAAATTTATCTTCATAAATCACTAGCCCGCCACTGGTAGATCCACCTAAGTAAGTCCAACGATCCTCATGTCCAGTCGGACCATACACATCGGGTAAAAAAGTTTCAATCGCACTGATGATGTCATACGTACGGCAGAAGGCCCCGACAATACCTTTCTTACTGAGTGGATCTCCCACCTTTTTAGCCTGACTCGCCCGAATGGAGTGACCCCTGCTAGATTCTGGCCAGAAACTAGCATCACGCCAGTCCTCGTACAAACTCAAAATTTCATCAGGATCTAGCCAAGATAGATCTTGGTAGTCCGCAAAATAATCCCCATCGATAGAATGACTAGGCCAAAACATCAATCTTTCGGCTTGATACGTCGTGTCATCAAAGTTATCCATGCCAAACATCTCGGCTACTTTACGCGCAAGCGGTTCATACTCTTCTGCCGTAACTGGGCGACTTAATGGAATAATCAATCGATAGCGAGGCCCTTTCGCCATGTGACTGTGTGTGGTATACACTGCCGCTGCATGATCAAAAAGTAACTGCACGTCGTCCCAAAATTCTACCGTCGTACTATCTGCATCAAGGGTTAATAAACTTCGCTGTTGAGCGTGTCCTCGTTTTCTGGCACCTTGCTTCAACCAGCCCCCAACAAAACCGCCAACATCTTTTGCAGCGTCTTGTTGTGATTTTGGCATCTTTTTATACTCATCAAATGTTTCTTGTGTGATCGTTGGTGTATCCAGCCGTTTTAAAAAATCCGACCACGCCATCTCTCTATTTTTCCACTTTTTCGCGGTTTTCGAGTTACCAATCGCGAGATGGATCTCGCCGTCGTAATTCAACTTCTGTTTCTTTGCTGGCTGCTCCATCCCAACCTTCCTTTCTTTTTTTCGCTGTGCCATTCAACTCCGCCTTCTGTTTTAAGCGGCGCTTTTTCTTTTTTACTTTTGATTTAGTCTTTCCCACGAGTTTCCTCCTTATTAATAAGCCGATCGAGATACCAGCGAGCTTTTTTTAAATCCTCTAGACCATTCTTATGTGGCGCCCGCATCACGTATTTCAACACGTTACCAACGTAAAACATCTCGTCTACCACGTAACCAGAGTGCATTGCTACATCATCGATCACGTCAATGACTTCAAATGATCCAGTGTTGTAATGACTTGGATGATTAACTGTTGCCATTTGCATTCTCCTTTCTACTAAATGCGCGGTTAATAGACTAATCGAGTTCCATAAGTTTTGCTATTTTTAGAATCACATCGTCTGATGGTTGTCTAAAATCATTAATGCTAAGTTGGATTCGCAATTTACGCACTTTGAGTCCTTTTTCTGCGCCCTTCTGAGTCATATAATACTTGTAGCGGTGATTCGGGTCATTATCTTGTGCTACCAATGTATCAAATTGCGGGTAGTAACGTTTATCCAGCATCAAACGTACTTTTCTACCAGACTTATCGTAAACGTAATCACGACCCACTTTTGCAATTTCAAACTGGTGGAACTCCTCATGTCTCTTAGTTCCGATTCCAAAACAGTATCCATATAACACTTTCCCAACAGTAATTGCTGACATTCCAGGTTTATTGTTTACCAAAATATCTCTCCTTTCTTGGCGGTTAGTTGATTAATCATCTTCATCTAAATCGGTGGTTAACGGACTTTATTTTTTTATAATTTGCTATAATTTTAATAAAGAGGTGATTATCGTGAAATACTTTGGTTCACTATTTTTCTTATTCTTTGCATTATTTTGCGTTATCTTTGGTGTTCAATTCAGACGTGGCAAATGGCTAGAAGCTCTTTCTGGAAATACCTTTAAAGATAATAGATTTTCTCCTGAATTCGCTATTACTCAGGGTAAAAAAACTAGTAACATTTTATTTCTAGCATCTTTATTTTTTTTACTTCTTGCAATTTACCTTTTTTACAGAGTTTAATCATTCCACTATCTCCGTCTATGACGGCGTTTTCTGCGTGTTTTGGCGGATTAGTCTTCCACTTCTTCGTTCTTGAATACTCGCTTTTCGCACTCAGCGCAGTACCACCATTTCCCTTCAGTAGTCAGCAGATTATCATGCATGTAACTATTATCAGCTTCACCAAGACTACTGGCATAATAGCAAGATGAACCACTCATGTAGTCTTTCCGAAAGAACGTAGTGCTACCACAGTAAGGACATTCATTAATTGGCAAAAGCATTTCTACACCTTCTCTCCTAAATTCAAAAATATCTGTACTTAGAATTTGAAGCATTTCCCAAAATTCCTTATCGCTCAAGCTATCAAACTCATCTAGAATGGGATATGAGTATTCCGTTGCATTGACAACATCTCCCATTGAATTAAGGAAACCATTTTTGTCTAGTCCTTCTTTTTTCAACCATTCAATAATTTTTTTCTGTTTTTCATTCATTTCTCTTCCTCTTTTCTTAGTTGGTTAAATCCTCAGTTAATACTCTTAATTCCATCCATAATCTTTCCAATATATTCGCCGATCAACGCTGGGTGAAACACTAAATAAATCACCAATCCTGCGGCTACCAGCCAAAATAAAATAATAAAAATTACGATAATAAGTTGAAGCCAATCAAATCCGTCCATTACTAGTCCTCTCCAATCCTTTTATAAAACTCCAAAATAAATAGCTGGCACCTACTCCATCCAATTTTCTCAGCCACCGACATGTCTTTTTGTCGAAACAGTTCCCGTTCAGTCACAGACATGACATGTAGAAGAAAAACATGCTTACCGATCAGGAATCCAACGATGCCAGCTATGATAAACCAAAGTAACTCTGCTAAGATTATCACCTCGTAACCACCTAATCTTTCATATAATATTTTGTTTCAAACCCAGCAGCAGCTAAGGGTAGATCTCTTGCCCATTCAGGGTTAACCGACATCACTTCGTTCATTTCTTCTACTGATTTTTTCCCGTCAGGTACTTCAGTCACTGCCTCATCATGGATATGAAATACAATTGGGAAGCCTTCTTGATCCAAGCGCAACATTGCTTCTGCCAGTACATCCCGTGCTGTTGCCTGGACAATATTTTCCACCAGTTTTCCACCGTACGTTTGCTGTTTCGTAAAAGCTACTTTATCCCCTTGACCTTCATAAAAGACAGCAGGTCCATAGTTACCCTCTTCTAAGTGTGCCTTTGCGTATGCCAGCTTTCGACCGCTAGGCAGTTGAATAAAGAGGAAGCCACCTTTCTTGAAAAACTTCAATCCTTTTGGTCCCTTCGTTACGCCACCATTTTGAAGGCAATCAATTACCGCTTTTTGGGTGTTATACCAAAAATGGACAATTTTCTTATTGGCATCACGCCAACGATCCACGATATCTTGCAACTCATTTTCAGGGATTCCCTGCTCTAACGCCCCCATTGCTTTCAAAGCGCCCACACTCCCTTGATAACCTAAAGCAAGTTGAGCGATTTTACCACGTTGTCGCATATCTTTTCCTTCGTGACTTTTCCAGTTATAGTCTTCTACAGCACCTAAACTGAACATTTGCGCTGCTGTTGCTTCGTAGATCTTGCCATGAGTCTTGAACACATCTAAGACCCAGTCCTGTTTGGCATACCACGCAATCACTCGGGCTTCAATGGCTGAAAAGTCACTGATGATGAAACGATGCCCGTCTTTCGCAACAAGCCCCGTACGAATCAACTGTTTCAGTGTATCGGGCACGCTATCATAAAACCAAGAAATGGCTTCTGTATCTTTTTCTTTAACCAACTCTCGAGCAAAACCAATATCATCTAAGTAATTTCGAGGCAAGTTCTGAACTTGTAACAAGCGTCCAGCCCATCTCCCAGTCCGATTCGCACCATAAAACTGCAGAATGCCGTGAATCCGACCATCGCTACACCGAGCACCATCCATCATGAGATATTTTTTTGTACTAGAATTGGACAGGTTCAACCGCAATCGCAATGCCTCTGCCACATGATCAGGTAAATTTCCCAGGGATAAGGCTTTTTCGACTAGGTCTTTACCCAGTTTTTCAAAAGGCGTTCCCTGTTCGACTAGCCACGCTTTGAATTGCTTTAAACTGTTAGGATTCTCTAATCTCGTGAGCTGCTTCATTTTTTCTAGGTTCTCATCGGTCAACTCTTCCATGATTTCAATAGCCGCAGTAGCTAAGACGTGATCAATTTCAGCCCCACGGTCATTGATTTTCTGATCCAATGTATAGAGCGCCCACTCTGATTCTTTTACCGGAAAACGATTTAACTTATCTGCAATCGCCATCTCAGTTCGTACGTCTTGAATACAATAATCTGTAAAAGTCTGCCATTTTTCAGGATCATGCTCTGGCAAGTTTCGAGTTCGCATACCATTTGCCTTAGTCGGTTTACACGGCTTTGAGAAATAGTTAATCAGTTGTGTTCCGCGGGTATCCTTTTGTTGCTCAATGTTCAAGTATCTTGCGCATTGTCCTAAGCTAGCCGGTAGCCCCAGTTCATTCGAGTGAACCATCGTACAGTGCCACTGAGCAGGATCTAACCACAAATGATTCAAGTAACGGGACAAGCAGACACGTTCAAACTGCGCATTAAATGCAATTTTCAAGACTTTTGGATCGCAAATAGCTTGTGCGATTTCATCAGGTAATGCTTCGTGAATTAAATCTAAGCATTCCACTTCGCCGCCATCTATAGAATAGGCAAATAGCAAGATCTCAAAATTGGGACTATCACAATATTTGTAAACACCCACTTTCGGCAAGTCCTGATCTGAATAAGTTTCGATATCAATGTTTAAGGTCTCCATACTCTCTCCTTTGTTGAAAGAAAAAGGGACGTTGCCGCCCCTATTCTGTTTTAGCTGAACATATCATCCTCATCATCTTCCCAGTCGACATCGCTAAAGTCTGACTCAGCGTTGGCACGACCACCAAGATAATCTCCTTTACCTGTTGTTAAAATATTATTCAGCCCGGCGGATACTCCTTTATTTCCAGCCGTGTTATAGGCATAGAAGTTCATGGATACCATTGCATACACGCCACTATAGATATCGTCTGGATCATCTGTTTTTACGAGCAGCCCATCTTCTCGTTTCACAACCTGCGGCTTGGTTTTAGAAGACACGTTAATGAACATCATATCTTTAAACTCTGGCTGTTCTTCTGTATCAAACTCATCGTCTGCATCACGTAAAGTCGTCTTTAATTTCTCAAATTTCACGCCTTTTAACTTGTCAGATTTTGCCGCATCATAAGCTGCTTGAATCGCTTTTTTCATATTATCTAGTGTTTCTTTGTCTGATTTTGGAATCAGTACCATCGTAGAATATTTAGGCTCTTGCCCTTCAAACGCGTGTGGCTCTAAAACATGTACAAAGCTTAACCGTACCTTATTCGTTACTACTTTTGTTCCATTTAATTTAGACATATTCTTTTCCTTCTTTCGTTTAATTGTTAAAGTCATTATTTGCTGATGCCAAGCCTGACAATTCAGGTCGCTTGTCATCTTCTGAAACTAAAACTGGGGCGCCTTCTGGTTTGATAATCAGATCAGCAGCTAGTTCCGTTAATTGTTTCTTACCAACTGTTTTTTCTAGTTTGGTCAGGGTTTGTAAGGATCTAGGCTTAAGTAGATCCTCGTCTTTAAACCCTTCTGCCTCTAAAATAAAGAGTAGTGCTTTTTCATCTGTAATTTTTCGATTGCTACGTCCTTCAACCAGCTTCCAACCCGGAAACTTCTTCCCATGATCGCGTGCTTGCGTTAGGCTATACTCTTTCACATCTTTCAGCCAACCCTCGATTTCTTTGGCCTGCCCCAAGATGTCAGCAATGTCTTGTTCACTTAACTGTACGGGATCTTCAAAATCATATTTTGCGATCTCAAGGTTCTTCTCAGCCCGAGCTTTGCAAAAAGCTTTGGCCTTACACCATTTACACGTTTCCTCTGAGGGTGCAAATTCTCCTGCACCACGCATCGCCAAGTCAGCTCGAGGCTTGACCCAGTCATTCGCCCATTTCAACAAGTCCTCAACTGTCATTTCGTACGTCGAAATGTCTCCCAGCCGAGGTTGAACAATCGTCATTCGAACTATTTTAAAGTCATAAATCATATCGTATGCGGCATAAGCACCCAAACCATATAACATGATTTGCGGGTTATGATCCGCTTTTACGGGGACACCTTTTCCATATTTCAGATCAATAACTTCAATGACACCATCACTAGTGATTACCACGTC
This sequence comes from Enterococcus sp. CSURQ0835, assembly GCF_902706605.1. Lineage (GTDB taxonomy): Bacteria > Bacillota > Bacilli > Lactobacillales > Enterococcaceae > Enterococcus_A. The sequence goes on along the minus strand of NZ_CACSLH010000027.1, from coordinate 5,624 downwards.
ACTAGTCCCAAAACCTTTGGGAACCCAACGACTAAAGTCAACGCGTACTTCGAGATCGATGTCTGCTGATTCGTAACTATTGAGTTGCTCTAAAACCAGTGCCACATATTCGTCTACAAAATCATCCATCCCTGGGCTATAATAGGGATTCTCTTTTTTGAACTTGTTATACCGAACAGTAAACGTTCGTTTGGTGATCTTTCCTGTTTCGTGCTGCAGCTTCAATTCGGCTAGCGAATGTGCCGCAGTCCCTTCTTCAGCGTAAACACTGGTAGTATCAGATAATCCTTCTTCCATTGAGGGAGACTGCGTGCAAGCCAACCAACGTTTTGCGCCACTAGCACTCAGCTTGGCATGAACTTCAGGCAAGTCTACTCACCTACCAGTGCTTCTAGATCCGTTAAAAAGGCAGAATAATCCTCTTCTTTTAGATCGCTTAGTTTTTCTGCGTTGAACCGCCCAAACGCGGTTTTAACCGCCTCCCGGTGTCCATCATTCATCGCTTTTTTCATCGCGGCTTGGACGTCTTTTTTTGAGGCATTCGGATGTTTTCCTTGTGTCGCAGACTTTTCAGGCTCATTTGAAGAAGGACTCTCCCCGGAAGTCTTTTCCGTAGAGGTTTTTTTCTTGGGCTTTTTTTCTGCTTTTTTCTCAATGTGTGGATCTACTGGATTCACTCCTGTAACCGTGGAAGTGATCGTCAACCCACTTAAAATTTCGTTTAACTCCTCGGGTGTTTCTGCCGTAATATTCAAATTGATTTGTGCCATTTGTTCTTCCTCCTATTTTTTCCGTACTGGTGTAATGAGACCGACAAAATTGTTTTCCACTTTAAAAACCAAGGGTCGAACTGAACTGGTGTAGCCAATTTCAACGGGTTGGGCAATACAATCAGCGATAAATGCCATCATAGGCTGTAAGTATTTTGCTTGAATATTCATATCGACAGATCCTCCAGATTGCCACAGCAAATTAAATGTTTCGTTAGCACCCGTTTGAATGTCTTCTATCCGCAGCTTGTCTTCTTTTGCAGTGAGTTGGACCACACTAGCTTTATCTAAAGCCTTTAAAAATTTCACCACATTGACTGCTTCTCCAGAATCAAATTGCAGAGATGATTCAAAGCTCGCGGGGACTAAACGGCTAGTATCAGGGTAAGTCCCCTCAATTAATCGCATTTCTTTCAGCTCCAACACTCGGTCGTCTCCTGCAGAAAAGCGATTCAGCAAGCGTAGTAAGATGTGACTATCCGTTGCTTCAAGATCCCCTTCTTTAGTAATGTGTACGCCAGCTAAGATAGGACGAACACTTGCTTTTCCGACAAAATTCAATAGATGTCGGTACGTATTTTGTGGTTTCAGTTTTCGCAAATTTAATACTCTCCTTTTTTTTAAAATTTGTTACATAGGTATAATCAGTTGGGAACTTCTTTTCCTCGCTTTTTTTGAAAAAAGTTTGATTTCGCGTTATACTGCAGTTGAAAATATTATTTTTCTGGGCTGGACTCGTTGGCGGACGGGTGCAGCTTTTTTCTGTTCTCTGCGATCGGCAGCATTTCTTTCCAAAACCATGCTTGCTCATCCGAAAGAACAAGTTGTTTCATTTCAGCGATGTCTAAGCTTAATTTTTCTGCAGAGCAGATAGCCCAACGCTTGTCTAAAAGTTTCACGACCGATATAAAAAACTTCACTTTACTCTCCCTATGGGCATATTGAATAATGGTTTTCATCTTCTCACCTCCTCTCAGCAACTTTTTCATCCCAATCTGCAAAGTCGTAAGCCATCGCCAAGCCAAATGTGATCGTAGCTAATGCCGCGAGTAACCAATTTGGCATGTGACCAGTAGCAGCGGCACCAAGACTAAACAGCGCGATAGACTTGCTAGTTCGTTTGATTTTTTCTGTTGTCATCTTACTCACCTTTCTGCTTCAACCTCTCTGCTTGTGTTAATAACACTGCTTCGACCGCTGCTTTTTGTATAGAATCCGGGATTTTCTCATCTTCTTTCATAGGTGTACCATCTGCCCAAAAAAGCTTTATGTTTAAAGTAGAAGTTTTCATTCTTTCTCTCCTCCTGACCCATTTAATAAAACGCTGATTGGTACTTCTAAATACCGAGCAACTTTCACAACTTTAGAAGCCGCTGGCTCCGACTGATTCCACTTCGAAATAGAGCCATTGCTAAAGTTTAAATCCAGTTCGATTTGTCTAATCGACACCCCTTTCCTTTCCGCAATTTTTTTTACCTCATCGTAAATCATCATTTCACCTCCGAAAATTCTCTTAGAACCACAAACTTTTTATTGACTAAACTTAGAAAATTTTCTATACTTAGAGCATAAGAAATAAGCCTTAGTGAAGTTCGATAAAACTCCATTAAGTTTGCATTTGTTAAAGACGTGGTTCTAGCAAATACCTTGCCTGGCAGCTTTGGTATATTTGAATAGTATCACAGAAAATTTTCGGATGCAAGTATTTTTACTAGAAAATTTTCGGAGGTTTCATTATTATGGATTTGTACGAACGAATCAAAGAGATAGCTAGGTTAAAAAATATCAGTATTGCGCAAATTGAACGAGCTAATGACCTTTCAAACGGATCAATTTCAAAATGGGCAAAAAATGCTCCTAGTGCAGATAAATTAGCTAAAGTTGCTCGCTATTTAAATGTCACAAGTGATTACTTACTAGGAATTGCTGACCAAGCTAAAGATCTAAACGGAGATAATATTGTCCCCATGGAGGACGAGTCAACAATCTTTTCTTTTGATGGTAAACCAGTGACACCAGAAGAGAGGGACTTTTTAAACTCTGTGATCAAAGCATATAGAAAACAGAAGTGAGTTGAGTTAAATGGATGATAAAGTTAGTTACCGTTTAAAACGGAAACTAGATGAGTTAGGGTTAGATTTGATTTTTGAAGAGATGGATCGAAGTGGTTTTTATTGGCCAGCAAAGGGTGCCATCGTAGTAAACGCTAAATTACTAAAGACCAATGATGTAAATTTTGCTGTTGCTCATGAGTTATCACACGTCTTGAGGAACCACGCGGCATACAGTTCTCTCTATTCTTCTACTATGACTAATCGATTAAAAATGGAAGCAGAAGCAAATATATCTGCCATTCGAATCTTAGTTGAAGTATATTTAGAGGAAAATGAAATGGATTTTGAGCAACTTAATTCTATTAAATTTATGGAATATTACGGAATTAGAAACTCTTTATACTTTTGTGTAGAAGAGACCCTTTCGGGCTACACAAGTTAAATGCTCATATGAACACAATTAGTTAGTCTCACTTCTGAGGTTATATAAGTATGTATTAATATAGAAATGGAGAATTAAACTATGGGATTTTGGGATTCAGTTAAACAAAGCGCAAAGGAAGCAACTAGACTGACTTCGCTACAAGCGAAAATTAGAAATAATACTGAACTAACTGACGAAGAAAGAGAGGAATTTTCAAAACTAAACAAGGACGTCACTCCTGATCAAGACTTGCTTAAACACCCTTCTCGATATTTTAAACAATCTGCAAAATATGGCGTCATCTCTATTGATGAAAATAAAAAACTATTTCAGATTGGAAATAACACTTATAATACCTATCATTTTAATGAGTTGAATAGCTATGAACTGCTAGAAAACGGAAGTTCCGTAACTTCTGGTGGTTTAGGAGTAGGCAGAGCAGTTGTCGGTGGTGTAATGCTCGGTGGCGTCGGCGCCGTGCTAGGTGGAGTTACCAAAAAGAAAAAACAAACTAACTTCGTTGAAAGCTTAAAAATTCTAGTGACTTTTAAAAACAGAAATCCGGTATCTACTACAATCGACTTTATTAAGAAGAAGCAGCAGAAGGATAAAAAATATGAGAAGATTTTAGTGCAAGCGAAGGAAACTCTATCCGGATTTGATTATATTATTAACACTTTAGAAGGAGATAAGCATAGTGAGGTGGTTGGAGCGATGAGTAACAGTAAGCCATCTTCAACTGAGTCTGTAGCTGATGAACTAAGAAAATATAAATCACTTGCTGATGATGGGATTATCACCCAAGAAGAATTCGACAAGAAGAAAAAGGAATTACTAGGATTATAAAAAAATACACACCCCTCGCCCCGACCAAAGTTTGAGTGGATGTGATCACATAAATCACCTAGAAGCATAGGCTTATTTAGTTATGCTCATTTTAACAAAGAAAGTGAGTGGATTCAATATGACAACAAAACGTGCAGCACTTTATATACGAGTGTCTACCCCCGAACAGAAAAAACATGGCTATTCAATGGAAGCCCAGGAAGAAAAATTGAGAGCTTTTTCCACTGCAAAAGATTTTCATGTTTCTAAAGTCTACGCAGATGGCGGTTTTTCGGGAGCGAAATTGGAACGTCCGGCTCTTCTCGATATGATTCAAGATATAGAAGACAACAAAATAGATGTTGTCTTAGTCTATAAACTGGACCGTCTTTCACGATCACAAAAAAATACAATGCATCTCATTGAAGATGTATTTTTGAAAAATAAAGTAGATTTTATTTCTATGCAGGAATCCTTTGATACCACCACCTCCTTTGGTCGTGCAATGATTGGGATCTTATCAGTATTTGCGCAGCTAGAACGAGACAATATTACGGAGCGAATGGCTATGGGAAAGCTAGAACGGGTAAAACGTGGTTTTTATATGGGAGGTGGCGCATTTCCTTTTGGTTATAAATATGATGAATATACTGGAGAATTGAACATCGTCGAAGAAGAAGCAATTATAGTTAGAAGGATGTTTGAACTTTTTTTATCCGGTAGCACTATTAATTCAATAGTAAATCAGCTATCAGCAGAATTCCCTTCATATAGTAAAACATTTATGGATTCGACTGTCAGACGACGTTTATCTAGTGAATACTATGTAGGACGACAAAAATACCAAGGAAAAGTTTACAATGCCAAACATGAAGCGATAATTTCACAATCAGATTATGATGAAGTTCAAAGAATGCTTGCGGCTCGGCCGCATAGCAATGCTTTTCAACATACTTATTTATTTTCCGGCATAGCCATTTGTAAAAAATGTGGACATGCCTATAATGGCTATGAAAGTTCTCATAAGGTGAAAAACAAAGTTTACAAATACCAGTACTACCGGTGCTCAGCTCAAACTTGGAAATTCAAAAAAAAGAATGGCTGGTGCTGTTCAGCAAAAAGTATTCGTTGCGAAACATTTGATCAAAAAATAATAGAAGAAATACGAAATAGAGCTAGTTCAAAGCAGTACACAAAAGTAGTGAAAAACTCAAATGGCTCAATAATTAAGGAGATAGAAAAGGCTAAAGCACAGCAGGAAAAACTAGTAGATTTATATCTTAATGATCGAATCCCCACTGAAGTGCTGGATAAAAAAACCGAAGATCTAAATCAACTGATTATTCAACTGAAAAGCAAACTACAAAAGGCAGACACGAAAAGAGATTCTAGAAGTTTTGATAAATCCTTAAAGGAATTATTAGAGGGTTATGAAACACTGACTTTCGAAGAAAAGCGTAAATTAATCGAGAAAGTAGTAGATCGAATAGAAGTAGATGGTGATAATATAGAAGTTTATTTTTTTATGTGACCATTTAAGCAATCACTTGC
>NZ_CACSLH010000026.1 GCF_902706605.1 Enterococcus sp. CSURQ0835 | reverse complement strand
GTTATACAAAAGGCAGTAGGCCTTTATTTTTTTGGCTTTTTTTGAACTTACATATAGTAGAGTGTACAAAAAAGGCGTAGAAATTGGATTTCTACACCTTCTATGAATCTTTTGTCTACAGTCTGAGTGGAAGGGCCTGAAAAGGTCCTTCCACTTTTTTAATTTTCTCGCTACATGCTCCGAATCGCCGTCTTACTTTCTCTTTCTAATTCTGCAGCTAGCTCAGCAGCCCCTTCTTCACGGTTGGCCAGTGCCTGCAAGACCATTGGCAAGTTCGCGCCTGTTACAAGGTGTTGTTGTGCATCTTTCACGACGAGCCGGCTAGCATAATGAAAGGGCGTTCCACCGAAAATATCAACGAGCCATAAGATTTCCGTATTGTTCTGTTTTACTTTTTCCAAGGCCGTTTGAAAAACAACAGCCAGATCTTCTTGTTTCGCTCTTACACCAATCGTTTCTAACGCGGCTTGTTGTCCCATGATTGCTTGCGCGGTATCAGCTAAAGCCTTCGCAAAATCATCATGTCCCGCTATAATAATCCCAATCATATCCCCACGTCCTTTCGCATTTAGTCTAACTTATTTTAAAAGACAAGTAAATTGATAGTCATTTCCTTGAAAGTTTGGTTAGTCGCCTTTATAATGCAAAGAGATTTGTCATTTAAATGCAGCAGACAAAATAAGAAAAAAGCGAGGAAATTCATTGATTACAGTAAGTGATGTCAGTTTACAATTTTCTGATCGTAAGTTATTTGATGATGTAAATATCAAATTTACGCCCGGAAACTGTTATGGCTTGATCGGTGCGAATGGTGCCGGGAAATCAACTTTTTTAAAAATTTTAGCAGGTGAGATCCAACCAACGACTGGAAATGTGACATTAGGTCCAAATGAACGGTTAGCAACTTTAAAACAAAATCATTTTGATTATGAAGATCATACCGTCATCGAGACTGTCATCATGGGGCATGCGCGGCTTTATGAAGTCATGAAAGAAAAAGACGCCATCTATATGAAAGAAGATTTTTCCGATGAAGATGGGATCAAAGCAGCAGAACTAGAAGGCGAGTTCGCAGAATTGAATGGCTGGGAAGCTGAGCCAGAAGCGGCCGTCTTATTGCAAGGTTTGAACATTCCTGAAGAATTGCACCAGCAAAAAATGAGTGAGTTAACTGCGGGTCAAAAAATCAAAGTCTTGCTAGCCCAGTCACTCTTTGGCAAACCCGACGTCTTACTTCTAGACGAGCCCACCAATGGATTAGATATCCAATCTATCAATTGGTTGGAAGAATTTTTGATCAACTTTGAAAATACCGTAATCGTCGTCTCCCATGACCGGCACTTTTTAAATAAAGTGTGTACTCACATGGCCGATCTTGATTTTGGTAAGATCAAATTATATGTGGGAAATTACGACTTTTGGTTAGAATCCAGTCAGTTAGCTGCGAAATTAACGGCAGACTCTAACGCCAAAAAAGAAGAAAAGATCAAAGAGTTACAAGAATTTATCGCGCGTTTTTCTGCGAATGCCTCAAAATCAAAACAAGCCACTTCGCGAAAAAAAATGTTAGATAAGATCACCTTGGATGATATCCAACCTTCGTCTCGACGCTACCCATTCGTCCAATTCAAACCAGAACGCGAGATCGGCAATGATTTGTTGCAAGTCGAAAATGTCAGTGTCACCCTCGATGGTAAAAAGATCTTGGAAAATGTTTCCTTCACACTGAACAAAGACGACAAAGTAGCATTTATCGCTGAAAGTGATATCGTGACGACAACTTTATTCAAAGTGATCACCGGAGAATTGACTCCGGATACCGGAACTGTTCGCTGGGGCGTGACGACAAGCCAAGCGTATATGCCTAAAGATCCTTCTAGTGAATTCAATAATTCGTTGACGATCTTAGACTGGTTACGGCAATACGCCAGCAAAGAAGAAGATGACAATACGTTTTTACGGAGTTTCTTAGGACGGATGCTCTTTTCTGGTGATGAAGTCTTGAAGCCAGTCAATGTCTTGTCCGGAGGCGAAAAAGTTCGTTGTATGTTGTCAAAATTGATGTTGTCAAAAGCGAATGTTTTAGTTTTAGACGATCCCACCAATCACTTGGATCTCGAATCGATCTCAGCTTTAAATGATGGTTTGATCGCCTATAAAGGCTCATTATTATTTGCTTCTCATGACCATCAATTTATTCAAACGATCGCTAACCGAATCATTGCGTTGACAGAAAATGGCGTAGTGGACCGCAGCGAAACGACCTATGATGAATTTTTAGAAAATCCTGATGTCCAACAAAAATTAAGCCACTTATTAGTTGGAAATTAAACCACGCCTCTAGTTAAATACTCTCGTTTCTATCTCAACTAGCGAACTGCGACGTGAATTTTAAGCGTAAACTAAAAAATCGATCTGCTGACTGCGGATCGATTTTTTTATTTGCGGTGACTTCCTAGCTGACTAGATGAGTCATTTAAGTAGGATAATTATTTTTTATATGATAAAGTACTGCTATTCACTGACTTAGTTGCTTGATTAAATCAGTTTTATCCACAAGTGGAAAACAGGAGGATCTTTTGATGAATGTACGCGATCTCGAATATTTTCAACGGTTAGTCCAGGAAAAAAGTTTTACAAAAGTCGCTCAAGCTTTTCACGTCAGTCAGCCAACTGTGACGTATGCCATCAAACGTTTAGAAACTGAATTTGGTGCCGAATTGATCTACCGCGATCGTTCCCATAAAGCGGTCATCATCACACCAGCGGGCAAAATTTTAAATCTGCACAGCAAAGCACTTCTCAATGAACTTCAGATTGCAAAAGCTGAGATCGGAAGGCTGAAAGAAGAAACGATCGAATTTGGCTTGCCGCCAATCATCGGAAATTATTATTTCCCGAAACTGTCCGCTTATTTATTCAAGCACGACCTGATGAGCCATATCCATTTAGTAGATGGCGGATCACGGGATTTATTTACCCTGTTACGACGCGGAAAGATCGATCTAGCACTCTTAGGCTCCACGGAACCGATTCGTGATGATTCTTTGATCAGTGAGCTATTGGTGGAAAAACGCTTCATGATCGTAACGAGTCCTGATCATCCGCTTGCCAGCCGTAAAAGTGTGGCTTTTAATGAATTACAAGCGGAGCAATTCGTCTTGTTAAATGAACATTATGTGCATCCTGCTGCTTTTCAAAATTTTGCGCAACAAGCACATTTTACACCTAAGATCATCTATCAAAACAATGATTTGAATATTTTAAAAGGGATGATCAAAGAAAACGTCGGGATCGGTTTTTTAGCTGAACTGGCAATCAATCCCGATGATCATCTCGTGACATTACCGATTGAAGATTCACCACAAGTCAGTTTTTTGATCTCATTAGTGCAGCGCCAACAAGTTTTAGATTCTGTCTACCGCAAAAAAATCAGTCAGTTGATCCGACAACTATCGCAAAAAAAATAAGGTTGAGCCTGGAACAGCTCAACCTTATTTTTAATCCCGCCGCTTTCCACGCGTAAAGACTGCCACACACCCTAACCCAGTATGACTGGCAATCGTAGGTCCTAAGGGGAAGATCCGGATCTCTTTTGGTTGGATCTTTTGTTCGATCAATGTCTTTAATTCCTCAGCTTCTGCTTTAGCTGCACTATTCGTAATGAAAATCGATTGTTCACTAGGTTCTTGCGTCGCGGTTACAATCCGATCTGCTAAGAGCTGCAACGCTTTTTTGCGCCCGCGAACTTTTTCCGTCACTTCTAATTTCCCCGCTGGATCAACGTAAATGATTGGTTTGATGTTCATTAAACCACCTAAAACAGCGCTCGTTTTCGAGATTCGACCGCCGCGCTGCAAATGATTCAAATCATCAACTGTCACCCAATGTTGATAGGTCAGGCGATTTTCTTCTAGCCAAGTCAATTGATCGGCTAGACTCATTCCAGCTTGTTGGCGTTTAGCCGCTTCATAAACCATCAGCCCTTCGCCGCCACTAGCTGCCAGTGAATCAAAGACGTGGATCTGGGCTTCCGGTAGCTCTTCTTTCACAAGTTCAACAGCTTGGATCGCACTTTGATAAGAGCCGCTCAAACCTGATGAAAAACAAATATATAGCACTGGTACTTGTTGACTCGCATATTGTTTGAAAAATTCGACATAGCGTCCAACATTGACTTGTGAAGTCGTTGGCATCGCACCTTGTTTGATCTCTTCATAAAAATCATCGATCACAAAATCTTTACCTAAATCATCGACCAATTCTTTTCCGGCCACATCGACATGCATCGAAATAAAATCGACCTGGTTTTCTTTTAAGACTTGATACGGAATATCACAACATGAATCCGTTAAAATCTGATACATTTTTTACCCTCCAAGCTCTCCCATTTCTCTTCTATTTTACTCGATAATGTCACAATTGTCGTCACCTTTGACTAGAAAAGCTGGACAAACTCCGCAATTTTAGAACTGACACTACCCTATTTATTGGGGTATGCTACAAAAAAACGTTGAACAGCACTTTTTCTGTTCAACGCTCTTTGTGATTGTTTAGATCTGGGCCCAAACACTTTCCAAAATATTCGTTTGAGTCCGATCTGGTCCAACTGAAAAAGTTGAGATCCGGACACCGACTAATTCAGAAACGCGACGAACATAATTCCGCGCATTTTCCGGTAAGTCGGCTAATGTTTTACAACCGGTGATGTCTTCTTGCCAGCCAGGAAGTTCTTCATAGACTGGTTTGCAACGATTCAACTCTTTCAAGCTAGCTGGATAATGATAGATCAGTTCCCCATCTAATTCATACGCGGTACAGATCTTAACCGTCTGCAAGCCACTTAACACATCGATGGAATTCAAAGATAGATTCGTGATTCCTGACACGCGTTTTGAATGGCGCATCACGACTGAATCAAACCAACCAACCCGACGCGGCCGGCCGGTAGTCGTTCCATATTCATGACCGACTTCTCGAATTTGATCTCCAACTTCGTCAAATAGTTCAGTTGGGAAAGGACCATCACCAACACGTGAAGTATAGGCTTTACAAACACCAACGACTTTATTGATCTTAGAAGGTCCCACGCCACTACCAATCGTAACACCGCCAGCGACTGGATTAGAAGAAGTCACAAACGGATAAGTCCCTTGGTCGATATCTAACATGACACCTTGCGCTCCTTCAAATAAAACTCGTTTGCCTTCATCTAATGCATCATTCAAAATAACGGAAGTATCCGTCACGTATTGTTTGATCTCTTGACCATAGGCATAGTATTCTTCAAAAATATCCGCAAAATTCAACGGTTCACTGTCATACATTTTCGTAAATTGACGGTTTTTATCGGCTAAATTGATCTTCAAGCGCTCTTCAAAAATCTCTTTATCCAATAGATCCGCGATCCGAATCCCAACTCGAGCCGCCTTATCCATATAAGCTGGTCCGATGCCTTTGATCGTCGTTCCGATTTTATTTTCACCTTTCGCATCTTCTTGCAATTGGTCTAATTTGATGTGATACGGCAAGATCACATGCGCGCGATCAGAGATCCGTAAATTATCAGTGGCAACGCCTTTTTCGTGAAGGTAAGCCAATTCATTGACTAAAGACTTCGGATTGACCACGACACCATTTCCGATCACACTGATTTTATCTTTGTAAAAAATCCCTGAAGGAATCAAGTGTAATTTGTACGTCACATCATCAAACTTGATCGTATGCCCGGCATTGTCTCCACCTTGATAGCGTGCGATCACTTCAGCATTTTCACTGAGGAAGTCGGTAATCTTTCCTTTTCCTTCATCGCCCCACTGGGTACCTACCACTACTACAGATGACATCTGAACACCTCGTTTAATTTATTATTTATAATCCTGAACCATTGTATCAGGTCCGTGGGCTGCTTTCAAATGAAATTCGAATAATCATAATTATTTTTATCGAAATCACAGCAGATCACGAACATTATTTTAAAAAAGGTGCAAAATAAAAAAGAGAGCCGAAAACTCTCTTTAAAATTCATCCCGTGGTGTCAAAGAAGAAAATTTGTTGTATTCTTTGATGAACAACAATTCGACCGTTCCTCGGGCACCGCTTCGGTTTTTTTCGATGATGACTTCGATCACGTTCCGATTAGAAGCTGACTCTTCCTCTTCTTCGCCTTCACGTTCATAATAATCATCGCGATACAAAAACGCTACGATATCGGCATCTTGTTCGATCGAACCTGATTCCCGAATATCACTTAAAACCGGTCGTTTATCTTGCCGTTGCTCCACGCCCCGCGAAAGTTGAGATAACGCGATGATCGGAACTTTTAACTCTTTGGCTAATTTTTTTAGTTGGCGCGAGATCTCAGACACTTCTTGTTGCCGATTCTCACGACCAGTCCCTTCGATCAATTGCAAATAATCGATCAAAATCAAGCCGAGATTGCCTTTTTCTTTGGCTAATTTATGACATTTCGCTCGAATCTCTGAAACTTTGATCCCTGGTGTATCATCAATAAAAATATTTGCTCGCGACAAACTCCCCATGGCCACGATCAGATTTTGCCATTCTTCTTCCGATAGCTGACCGGTTCGCAAATGACTCGCTTCGATCGAACCTTCTGCACACAGCATTCGATTGACTAGAGATTCCGCCCCCATCTCTAAACTGAAAATGGCAACGGATTTATCCGTTTTTGTCCCGACATTTTGCGCGATATTTAAAGCAAATGCCGTTTTTCCGACAGCGGGCCGCGCAGCTAAAATGATCAACTCTTCAGCTTGCAAGCCAGCTGTCATTTTATCCAACGCGACATAGCCCGTGGGTAAACCGGTGATCGCCTCATTGTTGCGTGCCAGCTGATCGATATTTTCAATCGCGGTATTCAAGACATCACTAATGGCCAAAAAACCGCTCTTGTTACGTTTTTCTGAGACTTCCATGATCTCACGTTCAGCCGTATCTAAAATGCTCTCAACGTCACCGTCTTGCTCATAACCGGTAGTGACGATATTGGTAGCAGTTTGGATCAAATTCCGCAGCAAGGCTTTTTCTTCTACGATCTTCGCATAATACGAGACATTTGCAGCAGTCGGAACAGTTATAGCTAGTTCAGACAAATAACTCAAGCCACCGGCGTCTTCTAATAGATTATCTTGCTCCAGCTGCTCTTTGACCGTTACCACATCAATGGCTTCGTTGCGATCATTCAAATAAATCATCGCTTGAAAGATCACTTGGTGGCTACGGCGATAAAAGTCTTGCGGTTCTATGTATTCTCGGGCAGTGATCAACGCGTCGACATCTAACAAAATGGCGCCTAACGTCGATTGTTCTGCTTCGATATTTTGCGGCGGCACTCGATCTTGTAATAGTTCATTCATGCTGGCTCTCGCTCCTTTTCCGTCCACTTATTTTACAAAATCCCGAACCAAAATACAATAAAGGCCGAGGCATTTGCCTCAGCCTTTAATCTATTCTTCACTAACGTGGACTTTGATCGTCGCGATAACTTCCGGATGCAACTTAACGGGCACTTTCGTATACCCCATCGAACGGATCGGATTGGCTAACTCAATTTTACGTTTATCTAACTTCAAATCGTATTGTTTCTTTAATCCTTCTGCGATCTGTTTAGAAGGGATTGAACCAAACAAACGACCATCTTCACCTGCTTTGGCTTTTAATTCCACGACTGTTTCTTCTTTTTCCAAAAATGTTTTTAGTTCTTTGGCTTCAGCTAAAATTTCAGCTTCTTTTTTAGCCTGAGCTTTTTTTTGAGCTTGGAGTTCTGAGATGCTTCCTTTATTAGCCTCTTTAGCAAAATTATTTTTTAACAAATAATTTTGCGCATAACCAGTTGGAACTTCTTTGACGTCCCCTTTTTTACCTTTACCTTTAACATCTTGTAAAAAAATAACTTTCATTTTAATTGACTCCTTCCGACAATTGATTATGGATCGCGGCAAGCAATTTTTGGCGCGCTTGTGCGATTGTTAGATCTTTCAGCTGAACAGCTGCATTCGTAAAATGCCCGCCACCGCCTAATGCTTCCATGATCGTTTGGACATTGATCTTTCCCGAACTGCGGGCACTGATAGCAATCACACCATCATTACGCTTGATGATCACAAAAGCTGCATTGATATCCACCATTGAAAGCAAGGTGTCAGCTGTTTTCGCGGCGGTCACGCTATCATATTCTTTTTCATCACTGCCGCTTGCGATGACGATATCTTTAGAAATATATTCACTTTCGCCTACCAGCTTGCTGATCTCTAAATACGACTGGATATCAGTACTCAATAAGTATTGTACTAAAGAAGCATCCGCCCCACAAGTTTTTAAATAACTTGCGACATCAAATGTCCGCGCCGTAGTCCGAACAGCAAAGTTTTTCGTATCGACCGTGGTCCCCGCTAACAATAATGTAGCTACCATTTTCGTCATCTTCTGACGACTATTGCTTTCAAATTGGATCAACTCACTCACTAATTCAGAAGCTGAGGAAGCCGAGGATTCGATATACGTCAGTAACGGTTTAGTCGGAAATTCTTCCCCGCGACGATGATGATCGATGATCACGATATTATCAAATTGATCATATAATGCTTGGGAGATCGAAAGTGACGGCCGATGATAATCCACCATCACTAATAGATCATTCGGCTGCAGTTGCTTGATGGCAACTTCTGGCGAGATTAATAAATCTTTTAACTCTTCATCTTTGTGGATCACCGCTAAGCAGCGATCTACATCAGGAATCGTCTCTTGTTCATTAATGACTACATACGCTTTTTTTTCATGAAAACGCGCTAAACAAGCGACGCCGAATGCTGAACCAATCGCATCCATATCTGGAAAACGATGCCCCATGATATACACATCGCCGGTCTCTTTAAACGCTTTTTTTAAAGCGGTAGACATCGCACGTGAACGCACCCGTGTCCGCTTGACGGTACTAGCTGAGTTTCCGCCGTAAAAAACTGGTTTGGCCTTTTCACGAGCATCTTTGACCACCACTTGGTCACCACCACGAATCAAGGCAAGGTCTAGATTATTTTGCGCGGTCTCACCGACTAGTTCTAATGCTTGATCCCCATAGCCGATCCCCATACTGATCGTGATTGGGATATTTTCTTTTTCCGCTGCGGTTCGGATCTGCTCCAACAAATCAAACTTATACTGGATCATCTTTTCCAAATCTTCATGACGAGCAAAGAAGAAAAAGCGTTCCGCATTGATCCGTTTGTAAAAGACATGATAAGAATCCATCCAGTCAGAAATAATGGTCGTGATAAACGAATTTAAATAAGAGATCTCTTTATCATCGCGCCGGTCGATGGCATCATCATAATTATCAACGGAAACAAAACCGATTACCGTCTGTTGTTGCTGTTCTTTTTCATCTAATTCGATCTCTTTTGTAATATCGATAAAATAAACGATTTGCTTTTCTAAATTCAATTGAAACTGATATAAGACATCGCCGATCCGATAAATCGATTTGTTCTTTCCTGCTCGCTGGATCAATTCATTGATCATGTCTTGCTGATCTTCCAGTTGGAGATCCGCCACTTGATCTGCGATGTAAGGGTTCGTCCACGCAAAGCTAAAATCAGCTTGCCACACGATCACCCCAACTGGCATATCGACGGAAACAAATTCTAATGAATGTTCGGCGATCCGTGACGCTTGTTGGATCTTATGCCGGTTACTGATCTGGAGCCGGTGACGCTGAACGATCATTTGGGCTAAAAACAAACAATCAATCACAGCGACGACTAATGCTGTTATAAAATGAATCCGGATAATAAAAATAACCGCTAGTTGTACCAACAACAAAATAAAAAACAAAACGATTGGCAGCAGATGTTTAATCTTCTTATTCATTTATTTTCCTCCTGCTAAAGCAATTTTAGCATACCCAGCCCTAGCAAGCGAATTTAATTCTTGTTTCACGTGAAACAAACGCTCCCCCTCATTAGCCCTCACTGCTAACGGCTCACCTAGATGACAATTGAATCTGTTGTTTATCTCACTTGATTGTATCAGTAAAGCAGGAGAAGGTTATTTTGTTTTCAGCTTTTTTGATCGACTGTTTAACTATCGAGATTGATTAAATCAGTCGACAAAAAAAGCAGATAATCGAAAGTTCGACCATCTACTTTTATGATTTTATTCTTCAGATACGAAAGGTAGTAAGCCCATGATCCGAGCGCGTTTGACTGCAACAGTCAATTTACGTTGGTTTTTAGCACTAGTACCTGTTACACGACGAGGTAAAATTTTGCCTCGTTCTGAAATGAATCGTTTTAACAATTCGATATCTTTATAATCGATGTATTCGATATGATTTGCTGCAATATAGTCGACTTTACGACGTTTGCGGCCTCTTCTTTGTTGTGCCATTTCGTTTTCCCTCCTAGATTAGAATGGTAAATCATCATCTGAAATGTCGATTGAGGACCCACTGAATGGATCTGAATCTCGATCGAAGTCAGGCATCGTATTTTTTGCTGACTGAGAAGATTGATCAAAGTTGTTGTTGTTGAAATTGTTTGAGCTTTGGAAATTTGACTCTCCGCTGTTCTCACTGTGTTGACGCTGTTCACTTACATTACGCGATTCAAGCAATTGGAAATTATCCGCTACCACTTCAGTCACGTAAACACGTTGACCTTGTTGATTCTCATAATTCCGAGTTTGAATCCGCCCAGTTACCCCTAAAAGAGTTCCTTTGCGAGCATAATTTGCCAACGTTTCGGCTGATTTACGCCAAATGACGCAATTGATAAAATCTGCTTCACGGTTTCCACTTTGATTGGTAAAGTTACGATTAACCGCTAAGGTAAACGTCGCAACCGCTGTACCATTGGAAGTGTATCGCAAATCAGGATCTTTGGTTAAACGGCCAACTAAGACAACATTGTTAATCAATTGAAGCCAGCTCCTTTCTCGTCAATTGTTTCACGTGAAACAATTATTGTTCAATCTTAACGATCATATGACGAATGATATCATCATTGATCTTAGCAAGACGATCAAATTCATTGATTGCACTAGCATCAGCTGGCGCAGTCACATTGACGATATGGTAGATACCTTCACGGAAATCGTTCATTTCATATGCGAAACGGCGTTTTTCCCAATCTTTAGAATCGATAACTTCAGCTCCGTTATCTTTCAAGATCGTATCGAAACGTTCTACTAAAGCAGTTTTTGCTTCTTCATCAATGTTCGGACGAATGATGTATGTGATTTCATACTTCGTGTTTTGACTCATTGATTTTCACCTCCCTGTGGACTATAAGGCTCTTAGATTGCTAAGAGCAAGGAGAGCGATCTAAAATTAATAGACTACTCACAATTTTTCATTATACATCATTGAACGTTAAAAATCAATCGTTTCTTTGCTACTAATCTAAGATACGCACTTTAGCTCTATTTTACCTCCGTCTGATCTTAACCGAGTAAGAAAAGCTAAATGAACTTCCTCAGCTCCTAAAAAACAAATGGAGCAACAGGGCATTTTTTGCCATAAGTCTTCAGCTTATTTCTTCAGTGCTAGTTCGTGAAGCTAGACCTTTTTAGCCTTGTGTTCCCTTAGTCAAAAAAAGACTGGGATCACTCCCAGCCTCATTTGATTATTCAGTTGGTTCAGTCGATGACAGGTCTTCTGCTGGTTCATCGACTACTGTTTCTTCAACGATCGCCATAGTGACAACTTTGGAATCATTTTCCATCTTCATCAAACGAACGCCTAATGTTGCGCGCCCCGTTTGGGAAACACTGGCAACATTGAAGCGGATGATGACACCACGGTTTGTGATCAGTAAGATATCTTCGTCGCCATTGACAGTCGTCAGGCCAGCTAATGGACCATTTTTCGCGGTGATATTAGCTGTTTTGATCCCTTTTCCGCCTCGGCCTTTAACAGGATATTCAGCCGCTTTAGTCCGCTTGCCATAGCCGTTTTCGGTAATGACTAAGACTTCTTGATCAGGTTTCAAGACTGCAGCTCCGACAACGTAATCAGACGGCCGTAAACGCACGCCTCGCACGCCGCTCGCTGTTCGTCCCATATCTCTGACATCCGTCTCTTTAAAGGTCACAGAGTAGCCTAGATGCGTTCCTAGAATCAAATGCTCTTCGCCATTAGTCATCACGACATTCACCAATTCATCTTCTGCTTTTAGACTGATTGCGATTAGTCCGTTGCTACGGATATTTGAAAAGGCCGTTACACTCGTGCGTTTGACCGTTCCATTTTTCGTCACAAAGAACAAATAGTGGCCCGCTTCGGCTTGCCCGGTAACACCGATAATCGCTTGGATCGTTTCACTAGAATCGATCCCCAATAAATTGATGATTGGGATCCCTTTTGCTGTTCGGCCATATTCAGGAATCTCATAGCCTTTTGCCCGATAAACCCGTCCAGTATTCGTAAAGAACAACAACGTGTCATGAGTCGAACAAGCAGTCAAACTCTTAACGAAATCATCATCATGGATGCCCATTCCTTGCACGCCACGACCGCCACGGCGCTGTGCTCTAAATTCACTGGCCGCCACGCGTTTGATATAACCGTTATTCGTCAAGGTGATCACGACATCTTCTTCTTCGATCAGATCTTCATCTTCAAGACTCAAGACTTCACCGATCAAGAGTTCCGTCCGGCGAGCATCGCCAAATTTAGCAGCAATTTCGCCTAATTCGGTTTGAATGATTTCTTCCACTCGTTCAGGCCGAGCCAAAATATCTTCCATATCTTGGATGAATTTCAATAGTTCTTGGTATTCATGCTCGATCTTTTCCCGTTCCAAACCAGTCAACCGCCGCAAACGCATATCTAAGATGGCTTGTGCTTGTCGATCAGACAATTTGAATTGCTCCATCAACGTCGTTTTAGCGACATCATCGGATTCAGACCCTCGAATGATGCGAATGATCTCATCAATGTGATCTAACGCGATCCGTAGACCTTCTAAAATGTGAGCTCTGGCTTCAGCTTTTTTCTTATCGAAGATCGTCCGTCTAGTGATGACATGTTTTTGATGGGCGATATAATTTTCTAAAATCTGTTTCAGAGTCAAAATCTTCGGCACACCATTTTCAATCGCCAACATGTTGAAACTAAAAGAGGTTTGCAACGCTGTCATTTTGTACAGATTATTCAAAATAACCGAAGCACTGACATCGCGGCGGACATCGATCACGATTCGCATCCCTTCACGTGACGATTCATCACGCAGATCGGTGATCCCTTCCACTCGTTTATCACGGTGTAATTCAGAGATCCGTTCGATTAATTTCGCTTTGTTGACCATATAAGGCAATTCTGTGACTAAAATCCGTTCTTTGCCATTTTTTTGCTCTTCGATCTCGATGCGAGCCCGAACTGTGATCGAGCCTTTCCCCGTCTCATAAGCGCGTCGAATGCCTGATTTCCCCATGACTAGACCACCAGTCGGGAAGTCAGGTCCGGGAATAACTTCCAGCAAATCTTGCGTGGTCGCTTCAGGATTTTTCATCAGTAGATCGATCCCGGCAATCACTTCATTTAAGTTATGAGGTGGGATATTTGTCGCCATTCCCACCGCGATTCCCGTTGCGCCATTAACGAGTAAATTGGGAAAACGCGCCGGCAAAACATCAGGCTCTTGCTCGCTGTCATCGTAGTTGCCGTGGTAATCCACTGTATCTTTATTGATATCTCGTAGCATTTCCATCGCGATCTTACTCAAACGCGCTTCGGTATACCGCATCGCAGCAGCTCCGTCACCATCGACCGAGCCAAAGTTTCCGTGACCATCGACTAGCATATACCGATAACTAAACGGTTGTGCCATCCGAACCATCGATTCATAGATCGCACTATCGCCATGGGGATGGTATTTCCCCATGACATCCCCGACGATCCGGGCCGATTTTTTATGGGGTTTATCAGGTGTGACCCCTAATTCATTCATCCCGTATAAAATCCGGCGATGCACAGGTTTCAAGCCATCCCGCACATCTGGTAATGCCCGCGCTACAATAACACTCATCGCATAATCAATGAAGGATTCTCGCATTTCACTGGTTAGATTGACGTCATGAACATTTTCTCTCCGATCTTCCAAAATCGATCCCCCTCACTAAATATCTAGATTTTTAACATAATGCGCATTTTCTTCAATAAACGCTCGCCGTGGTTCGACTCGATCTCCCATCAGCATTTCAAAAACTTGATCGGCTTCGATCGCATCATCGACTGTGACCCGTGCCATCACCCGATTTTCAGGGTCCATCGTCGTTTCCCACAATTGATGATCATCCATTTCCCCAAGCCCTTTATACCGTTGGACATTCGGTTTAGGCGACTTAGGTAATGCCGCCATTTTGTCTTTTAAGTCTTGTTCGGCGTTTTTACCAGGTTGGATATAGGTGATATTTTTGCCTTGTTTGATCCCGTAGATCGGTGGCTGCGCGATATACACATAACCAGCTTCCACGATCGGCCGCATATACCGATAAAACAGCGTCAACAGCAACGTCCGAATATGGGCGCCATCGACATCGGCATCGGTCATGATGACTAGTTTATGGTAACGAGCTTTTGATACATCAAAATCAGCGCCAAACCCAGTCCCCATCGCTGTAAACAATGACCGGATCTCTTCATTGGCTAAAATTTTGTCCATCGAGGCTTTTTCCACGTTCAAAATCTTGCCGCGAATCGGTAAGATCGCTTGAAATTCCCGGTTACGGCCTTGTTTAGCTGAACCACCGGCCGAATCTCCTTCGACGATGAACAGTTCGCATCTTTCTGGATCATTAGAGGAACAATCCGCCAATTTTCCGGGCAAATTACTGATCTCTAATGCACTTTTGCGGCGAGTCATTTCCCGTGCTCGTTTAGCTGCTTGGCGCGCTTTTGAAGCGAGCATCCCTTTTTCAACGATTTGACGACCGACATTAGGATTTTCCATCAGAAACTTCAATAGACTTTCCGAAAATAGGCGATCCGTGACTGTCCGAACTTCTGAATTCCCAAGTTTCGTTTTCGTTTGGCCTTCAAATTGCGGTTCGGGATGTTTGATAGAGATTACAGCAGTCAAGCCTTCCCGGACATCTTCACCGGAAAGATTCTCTTCGTTTTCTTTCATCAACTTTTGTTTACGAGCATAGTCATTGATCACCCGCGTCAATGCCGTTTTGAACCCAGATTCATGGGTCCCACCTTCATACGTATGGATATTGTTAGCAAAACTCAAAATATTCGTATGGTAACCGTCCGTATATTGCATCGCGACTTCCACCGTGATATCTTGTTGCTCACCTTCTACATAGACTGGTTCGTCAAATAAGACCGCTTTGTTAGCATTTAAATGCTCAACATAACTTTTGATCCCGCCTTCGTAATGATATTCCCGCAAGACTGGTTCTGCGGGGCGTTTATCTTCAATCGAGATCTTCAAGCCCCGATTCAAAAAGGCTAATTCTCGAACGCGAGTTGCTAGTTTTTCAAAATTGAATTCCGTCGTTTCCGTAAAGATCTCAGGATCAGGGATGAAATGGACCGTCGTCCCATGTTTGTCAGTATCACCGATAACTTTTAAATCATCGACGACTGCACCACGGTGGTATTCTTGATAATAGACTTTGCCATTTTTAAAGACGCGGACTTCTAGTTTAGTCGAAAGCGCATTGACTACCGAAGCGCCGACCCCGTGAAGACCACCGGAAACTTTATAGCCGCCACCGCCGAATTTCCCGCCGGCATGTAAGATCGTATAGACCGTCTCAACCGCTGGGCGACCCGTTTTAGCTTGGATATCGACCGGGATCCCCCGACCGTCATCGCTAACGGTGATACTGTCGTCTTTTTCAACGATGACATGGATACTTTTAGCAAAACCAGCCAACGCTTCATCGATAGAATTGTCGACGATCTCCCAAACCAAATGATGCAGACCTTCTGTACTAGTTGAACCGATATACATCCCAGGACGCTTTCTTACCGCTTCTAAACCTTCTAGTACTTGAATCTGACTGGCATCATATTCTTGAGCCCGTTCTTGTAAACTCTTTTCTTCTTCTGTCATTCAGTTTCGTTCCTTTCTATCTGTCCTTTGTGGACGTAAAAGATGTCAGGATGGACTGTCATCTTTCCTTTGACGTGATCGAGGGTCGTCGTCGTTAAAAACGTTTGGACTTTGTCTTCGATCGCTTCTAACAAGTGGATCTGGCGATTGTCATCCAGTTCACTCATCACATCATCTAATAATAAAATCGGGTATTCTCCCGTCTCTTCTTTCATCAAATCGATCTCAGCGAGTTTGATGCTTAACGCCGTCGTCCGCTGCTGACCTTGCGAGCCATAAGTCTGAACATTTTTTTCATTGACGAAAAATAACAAATCATCTCGGTGCGGCCCTAAAAAAGTCGTGCCTTTAAAGAGTTCGCGTTTCCGATTTTTTTGTAATTCTTGACTAAACGCAACTTGGACACTTTCGAGATCTTCAGCCGGAAGTTTAAAACTAGCGGCATAGTGGATCGCTAATGCTTCTTTATGATCCGTGATCCGTTGATGTAACGTATTTGACCAATATTCCAAGCGTTTGATGAACTTCAAGCGATTGACTAAGACTTTGCTGCCAAATTCCACTAACTGCTCCGTCAAGATATCCAAATACAGTTCATCAGTCTGCTTCTTTTCCGCCAGCTGTTTCAAATACAGATTCCGCTGCTTCAAGACTTTTTGATACTGCCCTAAGTCATATAAATAAACCGGATTGATCTGACCGAGTTCCATATCGATGAACCGTCGCCGCATCTGGGGACTGCCTTTGACTAGTGAAAGATCTTCTGGCGCGAACAAAATCACATTCAATTGTCCGATGTAGCTACTCAAACGCTTTTGTTCGATATGATTGACCTTTGACTTACGGCCCTTTTTCGTCAATAAAAGTTCTAACGTCACCCGACTCGTCTTGCGGGTCAACTGCCCTTTTAATTGCGCAAAATCAGCATCCCAACCGATCAATTCTTGTTCCGAACTCGTTCGGTGGCTGCGCGTCAACGCTAAGACATAGATACTTTCTAACAAATTGGTCTTTCCTTGGGCATTCTCACCTAAAAAGATATTTAACTGGTTGGGAAATTCCAACGTTAAATCCGCGTAATTACGGTAATTTTTTAAGCTTAAGCTATTCAGCTGCATCGCTGTTTTCCTTATTTTTTGCCATAAAAAAAGTGCCTACCTCTGGGATCTCAATCATCATACCGGGATAAAGTTTGCGACCCCGACGATTTTCTAATTCCCCATCGACAAAGACTGTTTGTTCGGCTAAAAACCATTTCGCTTGTCCTCCGCTAGAGATCAGATTGATCTCTTTTAACAGTTGACCCAGCGTCATATATTCAGTTGCTAAATAGATCGTTTGTTTCAATTGGCATCCCTCATTTTCAACTTAGAAACACCCTCTTATTATACCCTTTTTTCAACTAGAAAACAAATTTTCCCGTTAGATTTTCGATTTAAGAAGTTTTAGTCCGTTTCGATATTTTTGTTAGAAAACAAGAAAAAGGTCTTAAAATCGATTTTAAGACCTTTTTCTCTAAAATGAATCATTTTAATTCGTTCGAACCGGTGTAATCAATTGGATAAAGGCATTTTCACCAACGCTTGGTTCTAAAGTGAACGGCCGGATCGCCGAGATGAATTTGATGGTGATCGTCATATCGCCAAAAGCTCGTAAAGCATCTTTCATGTAATCCGGGTTAAAGGAAATCTCTAACGGATCACCAGTCACTGCTTCATAGATCAACTCTTCTTCGACTTTTCCGATCTCAGGAGAATTTCCGTAAAGGGTGACAGTATCTGCTTCGATCGCTAACCGAACGATATTGTTACGTCCTTCATGCGACAACAACGACGCCCGTTCAATGGCAGCTAAAAATGTCGGCACCGAAAAAGTGATCTCTGTATTGAAGCTAGTTGGGATCAAGCGGTTCGTATCCGGGTAGTTCCCTTCTAACAAGCGCGAGTAGAAATACATATTTTTCGTTTTGAACAAGACTTGGTTTTCCATGATGGAAATCTCCACTTCTTCTTCTTCATCTGTCAATGAACGCGCAAGTTCCGTCAAACTTTTTCCTGGAATCACGATATCAAATTCACTACCCGCTTGTTCGATCGGGATCATGCGTTGGCTCAAGCGATGGGAATCTGTCGCTACGGCTAACAGATCCGAACCTTTCAACATGAAATGAACCCCGGTCAAGATCGGACGACTTTCATGTTGCGAAACGGAAAAGACAGTTTCACTGATTAATTTCGTCAATACATGGACAGGTAAGCTCAATTGATTTTGTTCTTCGATCACAGGTAAATGAGGATAATTTTCAGCGTCTAAGCCATTGACGGTAAATTCGGCTGCGCCTGATGTGATCAACACCTGATAACTGTCTAAAACTTCT
The DNA here is from genome assembly GCF_902706605.1 of Enterococcus sp. CSURQ0835. GTDB lineage: Bacteria > Bacillota > Bacilli > Lactobacillales > Enterococcaceae > Enterococcus_A. The sequence goes on along the minus strand of NZ_CACSLH010000026.1, from coordinate 23,988 downwards.
AGCGTGAAGGTCGTTTCAGGTAAACGCCGAATGACTTCACTAAAAAAACGCGCTTGTAAAACGACTTGTCCTGTCGATTCGATCGTTAACGCCGCTTTTTCATCATCAGCAGTTAAAAAAGTTTCGATGGAGATGTCTGCGTTGCTACCGGTTAAGTTTAAACCTTCAGCCGTTAAGACGATTTTGACCCCAGTCAAGATCGGGATCGTCGTTTTGGTGGAGATAGCACGTTGTACAGTTTGTAATTCTTGAATGAAGCGAGCACGGTTAATTGTAAATTTCATAGGGAAACTCCTTTTTATTGATTTAGTTTATTAATAAGTCAGTAGTAATAGTAGGGCCTGTTAATCATGTGGAAAACTAAAAAACAAGCGATAAACTCGACTTTTCCACTTGTGGAAATCGTGTGGAAAAGTCAACAGATTTTTTCGGACTTTTCCACAATCAGGTTAACAGCAGATTTTTGATCTCCGCGATATTATCTTTGATCTCACTATCGCTTTTGACGAGGTGTTCTATTTTATCACAGGCATGCATGACTGTCGTGTGATCTTTACCGCCAAATGCTTTGCCGATCTTCGGCAGTGAACTGTCCGTCAACTCGCGGGCCAAATACATCGCGATCTGGCGTGGGACGACGATCATTTTGACGCGTTTTTTCCCTTTGAGGTCTTTGACTTGTAGGTGGTAATATTTCGCGACGACTTCTTGGATCTGCTCAATCGTCAGCTGAGAATTGCCGAGACTCTTCAATGATTTCAAGGCATCGGCGGCTAAACTAGTGGTGATATCAGTCTTGTTAGTGGTCGCAAAAGCTTGCACCCGGACTAATGCTCCTTCTAGTTCGCGGATATTAGAGTCGATCTGGCCGGCGATATAACTCAAGGTGTCATCTGGGATCTCTAAATTTTCAGCTTGCGCTTTTTTCCGTAAGATCGCGGTCCGGGTTTCTAGATCGGGCGGTGTGATATCAACGGATAAGCCCCAAGCAAAACGCGAAACGAGTCGCTCTTGGAGTTTTGGGATCTCATTTGGTAAACGATCACTGGTCAAAACGATCTGCTTGTTTTCGTTATACAGACTTTCAAACGTATGGAAAAATTCTTCTTGTGTTCCGGGTTTGTCACCGAAAAATTGAATATCATCGACTAATAAGAGATCAACGTTGCGGTATTCTTGTCGAAACTGCTCCGTCTCGCTATTTTGGATCGAATTGATGTAATCATTGACAAAGGTTTCACTGGAGACATACCGAACGCGCGCGCTGGGATTTAAGCTCAGCATCTCGTTTCCGATCGCATGCATCAAGTGGGTTTTCCCTAAACCGACACCACCATAGAAAAAAAGCGGATTGTAAAGGGAACCGGGCTCTTCTGCGACGGCTAAAGCAGCGGCGTGCGCCATCTGGTTGCCTTTCCCGATGACAAATGTCTCAAACGTATAGCGGGGATTCAGCAACGCTTTTTTATTTTTTTTCTCAGGTAGAGCCGCTTCTTTTGGGGCTTCTTTTAAATCAAGCGTTTCTGCTGGTTGTTCATCCGGTGTAACAAAGATCGGCGTGATGTCTTGTCCCGTTACTTGAAAGCCAATCTCTAACACTTTTGAGGCTAGATTTTTTTCCCAATAATTTTTTTGCAACTCACTGGGGACTTCGATCGTCAAGTTGCCGTTTTCCAAAGTCAACGGTTTAGCGACGCGGATCCACGTGTCATAACTGACAGCGGTGAGGTTTTTTTTATAGGTCTTTGTTAGCTCTCGCCAAAGCTCTTCTTTTGAGGTCAAATATGACGCCTCCTATTTATAAAGTTAGGTAAAAACACTGTAGCATTTTTTTTGAAAGTTTTCCACAGGGCGAGCGCAAAAAAAGAAAATAAAAAAGTTTCCACAAGTGTTCACAAATGAATTGTATATTTATACATTGCTGTATACAGTCGGTTAATCGAACGGATCAAAGAGTGAGGAAAAAGTGAGTTATTCCCAAGTATTTCCACAAAAATCTAGAAGGCAGTAAGCTTGAGGTAATCGAAAGTAGCGAGAATATCCACATAACTTATCCACCTTGTGTATAACTTGTTAACGTTGAAAATTTTCGGGGAAAAAGCTGTCGAAAAATCGTGAATAAAAAAATCGCTCGCAAAGTTATCCCCAATCTGTGAATGGTTATCCCCAGAAAATGTGGACAATCTCTTGCAAAATTCCTTTTTTTCTGATTGACAAAACCTAGGTAGAGTCGTTATACTACTAAAGTATGTCTATCTACGTTAATCACTTGGAGGTGGAATAAATGAAAAGAACGTATCAACCAAATAAACGTAAACATTCAAAAGTTCACGGTTTCCGTAAACGTATGAGCACAAAAAACGGCCGTCGCGTCTTAGCTAGCCGTCGTCGTAAAGGAAGAAAAGTCCTTTCAGCTTAAGCCACTGCCGATCAGTGGTTTTTTTATTTGTTTATAGCAGCGATCTGACTCGTCGATTGAGCGGGGCAGATCGCTTTTTTTATTGGAAGAACTACGGATAAAGTCAGGCGATGAGAACGTTCTTGCCAAAATTTTAGTGTTGCGGCTTAACAGGTTGTGCGCCAACGCGTTTTTCTTCACAAAATAGCTGATTCCTCGTTTTGAAATATGGTATGATTGGGGAGTATAGATTAATAGAAACGAAGGAAGCTGGATGAAAAAAGCATATCGAATTAAAAAAGAGCGGGAATTTCAAACGGTTTTTCAAGAAGGGTCTTCCTTTGCGAATCGGAAGTTCGTCGTGTATCGCTTGCCGCCGTCTGAACAATTCCATTTCAGAGTCGGGATCTCAGTTGGGAAAAAAGTCGGAAATGCGGTGATGCGCAATCGCGTCAAGCGTTTGATCCGGGCGGTATTGAAAGACATCAAACCCCAGATCGATCCGCATGTCGATTTCATTGTGATCGCGCGGCCGCAAACGAGTGAACTTTCGTACGCTGAAATACGTTCGAATCTAACACATGTGTTAAAATTAGCGAAAATAATTAGGTAGAAGGGATTTTATTAAGTGAAGAAATACAATCGAATAGTATTGCTGGCGGGACTGTTGAGTTTAGTTGTCTTGTTGTCAGCTTGTGGGACCAGTGACGTTACCCAAAGTAGTAATGGTTTTTGGGATCGGTATGTCGTGTTTTATTTTGGCGAAGCAATCAAAGGCTTGTCATTTGGTAATGTGGGGATCGGGATCATCCTTTTCACCATCATCATCCGGATCATTTTGATGCCGCTGATGCATTTCCAAACAAAAAGCATGCGCAAGACGCAAGATCTGCAACCTCAGCTCAAAGCATTGCAAAAACGCTACGCTTCAAAAGATCGCGAGACGCAAGAAAAGCTGCAAGCAGAGACGAAGAAGCTTTACGCGGCTAACAACGTCAATCCGTATGCTGGCTGTTTACCGCTACTTGTCCAAATGCCAGTCATGATGGCGTTGTACCAAGCAATCTTGCGGGTACCTGAGCTACGACAAGGCCACTTTTTATGGTTGAACCTCAGCCAAGCTGATCCGTATTTTATCTTACCGATCTTAGCGGCGTTGTTCACCTTTGCTAGCACGTATCTATCCAGCATGAGTCAGTTGGAGTCCAATCCATCTACGAAGATCATGAACTTCGCGATGCCGGTAATGATCTTTGTCATGGCGTTAAATCTTGCCAGTGGCTTATCCTTATACTGGGTGATCTCAAATGCGTTCCAAGTCGTTCAAACGCTTTTGATCAACAACCCATTTAAGATCAGACAAGAGCGGCGTGCAGAACAACAACGACTACGGGAAAAAGAACGTGCGTTGGAAAGAGCGAAACATCCGAATAAAAAACGTAAAAAATAAGGAGGTCAGTCCAAATGCCTGTTTATGAAGGTCCAACGATCGATGAAGCGATCAAAAAAGGGTTACGTGCGTTAGCGTTAAAAAAAGATGAAGTAAAAATCGAGATCTTGAATGAAGGAAAAAAAGGTTTCTTGGGAGTCGGTAAAAAAAATGCTCGGGTCTCAATCGAACCGACTGTAGCAGAAGATATCAGTGAAGCGGTGGAAGAAACAGTCGCCGATGTGGTGGCTGAGCCAGCTGAAGTTGTAACCGTCGAAGTACCGGTTGAAAAAGCAGCACCGCCAGCTGAAACAGTCGCACCAGCTGCTGATAGGATTGCCACTGCCGACCATGAAGCAACTGAACTAACTGATGAAGCTGCGATCAAAGAACTAGCGCTTTATTTGACGAAGATCACCCAAGAGATGGGCGTGCCAGCACTAGTCAAAATCGATCGCACCGAGCGGCTGACCGTATTGCATTTGGAAACGGACAAACAAGGGATCTTGATCGGCAAGCACGGGAAGATCTTAAATGCTTTGCAGTATTTAGCTCAAGTCTTCATTCATCGCGTAGCTAAAAATAAATTATCGGTCGTCGTCAATGTCGGCAATTACCGCCAAAAACGCGAAGAAGTATTGACTCGGCTAGCTAAACGCACAGCTGAAAAAGTCAAAGAGACTGGACGGCCAGTTTTTCTGGAACCGATGCCGGCTTTTGAACGTAAAATGATCCATTCTGTTTTGAGTTCTGACGACTATGTCAAAACGCATTCTGAAGGCGAAGAGCCTTACCGTTACCTCGTTGTCGAACCTCAAAAAAAATATTTTTAACCGTTTACCGTGTCGTTCTGACGCGGTTTTTTATTTGAGCCGTGGATTGACAAAGCGGGTAAAAGCAAGTATATTTGGTTAGAAATCATTCTTATCAAAGTAGACGATCTAAGTGGTTCCGACTTTGATAGTAACCCTCGATTTGGCGGGGGTTTTTTTGTGTTTACAGATACCTCGGTTCGTAGCGGCAGTTAAAAAAGTGTTAAGTACCAGTCGGCATTTGAGCAGTTCAGCTTGAAATACGACCGTGAGTATGCTAATCTAACGACAGAATTTTTAAACTAGCAGTCAAAGTGCTAACCCAGCTTATTAACAGGTGGAGTGGGCACTTTTTTTGTGTCTTGAAAAGGAGTGGAACGGATTTATGGCTGAAATTACATTAGAATTTGATACGATTGCGGCGATCTCTACGCCGCCGGGTGAAGGCGCGATCAGTATCGTTCGCATGAGCGGTGATCAAGCGGTCAAGATCGCAAGTGCGGTCTTTAAAGGGAAAGCCTTAGCTGAGGTTCCCAGCCACACGATTCATTACGGACACATCGTCGATCCAGCGACCAACCAAGTCATTGATGAAGTGATGGCAAGCGTGATGCGGGCACCGAAAACGTTTACCCGGGAAGATGTCGTGGAGATCAATTGTCACGGCGGGATCGTAGTGGTCAATCAATTGCTGCAGTTGCTACTGCGAGAAGGAGCTCGGCTAGCTGAACCAGGTGAATTTACTAAACGGGCCTTTTTAAACGGCCGAGTGGATCTTTCCCAAGCCGAAGCGGTGATGGATCTGATCCGCGCTAAGACGGATAAAGCGATGAATGTCGCGTTGAATCAATTGGATGGCAATCTTTCACAATTGATCCGAAAATTGCGTCAGACGATCTTAGAAACACTGGCTCAAGTGGAAGTCAATATTGATTATCCTGAATACGATGATGTGGAAGAATTGACGACGCAGCTGTTATTGGAAAAGGCTGATTTTGTCAGCCGCCAGATCGATACGTTGTTATTAAATGCGCAACAAGGCAAGATTTTACGTGAAGGATTGAGCACGGCGATCATCGGCCGGCCAAATGTCGGCAAGTCGAGTTTGTTGAATTATCTGCTGCATGAAGAAAAAGCGATCGTGACAGATATTGCCGGTACGACTCGTGATGTAATCGAAGAGTATGTCAATGTGCGGGGGGTCCCACTGAAATTGATTGACACAGCCGGAATTCGCGATACGGAAGATTTAGTGGAAAAAATCGGTGTCGAGCGGAGCCGCAAAGCATTAGGTGAAGCCGATCTGATCTTATTAGTCTTAAATCAAAGTGAACCTTTGACTAAAGAAGACCGTGATCTTTTAGCTGCAACGAGCGGCTTGAAACGGATCATTTTATTGAATAAAACGGACTTGTCTGCAAAGTTAGACCAAGCGGAACTAGCCAAATTGGTTGGAGCTGACCAGCTATTTGCCATCTCAGTTCTTCAAAATGCTGGCTTAGACCAACTGGAACAAGCGATCGCCGCTTTATTTTTTGGCGGTCAAACCGGTGAAAAAGATGCAACGTATGTCTCAAACACACGGCATATCGCGTTATTGGAAAAAGCAGGTCAAGCTTTAAATGATGTCAAAACAGGGATCGAAGCCGGGATGCCGGTTGATCTGGTGCAGATCGACATGACGCGTTGTTGGGATTATTTAGGTGAGATTGTCGGCGACAGTGTCCAAGATGAATTGATCACGCAATTGTTCAGCCAATTTTGTTTAGGAAAATAAACTCAAAGGAGTAGAGCCATGGAATACGAAGCAGGAAATTATGATGTGATCGTTGTCGGAGCCGGACATGCCGGTTCAGAAGCGGCACTGGCGGCTGCCAGAATGGGGCAAAAGACCGTATTGATCACATTGAATTTAGATATGGTCGCTTTTATGCCGTGTAACCCGTCCATCGGGGGTCCCGCAAAAGGGGTCGTCGTGCGGGAAATCGATGCATTAGGTGGCGAGATGGGGAAAAATATTGATCAGACTTACATCCAAATGCGGATGTTGAATACGGGCAAAGGTCCCGCTGTTCGCGCGCTACGAGCTCAAGCAGATAAACATGCGTATGCGCAAGAGATGAAACATACGATCGAAAAAGAAGCCAATCTGACATTAAAACAAGGCGTCGTGGATCGACTGGTAGTTGAAGCGGGCGCATGTCGCGGAGTAGTGACGTCAACGGGCGCGATCTATCGCGGTAAAGCGGTCATCATCACGGCCGGAACGGCTTTGCGGGGCGAGATCATCATCGGGGAGTTGAAATACTCTTCTGGTCCGAATAATTCTCAACCGGCCGTCAAATTAGCGGATAATTTGAAAGAACTAGGCTTTGAGATCCATCGGTTCAAAACGGGAACGCCACCTCGTGTGAAATCAGGCTCGATTGATTATAGTAAAACCGAGATCCAACCGGGAGATGAAACACCGAATCATTTCAGTTACCAAACGCCGGATAGTCAATACAACACGCATCAGATCCCTTGTTGGTTGACGTATACGAATCCTGACAGTCACGCCATTATTCGTGAAAACTTGCATCGGGCGCCGATGTTTACCGGGATCGTGGATGGGGTAGGCGCTCGTTATTGTCCTTCGATCGAAGACAAGATCGTTCGGTTTGCCGATAAAGACCGTCATCAACTATTTTTAGAACCGGAAGGCTTACATACAGAAGAAGTCTATGTCCAAGGTTTGTCAACTTCGCTGCCAGAAGATGTGCAAAACGACGTGTTACATTCGATCGAAGGTTTGGAACAAGCTGAGATGATGCGGACGGGTTATGCGATCGAATATGACATGATCGCACCCCATCAATTGCGGCCGACTTTAGAGACGAAAGTGATCGAAAACCTTTATACGGCTGGTCAAACGAATGGGACGAGCGGCTATGAAGAAGCGGCCGGTCAAGGATTGATCGCCGGCATCAACGCGGCTTTGAAGATCCAAGGGCAAGACCCGCTGATCTTAAAACGCAGCGATGGCTATATCGGTGTGATGATCGATGATTTAGTGACCAAAGGAACGAATGAGCCTTACCGTTTGTTGACTTCACGTGCGGAGTATCGGTTGATTTTGCGACATGACAATGCTGATCTGCGGTTGACAGAAGCCGGCTATCGAATCGGCTTAGTGCCAGAAGAACGTTACCAACAGTATTTGGCTAAAAAAGCCCACATCGAAGCAGAGATCACTCGCTTAAAAGGGATTCGGATCAAACCAACACCTGCAGTCCAAGCGTTCTTAGAAACGAAAGGCAGTCCCGCTTTAAAAGATGGTGTCTTGGCAGCGGACTTTTTGAGACGGCCCGAGATCACCTATCAAGATCTATTGCAGTTTATTCCCGCTGATCCTGAATTAACGGAAAAAGAGATCGAACAAGCGGAGATCCAGATCAAGTATGAAGGTTACATCAAAAAAGCGTTAGAAAAAGTAGATAAATTAAAACGAATGGAAGCTAAAAAGATCCCGGCTCAAATCGATTATGAAGCGATCAATGGTCTAGCAACAGAAGCCCGCCAAAAATTGCAAAAGATCCAACCAGAAACGATTGCTCAAGCAAGTCGGATCAGTGGTGTCAATCCCGCTGATATCAGTATTTTGATGGTCTACATCGAACAAGGCAAGATCGCAAAGGTCGAAGCTTAAGCTCAGGTTAAGGATTTCTTGTTAAACTCAGTCTAGGAAAGGCAGGAGATCCGAGTGAAGAAAAAAGGCTGGCTCGTGGTGCTGGCAGTCTTATTAGGTTGCGGTGCCTGGCTGTTAGCGGCTCCCACGAAGGTGTACCATGAGCTGAAACAAGAATTTGCGGCAACGATCAGTTGGGCGGAAGTGGTCAAAGGTCGTTTCACCCAGCAAGTCTTGTTAGATGTCCCTATCGAAAATCAAAATGACGGGGATGCGCTAGGCAATGGTTGTGAGATTACGGCGCTTTCCATGCTGTTGCGCTACTATGGTGTCAAGACGAATAAAAATATGTTAGCCGAACAATTAGCCTATCAACCTCTGACGACAACTACTGGCAAATACGGTGATCCTCGGCAAGGGTTTGTCGGGGATATCACCGGTGGCAATGCAGCGATGGGCGTCGGCGTGGAACCGATCCAGCAAGTCGCGTTGCAAAACGTTCCGACAGGGTATCAAGTACTAGCGAGCCGGCAGCAGTTAGATTTTGAACATTTGATCGCACTCGTCGCAGCTAAAACACCGGTTTGGGTGATCGCGACCATTGATTTCAAAGTGCCGGCTGATGCAGATTTCAGGCTTTGGCCTACTGATAATGGCGATCTGTATGTCACGGATCAGATCCATGCTGCGGTCGTGACGGGTTTTGATCGGCAACAAAAGATCGTGTATGTCAACGATCCATATGGTGAAAAAAATCGCGGAGTCGCTTGGGCTACCTTTAAAAAGATGTATGAGCAAATGGATGAACAAGCATTGTATCTGCAAAAAGCAACGTAATATGTTTCACGTGAAACATAAAACGGCGAGTAGTTCAGCTGCTCGTCTTTTTTAGCTTTATCTTTGGAAATAAGGGGAAGTTAAAGCTAAAAAAGGCTTTGTTTCTCCACCTTGTTTTTTGAGGGTTGAAAAAGTTTTCGATTTTGCCCACTACTTCGACGAAAGCCTAACTTTTTTGCGTAGTCCGCAGTCAGAGCAGCAACTGGCAAAAATTTTCGTATTTGCCTTGAAATTAGAATCAAAGAATTTGATGAGAATTTAAACGGGAAGGTTCATTTTGAGGTAAATAATTCGTTTATCTAAGTGTACGAGCTAGCAAATGAACAAGCCGTCCCCTCATTTTGAGTGCATGGAAAATGAATGCACGCAAAACCGAGGCACTAATAATAACAGATCGTAATAATACTAATAAAACCCTCTTTGTCGAGCAGCGCAAACCGGAGCCAAAGCGAAGGTCACTGACAAAGCAGCAAGGAGCCGGTTATAGTTTTTTTTAAGGCCGCTTGGAATCCCGCAGATAGCATTGCAAGTTGTTACTTTTTGCGTTAAAGTAGACCTTAGTTTGTGAAACAATCGCTGTTTCACGTAAAGAGAGGACTCATTATGCAGCCAGAAGAATTTCGCGCGCAATTAGCTGAACATGGCTTTGATTTGACAAAGCAGCAGCTGGAACAATTTGCGCTTTATTATCAACTCTTGGTGAAGTGGAACCAAAAAATGAATCTGACCGCAATCACGGCAAAAGAAGAGGTGTACTTGAAACATTTTTATGATTCAGTGACGCTAGCTTTTTTACCGGAATTCACCGGTCAAGGTCAGCTATGTGATGTCGGAGCTGGAGCCGGTTTTCCGAGTCTGCCGCTCAAGATCTTATTTCCCGAACTAGACGTGACGATCGTGGATTCGTTGAATAAACGGATCGGCTTTTTGCAGCAGTTGCAAACGTCGCTTGGCTTGACTGGCGTTCATTTTTATCATGATCGGGCAGAATCTTTTGGCCAAAACCCAGCTTTTCGTGGTCAATTTGATTTCGTGACCGCCCGGGCAGTCGCGCGGTTGAACGTGTTGACGGAATTGTGTTTGCCGCTAGTGAAAAAAGGCGGTCGCTTTTTTGCCTTGAAAGCTGCCAAAAGTGAAGAAGAAGTAGCCGAAGCCAAGCCTGCGATCGCGTTGTTAGGTGGGAAATTAGCTACTTTGACGGATGTCTCATTGCCAAATGGTGACTTGCGCCAGATCGTCACGATCCAAAAAACGAAAGATACACCGAAAAAGTACCCGCGTAAACCCGGGACACCGAATAAACAGCCGTTGAACTAAACGGCCGGCAGCAGCAAAATTTTCACCTTACTAGGAGGAGGAGCTACCATGGCACGGATCATCTCTGTTGCAAATCAAAAAGGCGGGGTGGGCAAAACCACGACCACCGTTAATTTAGGCGCTTGTTTAGCCTACATAGGAAAAAAAGTTCTACTGATCGATAGCGATGCTCAAGGAAATGCGACCAGCGGCCTCGGGGTCAGAAAACCAGATGTGGTAAAAGACATTTACGACGTGTTAGTCAACGAGTTGCCGATTCAAGAGGCGGTCTTACCGACGAGTCGCGAGAATTTAGACATCGTACCGGCGACGTTACAGTTAGCTGGAGCGGAGATCGAATTGACGTCGATGATGGCACGGGAATCACGGTTGAAAAGTGCGATCGCGGAAGTAACTGCAGACTACGATTTTATTTTGATCGATTGTCCGCCGTCATTAGGTCATTTGACGATCAATGCCTTTACCGCTAGTGATGCGATCTTGATCCCTGTCCAATGTGAGTATTATGCGTTAGAAGGGTTGAGTCAATTGTTGAATACGGTTCGCCTCGTTCAAAAGCATTTTAATCCTGAACTTGAGATCGAAGGCGTGTTGCTGACGATGTATGACGCGCGGACTAACCTAGGGGCCGAAGTCGTCGCCGAAGTCCGAAAATATTTCCGCGAAAAAGTCTACGATACGATCATCCCACGGAACGTTCGCTTGTCAGAAGCACCAAGTCACGGCATGCCAATCATCGATTATGATCCACGATCAAAAGGTGCGGAAGTCTACCAAGCTTTAGCAAAGGAAGTGTTAGCGCGTGAGCAAAAGTAAAGGTTTAGGTCGTGGGATCGATGCGTTGTTCCAAGATCTTTCAGAGATCGAAGAAGTCGATGCCAAAAACGATCAAGTCATTGAGCTGCCGTTAAGTGAACTGCGTCCCAATCCCTATCAGCCACGGAAATCATTTGATGAAGCGTCGCTGCAAGAATTAGCCCATTCGATCGAACAATCCGGTGTCTTCCAGCCGATCATCGTACGAAAATCAGCCGTTAAAGGCTATGAACTGATCGCCGGTGAACGTCGGTTTCGCGCTTCTAAATTAGCTGGGAAAGAAACGATCCCCGCCATCATTCGTGACTTTGATGAAGAAGCAATGATGCAGATTGCCGTATTAGAAAATTTACAGCGGGAAGATTTGAATCCGCTAGAAGAAGCCGAAGCTTACGAGATGCTGATGAAAAATCTCAAATTGACCCAAGCTGATGTAGCAGCGCGTCTCGGGAAAAGTCGACCTTATATCGCTAATTACTTGCGGTTGTTGACATTGCCAAAGCTAGTTAAAGAGATGGTCCAAGACGAACGACTTTCCATGGGCCAAGCCCGGACGCTGTTAGGTTTGAAAAAGAAAGATCAGATTTTAAAACTAGCCAATCGTGCCGTGAAAGAAAATCTCACCGTGCGCCAGTTAGAACAGATTGTGACTGAATATAACGAAGGCAAAAAAGAAAAGAAAAAAGCCCCGCGTTTGACGAAAGAAAAACCGTATTATTTGCGAGAAAGTGAAGATCGCTTGATGGATAAATTTGGAACAGGCGTTGAGATCGTTGAAAAAGACGGCAAAGGCAAGATCGAGATCGAGTATTTGTCGCCGCAAGATCTGACGCGGATCTTAGATATTTTAAACATCCAGTTCGATGAAGCTTAGGAGGTTTGGACGATGTATGATTTAGGTGATATTATCGAAATGAAAAAGCCCCATGCTTGCCAGACGAATCGTTGGGAGATCATCCGCATGGGCGCTGATATCAAGATCAAATGTTTAGGCTGCGGTCATATCGTGATGTTGCCGCGCCGTGAATTTGAAAAGAAAATGAAAAAAATCCTGGAAAAGAAAGAGTTGAAGTAAAGATGGCCTTAACTGCCGGAATCGTGGGTTTGCCAAACGTTGGTAAATCGACTTTGTTTAATGCAATCACTAAAGCGGGAGCCGAAGCCGCGAACTATCCGTTTGCGACGATCGATCCGAATGTCGGAATGGTGGAAGTACCTGATTGGCGCTTGCAGCGATTGACTGAACTCGTGAAACCGAAAAAAACGGTGCCGACGACGTTTGAATTTACTGATATTGCGGGGATCGTCAAAGGTGCTAGTAAAGGGGAAGGCTTAGGAAATCAATTTTTGAGCCATATCCGCCAAGTCGATGCGATCTGTCATGTGGTGCGGTGTTTTGATGATGAAAATATCACCCACGTCGAAGGTCGGATCGATCCTTTAGATGATATCGAAACCATCAATCTAGAATTGATTTTAGCCGATCTAGAAACGATCAACAAACGCTACACTCGCGTGGCAAAAGTCGCTAAGACTAAAGACAAAGCGGCGGTGGCCGAACTAGCGGTTTTAGACAAATTACAACCGACTTTAGAAGCGGGTAAATCAGCTCGTTCAATCGAATTTGATGAAGAAGAGCAAAAAATCGTCAAAGGCTTGTTCCTATTGACGAGTAAACCAGTCTTGTATGTAGCAAACGTCGATGAAGACACTGTTGCTGATCCAGATGACAATGCCTACGTGCAAACGGTTCGGAATTTTGCAGCTAGTGAACATTCCGAAGTGATCGTGATCTGTGCTGAAGCAGAAGAAGAAATCGCTGAATTAGATGATGAAGCGGATAAAAAAGAATTTTTAGAAGCGATGGGCATCGAAGAATCAGGGCTTGATCAATTGATCCGGGCCGCCTATGATCTATTAGGTTTAGCGACTTACTTCACTGCTGGTGAGCAAGAAGTACGGGCTTGGACCTTTAGAAAAGGGATGAAAGCACCCCAAGCAGCTGGGATCATCCACACTGATTTTGAACGAGGGTTTATCCGCGCGGAGACGGTCTCATTTGAAGATCTAGATAAATACGGTAGCATGCATGCGGCGAAAGAAGCTGGCCGCGTTCGGTTGGAAGGTAAAGATTACGTCGTGCAAGATGGCGACGTCATGCTATTTAGATTTAACGTGTAGAAAAGAGGGTAGCGAGATGGAAGCAGAAAAACTGCAAGCAATGCAAAACGAAAATGCTCAGTTGCGGAGTCAGCTGACGAAAAAAAATGAACAATATATCTTTGATCTGAATAAAGCGTTAGAAGCGGCGAATTTGACGGAAACGGAAAAAGTAGTCACTTTACACGAGATGTTGCCGACATTGGTGGAAGAACAAAAAGTCGGTAAGACGGCTCGCCAATTATACGGGACTGTTTCTGAGCGGACCGATGCGATCGTCAATAAGCCAGTCGAACAAAAACGCACTACGACTGCTTCACTGATGTGGTTAGATAATTTCTTATTGATCTTTGGAATGTTAGGCTTGATCTCAGGTGTAATGGCAATGTTCATCCCCAAAGGTACACAAGCCGCTAGTTATGGGCTGACGGCATTGTTAGTGGCTTCCGCACTAGGTGGCCTCGTCTTTTACATGATGTATTTGTTCATCTACCGGTTTGAATATCCCGGCGCGGATCGTTCGCAAAAGCCTAAGACGTGGAAATCAATGGTGATGATCGCCTGTGTGACTTTAGTCTGGCTCTTAGTCTTCAACGGGGCGGCTCTTTTACCGCGGACGTTGAATCCGATCATTGATCCATTCGTCTTAGCCGTCTTATCGCTAATCGCGTTAGGAGGCCGTTACTATTTGAAAAAACGGTTCAATATCGTCAGCAGTCTGGCTGCTCCACCACGGACCCCGCAACCAACTGCTAAAAAGAAATAGCCGATCTACTTGACCAAATTTAAAAAGCGTTAGTCCGCCTCTTTGTTGAGGTATGGACTAACGCTTTTTTTGAGCATCCAAAGTCTAAAACGGTCTAGCTTCAGCTTGTCTTACTTGGTTACTTCAGCTACGAGCTTCGCCATAGCTTGCTGTTGAAATTCAGCCGTGGCTTGTTGAACGACTTGTTGCTTTGCGCTATCGTCAAGTGTTGGATTTTGCAGCATGGCAGCTTTGACCTTTTCAGCGACGAACGCTTTAGCTTGGCTTTCCATTTGTGGTTTGTTTTGGGCCACGAGTTTGGCTAATTTTTTCGCTTGGGTCGTACTCAAGACAAGCCAGTCATCAGTCACATGAAACGTATTTTTTTCACTGATAAACTGCTTGTTGCTCGACCAGTTGAACCATAACTTCATAGCATCGTTTTTGTAGACCCAATAAGTTTTTTTAGTCGTCAATTCATTTTGCGCGCTGTTTTTAACGACGCGGTTTGAAACGTGATCCGTGCCAGTTGGTTGCGGTTTTTTTTGACTTTCATTGGTCCGATAAAGATAAACTTTTTCGGTACCGTTTCCTAGTGGCTGATACAATAAAAGTTTTGCTTGGGCATTCGGTGTGCTAGAAACTAACGTTTGCGTCGTCGTCTCAGTTTGTTTTTTCATCCCGAAGTGGTAATGATCATTGGCTACTACGAGTGCTAAACTGATGAGAAACAAGGCGATAAAAAGCAATGAGACACCGGTTTGCCAGCGTTTTTTCGCAAAGACGTTCAGTAACGAAAAGATCAACAGGCTTAAGATCATGATGATAAAGATCATTTGCTCATCCCTCCTTCAGCTGAGAGACTTTCTTTTTGTTTCAAGAAAAAGGTGATGATAAAGCCTACTAAACCAAAGGCGACGGCCGTGTAAAAGGCGGCATGGTAACCGGACAGGGTGGCATTGATCGCTTGGTCTTTATAGTGTAAAGGCAATGTTTTAAGTAATCCAGAACTTGGTAGATTATCTTTGGTCACGTTCGTCAACACGCTGATCAAAATCGCGGTCCCGATCGAACTAGCGACTTGCCGGAAAGTGTTGTTGACGGCAGTCCCGTGACTGATCAAGTTCATTGGTAATGCGTTCATCCCGGAAGTGGTAACGGGCATCATGACCATAGAGATCCCAAACATCCGGATCGCATATAAAATGACGATCATCGGAATCGGCGTATCTTTAGTCAAAAAGGCGAATGGTAATGTTGCGGCAGTCAAGATCAGCATCCCATTGATTGCTAATCGTTTGGCGCCGTGTTTATCAAAGATCGCCCCGGTGATCGGCATCATCATCCCGGTGATCAAGGCTCCCGGAAGTAACATCAGGCCGGAATGGAAGGCAGATTCGCCACGAATATTTTGGATATATAATGGTAGGACCATTTCAGCGCCCACCATCGCCATATTGACGACCCCTGATAAGACAGCAGCGATCGTAAAGGTAGAAGATTTAAAGACCCGCAGTTCTAAGAAAGGGTGTTCCAAATGTAATTGCCGCCAAGCAAAAATGGCGATGAACACGACCCCGACTACTAAAAAGCCTAGGACTTTGGCACTGCCCCAGCCGGCATCCCCAACACTAGAAAAGCCATATAGTAACCCACCAAAACCGATGGTAGATAAGATGGCGGATAAAATGTCGATGCTAGGGTTCGAAAGTTTGATAACGCTCTTCATTAAGAAGATAGCTAAGACTAAGACTAAAATGACGATGGGAATGACCATCCCGAACAAATCTCGCCACGTGTAATGGTCAATGATCCAACCAGATAAGGTGGGGCCTAATGCTGGTGCTAGCCCGATAACGATCCCGGCCATCCCCATTGCGGATCCGCGTTTTTCTGGTGGAAAGATCGAAAGCATGATGTTTTGTAATAATGGCATGGAGATCCCGACACCTGCTGCTTGGACGAGCCGTCCGATCAAAAGCACAGCAAAGCTTGGTGCGACAAAACACGTAATCGTTCCGATCAAAAAGATCGACATCGCAGTCAAATACAATTTTTTGGAACTGAATTTATTGATCAGCCAAGCACTGATCGGGATCATGATCCCGTTGACGAGTAAGAAGCCAGTCGTCAACCATTGCACACTCGACGCTGAAATATCAAACGTCTTCATCAAAGTTGGAAAAGCTGTTGTTAATAAGGTTTGGTTCAAAACGGTACAAAACGTTCCGACTAGTAAGACTAAGACTAGTAAGGAACGGTTGTACGGTTTGCCGTAAATATCGACCGATTGTTGGTGACTCACGATCTCACGTCCTCTCTATTAATGAAAATTTCTGAAATAAAATGTCCGAGTGTTACTCTACGCCTGTTCGTGAAGTTTGTCAACTTACTTGACACATCCGTTAGGTAAAGTATAATCAAGGCAAACATAGAGGGGAGATTGCCGTGAGTAAAGAGATGATGAAGCAGCTACTGCAAAGTGACGATCTATTGGTTGGAATCAGTGAGTTGAGTAAAATGACTGATGTTTCGCCGCGGCAATTGCGGTATTGGGAAGAAAAAGGCTACATCGATTCATTGCAACAAGACGGCGGCAACCGGAAATATCGGCTGCCGATCGTCTTGAAAGTCGAATTGATCAAACGCTTTTTAGATGAAGGGTATACATTAGGAACGGCGGTGGAAAAAGCGACGGCGCAACAAAAAAGTTTCCACGAAGCGAAACAGCTTTTGCGTCAAGTCTTTAAAGGAATCCAAACGGTGGAGGATCGCTATACGGTTTTGCAGCTGGCTGATTTTGATTGTGAGGGGCAACTATTTTTGGTCAAAGATGAAGCGAGTGGACAGGTGACGTTTCAAGTCGGTAAGCCAAATGATACGATCGAAACACTAAATCTAAACGGAAACTAAAGGGAGCATGAGGATTCAAGAATAAATGATTGACTTCATGAAAGCCATCTGTTAATTTCATAATTAAAAATAAAGCCAAGGAGTGGTTACGAACAATGTCTAATTGGGAAACGAAATTTGCAAAAAAAGGGTTAACGTTCGATGATGTTTTGCTGATCCCGGCAGAAAGTCACGTCTTGCCAAATGAAGTCGATATGAGTGTTCAGCTTGCAAAGAATTTGAAATTGAATATTCCCATTATGAGTGCCAGCATGGATACGGTGACCGATAGCAAAATGGCGATCGCGATGGCGCGTCAAGGCGGTCTTGGTGTTATCCATAAAAATATGAGTGTCGCCTCCCAAGCAGACGAAGTTCGTAAAGTCAAACGTTCTGAAAGCGGCGTGATCATCGATCCGTTTTTCTTAACGCCAGAACATAAAGTCCAAGAGGCGGAAGATTTGATGAGCCGTTACCGCATCAGTGGTGTACCAATCGTCGATTCATTAGAAGAACGGAAATTGATCGGGATTATCACTAACCGTGACATGCGATTTGTGACTGATTTCCAAATGCCGATCTATGATGTGATGACCAAAGAAAATCTCGTCACGGCACCAGTCGGGACTTCGTTGAAAGATGCGGAAAAAATCTTACAACAACATAAGATCGAAAAATTACCGATCGTGGATAGCGAAGGTCGTTTGAGCGGTTTGATCACGATTAAAGATATTGAAAAAGTGATTGAGTTCCCCAATGCAGCTAAAGATGAACATGGTCGGTTGTTAGTAGCTGCAGCAGTCGGTGTCACCAGTGATACGTTTGAACGGACGGAAGCATTACTTGAAGCGGGAGCTGATGCGATCGTGATCGATACGGCTCATGGTCACAGCGCAGGTGTCTTGCGCAAGATTCGTGAGATCCGCGATACCTTTAAAGAAGCGACCTTGATCGCGGGGAATGTAGCGACCGCAGAAGGTGCTAAAGCGTTATACGATGCCGGAGTCGATGTAGTCAAAGTCGGGATCGGACCTGGTTCGATTTGTACGACTCGTGTAGTTGCCGGTGTGGGCGTTCCTCAATTAACAGCGATCTATGACGCGGCTTCTGTCGCACGCCAATATGGTAAAGGCATTATCGCAGATGGCGGGATCAAATATTCAGGTGATATCGTCAAAGCGTTAGCAGCAGGTGGCTATGTGGTCATGCTAGGTTCAATGTTGGCCGGGACCGATGAATCACCAGGTGAATTTGAGATTTATCAAGGTCGCCGCTTCAAAACATATCGTGGTATGGGCTCACTTGGTGCGATGGAAAAAGGTTCTAGTGATCGCTATTTCCAAAGTGGCGTCAATGAAGCCAATAAATTAGTTCCAGAAGGGATCGAAGGCCGGGTCGCTTATAAAGGCAGTGCAGCCGACATCATTTTCCAAATGATCGGTGGCTTGAAAGCTGGGATGGGCTATGTCGGTGCTGCCAACTTACAAGAATTACGTGACAATGCGCAATTCGTCCAAATGAGTGGCAACGGGTTGCGGGAATCGCATCCTCACGATGTTCAAATCACCAAAGAAGCGCCAAACTATTCAGTGGAACAATAAGAAAAAGCGCCTTGACGAATTGCTCGTCAAGGCGCTTTTTTTAAATAAGGTTACTTAAAAAACGATACAATGGACTATTAAAAATAAAAAGAGTGATAATGAAACCTGTTAAACTACCAAATCCCCAAATACCGCCCTTGGTCAGTAGTGAATTTAATCGTTGGCGCGGTAAAAGACAGTGCATAACTTGATAGAACATAATTCCTAAAAAACTACCTAATGTATAGATAAGGACAGTCGTACTATCAAAATTGCCAAGTCCGAGCCCATAGTCTAAAATTTCAAGCATCAAACTAACTAAAAATACTACTTTAAGATCCTTAAGTAAGTGTTGTTTGTTGTCAAATGTTATCTTTAAACCAATTCCTAGTGGAAAGAGAAGGATTATTTTATAAATCAATAATTGAATATCAATTTGTTGATTTCGGAGCGGTAAATGTTCAAAAGGAATTAGATTTAGAGAATGATCTAATTGCCGTAGTTGCAGTAGGTCGATGATTGAAAAAGACAAATGTCCTAAAGAGAACCAAGCTAATAATATTAAATATAAACTCCAGTAGATTAAAAGGCCATTTTTACGCATCAAACTAATTCCTTCCGCTGCTTATGCTTTAGTTAATTTATCCTCAGAGAGTTTTTTAGAAACTTGTTAATTGACTACTAGCAAAAAGACCAATAGACCAAACGCGATCGCGAACAGGAGCGTTCCCGTATAAATCAACCACTGATTTAGTCTTTTTGTGGGAATAAAATGAGCTAAGCTAGCATACAAACCTAATCCCAAGATACCACCTAAAGTATTCATCAATAAATCTGTCACATCAGTAGCACCTAGTGAAAAAACAAATTGCAACATTTCAATCACTAAACTGAAACCAAAAATGAGGCTAACGCTTTTAGTAATAGATAGATTAGAAATTGCCCTTAAGAGTAAACCAAATGGCAAAAAGATGATGACATTCGCAATGATTTCACTCCAATCGAGTGTATGGTTGACAATTCCTGATTGGCTAAAGGGAATCAAATTGAGACTTCGAGACTGATTATGAAGTGCAGACAGATCTGACAGTGAAATCGAAAATTTAAATAGTAAAATCCAAACGAGTGTCCCAAGATACAGACTAAGTAACAGCCAGCCTGAATTTTTTGTCATGTCATTTCTCCTAAATGATTCGAGTTGTTAACTTGATCATAAATGAAAATCCTACGTAATAAATCCGACTAGCGACTGATTTATTAGCATTGATCAATTATGAAATAGTAATAAGTGACGAATAAAATTATTTAGAGTAGATTAGTTCAATCTATTTGCTGTAAAAAAGGAAGGTCATACTAGACCTTCCTGAGTTTCTAGCTTATTTTTCTTTTTTGATCACTTTCGTATTGCCCATATAAGGGACTAAGACATCGGGGATCGTCACAGAGCCGTCTTCGTTTTGGTAATTTTCTAAGATCGCAGTCACTGTCCGACCAACTGCTAGGCCAGAACCATTCAAAGTGTGAGCATATTGGATCTTATTGTTTTCATCGCGGTAACGGATCATCGCCCGCCGCGCTTGGAAATCTTCACAGTTTGAACAAGAGCTGATTTCACGATACGTATCTTGAGCAGGGATCCAGACTTCCACGTCATATGTTTTAGCAGCTGAAAAGCCCATATCGCCAGTACTCAACGTGATTACCCGGTAAGGTAGATCCAACTTTTGTAAAATGTTTTCAGCGTTTCCAGTCATTTTTTCTAATTCTTCATAAGAATGTTCTTTATCACTGAATTTTACCATTTCGACTTTATGGAATTGGTGCATCCGGATCAAGCCGCGAGTGTCACGACCTGCAGAACCTGCTTCAGACCGGAAACAAGGCGACATCGCCGTTAAATAAATCGGTAAGTCCTTGCCGTCTAAGATCTCTTGCGCGTAGTAGTTGGTCAAAGGCACTTCGGCAGTCGGGATCAACGTCAGATCGCGATCGCGCACTTGGAAGACATCCGCTTTGAATTTTGGAAATTGTCCGGTACCAAACATCGCTTGGTCATTAACTAAATAAGGCGTGATCATTTCTGTATAACCATCTTCATAGACGTGTTGATCCAACATGAAGTTGTAAACGGCCCGTTCAAGGCGCGCACCGAGACCTTTGTAATAAACAAATCGGCTGCCGGCGACTTTAGCTCCTCGTTCGAAATCTAAAATACCTAGATTTTCCGCGATTTCCCAATGCGGTTTTGGTTCAAAGTCGAATTTACGGACCGCACCCCAGCGGCGCATCTCAACATTGTCGTCTTCATCTTCTCCGATCGGTACATCTTCATGAGGCAAGTTTGGTAAAGTCGTCGCGATCCCAGTTAATTTTTCGTCGATCTCCGCCACTTTTTCATCATATTCTTTGATCTGTTCGCCGACTTTTTTCATTTCGACGATCTTGTCATCGGCGTTCATTTTTTCCCGTTTCATTTTGGCGATCTCACCAGAAACTTCATTCCGCGTTTTTTTCAATTCTTCGGCTTTCACCAGTAACTGGCGGCGTTGTTCATCCAATTCCAAAAATTCTTGCAAGACAGCCGCTTTGACACCGCGCGTTGCTAATTTTTCTTGGACGTCTTCAAAATTGTTCCGGATCATTTTTACATCTAACATCGTTCTTCCTCCTTCAAATATAAAAAAGCACCGTCTCATCCCTTGAATTCTTGGGACGAAACGGTGCGTTATTCGCGGTACCACCCAAGTTCAGCGCAAGCGCTGCCCTTGATTAAAACAGATATCGGTTGCTGGCCGGTCTTTCTTTCAAAAGACACAGATCATGAAACTGGATTTCCCTACACCGTCTGTTGATTCTCACCGACCATCAACTCTCTGCAAGATCGACTGCAAGTACTTGGTTTCCTGCGTTCATCATTTAATTGATCACAGTATAACAAAGGCTGAAATGAAAAGTCAACTGATAACTGGCTTAATGTGAAACGACGTTATTTTTAAGTGGTAAGTGGATAATAAACGACGTCCACTTCGGATTGGATTGCGCATAAATATAACCGCCGTGGAGATTGACGATGTTTTGCGAGATTGCAAGTCCCAGCCCAGTCCCGCTGATCTCTTGTGAGCGAGATTGATCCGCCCGGTAAAAACGGTCAAACAGTTGGTCCAATGATTCGCGCGGGATCGGGCGGCCATCATTTTTAACGGTGATGATCGCTTCAGTCTGACTTTTTTCTAGTTCGATCACGATCTTGGTGGCTCCTTCGCCGTATTTTAACGCGTTTGTGATCAAGTTATTGAAGACGCGGACCAATTTTTCCGTAT
The DNA here is from genome assembly GCF_902706605.1 of Enterococcus sp. CSURQ0835. Classification (GTDB taxonomy): domain Bacteria; phylum Bacillota; class Bacilli; order Lactobacillales; family Enterococcaceae; genus Enterococcus_A. Next base: position 2,015 of record NZ_CACSLH010000026.1, on the reverse strand, counting down.
CACCGTCCATCGTAAGCGTCGTTTCTTGCGTCTCGATCATAATCTGCAGGTTTTTTTTGCTAGCTTCTAGTTCATAATCTGCGGCCAGCTGTTCCAATAATTGCACCATATCAAAGGAGACCATATTGATGGGAACGGAAGGTTGACGGACCTTGGTGTATTCAAACAGATCTTCGACTAATGCTTTCATCTGTTTGGCTTTGGTGTACGCGATGTGGGTGTATTTTTTCATTTCCGCTTCACTGTGGGTCTGACCGTCTTCAATCAGCCCCAAGTAGCCAATGATCGAAGTCAGTGGCGTGCGAATATCGTGGCTGACGTTTGTGATCAGTTCATCTTTGGATTTTTCGATCGCTCGTTCATCTTCAATCGCAGCTACGGTACTGTCGACTAAGCCGTTGATGGAATCGACGACTTTGCTGAGGTCGCCGCGCAGTTCAAACGGGATCCGATAATCATAATTACCACTGGCGATATAATGCAGTTCGTGGATGATGTGTTGTAACTGCATTTGACGGTAACGGCGAATCAGACGCCAGCAGACGATCAAAATATCAATAATGAAAAAGAAGGGGAACAAAAAGTTGCGGCCGCTCCAAAAAAAATCACTATTAAGACTACTCGCAAAGATATTTTTCGAGCGGTAGATCGCTTCACTGAGATCAGGCGAGTTGTTCAACATTTGCGATAAGACTACCATGATCGCGACGTTCAATAGTAATAAAATGATGATCGTGATGATGGCTTCGGCAATCAGCTCGCTGATCTCTTTTGACGTCAAGATGATCCGCTTACGTTTTTCTGGAGGTGCAGGTTTATTTTGCATCGATCTTATAACCCACTCCCCAAACGGTTTGGATCACTTTTTCGCCGTCAGTCGCTTCTTCGATCTTGTCACGTAAATGCGAAACGTGGACCATGACGGTTTTAGCTGAGACGATACTTTCTTGTTTCCAAACGCGTTCGAAAATTTCATCTGCACTAAAAACGCGATTCGGGTGGCTTGCTAGTAAATATAAGATTCCAAATTCCAATGCAGTCAATTGGATCTCTTTGCCATCCACTGTCTTGACTTCATGGGAGTCTTTGTTGATGATGAGAGACTGGATCTCTAAAATATCTGGTTGTTCTTCCGCGACTTGCATTTGCGTGCGGCGGAGCAATGATTTGACGCGCGCCATGACTTCCAGCGGATTGAACGGTTTAGTGACGTAGTCGTCAGCTCCGGCAACGAGTCCTTTGATTTTATCCATATCGGTCGTTTTAGCCGTCAACATGATGATCGGGATCTGTGATTCTTTGCGTAATTCTTTGACCACTTGCATCCCGTCCATCACAGGCATCATGATATCTAAGATCAACAGGTCGATGTCTGAAGCGGTCCGCAATTTGCTTAGTGCTTCTTTGCCGTCATACGCTTTCAAGACTTCATAGCCTTCATTGTGTAAATAAATGTTCAATAGTTCAACGATTTCTTTATCGTCATCTGCAACTAGAATTTTCATAGTCAAATTCCTCCCATTGTACTGTGTTAACCTCATTCTACCAAAGATTCGATCAGATGGCGAAAAAGAGCATTAAATAGAAGCAAGATAAAAAGACGAAAAATAATGCAACAAAGCCAGGTGATAGAGCTATCTATTCCGATAAAAACGAATGAAATAACCGGTATACATTTTTATACATCGCATCTGAAAAAGAGTGCATAAAAATCGCGAAATTCCGTTGACGAGCCCCGCGAAAACTGGTATATTATTTCATGTTCCAAGCGAGCTTTGCTTCACTTGGGAGCTTAGAAAAAACTTAAAAAAAGTTATTGACAAATAGCTTGAGATTAGGTATTCTAACAAAGTCGCATCAAACACTTCAAACAACTTCAAAAAAGAAATTAAAAAAGTTGTTGACTTTCAGCTGGAAAGCTGATAAGATGTAAAAGTTGCTGATGCAACACGAAACACCATGTAGACCTTTGAAAACTGAACGAAATAAGACGAACCAAATGTGTAGGGCGTTTC
>NZ_CACSLH010000025.1 GCF_902706605.1 Enterococcus sp. CSURQ0835 | reverse complement strand
TTTTAGAATCAGCGAGTAGAAGTGGTGCGGAAGGGAGACCTTTCAGAGGGCCTTTTAGGCCGTGGCCGGTAATAGAGGCTTTCAGCCGAAGAGCAAACCACCCGTTCACACGGGTGGTTTTGATTTAGCGCAATTTGGAAAAGAAAGGGAGGGTGGTGATGTCCTCTGCAAAAATGAAAAAACTATTCACGGTAATCAGTGTTCTGATCTTTGTTTCATTTATCATGGTCTCACCGCAAATCTATCGGCGATCATTGTCTATAGGAGCGGATGCTGTTTTTCATTTTAACCGGTTCTATGAACTAGCCACACAACTGTCGCAAGGAAAGTTTAACTATTATCAAACGCTTTTTGGATTTAATCAAAGTGGTCGGATCATCAATGCATTATACGGTTATGATTTTGCTTTTTTTCAAGCAGTATTACTAGTAATTTTTAAGAGTTGGCTGAAATTCCAAATCGTTTCAGCATTCTTATGTTTTTTCACGAGTGGCTTCACGATGTATTTATTAGGAAAATATTTACGCTTACACGACCAATTTGCACTTGCGATTGCTATTTTATATATGTATTCAAGTACGGTAGCTTATTATGCTATTTGGCAAGCATTCAATGGTTGGGGTGCCGCTTTCTTACCGCTACTTTTTATTCCAGCGTTAAAAGCAATTCAAGACAAAAAAAAGCCGATTGATCCCATTTTGTTAGCTGTTCCGGTCGCAATTTTATTCTCGACTCATATATTAAGTTGGCTGATTGGCATCTTAGCGATTTTACCGATGCTTACTTATAGTTTTTTTCAGTCAGCACAAAAAGGTACTTGGCTAGGTCGTTTAGGGCTCGCGGTGATCGTATTTGTTTTATTATCAGCTAATTCAGTAGCTAGTGTGTTAGATGTTTATTCATCAAATAATATTTTACAACCTTTTCAACTGGACCATATGTTAGGTGATACTCTCAAATTTTCGACGGGGCAAATGAGTTTACACGATGCTGGTTTGATCTTCACGTCGATTTTTATTTTTCAAATCACTTATGCTGTTTTGAACTGGAAAAAACTTTTAACGGTTGAACGATTGATGATCGGCGTTGGCGCCACTTTTTTAATTTTTTCATCAAGACTTTTACCTTGGGACAATTTACCTCAATGGATTCCGATTATCAAACTGATTCAATTTCCCCATCGATTTGCGATGGTCGCCTATGTCTTATTGCTGCTGGGGTTTGGACGAACGTTGCAACAATTGACCGTTAAATTTCAAACAAATGAAGCAAAAAAGATTTGCTTGGTATTATTAGTGGTCGCCGCTTTTTTTGCAGTTTTCAGTGTCAACCAAGCAATGTATACCCAAACATGGATCTGGACGGGAAATGATCCATTGGAATTAAGCAATGTCGTAAAAGAAAAGAGTGAACAAGACCCGCAAAAAATTCGGACTGCTTTTCGTAGCCGAGATTTATCTGCTGGGTTACGGCAATTGGTGAAAGGTACGCCAGATTATTTGCCAATCACTAGCAGTCAAACAAAAGTTTATCAAGCTGAGCCTTATCAATTATATATTGAACAATTTATTGAAAACCCATTGAATAAAACGAAAAAAGTTTTAGCTGATGGTCGTTTACAAATCAAATGGCGGCAAAAGATAGCCAAAAAGGTGATTGTCCCTGTTGTGATTTATGATCACTCGACAATTTTTTACAATCAACAACAGCTCGCTTCGACAAAAGTACGAAAAAGTTTGATCGGAGCCTTGGTGGTCAATGCTAAACCTGGTGTGAACTCAGTTATCGTGGGTTATCGTCCCAGCATTGATTTGAAAATCATTCTAGGGTTTAAATTTTTAGGTCTCCTGATTGTTTTGATTTGGAGTGTAAAACGTAAAAAATTACGCTCAAAAGACAATGCTCAATGTAAGGGAGTAGGATCATAAAGACTCACTCTTTTTTTCAGCGTGTTATAATTTTAAGCAGAAAAAGTCATGGAGGTTGAATGAGATGAAATTATGGAAGCTCATGAACATAGTTTGGATTTTACTATTTATCGTTGGGATTATTTTTTTAGCTGTGAGAAGAGTCGATGGCGCGGGCGTCATTCAAACACCCGTGACTCGTGTGATCGCAATCGGCGTTTTAGTGATCTTGTTTTTGCTGATTGCTGGAGTTCAAGCTTTGTGGGGACGATGGTTGAAGAAAAATCGTAATGGCTCGGTTTGAGCAAAACAGAAAAAATTGTGAACAGTCTCTTTTTAATTTCCTTTATTTTTCTAGGGATAACTGGGCTTTTAGATAGGGCTGTGGTAAGATTGTAGCTGGATTATTGGGAAAATAGGAGTGTGTAAATTTATATGAATCGAAATGGAGAATGGAGTGGCGCGCGACGGTTGTTCATTATCCTGTTTGATGTGATCGTGTATAATATCGCGATTTTTTTCAGTTTTTGGCTGAAATTTCACGGGACGATCCCGCAACGGAATTTTGAGACATTCGAAAATTCAGCGCTGTTTATCTCCATCTTTTTTATTGCGTTGAATCTGTTACTGGGGGCATATGTTTTTTATAATCGGATCACAAGTGACATCGTGTTTGTGACGGTCATCAGCCAAGTTTTGATGTCCTTTGCGATCATGACTATTACGTTTGCTGGACGCTGGTTTGCGTTTCCGCGGATGGTCATCTTGTATTCTTTTATTTTAAGTACGATCTTGTTAAGTATTTATCGCTTGATCATCTATAAAACGTATCTCAAGGTCAGCCGAGATAAACAAGTGGTGATCGTGGGCTTTGAAAAAGATGTCGCGCCGGCGGTTCAAAACTTTGCCTCGCAAAAAAACAACAAGCATCGTGTCTGTAGTGTCATCATCGATCACTTCACTGACAACTTGACTCGCTTGATCGATCAAGTGGACATCGTGTATCTAGCTTCTGAGATCGCCGAAGCTGAAAAAAGAAAAATCTATCAACTAGTAACGAAAAAAGAAAAAAAATTATTTTTGAATACTACTTTTGAAAATCTGATCATGATCAATCCGAACATTATGAACTTTGAAGATGAAAGTATCATCGAGTCGACTGGGTTTAAAATCAATTCGGAACAAGCTTTGTTCAAACGCTTATTTGATATCGTCGTTTCATTGGTTTTATTAGTGATCGCCTCACCTTTCATGCTGTTGACTGCGCTGTTAGTCAAAGTCACTTCACCGGGTCCAGTGATCTACAAACAAATTCGAATCACCAAAGACCAGCGAGAATTTCCGATTTACAAATTTCGTTCCATGAGTGCAACAGCAGAAGCAAAGTCAGGTCCCGTGTTAGCGAAAAGTCATGATGCGCGTGTCACTCCGGTGGGAAAATTTATTCGCGCCGTGCGCTTTGATGAATTGCCGCAACTGTTCAATGTGTTAAAAGGAGATATGTCCATTGTGGGGCCACGTCCTGAACGACCATTTTTTGTCGATCAGTTCAATGCAGAAAATCCTTATTATTATTTGCGTCATAATGTACAAGCTGGCATCACCGGGTATGCGCAAGTCTATGGCAAATATGTTTCTGACTATGATAGCAAATTAAAATTTGACTTGCTGTATATCAAGAAATATTCGCTGTTGTTGGACTTGAAGATCTTATTGCAAACGATCAAGATCTTATTTGATAAAGTGTCTTCTCAAGGGTTAGCAGAAGATGAAGCAATCGATAACTTACGGAGTATCGATTTTCCAACTGACAAGATTTATCAGTAAACAGGAGGTGCGCGATGAAAAAAGCAGTCAGTGTGCTGTTGTCCGTTTATGAAAAAGAACAAGCGACGTATTTACAACAAGCACTTCAAAGTATTTTTGATCAAACCTCACCAGCTGCAGAAGTCGTCTTAGTCTTAGACGGGCCGATCACGCAATTGTTGCAAGATGTGATCAACGCGTATCAAAAAAAATTCCCCAACATCATCAAAGTAGTTCCCTTAGCAGAAAATGCCGGGCTGGGGACAGCACTAGCTAAAGGCGTCTTGGCGTGCCGAAATGAATTGATCGCACGGATGGATACCGATGACATCATGGTGCCGACTCGCTTAGAAAAACAGCTTCAAGCATTTGATGCTGATCCTACGCTTGCAATCGTTGGTTCGAATATCGCTGAATTTGCGACAGTTCCATCAGAAATCACTGGTCAGCGAATCGTGCCAGCAACAAATCACGCAATCCGGGAATTTTCTAAAAAACGGAATCCTTTCAATCACATGACCGTCATGTTTAAAAAGTCAGCGATCTTAACGGTCGGAAATTATCAGCCTTTATCCGGTTTTGAAGATTATTATTTGTGGGCTCGTTTATTAAAAGCCGGCTATCGGGGGCAAAACCTCCAAGAGCCGCTCGTCTATGCTCGGACAGGTGAAAATATGTATGCTCGCCGAGGCGGTCTGAAATATTTTACTCGTGGGTTAGCAGGACGGAAAAAAATTTATCAGGCAGGATTAGGAACTTGGGCAGACTTAGCAGTTTCTTGTTCTGCCCATATGGTTGTCAGTCTGTTACCAAATTCAGTGAGAGGAAAAATCTATGAGAAGCGATTACGAAAGTAAGAAGGGAATTTATGTATAGTACTGATCCAAAATTAAAAAAAATTCAAGGAACGACTTTACAGATGGCAACCCTGATCGTAGAGTTTTGTCAAAAACATCATTTGCTATGTTACTTTTGCGGCGGGGGAGTCATTGGTGCAGTTCGTGAAAAGGGCTTCGTACCTTGGGATGATGATTTAGATTTTTTTATGCCGCGTACTGATTATGAGAAATTCTATCGATTGTGGCAACAGAGTACGTTAAATGATCGATATCCAATTTTACGTGCACAAAAAGATTATGTTGATCATAATCTTTTTACTACGATTCGAGATCGGCAAACGACTTTTATCAAAACCTATCAGAAAGATTTGGACTTGCCTCATGGGATTGCGATTGATATTTTTCCTTTGGATGTCGCACCAGTTAAGCCTATGAAACGAAGGGCTCAAAAAATTTGGGCGTTAATCTATGCGTTGTATTGTAATCAAATTGTTCCTAAAAATCATGGAGGAATCATCGCTTTTGGCAGTAAAGCTCTGCTGGCGATTGTTCCTAGTAAGGCTTTACGCTATAAGATCTGGAAGTACGCTGAAAAACAAATGACGAGATATAACAATGAGCAAACTGGTTGGGTAACAGAACTCTGTGTTGGTCCACGTTACATGGGCAACATCTATCATGCAGAAGATTTTTCGCAAGCGATCCAAGTTCCTTTTGAAGATAGAAAAATGCCGATTCCCATTGGTTATGATCGCTACTTGAAAAAAGCCTTTGGTAATTATATGCAACGACCATCAAAGGAAAAACAAGTGTCGGTCCATGAAGCTGTTTATATCGATCCTGATCAGCCGTATGAAAAATATCGTGGAATCTATTATTTGAAGGGGGATTCAAAGAAATGATCACAGCATTGATTATTGCAGGCGGTGTCGGAAAACGCATGGGACAAGATATCCCAAAGCAGTTTATCACGGTGAATGGTAAGCCCATTATTATTTATACTTTAGAATCATTTGAGCGTCACCCGTTAGTGGATCGTGTATTGGTCGTTTGTAAGACTGGCTGGGAAGAAACTTTATGGGGCTATATCCATGAGTATGGATTAAAAAAAGTTCAGTGGATCATTCAAGGCGGTTCAATTGGGCAAGAGTCGATCAACAATGGGGTCCAATTTTTAAAACAATATTCTGATCCTGATGATACGATCGTGATCCATGATGGGATTCGACCATTAGTGGATGAGCTGGTCTTATCTGATGTTATTGTAAAAGCAAAAGAACACGGGAATGCAGTAACATCACTACCTTACAATGAACAGATTTTTCTAAAAGCAACGGAGGAAACTACAAAAGAATATATTGATCGGAACACGATCCGTCGCGTTTCAACACCACAAGCTTATCGATTTAAGAAGTTAGCGTGGGCATATGATCAAGCTATCAAAGACAAAGTCGGGATGACAGATTCTTCTTATACGAATACGATGATGGTAGAATTGGGAGAGACACTTTATTTTGCGGCTGGTTCAGATAAAAATATCAAATTGACGACGACGGATGATTTAGAATTATTCAAGGCGTATTTAAAAATGAATGACTAGGAGGGATTTCTTGAATGAAGTAACATCTTTTACAGCGGAGTTTGAAAAGATCGATCATCTCCAAAATTCGAGTACTCTTGATGGACATTCCTTTTTGATTATTGGTGCAACCGGCATGATCGGCTCTTACTTAGTTGATTTTTTGATGTGGCGGAATCATGTTTATAATGCAAAAATAAAAATTTATGCGATGGGTCGCAATAAGCTACGCTTGGAAGAACGCTTTACTCCTTATCTTACTTCAGATTTTTTTGAATTAGTAAAAGGGGATGTGACTGAGCCGTTGCCATTGACGGTCGAAGCCGATTATGTTATCCATGCTGCTAGCAATACGCATCCACGAGCTTATGCAACTGATCCAATCGGAACGGTCATGACCAGTTTGATGGGAACAAAACAAGTCCTTGATTATGCGGTAGCTTTTAAGACTGAGCGAGTGATTTTTTTGTCGACAGTAGAAATCTACGGTGAGAATCGCGGCGATGTGGAACGATTTACGGAAGACTATTGCGGTTATATCGATTGCAACACGTTGCGAGCAGGTTATCCAGAAGGAAAAAGGGCGAGTGAAAGTTTGTGTCAAGCCTATCGTTCTAAATACGGAGTCGATATCGTGATGCCGCGAATTTGTCGGACATTTGGCCCAACTCTGCTATTGAATGATTCCAAAGCTGCTTCACAATTTTTATTAAATGGGGCTCGGCAAGAAAACATCGTATTAAAAAGTCAAGGCGAGCAATTTTTTTCCTACGCTTATGTGGGGGATGTCGTCTCAGCGCTCCTCTTCTTACTAAGCCACGGCGAAAGTGGGGAAGCCTACAATATTGCAGTTGCCGAATTTGATTTACGTTTAAAAGAGCTGGCTAAAAAAATAGCCACTGTCAGTGGTCAAAAGGTAATCTTTGATTTGCCTGATGCAGAAGAACAAAAAGGTTTCTCAAAAGCTAGCAAAGCATTGTTAGATCCGAGTAAGCTTCACCAGTTAGGCTGGAAAAGTCTCTTTGACTTGGATGAAGCTTTGCGACAAACGATCGAAGTGTTACGAAAAAAAGTCGTGTAGTGAATCACACGGCTTTTTTTGGTTAAAAAACTTTCAACTTTTTAAAAACGAGTATAGTTTAAAATGAAAATGACTTTATTGTTCATTTTTATGCTAAAATGACTAATTGTGAATACAGCATAAATAAAAATTTAGGTGGAAATAAGATGTATCAAATCAGTGTCATTGTGCCGGTTTATAATGTTGAGAAGTATTTAAAAAAATGTATCGACTCAATTTTAGACCAAACATTTGATGATAAATATGAGATTCTGTTGATCGATGATGGTTCAACTGATCATTCAACTCAAATATGTGACCATTATGCAGCTGAACATCCTGAAATTCGGGTGATTCATAAAAAAAACGGCGGGTTAAGTGATGCTCGAAATGTTGGAATTGAAGAGGCTAAAGGCCAGTTTATTTGTTTCATTGATAGTGACGACTACATTGCTCCTGAAATGCTAGCTAACTTGTATGGGAATCTAGTCAATTATCAAGCTGACATTAGTTCTGTTGAATTGGTTGATGTCTATGACGGTCGTTTGATCCAAAAAGCCGAGCATGGCAAAGTCGAGGTGTTAGATCAAAAAGCGGCTATAATTGCTGTCTTACAGGGAAATCAGTTCTATGCTTATGCGACCAATAAATTATTTAAAAAGACCTTGTTTGAAACGGTTCGTTTTCCAGTTGGAAAAATCGTGGAAGATGCTTTTGTTATTATGAAACTTTTATTACAAGCCGAACGAGTAGTCGTGTCTGATTGGCCAGGCTACTTTTATTTTCATCGTGACGATAGTATCATTGGTGCTGCTTTTTCTAAAAAAAGTTTTGATGTAATCGAGGCTTGGGAAAAGAATGCGGCTTTAGTATTGGCGTACTACCCTGAATTAGCAGCAATCTGTCGACGGAGAATTTGCTGGGCTTACTTTTTTGTATTGGATAAAATGCTTGTTTCGACGAATCCAGTGCCCGTCTCAGAACAGCAAAAGGTAATCCAAACGCTGAAAAAAGAACGAGGGTTCATTTTATCTTACTCAGGTTTTACTAAAAGCCGAAAAATAGCTATTATCGTACTGAGTTTCAATCCGCATTTTTATCGTTACTTAGTTCTACAACAGGAAAAAAACAAACGGAAGCATTCTGAGTAAAGGAGAGTTAAATGCAAAAATCCAGATTATATTACTCGTTGATGAACTCATCAATTTCGACGATTGTCTTTTTCTTTAAATTAGTGATTCAATTTGTTGCACGAACCTATTTTATCCAGTTTTTAGGGGTCACTTATTTAGGAATCAACGGATTGTTTTCAAATATCTTGAGTCTGCTTTCGCTAGCTGAGTTAGGTATCGGGACGTCCATTGTCTATTCCATGTATCGTCCGATAGCTGAAAATAATCAAGGGGAGATCAAGGCACTGATGGACCTATATAAAAAGGCCTATCACTACATTGGAGTAGCTGTAGCTGTCTTAGGTTTAACCTTAGTACCCTTTTTAAAATATTTTTCGGCTGACTTAGCAACAACTGATCACTTTGTCTGGTTTTATCTGCTATTTCTTGGTAATTCTGTTTTGAGTTACTTTTTCACCTACAAACGCTCGATGCTGATTGCGGATCAGCGGACTTATACTGTGAATATCAATGATTTCTTATTTTTACTGTTTAGTAATGCTTTACAGATTTTTTTATTGTTCCACTATCAAAGCTTCACGATCTATCTAGTGGTACAATTGATTTTTACTTTATTAGGGAATATCAGTATTTCGTTAAAAGTCGACCATGATTATCCTTTTTTAAAAGAGTCAGGTCATCAGCCACTCTCAGAAGCAGAAGTCAAGGAGATCAAGAAAAATGTTGTCGGTAACATGAGTTCTAAAATTGGTGGAGTCGTCGTTATGGGGACCGATAGTATTTTGATTTCAAGTTTTGTTGGTTTAGCTGCAGTAGGCTACTATTCGAATTACACGATGATCATCAATAATGTGCAAAACCTCTGTAAACAAGTTACAAATTCAGTTACGGCGAGTGTGGGGAATTATATTGTTTCTGCTAACAAAAGACAAGCATTGGAACTGTTTCGTCGTCATTTATTTGTTAATTACACGATGATTTATTTTGCTACGTTGATTTTGATTGCGATTTTAAACCCCTTTATTACCTGGTGGATTGGGGAGAAATTCACTTTACCACCGCTGACAGTAGGGTTGATCATTTTTAACTTAGTCATTCAAATGTTTCGAAATACCAACTTTGTCTTCATTGATTCTTTTGGGTTGTATTGGGTCCAACGTTGGAAATCGATCATTGAGGCAGGCATCAATCTGGCCGCTTCCTTGGTTTTATTGATGGCGTTTAAAATGGGAATCAACGGGGTGTTACTAGGAACGATTATTTCATCTTTTGGGTATGTCATGTGGGTAGAAGTCCACTATATCTTTAAGTATGGTTTGGAAGAACCGTTGCGAGTTTATATCAAATTATTTATTTTCTATATGCTGCCACTGATCTTAGCCTCAGTAGTTGTTTTGACGACACAGCAATTTTTACCGTATACTAACTTTATAAGTATTCTCCTTAAAATGGGTACGGCACTGTTAGTGGGGCTTGTTTTATATCTTGTTTGTTTTTTCAAAACAAGTGAGTTTCATTATTTAGGATCAATTGCGGGTCGGCTAGTTAAACGAATCATCAAATAAAAAGGTTGTGTGAAATTGAAAATCGGAATTGTTGGTCCTTCATTTGGTTATGGGGGAGCCAATTTAGTGGCAGCAGCTGTGGGGAACCAATTAGCTGAAAATCATGATGTTTATTTTTTGCCTTACGAAGATGAAGCTAATGTAACAGCGATTCCTAGTAAACGATTTTGTAGTCTAGTCCAGCAACGATCGATTTGGCAAAAAAGGATCATTCAAGTGAAAAAAGGAATCGAGCTTGGGCTACAACACCAGTTGACTCCTAGTCGATATATCGATGATGAATTTAAGCATTTGACTCAGATTATTCAGCAAGAAAAACTGGATGTAATTATTTTAAATTCTTATGTCGCAATCGTCCGGTTTTGTTCACGAATTAAGGCGCTATTTCCACAAATCAAATTGATTGCTTGGCTCCATGAGGATCCGGATTATGCGTCAGAGGTAACTAAAAATTATCGACCAGTGTTTGAAGAAAGTCTTCAGCAAGCAGATAAAGTTATCTGTTTAAGTCAGAAAGCTTGGCAAGTTTACCAACAACTTAATCCGCAAACCGAAATTATTTACAATCCGCTGATTTTAGCCAGCACAGGTAAGTCTGATCTACGACAATCAGTGATTTCTTTTACCACCCGTTTAGATATTGAAATTAAAGGGTTGGATCTTTTATGTGAAGTTGCCAAAAGTCTTCCAGATCCTTGGGTGATTAGGGTGGCGGGACAAGGATCTGAAAAAGAAGAAGCTGCTTTTAATGAACTGGTTAACCAAATGAGAGTCACCACTAAAATCCAATTTGTTGGCCCGCTGACGGGGGATGAATTGGTAGCACACTATCTAAACAGTTCCATCTTTTTATCAACTTCACGGACAGAAGCTTTGCCACTAGTGATGATCGAAGCATTATCGTTTGGATTACCGATCATAAGTTTTGATCATAGTGGAGCTAAAGAGTTGTTAGAAAATGGAAAAGATGGAATTTTAATCGCGGATTTAAATACAACAGCGATGGGGAAAGCTGTTAATCGTTTGATTGAACAGCCAGCTGAAAGACAAGCGTGGCAAGTCAAGTCGCTAAAACGAGCTAAAGAATTCAGTGTAACAACAGTAATGAAAAAGTGGGAACGGGTACTAAATGAGTGGAGAGAGAAAGATGAATAAAAAAGTACCAAATGATATCGAAGAGAAAATAAAGTTTTTTGAAAAAAGCTATTTTTTAGTTTTGCTAGTTGCGTTGATCGTTCGTTCCTTTAATGTGTTTAGTTTATTACCATCTAAGTACGATAGTATAGTTTTTGGTATCTTAGGTGCAGTTGGTGCACTTATTGCTATTTATGAAGGTATAACGGTCCTTTCCCAGAAAAAGGTCGTGACCAGTGATTGGTTGCTAGTGATTTTTTTACTCGTCTTTTTTATATCTAGTATTATCAATCGCCAGTATGGATTAGGTGGGAATATCAAATTATTGGCTTGGAATGCTGTTTATATTTTAGGACTTTACTTATTAGTCAAACGGTTGAGTAAAGAGGATACTTTTTTTCAACGAATCGATTGGATCTTGATTATAGGTACGTTTATAATGTCACTTATTTCAATAGGGATGTATCTTATTCGTTTTAGTTATGTTTATGTCTATGGGCCGGGGCCAAGAGATCATATCCGAATTGGTTTTTTAGAATCTCGTCTATTTGGTATTTACGGAGATCCTAACTTTGGAGCTACTACAGCAGTAATCGTTTTAATATTATCGATTTTTTATTTAGTCAGTCACTGGAAGCTCTATTCTAATCTAGCTAAGGTTTTTTTATTCTTCAATATTATTCTTCAATATTGTTATATGCTTTTATCTGGTTCGAGAAGTGCGTTGCTACTATGTTACTTGAGTTTAGTTTTGGTTACCTTTGCTGCAGTTTTTTCTAATAAAAAATTGGTAAAAGCAGGATTATTGAAAAAAATTATTTTGAGTATATTAGCAATAATTGTGGTGGGAGTATGTTTTACGGGGATTCAAGCTGGATCAAAAACAGTGCTATCACATATTTCAATAGCAGATATTCACCCAAATACGCCAAAAAAATCAGATAAGGCTGATTTAACGAGAAAAGATGTGGCAGACAATGACGACATTTCCAATATGCGTTTTTCTATCTGGCAAAGTGGGATTGAAATTTTTAAAACATCGCCTATTTTTGGTGTATCACCTAGAAATCTGTTTCCTTATGCAGTTGATAAACTACCTAAAACATATATTGCTCAGAAAAAGATCGTTACCCATAATACCTTTATCAATCTGTTAGCTTCAACGGGAGTTTTAGGGTTTGTTTCGATTATGGCTTATTTTATTTTTAATGCGTACAAAGTATTAGCTCATTTGTTTAAAAAGAAACTTCGATTGTTGAGCTATCCTTATTTGTATACTTTGATTGTTATTGTGATTGCTGCTTCAGGATTTTTCAATAATGAGTTTGTTTTAGTAAATACGATTGGAACGTTAATTTTTTGGCTATACTTGGGTCGGTTAAATCTTTGGTGGAATAGAGATGAAGAGATTGCTTTGCATGACCAGATTGAGGGGGAGAGATAATGAGATATTTAGTTACGGGCGGTGCCGGTTTTATTGGATCTAATCTAGCTAATTATCTAGTAAAAGATCATCAAGTTGTAGTGATTGACGATCTTTCCATGGGGAAGAAGAGCAACTTAATTGATTCTCCTAATCTCACGTTTATTGAGGGATCTGTAACCGATCAACAATTGATGGAAGACACACTCACAAATTATAAGTTTGATTATATTTTCCATTTAGCTGCTATTGCGAGTGTAGCAGATTCCGTAGCTCGTCCAGTTGAAACGCATCAGGTCAATTTCGATAGTGTTTTGTTACTGTTAGAATTAACTCGTCGAACGCAAAAAAAGTTAAAACGATTAGTTTTCAGTTCATCGGCGGCAGTCTATGGAGACGAGCCGACATTACCTAAAAAAGAAGAGTCTGTCATTCGACCATTGACTCCGTATGCGATTGATAAATTTGCTGCAGAGAGCTATGTATTGGCTTATTCAAACTTATATGATGTTCCTTGTAGTGCTGTCCGCTTTTTCAATGTCTATGGCCCAAATCAAAATCCCAAATCACCTTATAGCGGAGTGATCTCGATTTTAGTTGATCGGTATAAAAAGTTGCAGGCTGGTCAAGAGGCAAACTTTACCTTATTTGGTGATGGTAGTCAATCTCGTGATTTTGTCTATATTGATGATGTGATTCAAGCATTGCTTTTAGTAGCAGATAAAAAGACGGCATTGGGTCGACAATTTAATGTTGGAACGGGAAAAGCGTTGAGTTTGAATCAATTGATTGATGTGATGAATAAAAGTTTAGGTTTAAAATTACCAATTGATTATCAAGCGAAACGTAGCGGGGACATTCGTGATTCATTAGCAGACACTCAGCGTCTTACAACACTGGGCTTTAAGAACAACTTTACAATAGCTGATGGAATAGATCGTTATTTTCATTTTGAAGGATTAAAATAGCAAAACTATGAATGGCACTCTTTAAAAGGGTGTCATTTGTTGAATGGAGCGCGTATGTCAAAAAAAAATTTAAAAAATGTCTTTGTTGTAATAATCTTTTTGGTCAGTTTAATAGTGATAAGTTTGGGGTTTTGGTCAAATCCTTTCTCTAAGATATTGTTAGGTCATGACAGCTCGATGTTTTACTATTTTGGTAAAGGAATGGCAAACGGATTGATTCCTTATACAGAGATGCTAGATCATAAGGGGCCTTTTTTATTTTTAATCGAATTTTTTGCAGTTAAACTTAATCTAGGAGTAACTGGTTTATGGTTAGTAGAAGTTTTCTTTTTAGCGATGGCATTATTTTTTATCTCTCGTACGGCATTTTTACTAACTAAAAACAAAATTGCGTCAGTCTTTATTTTTCCGATGACAATTGGACTGTTTCTTCATATATATGAAGGTGGAAATTTATCAGAAGGATATGCAGTCGCATTAATCGCCAATGCTTTGTATTTATTTTGTAAGTTGTTTCTCAATCACAAATTGGCTAGTGTAGAATATGCTTGGATTGGTGTTTTAGGAGGTCTAACTTTCTTTTTACGGGGAAACATGATTGCTCTGTGGGTGATTTTTTGCTTTAGTCTGTTGATTGAAGGAATGGTTGAAAAAAATTATCAAAAATTGGTCAAACAAACGATTTTGATATTTTTAGGGGGCGTCGTTGTTGTTCTTTTGATATGTTTGTATTGTTGGAGAATTGGAAATCTTACTGAAATGATTCAGCAAGCTTTTGTGATGAATTTTAGATATTCAGCAACCACTTGGAATGAGCGCCTAAAAATGTGTCGCTTTTTTTTAGAAGTTTTAATTCCTTATGGGCTTTTAGCTTTATTAGCATTAGCTGGAATCAGTATGATGACGAACAAGGCTCCGCGAGAACAAAAGCGGCTTTATGTAGTTCTTAGTATTTATTTTCTGGCCAATTATTATACAGTTGTTCTTTCGGGTCGCCCGTATCTTCATTATTTAGTGACGCAATTACCGATCATATTACTCTTTCTAGCAATTCTTTTAGCTACTCTTTTAAAAAAGGCTAAGTCATCAGTTACTGCATTCTTTATTTGTTTGTTACTATTAATGATTCCAGCTCTAGCAACTAAAAGAGATATTCAAAATAAAGTCTTAGTAACCAATCGTGGGACAGAAGAAATAAACCAAAACGTTAAACAAGAAAAAGATCTAGCAGATTACATTAAACGTCATTCTACGGTTAATGATAAAATCTATGTCCATAATTTGGGAGCTAATCTTTATTTATTGAGTAATCGTTATGCTAATTCACGTTTTTTTGTTTTACCAGCTGTTGATTATACGAAATTTCCTAAGTTACAGTCGGAATTCCAACAAGCTTTGACAGTTTCATCGCCTAAATATATTGTTGTGAAACAGGAAATATTAGATCAACCAGTAAATGACTCTAATCTAGATCAAACGGTTTTGAAAATTTTACAAACCAAGTATCATCCGGTTGATCAATTCCAGGGACAAGAACAAGTTCTTTTCCAAAAAAATTAGCTAGAAAAGTAAATTGAGAAAATTTGAGTGTTAAAAGGTGATAAACAAGATTGATACATGACTAGAATATATTATCTAGTATCAGAGAGGAAAGTGTATCATTGGTAACACTAGTAATTAGTTTTGAAAAATCTAGTTTATTGAGAACGGATTAAGTTATTATTGATTCTGTAGATAAAATCTATTACCCTTGATTATATCATTCCTAGCTACTGATCTTTGCTACATTTAAGCAGATATTTTTGATTATTTATCTGGTAATTATTCTAAGGAGATTATTCATGAGTAAAATTGCTATCTTGATTCCTTGTTACAACGAAGGTCTGACGATCAAAAAGGTGATTAATGACTTTCAACGGGAGTTACCCCAAGCTCAGATTTATGTTTATGATAACAACTCAACCGATGATACGTACACGATTGCTGTAAACGCAGGAGCGATCGTCAAAAAAGAACCGCGGCAAGGAAAAGGCAACGTGATCCGTCAGATGTTTTTTGATATCGAAGCGGATTATTATTTGATGGTGGATGGTGATGATACTTATCCGGCGGAAGCTTGCCACCAGTTGCTAGCTGAATTGGAAAATGAGCAAGCCGATATGGTGATTGGTGATCGGTTGTCTAACGGAACGTATTTCGATGAGAACAAACGCGCGTTTCATGATTTTGGCAATAATCTAGTCAAAAATTCTATCAATTATTTGTACCAGGCAGACATAAAAGATGTGATGACGGGCTACCGCGGTTTCAATCGTATCTTTGTTAAAAGTTTTCCAGTGATGAGTTCTGGGTTTCAAATCGAAACGGAATTTACGATCCATGCGCTAGATAAACGTTTTAAACTAGTGGAGATCCCGATTGATTACCGTGATCGTCCGGAAGGTAGTGAGTCGAAGCTCAATACTTTTTCCGATGGTTTCAAAGTCTTGAAGACGATTTTTAAAATGTGCAAAGACTACAAGCCGATGTTTTTTTTCAGCATTTGGTTTGCACTCTTTTTTATCTTAGGTTTATTGGTTGGCATGCCGGTGATCGTGGAATTTGTTAAGACTGGCTACATCACCAAAGTACCATCTGCAGTTTTAGCGACTGGCATCATGATCTTGGCTTTGTTGTTGTTAGTGACAGGCTTCATCTTAGACACCGTTGTGACCGATGATAAAAAACAATACGAGTTGAATTTGTATCGGCTGTACGCTGAAAAGCGATCAGGGAGTGATTAAGCCTAGAAAAATTATTGATAATCCCTTCACTCCATGGCACTAGGGTGTGTTCATGAAAAAAGCCGATTGATCATGTGCAAAAGTTTAGTTTACGCTACGTTTTGATCTTAGCTCTTAGTTTACCCTTGTTTTTAAGCCTGCCATTTTTCAAATTTTCAAAATAGTAATTAATTGATTTTTTTATAACTATTAATAAAATCCCGTTTCCCTCCTCTTTAGTTTCATGTATAATAGACAAAGTTATGACATGAAGTAAGGAGGCGTTGTTTTGTCTGAGGATCAAAACACACACTCTGGAGAAGAATCGTTTAAGGAACAAGTTATGAAAGCGCTGGAGGAGAGCCGTAAAAAACGGGCTGAACAAGGAATCCAGTTAGCCGATGAACAGTTCACTAGCCGCAGCGAGCGACGACGGGCGGGGCAATTAAAACCGCTGCATTCCGAACGTCACGAAGAGCCAGTGATCGCCAGACCTTCTTCAGAAACAGCAAAAACCTCAAATACGATCGAAAACCATGCGGCTGCAACATCTTCGGTTTCAGAAGATGAGGAGCCTTCTATTTTTGAAAAAATGAAACTCAAATATGAACGTCTGCATGAAGAAGATGAACAATTTGAAGGGGATTTAAGTGAGGAGAAAAACTTGAAACGTGTAACGAGAAGAAAAGAAGATCGAGTTGCGAAAAAGATCGTGTATGTGTTGACGGCAGCAATTGCGATCATTGCGGGGATCTTATTGATCTCGGGGTATAATTATGTCAATGCCGGACTTAAGCCGCTTGATCAAAATGATAAACAAAAAATCCAAGTGGAGATTCCAAGCGGGTCGTCCAATCGTCAAATCGGAGATATTTTAGAACATGATCAAGTCATTCGCGATGCGACGGTTTTCAATTTGTATACGAAGATGAAAAATCTGACGAATTTCCAAGCGGGCTATTATCATTTATCCGCTAACATGTCGCTGGATCAAATCAGTAAAAAATTACAACAAGGCGGAAGCGCCGAACCTTTGGATCCTGATTCGAAGATGACAGTCCCAGAAGGCTACGACATCGAAAAAATCGGCAGCTTGATCGCGAAGAAAACGAAATTTAAAAAAGCTGATTTCATCAAGCTGATGAAAGATGAAACGTTCTTCAAGAAATTGGAAAAAGATTATCCTGATCTGTTAACGGATGCGGGTAAAGCAGAAGGGGTTCGCTATCGGTTAGAAGGCTATTTGTTCCCAGCAACCTATAACATTCATAAAGCGAAGACATTGGAAGATCTCGTCTATCAAATGGTTGACACGACGAACCAAGTGATGTCACCTTATTACAGTAAGATCAAACAAAAAGGATTGAACGTCCAAGAAGTGATGACGCTAGCTTCCTTAGTTGAAAAAGAAGGGGTCACACCGAATGACCGCCGAAAGATCGCGCAAGTCTTCTTCAATCGGATCGATGCGCAAATGCCAATCCAATCGGATATCTCGATCTTATATGCGTTAGGGGTTCACAAAGAATTAGTCACCTTTAAAGATACTGAGGTCGACTCACCGTATAATTTATACACGAATACCGGTTACGGTCCAGGACCATTTGACAATCCAAGTTTAGAAGCGATCCAAGCGGTGCTAGAACCTGAAGCTAATGATTATTATTACTTTGTAGCTGACACGTCAACTGGAAAAGTGTATTATGCCAAGACGTATGAACAACATATGAAATTAGTTGATAAATATGTCAATAAGTAGTAAAGTGGGCTTCAAGAATTAAAAAGTAATGGACAAGTAATCTTTCGCAGAATAATTTTGCGAAAGATTACTTTTCGTAATTATGTAAAAGGAGATCAGTGTTATGGTAGAAAAAGTTTATCCAATGACTCATGAAGGCAAAGAAAAATTAGAAGAAGAATTAGAATACTTAAAAACGGTCAAACGTGGTGAGATTATCGAACGGATCAAAATTGCGCGAGGCTTTGGCGATCTTTCCGAAAACTCGGAGTATGAAGCGGCTAAAGATGAACAAGCTTTTGTGGAAGGTCGGATCAATACGTTAGAAAGTATGATTCGTTTTGCGCAAATTATCGACAATGAAGATGTTGCAGCAGATGAGATCTCGATTGGGAAGACCGTGGTCTTTGAAGAACAGCCTGACGGGGAAGAAGAAGAATACACGATCGTTGGGAAAGCAGAAGCTGATCCATTTGCGGGTAAGATCTCAAATGATTCACCAATCGCGCAGGCTTTGATCGGGAAAAAAGTTGGCGACACGGTGACCATTGCGACACCTGGTGGCAATATGTTAGTGAAGATCACAGCCGTTAAATAATAGTTTATTTAATCAGACAAAAGCAGCTGAACTACTTGATTTAAGTAGCTCAGCTGCTTTTTTACGGTTAAATTTTTGTCAGTGCTTGATCTAAGTCCGCGATCAAATCCGCGACATTTTCTAAGCCGATAGATAGGCGGATCGTTTCTGGTTTAATACCGACGGCTTGCAATTGTTCTGCTGATAATTGCGAATGAGTGGTGGAAGCCGGGTGGATGATCAGTGATTTGGCATCGCCGACATTTGCTAATAGCGAGAACAGTTTTACTTGGTTGATCACCGTCTTACCGGCAGAAGCACCAGCTTTGACCCCAAACGTAAAGACTGAGCTGACACCTTTGGGAAAATAGGTTTGCGCTAAATCATAGTAGCGATTATCTTTTAACGTGGGGTAGTTGACCCACGCAACTTTTTCGTGTTGTGCTAAGAATTCCGCCACTTTTTGAGCATTTTCGACGTGTCGGTCTAAACGTAACGAAAGCGTTTCTAACCCTAAAATCGTCAGCCATGAATTAAACGGAGCCGGGGTGGCACCGGTATCGCGCAATAAAATCGTTCGCAAGCGTGTGATGTAGGCGGCATTACCAGCGGCTTGTGTCCATGATGTACCGTGATAGCTGGCATCAGGTTCGACTAAACGCGGGAATTTTCCGCAAGTCCAATCGAAATTTCCGGAATCGATCACTGCTCCGCCTAATGCAACGCCATGACCGGCAATGTATTTTGTGGTGGAATAGACGACGATATCGGCACCGACTTCAAATGGTTTGAACAAGTAAGCTGTCGCAAAAGTATTGTCAATGATCAAAGGGATCTCAGCAGCGTGGGCGATTTCTGCGACAGCTTTAAAATCGATGATCGTAATATCAGGATTGCCCAATGATTCTAAAAAGATGGCTTTCGTATTTTCTTTGATAGCTGCCGCAAAATTTTCGACGTTGTCTGGATCGACGAATGTTGTCTCGATCCCAAAGTCGGGTAAGGTGTGAGCAAATAAATTATATGTCCCACCATAAAGAGTGGAAGCAGCCACGATATGATCCCCCACGCCCGCTATATTTTGGATGGCATACGTGATGGCTGCCGATCCTGAAGCTGTTGCAACTGCTCCCACACCGCCTTCTAATAAACTCAAACGTTCTTCAAGGACAGCCGTCGTCGGGTTCGTGATGCGCGTGTAGATATTGCCGGCATCGCTCAGTCCAAAGCGAGCCGCTGCTTCATCAGCATCTTTGAAAACATAAGACGTCGTTTGGTAAATCGGTAGAGCGCGGCTGCCAGTTTCATCCAATGATTGCCCGCCGTGTAATTGGATCGTTTCAAAATGTTGTTGGTTTTCATTCATAAAAAATTCCTCCTTGAATTGACTGTTGTCATGATTAATCGTCGGTGGGGACAAAAAAAGTCCTCTCTTTCTGCTAAGAAAGAAAGGACGACGTGACTCGTGGTACCACCTTTGTTCGTGTAAATACACCTTGACCAGTACAAACATACTGTTGCTAACTAACGGAGCAGACCCGCTGACAGTTCATCTTGCAACTTGCCATCAGAAGCTTCGAGACCATCTTCAATCAAATCGAATTATCTGTTTCCACCAACCACAGACTCGCTTAAAATTTTATTTGATTTACTCTTCTCTTCAACACTTAATTTTAATTTGTTGGTCTTACAATACAAAATTTTTAATCTGTTGTCAAACAGAATTAAACAAAAAAATTTTATAAAAAAAACGTTTCTTTAAATAGCACGGAAAATGATCGCTTTTTTTATTTTTAGGAATTGACAATTTAAAACAGCCACTTTATAATTTGGAAAAATAAATGAGAAAACAATGAACGCTGAAGAGAAGAGTAACGGACAATAGCTGAGACAGAGACCTCGGTAGGTGAAAAAGAGGACAGTGAGTGTCTGTGAAGATGAGCTTGGAGTTTTTTGATTTGTTCACGCAAAGAAAACGAACTGCGCCCGTTAACGCGCCGAGTATCACGTGGTACTTTGAGGCAGCAATGCAAGGGTGGTCAACTGAAAAGTTCCCTTTACCGAAAGTCGGTAGAGGGAACTTTTTTCTTTAGCAGAGTAAGTCTAACACTATCTAGTTTACTCAAAGAGAAGGAGGTAAACATGCCAATCAATGTCCCGAAAGATCTGCCCGCGGTGAAGATCTTAACCAAAGAAAATATTTTTGCATTTACTCCGCAACGAGCGCGCCAACAAGACATCCGGCCGTTAAAAATTTTGATCGCCAATTTAATGCCGCAAAAAATCACGACAGAGATCCAATTGTTACGTCTGCTTTCCCAAAGTCCGTTACAGCTTGATGTGACGTTTTTAAAAATGAGACACCATGCAAGTAAGACGACTAGTGCCAGTCATCTTGATACTTTTTATCAGGAATTTTCTGCGGTCAAAGCTGCTAATTTTGGTGCGCTGATCATTACGGGCGCACCGGTTGAAAAAATGGCGTTTGATCACGTGGATTACTGGCAGGAATTGACTACTGTGATGGAATGGAGCAAACGTCATTGCACATCTGTTTTACATATTTGTTGGGGTGCTCAGGCTGGTTTGTTTTATCATTACGGAATCGACAAAGTGCTGCAACCGGAAAAAATTTTTGGTATCTTTCCTCAACAAGTTGAAGCAGCTGATCGATTGGTTGCAGGTTTTGATGATTTATTTTACATGCCTCACTCGCGTTATACCGGCATCGAAACGGAAAAATTAACGTCAGCTGGATTAAACGTCATTGCGACGGGAAAGGCGACTGGTCCTAGTATCATTTGTTCGGCGAATCATAAGCAACTGTTTGTGTTAGGGCATTTTGAATACCAGACAGAAACGTTACAAGTCGAATATGAACGGGACCAGGCAAAAGGACTTGCAACAGCTGCGCCTGAAAATTATTTTGCAGCTGACGGGAAGATCTTCAACCGTTGGCGAGCCCACGCTACTTTATTTTTTATGAATTGGATCAATGATGTGTACCAAGTCACGCCTTATGACTGGTGTTAAGAGAGGGATAGAAAATGAAAGTTGCAAAATTTGGTGGTTCTTCGCTTTCTTGTGAAGAACAATTTAAAAAAGTAAAACAGATCGTAAAAAGTGATCCGACACGGCAAATCATCGTCGTGTCTGCCCTAGGAAAACGTCAAGCCCAAGATGATAAAATCACCGATCTATTATATATCTTAGCGGCCCATTTGCGTCATCGGGTTTCTGGAAAACGATTGTGGGAACAAATCACACAGCGCTTTTGGCAAGTGAAACAAGAATTAGGACTGCAATTGCCGCTGGAACGCTACTTGACGGAAATCGAGGAACACATGCAACAAGGTGCGACGCCAGAATATTTAGTCAGTCGCGGGGAATTTTTAACGGCTCTTTTAGTGAGCAACTATCTCGGGTATCAGTTTGTCGATGCCAAAGAATTGTTCGCTTTTCATTACGACGGCAAACTCGATCAACTTAAAACCGAACAGCAAGTGCAACGCGTATTGGTAAAAAATAAAAAAATTGTCGTGCCGGGATTTTATGGTGCCTATCCTAACGGTGAGATTCATTTAATGAGTCGTGGTGGCAGCGATGTGACAGGGGCGATCTTAGCTAGTGTGGTTGGGGCGACGCTCTACGAAAATTGGACGGATGTCGCGGGGATTTTATTGGCAGACCCGCAGCTAGTCGCTGATCCAGTGACGGTCTCTCAAGTGACGTATCAAGAATTGCAAGAGCTGTCTTTTATGGGGGCAAACGTTTTACACGAAGAAGCGATCTCGCCAGTGGAAGTAAAAAATATTCCGATCCAAATCAAAAATACGAATCAGCCTCAACTTGTCGGGACGACGATCTCGGAAACTAGTTCGGATCAACGTTTGATCACCGGGATTACAGGGAAAAAGGGGTATTTATCTTTGCTGATGTCTAAACGTAAAATCATGCCGGAAGTCGGTTTTTTAAATAAGATGATGAATATTTTTCACCATTATCAAATTTCGATCGAATACATTTTAAGCGGTTATGATAATGTGCGGGTGATCTTCTCGCAAGAAACAACACCGCTAAATATTTATCAAGTGATGGAAGAGTTAGAAACAGAACTGGCTCTAGATGAAATCACGCTTGATCGTGATTTGTCCTTGATCGCAGTCGTGGGTCGTGCGTCTAAGCAAACGGTCGGTCTGTCGGGAAAAGTATTTACGATCTTAGGGCAGCATGCGATCAACGTGTCATTGATCTCGCAAAGTAATTATGACTTGAATGTGGTGATCGGCGTACGAGATGCGGACTATCAGCAAACGATCAAAGTGTTATACGAAGGTTTAGTCTAACGATCAGTAGTTTGACAGGAGGAAAATAAATGACAAAAGAAATCAAAATTGGGTTGTTAGGGATCGGTGTCGTGGGGACTGGAATCTTAGAACAATTGAGTGAACAAGAAAAATTAACGGCGATCACCGGAATTACGTTTACCGTCAGCAAAGTTTTAGTTCGCGATCAAGCTGAAAGAAAAGCCAAAGTAGAAACATTTGGTGCACATCCAGTAACCGAGATCGCAGCGATTTTAGAAGATGACGAGATCGAGATCGTCATCGAAGCAATCGGCGGCGTTGATCCAGCTCGTGGGTACATCGAGGCGGTTTTAAAGGCGCAAAAACATGTGATCTGTTGCAACAAGGATCTTGTGGCGACCGCGGGAATCTCACTGGCTCGCTTGGCAGAAGCACAAAAAATTGGTTTTTTTTATGAAGCGAGTGTTGGGGGTGGCATTCCGATTTTACGCACGTTAGCAACGAGTTTTCAAGGCGATGAAATCCATGAGATCGTTGGCATCATCAATGGCACGACGAACTTCATGTTGACAAAGATGTTGACGGAAAAACTGAGCTATGCCGAAGCTTTGAAAAAAGCGCAAGCATTAGGTTTTGCCGAAGCAGATCCGTATAATGATGTCGCCGGATTAGATGCGGCTTATAAAATGATCATCTTAAGTCGATTTGCTTTTGGGATGGATCCAGCCATTGAACAATTACAAATCACTGGGATTGAAGACGTGACACTAGCTGATTTAGTGGCGGCAGAAAAATTAGGCTACGCAGTTAAATTAGTGGGCCAAGCAAAACGATCAGCGGCCGGCTTACAAGTTTCGGTTGCCCCCACTTTGATTGCATTAAACGATCCCTTAGCTTCAGTTGCCAATGAGTTTAATGCTGTCGAGGTCAAAAGTGCGCGCGTGTTGGATTCCGTTTTTTATGGTCCGGGAGCGGGGGCGCGGCCGACTGCCAACAGTGTCGTAAATGATTTGTTGGATATCGTGTCGATCGAACGGAAAAACCCGGTCTTACCCTTTAATCATTATGAAGCCGAAACGATCTTAGCACCTGAACATGAATATCGCTATTTATTTTTATTGGATGACCCAGCAGCGATGTCAGTAGAATTGTTCACGACAGCCGAGGTACCCATTACTCAGCAAAAAAAAGTTGCGGATCAGACGGCTGTTTTCACGCCAGCTTTGACAGATAGTCAGTATCAACGACTGGTGACCGGATTGCAAGAACAAGGAATAGCTTTTAAAGCATTTCATGTATTAGAAGAAAAAGCTTAAAAAATGTTGACTATTTTGAAAATAATATTATAATTTGATTAATATAAAAAAAGACATTGAAGAGAAGAGTAGTTTTTAGTTGGGTTACAGCGACCTCGGATGGTGGAAACGAGGACCTTTGCTAAAAGATGAAGATGAGCTCTGAGTTTTCTAAATGGTTCACGCTGTTTAGACGGTCACATCCGTTAAAGTGCCGAGTTTCATTAGGAACTGTCGAGGTGTTGGCTGTGAGGTCAGCATAAATGAGGGTGGTAACGCGCAAAGTCGTCCCTTTGTCAAATTTTGGCAAAGGGGCGGCTTTTTTTATTTAGACCGCTAACCGACAATTAATTTACGGAAAGGTCGTGATGACATGACGATTGAAACATTTATTGCAACGTACGGTGTAAACCGCAAACAAACCGATTCGTTGAAATGGGACGCGCTAGCTGAACGGTATGGTGATGCTGATTTGTTACCGCTGTGGGTGGCGGATATGGAATTTAAAACACCGCATTCTGTCGTAGCCGCATTGCAAGAACGCGTAGCTCACGGAGTGTTTGGTTATTCGAATGTACCGACTGATTATTTTGCAGCGTATGCTGGTTGGCAAGCACGTCATGAACAAACACCGTTTCAAAAGGAATGGCTCTTCTTTTCTACCGGCGTCGTGCAGTCGCTTTATGATTTGATTGCTTGTTTTACCGAAGTTGGCGATGCGATTTTGATTCAGCCACCGGTTTATTATCCATTTTTCAATGCGATCGTAGCACAAGATCGGAAGCTGGTGACGTCTAATTTGATCCGTCAAGGTGCTACGTATCAAATGAATCTGACCGATTTTGAACAAAAAATCGAACAAGAACACGTGAAAGCTTTTATTTTATGTTCGCCTCACAACCCGGTCGGCCGCGTTTGGCAACCAGCCGAATTAATGGCGATTTTAGAAATCTGCCAGCGCCATCAGGTACTCGTGATCGCAGACGAGATCCATTCTGATTTAGTTTTTCAACCCTTTACGTCAACGGCTTCGCTTGCGTCAGCTACTGGGTTGGAAAATTTGATCGTCGTCAATGCACCGTCGAAAACGTTTAATTTAGCGAGCTTGCTGCATTCTCACATTTGGATTCCAGGAGCAAAAAGGCGCGGTACTTACGAGGAGTGGGCAGCTCGACATCGCCAGACAGAAAATAGCTCATTAGGCCAACTAGCGGCTAAAGTCGCGTATGAGACTGGTGATCAGTGGTTGGAAAATTTATTGCAAGTCATTCAGCAAAACTATGAATACGTAAAGAATTGTTTGGGCACTGCTTTGCCAGAAATCAAAATCGGGCCTTTAGAAGGAACCTACTTGTTGTGGCTTGATTTAACTGATTTAGTTCCGGCAAATGAAGTGAAGACTTATGTACAAGACCAAGCAAAGCTCGCCGTTGATTTTGGTGAATGGTTTTCACCGGAAACTAAAAATTTCATTCGCTTGAATCTCGCGACGACACCGAACATCATACAAGAAGCTTGTGATCGCTTGATCGCAGAAAAAGGAGAGCGCTTATGACCAACATTACAACGTATTTAACTCAATTAGGTAATCACAGTGATCAGCAAACTGGCGCGATTTCAGCACCAATCTATCTATCGACGACTTATTCGCATCCAAAATTAGGCCAAAGCACCGGTTATGATTACACTCGAACTAAAAATCCAACGCGAGATATTTTAGAAGCGGGGTTAGCAAAATTAGAAAATGGTACGCAAGCTGTTGTCACGAGTTCTGGGATGAGCGCGATCCAATTAGTGTTCAGTTCCTTTGATGCTGGGAGCGAATTTTTAGTTTCGCGGGATCTATATGGCGGCAGCTTTCGTTACTTTACGGAATTAGAACGGCAAAAGTGTGCAACGTTTCATTACTTTGATGATTTTACTAGTTTGAAAAATCAATTAAACGAAAAAATCTCCGGTGTCTTTTTAGAAACGCCCACCAATCCTTTGATGAATGAGATCTCGATTGAAGCGGTTAGTGAATTGACGAAAAAAATAGGCGCGACTTTGATCGTCGATAATACTTTTTTAACGCCCTTACGCCAAAAACCATTGGAGCTAGGGGCAGATATCGTGATCCATTCAGGCACAAAATTTTTATCTGGCCACAATGATATTTTAGCTGGTGCCGTCATCACAAAAGACGAAGCATTAGGAGAAAAAATCGCCTGGCTCGCTAATACAACGGGACCAACCTTAGCCAGTTTTGATTGCTGGTTGTTTATCCGAAGTTTAAAAACGTTTCCGCTACGATTCGAACGCCAAGAAGAAAATGCTAAAAAAATTGCAAAAGCGTTAGCCGATCATCCAGGGATCAAACAAGTTTTATATCCTGAAAAGGGAGCTATGATCAGCTTTTATGTCACCGATGCTACAAAGATCGCTGCCTTGTTAGAACGGTTAGCGATCATCACGTTTGCTGAAAGTTTGGGCGGGGTTGAAAGTTTGATCACTTATCCAACGACGCAGACCCATGCGGATATTCCTGAAAAACTGCGGGAGTCTTATGGTTTGACGCCGGATCTTTTACGCTTATCGGTAGGAATTGAAGATGCTGATGACTTAGTGACTGATCTGCTTCAAGCGTTGGCGGTGTTTGAATAGGAGGAAATTTGATGGATTTGCAGATCATTCAAGAAAATATTCCGTTGTTTGTCAAAGGGATGAAAGTCACGGTGACCCTAGGTGCAATCGGGATCGTGTTATCCATTTTATTCGGGTTTATGATCGCATTGTTTCGCTTTTTTAAAGTTCCGATCTTAACACGGATCTTGACAGCTTATATCGAATTGTCACGCAATACGCCGCTTTTGATCCAATTATTTTTCTTATACTATGGCTTGCCAAAACTGGGAATCCCGTTGGCAAAAGAATTAGCCGCGATTATCGGCTTGACCTTTTTAGGAGCGGCTTATATGGCAGAAGTTTTTCGCGCTAGCTTTGAGTCAGTCTCTCAAATTCAATTGGAGGTCGGTCGCTCATTGGGCTTTAATGGATTTCAATTAGCGACGGTAGTCCTGCTGCCTCAAGGAATGAAATTAGCGATCCCCAGTGTCGGAGCCAATTGTATTTTTTTACTAAAAGAAACTTCAGTCTTTAGTGCGATTGCAATCATGGATCTGACAAACGTGACCAAGGATTTGATCGGGATGTATTACATGACGCGCGAATTTTTATTGATGCTTGTGGTCAGCTACAGCATTTTGATTATTCCAATGGTCGTGATCTTGTATTGGCTGGAAAAAAGTGTAGGAGGTGTTTCCGCTGGGAGTTGAAATCATTTTTGCCGGAAATAATTTTTGGCGTTTGATGGGCGGGGTGGTGGAAGTCATCAAACTATCGGCCATCTCGCTAGTGATTGGTTTGATCTTAGGGATCTTATTTGGGATCTTGCGAACGACTAATAGTAAACTGATTCGCGTTTTTTTCAAACTTTATTTGGAGATTTTCCGCATCGTACCGTTGTTAGTACTGCTGTTTGTCTTCTATTACTTATTGCCCGAAGTGTTGAATAAAGAAATCAATAATCAAACCGTTTCGATTTTAGTCTTTGTACTCTGGATCTCAGCGGAAATGAGTGATTTGGTTCGTAGTGGGATCCAAAATGTCAGCTCGATCCAAGTGGAGATCGGAAAATCATTAGGCTTCAATCGGATTCAACGTTACCGGTATATTTTATTACCGCAGAGTTTTCGTTCGATTTTGCCAGCTACGATCAACTTAGTGACCCGCGTGATCAAAACGACCAGCTTATTGATGATGATCGGAGTGACGGAAATGATCCGGGTTGGAACACAGATCATTGAACATTATACGGTCAAAGTTCCCCTTGCGAGCTTGACTGTCTATGGATTCATCTTTTTCTTATATTTTATTTTGTGTTATCCATTGAGTCGATTGGCAGCACAATTGGAAAGGAGAGCAGCATGATGGTCGAGATGATGATCGAAACAACGAAATTAGTTAAGCATTACGGAACTAAGATCGGTTTAAAAGATGTAGATCTAAAGGTAAAAAAAGGAGAAGCTGTCGCGATCTTAGGTCCTTCAGGTAGTGGGAAAAGCACTCTTTTACGTTGCTTAAATGGATTAGAGACCGTCAGTAGCGGAGAAATCATTTTTAAAGGTCAGCCGATTCAGCCAACAGAAAAAAATTGGCAAACATTACGACCTGAAATCGGAATGGTTTTTCAAAGTTATGATTTATTTCCGAATCAGACGGTGCTGGAAAATGTTGTGATTGGCCCGATCAAAGTTCAAAAACGTCAACGAGCAGAAGCAGAAAAGGTCGCCTTGGAATGGCTAGACCGGGTAGGATTGCGGGAACGTGCTTCAAGTTACCCACGAGAATTGTCTGGTGGGCAAAAACAACGAGTGGCAATCGTCCGCAGTCTGTGTATGAATCCAAGCTTGATGCTGTTTGATGAAGTTACCGCTTCATTAGATCCAGAAAATGTCCGCGAAGTTTTAGAAGTGATCTTGGAATTAGCAAAAACAGATAAAACTTTGTTGATCGTCACTCATGAGATGGCTTTTGCTCGTCGGGTTAGTGATCGCGTGATTTTTATGGCAGATGGTGAGATCGTTGAAGAAAATCAAACCGCCGCCTTTTTTGATCAACCGCAAACCAGTCGTGCAAAACAGTTTTTACGAAGTTTAGACTTCGAAAATTTATAAAAAGAGAAAGTGGGAATGAAAATGAAAAAAAGATGGGTCGCAATTATTGCATTTTTAGCACTAGCATTAACGGTTGGGCTAAGTGGCACAACCCAGTCAGCTCAGGCTGCCGATAATCCGTCGTCAGTCAAAGCGATCAAAAAACGAGGGAAACTAAAAGTTGCCGTCTTTGGTGATTTATCACCCTATGGTTATGTTGATTCAGAAGGGAAAAATCAAGGGTATGACGTTTATTTAGCCAAACGTTTAGCTAAAGACTTACTAGGAGATGAATCAAAAGTCGAGTTTGTCGTAGTGAATGCAGAAGAACGCGTGGATGCGCTAAAATCAAATAAAGTCGATTTAGTATTGGCTAATTTTACAAAAACGCCGGAACGAACACGAGTAGTCGACTTCGCTTCACCGTATATGAAAGTCGGGATTGGCGTGGTGTCACCAAAAAAAGCTGAGATCACCAAAGCTAAACAATTAAATGATAAAAAATTGATCGTAACAAAAGGAACGACGGCTGAAACGTACTTTACTAAGAAATATCCGAAGATCAATTTGGAAAAATATGAATCTAAAAGTCAACAGTTCCAAGCCTTGACGGATGGGCGGGCTCAAGCATTAGCTGATGATAATACGTACTTATATGCGTGGGTCAAAGAAAATCCAGATTACAAAGTCGGGATCAAAGAGATCGGAGAAGTTTCTACGATTAATCCGGCTGTGAAAAAAGGGAATAAATCATTGTTGAAATGGGTCAATAATGATCTTAAAAAGTTGAACCAAGCTGATTTCTTTGAAACGGCCTATAACGAAACGTTGAAACCATTCTTTGGAGAAGACATCAAACCAAGTGATGTGATCATCACTAAAAAATAAAATAGATAAGATCGGAGCGCTGTTCAGTGTAGCAGCAGCTTCGATCTTTTTTTGCAGTGAAGCTAGGAGCTAGTTTTTATTTTGGCATTGAACTAGCTAATTTTTCTGCAAGAAGCCATTGTGTTTTAGCTGGATTTTGTTCATACTTAAGTCCGATGGTTTTTTACGGGAATACCGCTATGATAGAGTAAGAACAAGAAAACAGATTTCTCGGCTAAGCTGACTAAAGTGAATGTGTTGCTAGCTTAACGAGTGATTGCATTTGGAAAAAGGAGGGAACACAGCGTGAAAAATCCTTGGCGCTTTTTTATTGTCATCGAGTTGTTGCTACTGGTTTTTGTCATGTGGCAGCTGTCCCAAACTCCAGGGCTGTTAGTGATCTTAGTTATTGGTGGCGCCAATATTTATTGGGCACTGAAAAAAGACCGACACCGCCGTTTCCAATTAGTGGCAGGGTTAGTGATGGCGACAGTAGCGCTGATCACTAGTCCCGCGGTGTGGCTGATGATCGTGTTTGCGATTTTATTTATTGGCTTAAAAGGTGTTGAGATCGCAGGGATTTCAGTTCCCGATCATTCGTTTAAGACGAAAAAACAAATGGTCATGGTGGAAACAGAAGAGCCGTTGAAACATGCCGGTGAGCGCAAAAAGCAAAGTTGGTTCGGCAATGAACGGATCGGCAGCCAAGTCTATGAGTGGGACGATATCAATTTGACGATGTTGGCCGGTGATACGATCGTGGATCTAGGAAACACGTTGTTGCCTAAAGAAGACAGTGTCGTCATTATCCGCAAAGGGTTTGGTCGGACACGAGTCTTGATTCCGTATGGGATCGGTGTAGTGATTGAACATGCGACTTTTTATGGTAAAGTAGTCTTTGAAGACGATGCGGTCACTTTAAAAAATGAAACGTTGAAACTTTACAGTCATGATTATGATGAAAGTCCTCGCCGATTGAAATTAGTAACGAATGCGTTGATCGGGGACATCGAGGTGATCCGAGTATGAGTAAGAAATATTCCAATGTTCACCTCGCCGTCTACACCGGCACGACAACTTTTTTTGTGTTGGTAATGACGCTTTTTATTTACGGCTATGCCTTGGGTGAAAAAAACTTGCTCGCGATCTTACTGGGTCCGCGCTTTTTTTACATCCCGATCGTCGTGTATTTGTTAGTGATTTCGCTTGCTACGGGGAGTACCGCGTATCTAGTTGCTGCGGTGACACAAAAGCGACAGTTTAGTCAGATCGAAGAAAAATTGCAATTATTAGCTGCGGGAAATTATAAGCATCCGCTTTTAACGTTTGATTCAGCGAAACTGACAGATGTACATCTAATCAACATGGCAACCGATATCGAAAAGATCCAACAAAAATTGATCAGCACTTCAAAAGAATTACAGCAGTTGAGCAGCCGACCTCAAATGGTGGATGGCACGACGAAAGAAAAAATTTTAGAAGAAGAACGGCATCGGCTTGCCCGCGAACTTCACGATTCAGTCTCACAACAATTATTTGCCGCAATGATGATGATGTCTGCGTTAAATGAACAGTCGCAACAAGTCGCCGTTTTGGAACCGTACAAAAAACAATTAGCGATGGTGGCTGACATCATCAACGCAGCACAATCTGAGATGCGGGCACTGTTATTACATTTACGTCCAGTTAACCTTGAGGGAAAAAGTCTGAAGCAAGGGATCGAACAATTGCTAAAAGAATTGCAGACGAAAGTCCAGATCAAATTAAAGTGGGACGTGGAAGATATCAATGTGGCCGCTACGATCGAAGACCAATTATTTCGTGTAGTCCAAGAATTGTTGTCTAACACATTGCGACATGCGAAAGCGAATGAATTGGAAGTCTATTTGCAGATCATTGGTCCGAATTTAATTCTACGAGTGATCGATGATGGTGTGGGCTTCAATCAAGAAAATGACGAACACGCGGGCAGTTACGGGTTGCGTAACGTTCGCGAACGCATCGCAAGTGTTGGCGGAACAACTAAGATCATTAGTTTCAAAGATCAAGGTACCAGCGTGGAGATTAAAGTGCCAATTGTAAAGGGGGAAGATGATGATTAAAGTATTGCTAGTGGATGATCATGAAATGGTACGCTTAGGCGTGTCTTCTTATTTATCGATCCAGCCAGATATCGAAGTCGTCGGCGAAGCGGAAAATGGGTTAGTCGGCTATGAGAAAGCCTTGGCGTTGCGGCCGGATGTGATCTTGATGGATCTGGTGATGGATGTGATGGATGGGATTGAATCAACGAAAAAGATTTTGGCTGACTGGCCAGAAGCCAAAATTTTGATCGTGACGAGTTTCATTGATGACGAAAAAGTCTATCCTGCGATTGAAGCGGGGGCTTCGGGCTATTTACTCAAAACTTCAACCGCTCAAGAAATAGCTGAAGCGATCCGCGCCACATATCAAGGAGAGCGCGTGCTAGAACCGGAAGTGACTGATAAAGTCATGGCGCAATTGTCTGGGCGAAACCGCCATATTTTACACGATGAACTGACGAATCGTGAACGTGAGATCTTACTACTGATCGCACAAGGCATGAGTAATCAGGAAATCGCCGATGAACTGTTCATCACGTTGAAGACAGTGAAGACGCATGTTTCGAATATCTTAGCAAAATTAGAAGTAGAAGATCGCACACAAGCCGCGATCTACGCCTTTAAACACGGGCTGATAAAATAGAGGACTTCTCTGTTTTATCAGCTCGTTGTTTGTTATACTAATTCAAAAGGAGCGAAAACATGAAGCAAAGTTTTGTAATCGTCGGCTTGGGGCGTTTTGGTGGCAGTATCTGTCGAACATTGGTCGAAGCAGGACAAGAAGTATTGGCGATCGACAGCAATGAAGATCGTGTGAACGAATATATGAATATCGCGACTCACGCAGTCGTGGCAAACGCGCAAGATGAGATGACGTTGCGTTCACTAGGCATCCGCAATTTTGATCATGTGATCGTAGCGATCGGTGAAGATATTCAAGCGAGCATCTTAGTAACATTGATGGTCAAGGAGATGGGGGTGCCCAATGTATTAGCCAAAGCGCAAAATGAGTACCACGCTCGCGTATTAGAAAAGATCGGTGCTGATCGGGTCGTCCATCCAGAACGTGACATGGGGAATCGGATCGCCCATAACCTCGTGTCAAAAAATATTTTGGATTACTTGGAACTATCAGAAGAATATTCGCTTGCGGAGATCGTGGTCACAAATCGTAAGTTTTATGGCAAGACGTTACAAGAATTAGATTTTCGTCAGCGGTTTGGCTTGAATATCGTGGCGATTCGGCGTGGGCAAGAAGATCCGATTGTTTCACCAGCAGCTGAAGAGATCGTGCAAAAAAACGATCATCTCGTTGTGATCGGCCAAAATGAAGATGTCGAGTTATTAGATGAAAAAATGAATGGCTAAAAGGAGTGTGTCGAATATGAAGTTGACTATGAAGCCTGAAGCATTAGCTTGGTTTAAACGGGAAATCGAAGTCGGTCCTAAACAAGGGATCAAGTTTTACGGCAAAGTCTATGGTAAGACCCAAGTCCATGATGGCTTTTCGGTCGGGATGGCAGTTGATGTGCCCGAACAGCCACTAATCGAAGAAACCGAGGACGGGCTACTCTTTTTTATCGAACAAGCAGATGAATGGTTCTTCAAAGGGTATGACCTAGTCGTAGCGTATGATGAAAAACTAGCTGAACCAAAATATAAATTTGTAGAAGCGTAAGAGGTGGAGCGTGTGTTATCTGTAATCGTCCCTTGTTTTAATGAGGAAGAAGCGATCCCGCTATTTTTTGCGGCGATGGAAAAAATCAAAACGCAACTGAAGCATGAGTTGGAATATATTTTTGTCGATGATGGCTCAAAAGATCGAACCCTAGCAGAACTACGTCAATTAGCGGCTCAGCATGACTTTGTCCATTATTTATCTTTTTCGCGGAATTTTGGCAAAGAAGCGGCGCTGTATGCGGGTCTAGAAGCTTCAACGGGTGAGTTGGTCACGGTGATGGATGTTGATTTGCAAGATCCCCCAGAACTTTTGCCTCAGATGATCCAGCTGATCGAAGAAAAAGAGATCGACTGTGTTGGAACGCGTCGGGCCGATCGAAAAGGGGAGCCTGCGATCCGCAGTTTTTTTGCGCGTAAATTTTATCAGTTGATCAATAAGATCAGTGAGACCGAGATGGTAGACGGTGCCCGAGATTTTCGCTTGATGACGCGGCAAATGGTCGATGCGATCTTAGAGCTGACCGAATACAATCGTTTTTCCAAAGGCTTGTTCAGTTGGGTCGGTTTTAAAACTGAATATTTATCGTATGGAAATCGGGAGCGCGTTGCCGGAGAAACGACGTGGTCATTTTGGAAATTATTCAATTATTCCATCGATGGAATTGTTAATTTTTCGGATGCGCCGTTGAACATCGCTTCATTTGTGGGCGCTTTGTCATGTTTTGGTGCATTGATCGCGTTACTTTTCATCGTGGGACGGGCATTGATCTTTGGTGATCCGACATCTGGCTGGCCTTCAATGGTCTCGATTTTTCTTTTTATCGGTGGCCTGCAGCTTTTATGTCTAGGGATCATTGGAAAATATATCGGCAAGATTTTTTTAGAAACGAAAGACCGGCCGATCTATATCGTGCGGGAAACTGAAAAAACACCAAAAGCAAAGTAAAACAGCTTTACAACGTGTTGAACAAGCATTAAAAAGAGGGACGTCAAACAATTTGACGTCCCTCTTTTTAGTTATTAATAGCCTCGCTGTAGATCGATTTGGTTTTGATTCAACGTATGATCTTTAAGATAACTTTTCAAGTTAGCTAAAAAGATATTCATGAATTTATGCTCAAAGTCAACGGTCAGACCAGAAATGTGAGGCGTTAGCAAAACATTTTTAGTTTGCCATAAAGGATCAGTCGCTGGAAGCGGCTCGGTCTCAAATACATCTAACAAGGCGTATGCGAACTCATCAGCGTTCAGTGCCGTGATCAATTCTTTGGTGTGGACCGTATCACCGCGACCGACATTGACAAAGACCGCGGTCGACTTCATCGCTTGGAAAATACTACTATTAAATAAATGATATGTCGCTTCGGTACTAGGTAAAATATCAACGACGATATTCATCTCAGGTACGATCTTCGCTAAATTTTTGATCGCGTAAGTTTCGTTAAAGCCTTCAACTGGATGCCCCGTCGTATTGATCCCATAGACTTGGACCGCTAGACCGTGACTCAGTTGAGCTAATTTTTGTCCAATATGTCCCGTGCCGACGATGAGCATTTTCTTACCGGCCAGTTGGTCATAGTGGATCGTATTCGGTGCCCATTTCTTAGTTGTTTGGTCAATGATCGCCGGAATCAGCCCGCGATAATAAGCGAGTAAACTGCCAATCACATGTTCACTGATCGATTCACTGTGAATGCCGCTGCCATTTGAAAGCAAGATTCCATTTTGTGCAAATTGGGTCAACGGGAGCTGATTGACGCCAGCTGAGATCGCTTGGACCCACTTGAGTTTTTCTGCGTTTAACAAGGCCAGTTCATTTTGTTTTTCCCAGCCGACTGTGATCTCGACTTGGGAAAGATCGGTGGGTAAGTCAGTGGTGATCGTATATTCAGGCGCTAGTTGTTGAATTTTTTCGATCCATTCAGCGCGAAAAGGACGTTGTAAATAAATTATTGGTTTGGTCATTTTATTCACCTCGCGTCTATTGTAACAAATGCTTATCAAATGCAAAATAAAACTGCCTCCCATTATAAGAGGCAGTTTTATTACATTCCAGGTAGATCCATTTGATCGTATTCACCAACGATCCGAGCGAAAATGAAGATACTGATGAACGTGATCAACAAACTAAAATCAAAATTTGGTCGGAACAACAAAAGAATTGTCGACAAGAGCACTGGAATCGTTGAACAAAAGATCAATGTCTTGAAGGTTTCGAAAAAGGTGATCTGCTTCAACCGGACTTTGGCTAAAATGATCCCACCGATCGCGGTAATGAAGACAGTCAATAATAAATTCAAAAAGGCGGGGTAAATCGCGACTAGCAACATGACCAAAGGAGCCCACCACGGAATTTGCCAATTGCGTAACTCGTGGCGTAATTTTGCGCCAGTCATTTCTTTTAACGGTTCTTTATTGTACGTCGACTTCAACACGTTGTCTCCAAAAAGTGACGTACTGACGCCGCCATAATCAGGTAAAACTAAAATCGCTTGGTCTTTTAACAGACCGACGCTGAAAAAATTTCCGACTAAGTCATGGGTGACATCTTCTTCACTGCGCTTGCCCTCAGGATCAAAGGTCAAAATGATTGAATTTGTTTGATAAATAAATCCTTCACTGTCACCTTTTGTTTTGATCGCACCATTTTTAATGGTAAAATCAGGAATTTTCTTCGCGATCTTGAGACTGTCACTTTTGATATCTTGGGTCACTCGGACAGCTTGATAAACGGTCGGGATCGCCAAAAACAAACTTAAGATCAATAAATACACGACACTTTTCCAAAACGGCGTCTTTTTGGCAGCTTTTAGATCTTTAAAATGAAAAAGGGCGCCTTTGATTAATTGCCCAAAAGTCATAACATCGCTCCATTCTATCTACTAACTGCCATTGTATCGAAGTCAAAATCAAATAACAATAGCTCAAAGCTTAATTTTTTTACGAAATGATTGACGGAATGGCAAACCTTCGCTAAGGTTACTAAGAAGAATAGAAAAAAGGACGACAACGATGAGACTTTATTTAGCATTCAAGCAGTACTTAGAAGAAAAAAAACTATGGGAAGTATTCATTTATTTATTTTTTGGTGGCTTGGCGACACTCGTCAATTTGCTTACTTTTGCGTTAGCCTTTAATTTATTTGGTTGGAGCTGGCCGCTCTCTAATGCTTTTTCGTGGATCTGTTCGGTCTTATTTGCCTTTGTGACCAATAAGTTATGGGTCTTTCATTCCAAAACGGAAACTTGGGTGGCCTTAGCCTGGGAGTTCAGCAAATTTTTAGCAGCGCGGATCGTTTCATTTGGGATGGACATGGCGTGTATGTATGTGTTGATCGATCTTTTGCACACCGGTAATCTGATTGCCAAGATCGTCACGCAAATCGTCGTGGTCGTGGCAAACTATGTCTTCAGCAAAGTTTTTATTTTCAAAAAAGTTGAAGTCAAAGAAGAGATCGACTAAAGTGGAGCTGCACTGCTTTTTAAGAAAGCGAATACTCGGGCAGTCTAAGCATATGTTTTGAAGATATGTGAAGAGTTTGGTACAGTTACAAGTGTAACAGAATTTCACTAAGGAGGAATTTAAATGTCTTACACTTTACCAGATCTACCTTATGCTTACGATGCACTAGAACCTTACATCGATGAAGAAACGATGCACTTACACCATGACAAACATCATAATACGTATGTGACGAACTTGAATGCAGCGATTGAAAAATATCCGGAGTTAGGTGAAGAAAGTGTGGAAGAATTGATTTCTCACGTGGACGAATTACCTGCTGAGATCAAGACTGCGGTTCGCAACAATGGAGGCGGACATGCTAACCACAGCTTCTTCTGGAAGATCATGGCTAAAAACGCTGGTGGCGAACCAACGGGCGCGGTCAAAGAAGCGATTGAAAAAGATTTCGGCAGCTTCGAAAAAATGAAAGAAGAATTCAAGACGGCTGCTACCGGACGTTTTGGTTCAGGTTGGGCTTGGGTCGTTTTAAACAACGGAAAATTAGAGATCATGTCGACTCCAAACCAAGATTCACCTTTAATGGAAGGCAAAACACCGATCTTAGGCTTGGATGTGTGGGAACATGCGTATTACTTGAAATATAAAAATGTTCGTCCAGATTATATCGCCGCTTTTTGGGATATCATCAACTGGGATCAAGTCAATAAAAACTTAGAAGAAGCAATGAATGCTTAAACTAGTAAATAGCTCGCAGGTTTTCCTGTGAGCTTATTTTTTTTGCCTAGCCAGACTGAAAATCGATATTTATGCAAATCTTTAAATTTTCTTCGCGAGAAAGTCTGATTGGAAGAGGATAGTCAACTAGTGAGAAGATTTAAAATTTTAATTTAAAAACATCATTCTTGCGAAAAATCCATTGAATCATCAGTTGGAGTGTGAGAAAATAAAACGTAAATTTATTGATAGAGGTGTGGTATGAGCGGTTGGAAAAAAATAATCGTTGCGCTGTTAGTGATCTTAAATCTAGCTGTAGCTGGAGTGATTGCTTATGCAATGCAGGTAACGAGTGATGCAAGTCAAATGATGAATAATGTCCGCGAAAAAATCGATCGTAAAAGCGCTTTGCGAACAGATGGTGAACCCGATATCAATAATGCCGAGCCATTTTCGATTTTATTATTAGGCGTTGATACAGGTGACCTTGGTCGAACCGATCAAGGACGTTCAGACACGATGATGGTCGTGACCGTTAATCCGCAACAAAAAAAATCTACCATTATCAGCTTGGACCGTGATATTTTGACGAAGATCGTTGGTTACGGAGAAAATGACAAACTAAATCATGCGTATGCTTACGGTGGCGTGAAGATGTCCATGAACACGATCGAAAATCTATTAGACATTCCGATCGATCATTATGTGACCATCAACATGCGAGGCTTGAAAGATTTAGTCAATGCAGTCGGTGGGATCGAAGTCGACAACAAACGGACGTTTACCTTAGATGGCATCAAAGTCAAAAAAGGAAAACAGACATTGTACGGGAAAAAAGCTTTAGCTTATGCTCGGATGCGTTATGAAGATCCAGAAGGTGATGTTGGCCGACAAAAACGGCAGCGAGAAGTTGTGACGAAGATTTTGAAAAAAGTGATGTCAGTCAATGGAGTCAGCAATCATAAAAAAATCTTGAAAGCAGTCGAGAAAAATATGAAGACTGATTTATCTTGGGATAATATGGTCGATATTGGCACGAATTATTTGCCTGCTTTTGATAAGATCAATCAAAAACAATTAGCCGGTAAAAATGATATGAGCCAAGGCGTTTATTATCAAATCTTAGGGAAGCACGAATTGTTAGAAGTCCAAAACACGTTGAAAAAACAATTAGAGTTGCCAACGAAGAAAAAATTACCAAACTTAAAAGATGATGATGCAGATTTATTATTCTATGATGATTCGGATAAACGTTTGACTGAAGACACGAGTCAATACGCTCCCGGCTACGATCACAGTGAAAACTATGATGAGTACGGAAACTTTATTGGCAATCAAACGAATGATGATGACGAAAACAGCAGCAGCGGGTACCAAAAGAGCAGTCAGTCTCAACAAAGTACAGATAGTTCAGATTACAATGACTATGGGGAGCCAGCCGTAGACAGCAACAACACCTATGAAGGGTACAATTACGAAAATAATCAATATTACCAACCAAATCAAGGCTACTAAATAAGAGAAGTCGGACACGAAAAATGTCTGGCTTCTTTTTTTTAGTTTGTTAAGCAATCGTAGTGACAAAATGTCACTGAGGTGTTATGATCAGTTCAGTCAAGTGATAAAGTGTCACTAAAATGAATGAAAGAAGGATTCACAGATGAATATACGGTTGATTTTAGCAATTGTGACGATTAGTTTAGCATTAGTTTTTTATACGAGTGGGGTGTTTTCAGAACGGCGTAGTGGAGATTTGAAGTTAAAACATATTATTTTGTTTGGCTTAGGCTTGGTTTTTGATACGACGGGTACGACGATCATGTCAAAAATCGCTGCGGGTAGTACGGTTGCTGTTAACCCATTGCATCAAATCACCGGCATGGCTGCTATTTTATTGATGGTCTTTCATTTAATTTGGGCGATCTATGTTTTACTAAAGGGGAATCCCAAAGCGAAAGCAAACTTTCATAAATTTAGTATCGTGGTCTGGTTGTTTTGGTTGATTCCTTACTTTGTCGGGATGTTTATCGGAATGGGCGCTTAATTTATAGTGAGAGGGAGTCTTTACATGAAGAATCGAAAGTTTGCATTATTTATTTTTATTTTAGGCGTCTTTATGTCCGCACTAGATAATGGGATCATCTCCAGTGCGCTAACGACGATCAATTACTCGTTTCATGTTTCAGAGGTCCAAGGAACGTGGGGTGTGACGCTTTATACATTAGGAATGGCGATTGCCACACCGATCGTCGGAAAATTAGCTGATACGTTCGGCCGCAAGAAATTATTTTTGATTGAGATCGCGATTTTTGCATTAGGTTCACTTGCGGTAGCATTGAGTCCCTCCTTTTTATTTTTCTTAGCTGCTCGCTTGTTCCAATCTTTAGGCGGTGGCGGGATCTTTATTATTGCATCTAGTCATATTTTATCGACTTATCCAAAAGAAAAGCAAGGCGCTTTGTTAGGGATTTTAGGAGCGATTAATGGGATTGCCTCGGTCGTCGGACCAAATTTAGGCAGTTTGATTTTAAATGTCAGTGGGCATTGGAGCTGGCTATTTTTGATCAACTTGCCGCTCGCTATTTTTGTACTCGTCTTCGGCTCGTTAGCGATTCCCGAAACGGTCGCTGCAAATAGTAAAGGCTTGGATTATCGTGGGTTGTCATTGTTGACGCTGGGGATCTTGAGTTTCATGTTGGCAATCACTAATTTAAAAAGTGCCGCACTACTTGCAAGTGTGGCCCAGGTAAGTGTGTGGGGCTTTGCTTTATTAGGGATCGGTTTATTTTTCTTGTTTGTTCAAAGTGAAAAGCGAGTTCAAACAGCCACGACGGATCCTTTCTTACCTTATCATCTACTGAAAAATACTCGTTTTTTAGTGACGTTGTTTTTAGGTTTTTTGTCAGGAACGTTAATCGCGATTTTCGTGTTTGTTCCTAGTTTTGTTGAACATCGTTATGGAGTCTCCGCTAGTAGTAGCGGCATGTGGATCAGTGGGATCGGTCTTGGTTCGATCGTGGGGGCTGGAGTTGGCGGAATGCTCGTTTCAAAACTGGGAGCTGCCCGTTCGTTAGTTATCTCAGGTGGTCTTTCATTAGTCGGTTTTTCACTGGTCGCTTTCTTAAGTCCGACGACAGTCTGGTTTTTAGTTTCTTCCACTATTGCTGGAATCGGCTTTGGGATGTTGATGGGAGCGCCTTTCCAAGTTTTGATCTCTGAAATCGCCGGCAAGCGAGATAACGGG
Source organism: Enterococcus sp. CSURQ0835 (assembly GCF_902706605.1). Lineage (GTDB taxonomy): Bacteria > Bacillota > Bacilli > Lactobacillales > Enterococcaceae > Enterococcus_A. Next base: position 5,167 of record NZ_CACSLH010000025.1, on the reverse strand, counting down.
GTCGCGTTAGGGACATTGTCAGTCAGTCGTCAGATCGGGTTGACGATCGCACCGACGATTTATGCGACTGTTATCCAAGGGAACTTTGCAAAATTATTGGCCCAAGCTGGGACGAAACAATCGATTGAAAGTTTTTATTTGCAACTCCAAGCACGATCCGATCAAGGCATGCTCGATTTATTTCATTTAACTGCTCAACATGCTTATCAGCAAATGTTTTTGATCGCAGTCATTGCTTCAGTGATCATTTTAGTTGGTGGCACCTATTTGAAAAAAGTGTCTGAAGCGTGAGTTCTGCTATACTAAGGAGGGGTGTTGCCGATGAATCATTATCAACGATCTGCTCAAGCTACACTAGCTTATTATGAAAAAAATGAATTACCGCAACATGCAACTTCAACCTTGATTCAAGAAGCGCTGCCCGTGCTGCCAACGGATCCGCAAAAAACGCGCGTGATTGTAGAAGCTGAAAATGTCGTGAACAGCATCTTTCAGCATGTGGACGGGCGGACGGGCGTGATGAATTTTGCTTCGCCGTTTTATCCTGGTGGGAATTTTTTGCGCGGTGTCAATGCGCAAGAAGAAACGCTTGCGCGCTGTTCCTTTTTATATCCAGAGTTAGTCAAATTCCAAGCGACGTATTACGAAAAAAATCAACGGAAGCCGCAACAAGATCTTTACAGCGATGACGTGATCTATTCAAAAGCAGTTTGGTTTGTCAAACGGGAAGTAGCGGGAAAAGAGACCTTTTTAACTGAGCCGTACTTAGTCGATGTGGCCACCGTTGCTGCGCCAAATCAACGCGCGATGCGGCTGCATAAAAACCAGCTAGCAGCTGATGTAATCGAGCGACATTTGCGCTACCGGATCTTACAGACGCTGCGTGCTTTTAAACAAGCGGGTTGTCAGACGATCATTTTAGGTGCGTTTGGTTGTGGTGTTTTTGGCAATGATCCGAAAGTGGTGGCTCGTTTGTTTGCTGAAAGTCTCACGCAAGCCGATCTAGTAGACGCTTTTAAAACGATCGTGTTTTCGTTGTATCAAAAAGATGCTAACTACTTTGCTTTTGCTCAGCAATTTGCTCGATCATAAAAAAATTTTTCCTTTTTAGACTGCTGTTTGAAAGCTCGTACGAGAAAACAAACAGCAGTCTTTAGTTTTATTTTCTAATCGAAAACTTTTTTGTGAAGCGATTCGATAACAAGTTTTAACAGCGGCCTTCAATCAAAAAAGTGATTGTAATAAGAGAAGATTCTGAAAATTTTTCGATAACGGAAGATAAAAAAACTAAATGCAAGCCATAAAAAAATTAGTTGTAAAATAAATAACGAATAAATAGTTGTTGGATTAATGAATACTTTAAAAATATAAGTAAATTAACTTGAAAAAAAAAGAAACAGGAATTATATTATAAGCATAGAAGCAGATGTAACCGTTTGATGGAAAAGGAGTTGCTCATCTAGAGGAGATGAGAAAAATGAAAAGGCTCCGTTTTAACAAGTATTTTTCCCTGATTTTTTTTAGTGTGACTTGGCTATTTTATTTTTCCTCTCAGCCAGCCACTGCCCAAACTTTGTCAGCTGTAAATTCAATTGAAAGTGAGACAACGACCGCAAAGATTGATAAAACAACTAGTGAAAGTATTTCAAAATCAACTAGTATTTCGAATGATTCAGCTGAAAAACAACAAACTAGTACAACTTCGCAAGACCCCGCAACACTTTCTTCGACTGCTGGTGAATCGTCTCAGTTAACGGAAGAAACCTCTACTGAAGCCTCTGCTTCGGCTGAAGAAAATCCCAGATCAAATAATGAACCAGAACAAACCGGAACACAAGCCGCACCTTTTCAAGTGAATAGTGTGCAAGCCCTGACTGCTGCATTGAAGCAACCGCTGCCTGCTGGTCAAACGACGCGCTACCTGCAATTGACTAGTGATCTTACGTACACGGAACAAAATGTTTTTGCGATCAGTGATAATACGGAGATCGATGGACAAGGCCACACCATTAGTTATGATTCCAATGACTATACGCGTGCGAATGTTGGATTTCGAATCGTTAAATCCGGTGTGCAAGTCAAAGTGAAAAATCTCAATTTTGGTGATCCACAACATTCCAACAGTAACATGTATGGCATGATCAGCGCGGGCAATCAAAAAGACATCGCTTTTGATCTGACGAGTGAGAATGTCCATTATTACGCGAGTCAAGGTGCACAAGCATTTTACAGCAACAATCGGTTGAGTCGCTTTTACTTCACGGGTGAAAATCATTTTACTCAATTGCCTGGAAATGGTTCACAAGAATGGTTGGAAGGCAACAATATTATTTTTCAAAAAGATAGTCAAACTTACATTGATCAGCAAAGTTCACCGGCAAGTTCATCGATTCTGACGGCTTATTCATCTGGTGGCGCGACACAACGCGATAACATCGTTAATTTGACTTTAGAGGAAAATGCGCAAGTTGCTCTTACGACGAACTGTCTGTACTTTTTAACAGCCGGTCAAGGTTTAACGATCGATGTAGGAAAAAACGCCAGCTTCAAATTGAATCAACCAACGAGTGATTTTCGCATGACCGTGAGTCAGATTCCGACTAATTTAAACTTTCAAGCCGGCTCTTACGGCGAGTTTAATTTCGGTGGTTTGCTGAATTCGGCGGGACCAATCAATTTGAATTTGGATCAACCGCGCGCGATTTTATTTAAAAAACCAGCAGCGACTAAGTTCTTTGGTTCCACCGTCAATGTGCAGCTCAATGATCCTAACAGCTACGGGTATACGTATCAAACGGCGAATGATCAAGCATTGAGTACCGAGACCTCGTTACGGACAGGGGCGAATGTTTTAAGTGATGTAGCACTACCTAAACTTGCGAGCGCAAGCAAACGCTTGTTGATCGCCGGACAAGCTAAACTTGCTAGCCTCAATGTAGTGCCAAGTGTTAAGCCAGGTGTCAGTCAAGTAACCGCTACGATCGGTCAATACACACCGGCTCAATTCACGTTACGAAATGCGACGTTTCGATTAAGTAACGGATCATTGATCAATGGTCTTTATAGATTAGAAGATCCAATCAACCAACAAAAGATCCAACAAGCTGCGCTAGCGTATCCTGAACAAGTGACGACGCAGGCTGTTTATAAAAACTTAGAGCCAGAGGAATACTATTTGTACGGCAAAGCGGATCTTTTACCGACTGATGATCCTGATCAACCGCAATTTGTTCGAACGACACTTTGGGCAGAACAGCAGATGTTTATCCCAAAAAGTCGCATGATCATCTCAGTTCCGACTGAGTTAGATTTTAAAACGAAGCAATCTGGGGCATTTACTTCATTGGATCAAGCACAACCGATCCAAAACTTGAGTAACTATCCGGTTGCTTTCACCATTGCGACAGTCAGTGAGACGGGAAATAATCCGATTGCGTTGAAAAAGAATTTTGTGACCCATCATCAAGAACTGATGTTGAATTTAATGACCGATAGCGGAGAACAACTGGGACCGTTACAAATCGGGACAAATCAGTTGTCTGAGATCAACTTGCCGCCGGAGGCTACGAAAAAAATTTATTTGCAAGGTAATTATTCAGGACCGAATACCGGCGTCCAACAAGTTGGGTTTCAATTTAATTATCTTGTGAGAAGGAAGTGAGAAAAATGGATCTGAAGGATGTCAAAACAAGAAAACGGCTCATTTACGTGATCATAGGGTTGCTCATTTTGATCGGAGCAGGTGCAGCTTTATTTTTCCACTCCCAAAAAACCGTTTCACCTCGGATGGTCGTAAGTGGTGATTTCTTACCGCCTGAAAAAGATGCGCAAAAGATCAAACCTGCTGATTTGCAAAAGTTTGCGCAAACAAAAGTGGATAAAAGCAAATTCAATATGATCATCGCACCAACTGGAAAGATCGATCAAACAACGGAAAACGCTGAATTGCCGATCCAAAATCCAAAAGAAAATGCCTATCCTGTTTCGGTAGATTTAAAAGATGATGCGACAGGTGACGTAGTCTATACGACCGGTGCGATCCAGCCAGGCTATGAAGTCCGAACGTTTCATCTAGAAAAAAATCTAACTCCGGGGTCACATCAGATGACCGCTGAATTCAATATTTATGATCCAGCCACAAAAGAACGCCGCGGGCAAGTTTCCGCAGAAGTTTTGTTGGCGGTTCATTAATATAAATTAGACTGCCCGCCTGATTTGTAAAGTCGGCGCCCGTCAGAATGAAGGTGAACGTCCCAGTAGAGGATTGAAGTTTTTTATGTATCACTCATCAATCAATGCAAAAGGAGGCAAGCATCATGAAAAAGATCGTTTTGAGCACCTTGATGCTGGGTGCAAGTATTGGCGTAAGTAGTGTCGCTTTAGCAGCGAACCAAAACTTTAACGGTCAAGACAATGCTAATATCGTTGTCAACGGGACTTTGGGCGCTGACAATACAAAAGCAACTGCCGGGATCGATGAAGGTGAAAAAGACTGGATTGACGTCAGTCTAGATACGGCAACTATTTTCTATAACAAAGCAGGTAAGACAGATATCACTTCACCACAATACAATATCGAAAATAAATCAGGTCGTCCAGTCGAAGTAGCTGTCGGCAGCTTCAGTCATAAAGACGGCAGTGACCCGATCACTGACATCAAATCGTTGAAGTTGAATGTGACGAACACTGGATCAAACCAAACAGTTGGTTCTGATTTGTTCAGCGCACCAGGTACGATCAAAGATCCAAACACTGATGCGTTATTAACTTTAGCTAACGATGATGGGGTCACTGATAAAGGCGGAGTGGCTGTAGCTAACAGTAACAAGGCAACCTACAACTTCTCAGGTGAGGTCAACTCTGCCCTTAGCACCATGAGTAAACCAAGTTTTAATTTGAATTTGAAATTCAAAGCTGTTCCTTGGGCTTATGATGAACCAAGTGACCCTAACGCACCAGCAACAACTCCTACCCCAGCTCCTTCTAATCCTTAATTTCTCTCCTCATAGGAAGCCGAGAGCACCCCTTGCTCTTGGCTTTCTTTTTTTGTATGATTTGAAAACCACCTGCTATGCGGGTGGTTCCAAAAAGCTTTTAGCGTGGTATCAAAAAATCCTCCCAAAATGATAAGATAATGCTGGTTGACCGACCGCATCACTATCAGATT
>NZ_CACSLH010000024.1 GCF_902706605.1 Enterococcus sp. CSURQ0835 | reverse complement strand
AGGGTTATGAAACACTGACTTTCGAAGAAAAGCGTAAATTAATCGAGAAAGTAGTAGATCGAATAGAAGTAGATGGTGATAATATAGAAGTTTATTTTTTTATGTGACCATTTAAGCAATCACTTGCATCTTAGCTGGATGGGTCAAGATCCAAGCACTTGCTAAGCCAGTTGGCGTCGTGTGATATTTTTCTGCTAACTCAGTTAACGTTTGATTCAATTCAGGAAATTTTTCATTTCCGATAAAGACCCCTTCAAAAAATCCGTATTGGTAAGGCGACCATGCTTGAATCGTCATCTCATGGAGTCGTGAATATTCCAAGATCCCACCATCGTGATCCACGCTGCGGGGATCAGTCATATTGACATGGATCCCATGATCGATCATTCCCGTATGCATGATCCCAAATTGTAATTGGTTCACTACAAGCGGCTGTTTGACATACTTTTTCAATAATTCGATCTGCCCCGGATTTTGATTACTGACTCCAAAATATTTAACTTTCCCAGCTTGGTGCATCTGATTAAATACTTCAGCCACCTCTGCTGGATCAAATAAAGTATCTGGCCGATGCAGTAAAAAGGCATCTACATAATCGACACCTAAACGTTTCAAACTGCCATCGATTGCTTCAGTTAAATGCTCTTTTGAAAAGTCAAACATCTTTCCGGGCACGATCCCGCCTTTAGTTTGTAAGAAGATATCTTCGCGTTTGATCGAAGTTTTTTTCAACGCTTCAGCAAAAATCGTTTCACATTCTCCTTGACCATAAATATCTGCATGATCAAAAAAGTTGATACCATGATCATACGCCGTTTCGATCGCAGCAACTGGATCAGCGGCTGAATTGATCCGCATGCAACCTAAGACGACTGCTGGAACTTTTTGATCCGTTGTCCCAAAATTGATAGTTTTCATCGTTTTACCTCCAATGTTTTCTTCTATCATACCATATTGGAAAATACTACAGCCGCGAACACAAAATAGTCGCGGCTGTAAATTTAGTTACTTATTTAGTTAATGAATGAAGGAATCGTTGGATCACTCAATTTTTCCCCGTTTGTTTCAATCACTTGTTTAAACCAAGCAAACGAATCCTTTTTGTAACGTTTCATCGTTCCATGACCCTCGTTATCTCGATCAACATAAATCATACCGTACCGTTTTTTCATTTCACCGGTCGTAAATGACACGACATCAATGATTCCCCATGGTGTGTACCCCATCAATTCGACACCATCATAATCGACAGCTTTTTCGATCGCCTCGATGTGTTTGCGTAAATAATCGATTCGTTCAGCGTCATGGATCGAACCATCAGCTTCTAGTTCATCAATCGCGCCAAAACCATTTTCAACGATGAAAAGAGGTAATTGGTAGCGATCATACAACCGATTCAAAGTATAGCGCAAGCCTTCTGGGTCAATCGCCCAGCCCCAATCGCTACTTTCGATAAATGGATTTTCGACTCCGTTTGGCAAACCGCCATTTACGACATTCCCAAGATTATCGTTTTCAACATCCGCTTTGACTACTGTTGACATATAGTAACTAAACGCGACATAATCAACGGTCCCTTTTGCTAAGATGTTTAGATCTTCTGATCGAATATCTAACTGATAAGCTTCCCGCTCAAATTCTTTCAACGCATAATTTGGATAATATCCTCGAACTTGAACATCTGGGAAAAAGAAACGCTGATGCATCGCTTCTTCAGCTGCCATGATGTCAGCCGGATCACAAGAATAAGGATAGATTGGAACGTGTGAGACCATGCAACCGATTTGGAATTCAGGATTGATTTTTTTTCCGATCATCACGGCTTTTGCACTAGCGACTAGCTCATTATGGGCGACTTGATACATCACTTCTTTTGCTCGCTCACCTGGTTTAACGATCACGCCGGAGTTCGTCCATAAAAAGATCGGATTGTTCGTATCCATTTGATTGTTGATTTCATTAAAGGTCATCCAATATTTGACTTTAGTTTGGTAACGCTCAAAACATACTTCTGCAAATTTCGCAAAAAAGTCGATCACTTTCCGATTACGAAATCCACCATATTCCCGCGCTAAGTGCAACGGCATCTCAAAATGTGACAATGTGATCACTGGTTCGATACCATACTTTAATAATTCATCAAACAGGTCGTCGTAAAATTTCAAACCGGCTTCATTTGGTTGTGCTTCATCACCGTTCGGGAAGATCCGCGTCCAAGCGATCGAAGTCCGTAAACATTTCAAGCCCATTTCCGCAAACAAGGCCACGTCTTCTTTATAGTGATGGTAAAAGTCGATTGCTTCGTGGTTCGGATAAAATTTATCTGCTTCGATCGTCTCGGTGATCTCCCGAGGCACACCGTGAGCCCCAGCAGTCATCACATCGATCACGCTAGGTCCTTTACCGGCTGCATCCCAACCGCCTTCAAATTGATGTGCAGCTAAAGCGCCGCCCCATAAAAAATCTTTTTTCATTTTCGTCATCCTCCGATTAATTTTCTAAAATCATGTCATCCATCGTTGCGGCTTTTGTAGGCGTCACGATTTTTTCCGGTGCATTCGTAATGATGACCGGTGTAATAGTCGACAGTCCTGCGTCTTCGATTTGCTTCAGATCGACCGTTAATAGTTGGTCCCCTGCTTTCACACTTTGACCGACTTGGACTTCATAATGGAATGGTTTGCCTTTTAACGTTACGGTATCTAAACCAATATGGATTAAAAGCTCGATCCCTTCAGTTGAAGTCAATCCCAACGCATGTTTTGTTTCAGTGATCATCGTGACCGTCCCATCAAATGGCGCATACACGTTTCCGTCAGTTGGGATGATTCCTATACCTGCTCCCATCGCACCACTAGCAAATACTTCATCTGGTACTTGTGCTAAAGAAATCACCTCGCCTTGAAGTGGTTCCGTGATTCCGTGATCAGTTAAAACATTGACTGTCTGCTCAGAATTGATTTCTGCAGTCAGTTGCTCATCTTCTGTAATCGTTTCGCCAAAACCAAATAATTGAATCAAAAGAACGGCGCCACCAATCGCGATACTGCAACCAATCACAAGACCGATAAAAGAAGTTGGCACTTTGTCGCTGATTCCATTGACGATCGTCAGTAAACTGGGTAAGCCCGCATAGGCAAAATAATAAGGTGTGAAGAAGCTAGCTACGATTGCCCCTACTGCTCCTGAGATACACCCGAAAATAAAAGGTTTTTTAAATCGTAACGTTACCCCATAGATCGCAGGCTCAGTGATCCCAAAGATCCCAGTAATAAAAGCCGACAGTGAGACCCCTTTTAATTCTTTGTTGCGCGTTTTTAAAAAGACACCTAACACTGCACCAACTTGAGCGACGACTGCAATCGTTTGGAACGCTTGAAACGAGTCGCGACCATACATATCAAAATTCGCTAGCACAACTGGTGTGATTCCCCAATGGACACCGAAAATCACGAATACTTGCCAAAATCCTCCGATGATCGCCCCTGCTAAAGCTGGCGCGTAGTTCACTAAAAAGTTATACCCATTTGCTACGCCATTTGCGGCAATCGATGAAGCAGGACCTAAAACTAAAATCGTCACTGGCACCATCACGACTAAACAAATAAAAGGAGTCAGCAATGGTTTGATCACACCTGGCAACCATTTTTCCACAAATTTTTCTAAATAAGATAAGAGCCAAACTAAAATCAATGGTGGTAAAACAGAAGAAGTGTAGACGGTTTGAGTTAACGGAATCCCCATAAAGTCCAGTGCTTGACCACTGGCGATCTCACTTGCCATCTTTGCCCAGTCAGGCGAGACTAAAGCTGAACAACATGCTACTGCAATGTAAGTATTCGCTTTAAAATGTTTCGAAGCTGTAATCGCTATCAAAATCGGTAAAAAAGTAAATGGTGCCCAAGAGATAAAACTAAAGACTTGGTACGTCGAAGTCGCTGCAAATTTCGGATAAACTAAATTGATCAAGATCAATGTTCCTTGCAAGATCCCTGCAGCGGCTAAAATATAGACAAACGGTGCAAAGACCGCAGACATCGTCGCAATGATCCGGTTCATGATCCCACTTTTTGGTTCTTCGATCGTTTGGTCGACCTTCACTAATTGAGTGAAAGCATCGTAGACCTCTCCCACATGTGGTCCGATCACGATTTGAAATTGGCCATTGCTTTCAACTACTGTGATCACACCTGGTAAAGCGGCAATCGCTTCTTTGGCATTTTTTGGTTCTGTTTTTAACACTAATCGTAAACGTGTCGCACAGCGTGCAGCGTTTACAATGTTGTCCTCCCCTAGAATCGTTACGATGTCTTGGGCAAGTTTTTTATAATCTCTAACTTTGCTCATTTTTATTCACCCCAGTGCTTTTTTAGTACCAACTCGAATTGTACATTCACAATTATATTTGTGAATGTACAATAAGTCAATAGCGCTTTCATAAAAAATAAAATATGGTAAAATAAGTCTGGAAAACTTAAAGGAGAATCAACATGCTGAAATACAACGAAATCGCGTTAAATATCGAAAAAAAAATCGTCCAGCAAGATTTAAAACAAGGGACGAAACTACCAAACTTCAATGAAATGATCCAAGAATACGGTGTCAGCAAAAGTACCATCGTGAAAGCGTTGACGATTTTAGAACAACGCGGCGTCATCTATCAAGTGCAAGGTAGTGGCGTCTTCGTTCGGCGCAAAAGAAAATACGGTTATATCAATGTGATTGAAAACCAAGGCTTCACGACTGACTTGGATGATTTTACTATTACCAGTCAAGTGTTAACCGTCGAAAAAATACTTCCGCCAAAAAATGTCCAAGAAAATTTGGCCTTAAAAACTGAGGAGCAAGTCTTTCATGTCAAACGGATTCGCTTCATCAATGAACAGATCTTGTGCTTAGAAGAGTCTTATTTTTGTGAAAGTGTCGTACCTTATTTAAATGAAGAGATCGCAGGTGGTTCGATTTTTCATTATTTGCGCGACGCATTGAAGTTAAATATCGGTTTTTCCGATAAGTATTTAAAAGTTAAAAAGCTAAATGCGGAACATGCTCAGACTTTAAAATTGCAATTAGATGATCCGGCGATGTACAGCGAAGAATTATTTTATCTGACTTCTGGCAAGCCATTTGATTATTCAAAAACGGTTTATCATTACCAGCACTCACAATTCTTTTTGCAAAGCAGCAATTTAAATAATTAAGTAGCTGGAAGACAAAAAAAGAACTTCCTAGATGTCAAATCTATCTAAGAAGTTTTTTTAAGTCCCGCTTTTTATTTTTTGTAGTGCCAAAACTGCTAAGGGTAAATAATTAAAGAAAAAGCTCAGTCGCTGCCAAAAGCCTAACAAATTAAACAGCGGTCGGTGACTAAGAGCTGGAATACGAGCCAAACCATAAATACCGGCAACCAAGATACTCAATCCAAATAAAAAACTGTATAACTGAACCTGACTTAATGCGCCTTGTTTTTGATACAGTAAGATCAGAAATAAAGGAAACAATAAAAAGCCGGCATAGCCTAAACCTGAACCGATATTATGGACCCAAGTCGAGAAATTCCAGGTGGCTTCTCCAGTCTCGACACTGAACAGTCCAGTAAAGATACAATCACCCAATCCATAAAGTCCGACAGCGGCCGAAAGTAAAATTGCTAATGGTCGCGAAGTTGCAGTAAATTGCTGATACAATGCTGGAACTGCCAAGACAAAAAAAGTCCCCGAGACAACGGACCAAAGTAAAAAACTCTGGCGAACCGGACTACCTACTTCTCCAAACAGGCTGATCACCATTTTTAGTTGATTCAGCTTAGGAAAGAAAAATCCTAAAACATACGGCGTCAAAAAGTCACTCAACACGCCAAAAAGCAAAAAATAAAAGCCATACTTTCGTAATAAGAACATCCCCTCAGCTCCTTTACTTTTATTATACGGGAAAATGAACGAGAAGGGTTGTTCGAACGATTTAAAAACGACTTTCCGAGCTGATCTCAGAAAGTCGTTTTATTTTAGGCTAAGACTTTACCCGTCATTTCTTCATAATCTTTTTTCATGATCGACCAAGAAGTGGCAATGTCTTCTGACAGACCGAATAATCCACTGCGACCGATGATATAAATATCCGGACCAGCCGCATCGATTCGTTTGAACGATTTGCGATTTGATGAGCCATCCATCTCGATCACGTACTGATAGCCTTTTTCTGCTCGTAATTGACGAAGTGCAACGATCTTATCTAATGTCCCTTCAATGAACCGTTGACCAGCAAATCCTGGATCGACTGTCATGATGGTGATTTTATCTAGTTGGTCGATATAAGGGAAAATCGTATCGATGGGAGTCTCAGGATTTAAAACGACGCCTGCTTGTAACCCAGCCGCATGGATCTGATCGATCAACCGAAAAGCTAGTCCGTCTAATACTTCAGCATGCATACAGATGACATCACATTTTAAATCGATCAATTGTTGCACCCAAAAACTTGGATCTGTTACCATCAAATGAGCGGACATCGGTAAATCACTGATCTTTCGAACTTCTTCAATAAACCAAGGTGACAATGTAATATTGGGAACATAATGACCATCCATAATATCGATATGATACGAATCAGCATGATCGTTTAAAAAGGTGATCTGTTCTTTAAATTTATCTAGATCCATCGTCATTAATGAAGGTGAGAATTCAACTTTTTCCATTTTTTTCACAACTTTCTATTGAATAGATTTTTTAGAAGATTTGGATATCACCTAAATCGATATCTTCTTCTTCCGCTTCATTTTCTACTTGCATTTCATGTTCTGGCACATCTTTTTTGATTACGGCTAAGACGATCGCCGTCACTAAAATATTGACGACTAAAGCGGCTACCCCAGCCCAAGGACGCGACATTGTTGGTAACATCAATACGCCGCCAAATGGAACCGTGGCATCTGCACCTAAGACCATTGAAACTGCCCCGCCAGCCGCACCGCCAATTGCGGTCGCGACAATACTGCGTACGATGTCATTCATTACAAGCGGAATAACTCCTTCGACGATATTAATGACACCCATCGGTACAGCAGACTTCAACGTTTCGACTTCAACACTCGTATAAATATTTTTCTTAAATAATTTAGCGATGAAAAAGGCCAGTCCAAATCCGATCGGGGTTGCAGTATTGACTAGTTGCAATGCAGTGACCGGACCATTGATGCCTTCTGCTTGCATCGTTAAAACAAACGCGAAAACAGTCTTGTTGATCGGTCCGCCATAATCGACCCCACTTAAAACACCAATGACTGCACCAAACACTAATAATGATGACGAACCTAAGCCATGTAAAAAGTGAGTTAACATTCCGGTAAAAGCGGCAATCGGCGTTCCGATGATATACACCATCGTCAAACCGCCAAGTAAAGAAGCTAAAAACGGAATAATCAAAGTTGGCAGCAACCCTTTAGCCCAGTTAGGTACTTTGACGTATTTTAAAATACCTAGAACTAAAAAGCCGGCTAAGTAACCACCTAAGATCCCACCGATGAATCCGGCCCCGATGGATTTAGCTGTTAAACCAACTACAAATCCAGGTGCGATCCCAGGTTTTGCGGCGATCGAGTAAGCAAGTCCCGTTGAGATAACGACTGGCAATAAACCTAAACCAGCACCACCCATCGTAGCCAATGCATCCCATAATGAGAATTTTCCTTGAACCAATGCATCTTTACTAGCGCCGCCAAATGCCATCCCGATCGCGATCAGAAAGCCAGCACCACAGACGATCGGAATCAAATAGGAGATCGCAGTCAATAAATGACCTTTTAAATTCAATTTTTTAATCGTATCCATGTCAGTTCCTCCTATGCTTGTTGCGCGACAACTTCAGCCGCTTTTTCAATCAATTTATTCGGTGATTTGATCGCTACTTCAGTTGGGACTTGGATGATTCGTTTGCCATCAAATCGTTCACGACCAGAAATTTTCACATCAACTGCTAAAATGACGATATCCGCGGCTGCCACTTCGGCTGGTGTTAATTCATTTTCGACTCCGATCGTTCCTTGGGTTTCCATATGCATGTCATAGCCTGCTTTTTTAGCAGCATTTTCTAATTTTTCTTGCGCGATATACGTGTGGGCGATCCCCACCGTACAAGCTGCGACTCCGACGATTTTCATCTTAAGTTCCTCCTTGATTTACTCGATATTTTTTATCCATTTCTAGCTTTTAAGCAAAAGCTGCTACGACTTCGGCTGAGGTTTTGGCAGCAAGCAGATTCCCCACCACCTCGTCATTGCCTAGTTTACGAGCGAATAATGATAATAATTTCAAATGTTCTTTAGCACTTTCGGTATCATTGCCAACTGCAAATAAAATAATGACTTTCGCACCATGATCGTCTAAACTTTCCCAGGGGATCTCAGTTTCATTGATCCCAATCGCCACACCTACACGATTGACAAATTCACTTTTTCCATGGGGGATCGCGACATAATTTCCGATTCCCGTTTGCCCTTCTGCTTCCCGGGCATAGACATCTTTGACATACCCGTCGACATTTGAGAGATAACCATTTTTTTGTAATAATTCAGCTAGTTCAGTGATCGCCTCACGCTTTGTTTTCGCTTTCATTTGTGTTCTGACGACATTCACGTCGACGATATCTTTGACTTCCATCATGTTCTACTCCTCCTAGTTGGCGCTATTTTCTGCCACGACTTCTTTGGCTTTTTCTAATAGTTTATTCGGTGATTTGATCGCAACATCCGTGGGAACTTGGATGATCCGTTTGCCGTCAAACCGTTCACGGCCAGAAATTTTCACATCGATCGCTAAAATGACGATATCGGCGTCCTCGATCTGAGCTTGAGTCAATTCATTTTCGACTCCAATCGTTCCTTGCGTTTCGATCTGGATCTCATAACCTGCTTTTTTAGCAGCATTTTCTAATTTTTCTTGCGCGATATACGTGTGGGCGATCCCCACCGTACAAGCTGCAACTCCGACGATTTTCATTCTGATCTCCTCCTAATTTTCAATCTTCAGTAATTGAGTGAATGTTGTTTCTTCTGTAGCGGCTGAAAGTTGTGCCAACCACGCTTCATCGGCTAATTGACGTGTGAAACGAATCATCGTTTGTTTCGTCTCAGCTGATTCGTTAGTCTTCAATAAAAATACGATGATCAATTTGATCGCTTTGATTTGCGGATTCCATTGCGCGACAGCTTCTTTTAGATGCATTATGATGATTTTACTGTCCACTAACTGAGCATTCTCAAAATGAGGCATGATGACTGCCGGCGCGATCTGTAAGTCTCCTACCGCTTCCCGCTCTAGGAAAGCTGCTTTGATTTCGGCTGATGACAATTGTTGCGTTTTGATCTTTTGGGCAATGAAGTCGTAGACTGCTTCCCGGGAAGTAAATGGACAATTGAAATAAGACTCGATTAAGTTATTATTTTCCATGGTTGATCGCCTCAATTTTTTGTTGGATGCGCTTTTGATCATCAACAGTCAGCATCGCACTGACCAGTAAACTTTGGACCGGTAAATCTGCTGGCAGCTGAACTGTCGTCAAAATCAGATCTGCATCTGGATGAACAGCTAACTTTTCTTGTGAATATCGACTCGCTGTAACATCGATGATCTCCAATTCAGGAAATTTCTTTTCGACTTTCGTTTTTAATAGTTCAGACGTTCCTACTCCAGTCGTACACATGATGATCGTTTTGATTGGGCGTTGATTCGTCTCTAACATCCGAGCAAAGTAAAGAGTCAAAAAACCATTTTCATCTTGATTGATCGCAGGCAGTGCATATGTTTGACTGATTTGTTTGGAAACTCCCGTCACCTCGCGAAAAATATCTTCATATGTGAGCCGAATCTGATCCAACAAACCATTTTTCACGCGAATTTTATGTTCTAAGCGATTGACCATTGGCTTGATGTGACTAGCTAAGTCTAAAAAATTCACTTCATTTTGGGTCGCGATCTGCAAGCGACGACCCATCTCAGTCAAATACGCTTGTGTGATCTGGACGACTTTAGCCGAAAAATTTGCCGCACTGCCGGCTGGCTTACCTTGCATCCGTGAAGAAAGTAAGTACTGATACAAATAGTAGACTTCAATTTCTGGCAGCGGTTGATGTAAATAATTCTCAACATTTTCGATGACTTTTTTTGAAACTTGTTGCAACTGAGTATTATGTTGCAACTCAGCGGTCTCTTTAGCCGTCAACTCATTCATCGTTTGATTTTTCAACGCGCCCACTTTACGGAAACGAGAGATTAAGATGTATAAATGAGAAAAAATATTGATGTTATACGGATACGGAATCGTAATGCTCAATGCTTTTTCGATCCCGCGCAATTCCCGGATCACAAACAAGACATCATAATTATTTAAATTAGACGCTTTGACACTTTCCAATTCATCTAGATCGATGGTATTAAAAGTCGGGATCAGATCAGCTAATGCTCGGCGAATATCATTTTCAGCTCCCGTAACCGCTAATGTTCGATTTTTGCGTTCCAAGGTCAAATCATATTCTTTCAATTGTTTAGCAATCAGTTGTTCATCTGAAGTGATCACTGAATCCCCGACATAATAATCTTCAAACAAATCATACAAGTTACGAGCTTTCGGCGAACTAAGCAGCAGTTCTTCTAGCACCCGCATGCGGCGTTCGTTGGGTGAATACGCATCGTCTTCTTCGACCGTCCAATTTTTTTGCGAAATATATTTTTCATAATTTAATTGGTAGCCACGCCCCTTTTCCGATAAAATCAATGGACTTTCTTTGACTCCCTGGTTGATCTTTTTGATCAAACGATAGATCGTTTTAGTGGAAGTTTGCAATTGTTCAGCCAATTCTTCGGCCGTGACATAATCTTGTTTTTTCGAAAGAGTCAGTAACAGACGTTGTTCACGGTTATTTTTCTTCGTCATTTAGCTGCCCTCCTTTGATAGTTTTATCATATAGCAAATTTTAGAAAACGCTTTACTGAGAATTGTCCTTTGCAAAGGACAATTCTAGTTTAATAGCTTTTACACACTTAAGTAAAACACAAAAAAACCGCATCCCACTAACAGATACGGTTTTTGCTATCAGTTTAAAATCTTTTTATAGCTTTAGCCTGCACGCTACTCCACTTAAAGGCCATTCGTTTGTTTTCCGTTATGCTTACGTTAAACGTTGGCCACTTGCTCCATTGCGCGTACTTGTTGCAACGTTTGGATCGAAGCCATCGGAATACGACCTAGTCCATCTAATCCAACATTTAACAAGTAATTAATTCCCAGCTCATTCAAATGTTTTTTGTAGTGGTAAATCGTTTCTGGTGTTTTCCAATTTTGATCGTGATAAGAAAAGCCCCACGAATCATTCATCGTTCCGGCTGTTTCATATAAATCATAGGGTGACGGCTTGAATCCCTCAATTGAATTGTAATCGACTTGGTCTACTTGTTCAGCGCCACCTTCAGGAATTTCATTATCCCCTAATGAAACATAATCGTATTTGCCATTTCCTAGCCGTGAGTTGACTAAACAATTTGGTTGCAAGGCTTTGACTGTATCATAAATCTGTTGGCTTTGCGCATCCGACAATGTCATAGGCATATCAAACCAAGCGGTGACGATCTCGCCGTAGTTGGTCATGATCTCTTTGATTTGCGGGATGATCTTTTGCTCAAAACACTGAGTAAAATCTTTTTCGGCTTCATTAGGAAAATCCCAACTATTGTCCCAAGTGGTGCCCGCCGTTTCAATGTCATTGGATAAATAGCCACCGCCATTTGGTTCGTGCCAATCTAAATCTTGTGAATAATAAATCCCTAGCTTTAATCCGAATTTTTGACACGCAGCCGCCAATTCTTTTAAAATATCACGTTTGAATGGCGTCGCATCATAAATATTATATGGATCTACTTGCGAATGATACATTGCAAAGCCATCGTGGTGTTTGGTAGTGATCACTAAATAGCGCATACCACACGCTTTAGCCAATTCCACGATTTTTTCAGCATCAAAATAGAGTGGATTAAATGCCGTTGCCAAATTACCGTATTCTGCATTGGAGATCTGAAATTTTGATTGGATCCATTCCGCATAAGCACTCGACGACTTTCCTTCATATTCTCCAGCTAGTAGGGAATACAGACCCCAGTGGATCATCATGCCATATTTAGCTTCTTTGAACCATTTGATATTTTCGTTCATCTTTTTTCCTCATCTCATTTAAGTTGTTATAAGCTCAGTTGATCTTTTTTAATGACGACTAAATCGTAAAGGGATAACGCGATATAAAATAAACCGGAGAAGAAAATAATGCTACCGGGATTATGATTGTGGATTAAGTTCCCGAAAAATTGGAAGAAGTAAGGTGCGCAGAGAAAACCGATGTTGATCCCGATGATGATGATTGATGTTGTAAAGTTCATCGAATCTTTTGGCGAATAAGCGACCATGCGCGCAGTCAAAGCTGGGTTGATCACCCCATTACAAAAACCGCAGATCAAGACTAGTGCTAAGAGCATCGTCAGCGAATGGGCAAACGGGATGATCATCATAGCAATCGCCGTGATGACCTCAAAAATCGTCACCGTATATTTTCCTAGCACTTTGACAAATTTTTCAAAGGCGATCCCGGAAAAAATCGAACACAACACGAGAAAGCCAAAGATATGCGTGACTTGGGTGGCAGTCCCGATCCCACTGTCTACCACTAACGTCGGCAATTTTAATGAGATCGCTGAATAAAATAAACAAATGAACAGGAACAGGCCTGCCAACTTGATTACACCAAAGTTCGTCGTCGGTTTTGTTTTACTAACTTCAACATCTAATGCCACATCTCCCGCTGTAGCTTGATCCAGCTCTTTTGGTACGAACACCGTGACTAAAATGATCGGCACGATCAAAAACAAGAAAACTAAATAAGTCGTATGCCAACTAATGGAGATCAAAAAGCCTGCAATAAACAACATGATCGCGTCTCCAATGGCACCGATCGAATTTCGCCAGCCTAATAACTTGTTACGTTTTTCTTCAGAAAAGGTATCAGTGATATAAGACACACTCAAAGGCGTAAAGATCCCCATCCCGACCCCAAATAAAGCTCGTGACAATAAAATACTGAAATAGTTAAAGAAAAATGTCGGAATGATCCCAAACAACAATGAGATCGTCAATCCTAGTAAGACCGTATTCTTTTTACCTAATGCATTGGAGATCAAGCCGCTGATGACGGTTCCTAATAACACACCTGCTGTCGGGATCACGATCAACAATTCAACATTTGCAAGTGACATATTCGAAAAATATTTTTCCATCGACGGAATCGTCCCGGAAACAGCATTACTGACAGACATCAAAAATGAAATCGATAAAATTCCGATCGTTAAGGCTGTTGAATTTTGGGTTGGTTTCTTTTCCATGGTTTCACCTCAATTAATTTTTTCAGTTTGAGCCACTAAGCCGGCTCCGATCAAATTCGCTTGACTGCCAAAAGTAGCTACCCGAAGTTGTGGAACGATCGGGCAACGCTGACCGTATCCCATGATCACTTGCAATTTACGCGAAATATTGGCAAGTAGTTCCGGCTGATTAACGATCCCGCCACTCAAAACAAATGCTTGCGGGTCAAAGCTGTATTGCAGATTGTAAATGCCTAACGCCAAATAATGATAAAGTTCTTCACATAAAGTTTGGGCTCGTTCATCTCCTACAGCTGCGAGTTCAAAAACGTCTGTGCCTTGATACGTTTTGCCTTTTAGCTGTGAAAATTTACGCCCCATATGGACCGCTGAACCTAATTCGCTCCACTCTTTAAATTGTCCATC
The DNA here is from genome assembly GCF_902706605.1 of Enterococcus sp. CSURQ0835. GTDB lineage: Bacteria > Bacillota > Bacilli > Lactobacillales > Enterococcaceae > Enterococcus_A. The sequence goes on along the minus strand of NZ_CACSLH010000024.1, from coordinate 34,381 downwards.
GTGTTCCATCAACATCATGCCAAATTCGCCACCAAAGCGATGCGCTCCTGGCAAAATCTTTTTATCGACGACGAGTGCGCCCCCGATCCCCGTGCCAATCACCAAAAACAGAACAGATTGTAAGTCTTTAGCCGCTCCAGCTTGTAGTTCAGCAATACAACCACAATTTGCATCATTTTCAAAAAAGATCGGCAACGGATAATGCGCTTGGAAATAGCCTCTAAAATCAAATCCATGCAAATAACGTAGTGAACTAGCACCTTCGATCTCACCTGTTGCTTGATTTGGGATGCCTGGCACACTAAAAGAAATCGCAGCGACTTCAGCTTGCCGCAAATAAGATTGGATCAATTGATCTAATTTTTGACGCATCGTCTCCCAATCAGCTGGCGAATCAAATCTTCGAATGTCACTTAAAGTTTGATCAAATAGCGCGCTTTTAACACTGGAGCCTCCGATATCGATCGTTAAAATTTTCATCTCACTTTTTCCCCCATCATTAGTCGATCGGCGCCTTGATCCGTTTTTCATAAGCTACCAACCAATCTTCGGTGATCGGTTCGATCGTTGTTGTCTGATTTTTTCCTGGTTGCGCGATGAAAATTTGTGGACTTAACGTTTCATTTCCAACACTAAATGTAAATTCCACATTGGTCGCAACACCCCACTCGCCATTTTTAGCTAGTGCGATCAACGAAAACGCTCCCGCTTTGCCATACCGTTTCGTCAACTTATCATGAAACTGATAAACGGCTTGATCACAAGCTGCTTGCGGTGTCAAACCTTCTCCCATCAGCCGAACGATCTCATAAGACAAGCAACCCTTCATCAAATCTTCTCCTAAGCCAGTCGCAGCTGCTCCGCCGATCTCACTGTCAACGTAAAAGCCAGATCCAGATAGTGGTGAGTCTCCCACTCGACCAGGTTTTTTCATGAATAAACCAGAGCTTGAAGTCCCAGCAGTCATTGAACCTGTCTGATCTAATGTGATTGCGCCAACTGTATCGTGACCATCATATGGATTTAATTGATGTTCGTGGATCTCTCGCAACCGTTTTTCCCAAATCTTATAGGCCCGTTCCGTCAACATATTCGTTCGCTCAAAACCGTTTAACATCGCATACTTGACCGCACCTTCTCCGATTCGAAAACTATTGAACTTTTCATCGCTTAGTTTTCGAGCAACTGCGATTGGATTTTTGACATCTGTGATTCCTGCCACCGCACCGATCTTAAATGTATCACCATCCATGTATGCGGCATCCATCTCCAAAATTCCTTCAGCATTTGGCAATCCACCATAACCGACTGATTTATAGTAAGGATAGTCTTCTACTGTTTTGATCAATGTCTCTACCGCATCACCTGCTGTCCCTTGATTTTCCAATAACCGCAACGCTTCCGTTACGCCATCGTGGGCCATTCGCCAAGTTGCAATTGCTCCCCAAGTCATATTATTCTCCTTTCGATAACGCTTTCATTTGATGAGTTCATTATACCTAGTATATACTATATTGTATATACCTTAAACGAAATTTCTAAAAAAAATCCCCCAAACTGGAGGATTGTATTTAACACGCTAGTACAGTCAGTGCTCGCAAATAAATTTCTAAGTTTTTCAACAGATCTACTTCCGTCATAAATTCATCTTCTTTATGAGCGATCCCTTTTTGTCCCGGAAACGATGGACCAAAAGCAACGAGATTTGGCATAAACCGCGCATACGTCGCACCCGTTGTTGTAACCGGTTCAGCTACCCCACCCATCACTTGTTCATAAACAGTCGTCAGCTGTTTGACATGCGCATCAGTTTTAGGAAAGTAACTACTTTTTAACCGGCGAGTCACTTGAAGCTGACTATTTGGCAACCAATTTTTCTTGATAGTGGTGGTAAGCTGTTCTTCATTTACTGAGATCGGATACCGAATAGCTAGCTTAACTGTTATCCCATTAGACTCTTTGACTAATCGGTAAGGCGTCAACAGCAAGCGACCGCTTTCTTCATCTGAAAAGTCAAGGCCTAAACGTTGACCATGGTGTTGTTCGTCAAACATATCTGCTAACCAACTAAAATATTCACCTAACTGCTCTGGCAAAAGCGAACCTAACCTATTCGCTAGAAGCGATATAGCATTGATTCCTAATTCCGGCGCATTAGATGGTGCGCGTTTTCCTGCTACCTCGATTACTTTTTCATCTACAGTCGTCCGTAATAGATCTGGTACATGATCGCTAGCTTGATCCCCGATAATTTCACCGAGCCGCTGTAGTTGTGTTTGAGAAAATGGCATCGTAATAGCATAGTGGACAATGCCTCGCTCACCATAGACGACTGGGTATTTGCAATCAGGTGTAAAACCAAACAAAGGTGGAGCTTCTTGTTTTAAATACAGTGGTAGGTCATGACTTCCGCTTTCTTCATCCGTTCCAAAAATAATTCTGATGGGGCGTTTCAATGGTAAGTGTTGTTCCTTCAATAACTTTAATGCAAACAAGCAAGCCATGATGGGACCCTTATTATCCAAAATCCCTCGACCATAAAAGGTACCATTTTTATTTGTCAACTGAAATGGCGGGTAAGTCCATTTACCTCTAGCTGCTACTACATCTAAATGCCCGACGACACCGATATACTCTGACCCTTGACCAAGTTGCGCATAGCCGACTGCATCTGCGATCATTTTAGTTTCAAAGCCATAACTTTTAGCAATTTCAAGAACTGTCAACAAGGCTTCTTTTGGCCCTATCCCAAATGGTGCTTGAGAGGCTTTGGGACCTTTGACACTTTTGACCGCCATCACTTTTGCTAACGCTTGATAAAATTCGGCTTTATTGGTCTCGATCAACTGAGTTAGATTCATGTTTTGTCCTCCTAATGAGCATAACGAGTCAACGTATTTTTAAAAGTGTAACGATCAGCGCGATAATAGGAAACATCATATAAGATCGGTGTTGCGTCAATCGCATAAGTCACTGAATGAACGCGAAATAAAGGACTACCAATTGGCACCTTCAACAGCTCAGCTAGTTCTGGCTCGACTAAAATCGCTTCGACTTCTTGATGTGAATAAGCGATTTCATTTTTTCGTTCAATCAAGTCAAACAGCGAACCTTCAAAATCTTTAATGGATAAATCCGCCACGTACATTTCACTTAAGTAAATTTTTTCTACTGTCATCGGTTCATCTTCCAATAAACGTCGCCGAACTAATTCATAAATTGGCTGTTTAGTTTCTAGAGCTAAAATAGAATAGATTTTTTCACTTGGTTCAGTTAATTTTTTAAATGAGATCACTTCCGTTTTACTCGTCTTGCCTTGTGCTTTAGCAACTTCACTAAAGCCTTGCAAACCGGCACGTCCACTTTGGATTTTAGACATCACATAACTTCCCTTGCCTGGACGTTTGACGAGAACATTTTTTTGGATCAATGCATCGATCGCTTTTCGCACCGTTAGTCGACTGCAATCAAATTCTTTAGCTAAATCATATTCAGAAGGTAATTTTTGAGCACTGACATAAATTCCAGCTTGAATCCGTTGCTCAATTTCCTCAGCGACTTGCTCAAACTTTGCTTTGGTATTTTTTTTTGTTTCCATCTTGTCACCTCACCTGATTTTTAATAGTATATACCGCAAGTCTTATACTACTACTAGCCAAACTAGCAAGCAACTCTTAAACCAATTTTCAATAACGAAAAAACAAAGCAAAAAGTCGACTAACCAACTTTTTGCTTTGTTTTTCCTGTTATAAAATTAATTTGCTTTTTCGGCGTACCAACCGATCCCTTCATTGCGCCAGCCAACTTTTACCAAGCTATCGCGCTCACCTTTGCTAGTAGTATAATGATGGCTATCTTCTGTAGCCGGAGCATACGGATTGTAGACGCGGTAAACGGGAACCGTTCCGCCTGACAGCCAGCCGATTCCTTCAAATTCCCAACCGACTTTCACTAAACTATCCTTTTCACCTGCACTAACGGTGTAGTGATGACGACCATTATTAGGATTATACACGCGGTAAACTGAGTCGCCCGATGTCGGCGTGATCCAGCCAATCCCTTCATTGCGCCACCCTAAACGGATCAAGTTGTCTGCTTCGGCTTTACTCAACGTAAAATGGTGATTCCCACCATTAGGATTGTAAATACGATACACGGCGTTACTAACTTCAGGTTCTTCTTCTCCTGGAGTCGTGCCTGGATCAGCAGTATCTTTGATCATTCGACGAGCAAAAGAAGGTTTCCAATATTGCATCCCCGTCACTTTCACTACATCTCCTGGCTCTGGTGAATAAACCATCTGACCGTTACCAATATAAATCGTCACACTATATGTCTGACCACGGTTTCCATAAAAAAGTAGATCACCTGGTTTTAAAGCTGATAAACTGACTTCTTCCCCTTCTTTTTCCTGCAAAACAGTTGAACGTGGTAAATTGATCTGTACAGCAGTTTTATAAACATATTGGATCAAACCAGAACTATCAAAACCCGTTGCTGGTGTATTACCACCCCAAGCAAATGGTATACCTTTTTGTTTCAACGCTTCAGCTACGACCGCATTTCGTTTATCATCTGCGCTTGACGAGCGGGGACGAATCCGCTCCTGAGCCGTCGAAGCTGGAGCAGCTTCTTCACTAACTAATGTTGGCTGATTCATGATTGCTTGAAATTGTTCCGTAGTGTAGCCAGCTGCTAACGCTTTTTCTTGTTCGCTAACTAAAACTTGTTGTGTCCCTGTTTGCGTTTCAGCTTGTGCTAATTCACCACCTGCAAAAAATAGACTTGCGACCACCAAACTTCCAAATGCGACTTTTTTTAAATCCATCATCTTCCATACCCTCGTTTTCGATTTCAATTTTTACTACTCTGTTATTATACAAATGTTTCTATAATATTACAATAACATTTCAATATATTTCTTAAATATTTCTGATTCATAACGAAATGATGTCTAACCCTATCCTATAGACAAAAAAAAGCCGGACCTTGATCCTGCTTTTAGTTTGAGTATTTACCGAATTTATAAGCAATCCGCGATTTACGACCTAGCTATGAAAAAAATGTTCGTCAATCCAATCTTTTCTACGCTGATATCAAGAAGAACGATTTTTTTCGATGATCGACTTCCAATCGAGTTGTAAAACTTGGCCCGCTTTATCACGTGGCACGATCTCTGAAATCTTATGATCCGCCAGTGCCTGTCGATAGCGCTGTTCAGCTTCTGATAAAATCTCATTGACCAGCTGACTTTTTGCTTTCACTAACTGATCACTGATGAACATCGTATGGATTGGACTTAGATCTACTCCAGCAGTAAACGGTTCCGTTCCTTCGACTGCTTCAAAAACTGTCAAAAAGCTGATTTCATCAATTGGCTTTTTCAACGTGTAGCCACCTTTTTTTGAAGCATTTGAATCAATCAATCCCGCGTCTTTCAACTTCTTGGCTACTTTTAACAAGTAACTATGAGACACATTCATTTGTTGGCTGACTTCAGATGATTTCAACGCGACGCCCGCCGGCAATTCCGCTAACATCACTAGCAAACCAATCGATTGGATGAATGGATTATTTAGTTTCACGATCTGGCTCCTTTCCAAGTAAAGATCATTGACAAAATTGAATCCACGGAGTATTTTTATCCATAGATAGAAAAAGGATTCAATTTCAATCTTAGTCTATCACATTTTGGATTAAAGGAGTGATCAAGATGTCATTTGAAGACAAGATCAATGAACTCAAACACAAAGCAGATGCTTTAAAAGACAGTGGCAAAGAATTAGGCGACATGTACAGTACAGAAGGTAAGAAAGTTGGCGAAGAATATAAAGAGTTAGGCAAATCGGTAGGCGAAGAATTTAAGAAAAAAGGTCACGATCTTGCGAAACGATTCAAATAACTCAAAAACTCCCAACTACTTAGTTAGGAGTTTTTTTTCAAATGTGCGCCACTTAGACTAACACATTTTCTTTTGCTGGACTAATTTTTTTAACGATCGCAAGTAATGTCGCTACGTCTTCTGGTCGGGTATCTCCTGTTACAGGATCAATAATCGAGCTATAGATATGGGGAAGGATTTTCTTAACTCCAGCATCTAATGCGATTTGCAAAATTTCCTCAAAATTTTCTAAGTCGATCCCACCAGTGGGTTCCAGATAAAAATCATACTCCGCACACGCTTTGGCAACCGCTTGAAATTCTTCTTTATGAGCTAACCCTTTCATTGGGAAATACTTAATGGAGCTGCCCCCCATGTCTTGCAACATTTTGATCGCCGTTTCGATCGGGACACTAGCTGCCGGCGCTTGTGAACTTAAAGGACCGGTGGCAATATTGACCCAGCCAACTTTTCCCGTTGGTGAAACTAAACCATTGATCACCGTGTCCCCTTGGCCTAGCAAAGCCCGTGAAGTTCCCACACCGGTAAAGACTTGATTTACGTGTTGTGGTTGTAATTTTGCCGATAACCGTGAGACCATCTGGCTTTGATTGGGATCACCAGCACCTAAGCCGACTGATAGTGCGTTATTCGTTGCGGCTTGGTATTTTTCCATATCAGTGATGGCGGCTTCATCAGTGGCATAATTTTTGGATAAAACACCTAAGACCACATGACCTTCTGCCGCTTCGTAACACGCTTTGGCATTTTCAACTGAGTTAGCTAACACGTTTAAACAAACCCGGTCTTCGTAATAGTTTGGAATGACTGACATAATTTAACTTCCCCTTACATGATTTCTTTTAATCGTTGGACGATCTGGTCCATTTCCGCTGTGTCGACGGAGCGAATATCAAATTCAATGATGCCATTATTCGCTTGGTACTCCCGAGTATAAACCGCGGGGGATTCAGCTTTTAATTCTGTGATCACTTCTTTTGCCGTTTTTGCGCCTTGAACGGTCACACTAGCACGATAAATTTCTCGGCCCGCACCATCTTGAACGATTTTTGCGGATAGACCAGAAATTTGATCGAGCGCTTCGACAAATGGAACTAATCGTTTTTTCATCGCAGAGCCAGACTCACTGCCTTCAGCCAAATAGTCTTCAACGGCTTGAGTAAAACCTAAAATATTATCTTTTCCGATCTTCATCGCCCGACCGATCCCTTTACTTTGCAAACGCAGCCAGTCGATGTATTCTTTTTTACCGATCACCAGGCCAGCACTTGGACCTTCAATTGCTTTAGCCCCTGAATAAATGACTAGATCCGCACCAGCTTGAATATATTTGAATAAATCTTCTTCTGCTGCAGCATCCACGATCAACGGTAAGTCATGCTGATTAGCTACTTCAACTGCCTCGGCGACACTCAACATACTTTTTTGAACGGTATGATGACTTTTGATGTATAAAAGTGCCGCTGTTTGTTCAGTGATCGCTAGCGCTAAGTGTTCGGGTGAACACATATTAGCATAACCAGCTTCTACGACTTTCCCGCCACCTTGCGCTACCATGACTTCCACAGGTGTGCCATAATCCACATTGTGTCCTTTAGGCAACACGATCTCTCGCCGTTGGATTTTTTCCGTATAAGGATGATAGACGTGATATAGATCACCTTGTCCGATCAATGCCGCAACCGATTGTGCGATTCCAGCTGAAGCTGAAGCCACGATCTGGGCAGCTTCGACTTGAAGTAATCCTGCTAAAAATTTACCGGTCTGTAACGAAAGCTCACTCATTTCAAAAAAATGTTCGCCCCCGAAACGTTGGGCGGCTAATACATGTTGAGAAACTTTTGAGACTCCTAAAATCGTCATTTTTCCAGAAGCATTGATCACTTCTTTTAAACCAAATTTTTCATAACTAATTGTCATATAAGACGCCTCCAATAATTGTCTTCACTGGCTTGATCTGCTCAGTGGCGATTCGGGTGGCGCCATTAGAATCAGTCAGTTCTTTTTGAGCTTCGATCAGCTCAAAAATCGTAATATCTGCATCAAAGCCGGGCTTCAGTTGGCCTTTAGTTGTCAATTGAAAATTTTTAGCCGGCACTTCGGTGATCATCGCAATGATTTCTTCCCAAGAATAGCCGACGATCCGCATTTTTTCTAATGTCGTAGCTAAATCAAATACGGGGCCATTCGTCCGATTTCGAATATAAATATCCGTGCTGATCGATGTCGCTTTCATGCCCGCTTTGAACGCTGTCTCAGCCACGTGGAAATTAAAACTATCCGTCCCGTGTCCAATATCAAATACAACGCCTTTGCGGTACGCTTCCCAAACAAACGCTTTGATCTGTTCCGTTGCTTGATCTAAAATCCCATTTGGCTTGCCATTGAAACAATGGGTCAAAATATCACCGGCTTCTAAATGAGCCAGTACTTCAGCTAATTCTGGTGGCGCCGAACCGATGTGGACCATCAGCGGCAAGTGCTGATTAGCCGCTTGGATCTCTTTGGCCAATTCAAGTGGTGTAATGCCGTTGTCTCCTACGACCGTTTTACTCATCCGTGCTTTGATCCCAATGATGAAATCTGGCAGATCCGCGAGTGCTTCATGAACGAGATCCGCTTGTACTTTTGAAAGATCCGCTAGTTCATCTTGTTCTACGATGCCCCATTTCGAAATATTCAGTAGTGCGTAAACATTTGTTTTAGCGGCTGCAGCTAATTGCTGAAAATCACGGACGTTCTCAGCGCCAGTCGTCCCAGCATCGATCACAGTCGTAACGCCTTTTTCAACTCCGATTTGATCTGGATAGTCATAATAAAGTTTCATTTTTTCATAACAATGGACATGATCATCGATCCAACCGGCTGAAAGATATCCTTCACCGGCTAGATCTAAAACGGTGTCAGCTGTCAGCTCTAACTTTTCTGCCACAGCTTCGATCTTACCTGCTGTGATGGCGATCTCGATCGGACTGCCATCGATCAAGCGACCATTTTTGATTAATGTCTCAACCATTTTGACTGCCTTCTTTCTACTTGATCGCGACTGGGAAAACCGCACCTAAGATCATCGCACCTAAGATCGCACCACCGGCAATCGGTTTTTTCCAAATATAAAAGCCTAATGCCCCTAATGTTGCGCCGATCCCGATTGGAATAGAAGCTAAACAAGCACTTAAAATGATCAGCGGGCCTAAGAAACGACCAGAAGAATTTCCGGCTCCCATCATCACATCCGCACCAAAAGTTGAATTGGATTGATTGATCGTAAATTTACGGATCAAGACGATGATCCCGCCAACTGCTACGCCTAACAGCAAACCTGTGATCAAAGACAACGTAAAGTTTTCGATCGGTGCTGTGATTTTCATACTCAAGAAAATCGCTGGGATTCCGATCCCGATCCCAGTCAAGATCGAACCACCTAAATCTAAAATCCCAACAAGTGACCCTTCCAAGATCCGAGCAAATAAGAAACTAGCACCAAACGCTGCAGCTGCTCCATAAGAGCCACCATCCAATCCTGCTTTCAACATCGCAACGATCGACACTTCATTAAATGCACCGACGCCATACACGACATACATATGCGTTCCTGAAAAAACTGCCGCGGACATCAACCCAACAATAATCGGAAATGACCAATCCGCAAACCAAAAACTTTTTTCGCGTTTTTCTTCTAATACTCGGGCTTGTTCTTTTTCCCACTCTTCTGTTATTTCCATCTCTCTTCCTCCTGACTATTTCACATTGAAGACATTGTGCAGATCATTGAGCCAATTGGGACTTTGTAGCTGAAAGCTCTTGATCATTTCTAAATCAAAGCCGCGGAAGAAACCGCTTAAAATGAAGAGCAAAATGATCGCAGCCAGCATACTTTTCGTCACGCGATTCCAGCCGATCTCATCCACGCCTTTTCCGATCAAGATCCCTAAAACTACACCGGGTACGGCATTTCCCATGATGAGTTGCGCGATCCCGCCAAATAAAGTGCCCCAAAAACCAGTTCGTTTACCCGCATCTAATGCTGCTAGCCAAAAGATGACTGGCATCACAGTATTAATCAAGATCGTTGCGGCTGGAACTAAGACAGCCACAGCAGTGACTTGCAACGATTTAGGGATCGCAGCGGCAGTTGAATTTAGAAATGCCACGACAACTGCCCCAATGATCGCGCCGATCATTCCCATTTTTTTCGGTTCATGCATGGTCTCAGCTAAATTTTTATTTTTAGCCAGGAGAGTTGCCGCTGCCCAGTTAGGAATGATGCGGTGCGTCACATCTTGCGTGAAAGCTCCGGCACCGACTGCTGAAGCCCAAGCGTTGAAAAAAAAGCCTAAGCCAAATGAAAAATGTGAAGCCGCATCGCCCATACAAGCGTTCATCTCACCTAAAGTCCGAAATGCCCCTAAGCCTTGAGTACTGGGAGCATGAAACATTCGCGCCGCGCCAACTGAAGCTGAAAAACCCAGTAAGCCGCCGATCACGATCGATTTGATCAAGATAATAGTAAATTCCACTTGATTCCGTCCTTTCTTTCGTCAGAATTAAATTTTTTTCGTAGTAAATGGAAGTCGAATCCCTTCTGGATCTTCCGTTTGCAACTTCGTAAACGGAATTGCTGCCAAATCTAACTGGGTAATCGCTACGGTAACTGCCAACTCGACTTGATAACTGATTTTTTTGCGAGGAAAGAAGAAGAATAAAAAGTGCTCAGTATATGTTTGCTCAACGGCTTTTAAAACTTCGACCTCCAGTGGTTCGACCCGTAATAATACTTCGGTTTGTTGCATCAATTGCTTTTGGATCTCGTTTAACGCACTGGCAAAGGCGTGCTGTTTGCTGTCCCCTTTGCCAGTTACGATCACTTTTTTGTGGTGCGTCTGTTGATTGCTCATGGCTTGCTCCTTTAAGCTTGCTTTTTGACAAACGCTTCAGTCAATCGTTTCCCTAACTCTTCTTGATCCATGAAACCAAACCCTAAAACTGTTTTGCCATCATTGATCGCGGTGATCCCTTCTTCAATCGAACGCATCCCATGGCGTTCTGGATAACCGTATTTCGTTGAAGCCGTCAACGCACCAGCGCCACCACTACCACAAAAAGAAATACCAAGATCAGCTTGTTCTTGCTGCATCACATCACCTAAACGCATGTCTGCTCCCATGCCAGGAACAACGACGGCTTTTCCTCCTGCTGCTTCTACTCCTTTTGCAACATTTTGCCCTTTGCCCATCCGATCTGCGATAACTACTTTAATCATGTTTGTTTCCTCCTATTTAATCATTATTTTTTGCGGCTTCAAAGTGGATCGATAATACATATAATTCGGCTTCGGTTAAATTTCCGATCGTCTCGACGACTTCTGCAGCGATCGTCAGCGCTTCTTTTGAAACTTCTGTAAACATCGCCGGATCAACGTCTGGAATCGTTTCAGCACTAGTTGAACGTTTCAACATCTCATTTAAATGATTGATCAAGATGGTCCATTGCAATTCAGTCGGCACGATTTCATGTTCAGCTAATCGGGTCTCCAGTAACGTGATCACCGCTTCTAATTTTTCTTTGGATTGACTTTCATTTACAATTTCTAATGTCTTCGTTGACAAATTCACGATTTTACTTCTCCTTTGAGGTATGCAAATAATGCACTTATTTCTGATTGATTGATAACTAGATCATATTCGGCAAACAGCGCTTTGATCTGCTCGACACTTGCCACGTGAGCACATAATAACGGCTCAGATGAATTGCCTTCCATTACATACTGCTGATCAAAATGGATGCGATGGACCATTAGAAAGACATGGAGTAAAAATGCTTCACGGTATTCAGTCAAGAGCTGCTCTTGTAATAAGACTTGCAATCTTTCATAGACTGTATAGGCTTGTAAGATCAATTCTTTACTAAAATCCGCTAATGTCGTTTTGGTGGCCGGCTTTGGTTGTACTTTTAAATGGGTCTTTTGAGGTGAATCAGAACCTAATAATTTTTTGACGAGTTGTTGGATCTTTTGCAAATCTGGTTTAGTCGGAAGCGGATGGACTTTGACGAACGGTCGATCGATCCCACTGACCGGAAAAATGCTGATCACTAAATCTGGATCACACCGTTCGATCACTTCAGTTGCATTTAAAACCGACGTAAAAGCTGTGATCTCGATATTCTCCAATTCTTCTGCAACTTTTTTCTTGATCAGACTCGTAACACCCAACCCAGTCGAACAAATATAAACGGCTCTCACACTTCGCAAGTCAGTCCCTTTCTCAAAGGAAACTAAAAAATGAAGCGCGATATACGCGATGAAAGACTCGTTACAAATAAAATCAGGACTGATCGCTATTTGTTGGCTCGCCGTCTGGATCGCAGTAAACAACTGCGCGTGCTTTTGTTTGATCTCGTCTTTGAAAGGATTATATTCGTTGACAAATTTTTGTTTGCGCGATAAACGCAGTGAAAGGTGGGCATAGAGATTCGTCAACAGTTGAGGATCTTGTTCGAATGGATAGTCTAATAAGTCACTAACACGTTGGATCAATTCTTGTGTTAGTTGCAAGATATCTTGCTGATGGACCGGGTCAAACGCATCGCTATAAATATAGTCATATTCCGCTTCAAACAACGGCAAGTGATAGTTGGCAAAAACTTTTTCCATCAATTGATAAGACAAGGCTCCAGCTAAAGTTTGCCGCTTTAACAAGCGATAGCTCCCAATCGTAAATTCATTTTGTAACCGAACAGTCGCAATCGTGACGCGGATCAATAGATTCAACAGTTCTGAATAATTCAGTTCTGCCAAATTTTCACCAGCCAACAGATGGCGCAGCTGGACGATGGCTTGATTGAAAACGGTTTGTAAGGGGGTATCTAGTGCAGCGTAAAGTTCGTAGGGTTCACTTGACCCTTTCTTTAACAACAATGTCATGATTTTATAAATGTCATAGTCTGTAAACTCTTTTTGTAAAATCTCTTCGATCAATAAACGGCTAGCTCGTTCAGGACCCGTTAGCAAAAAGCCTTTCCCAGCTTGGCGCTTCAACTGCAACTCATTTTTTTCAAGTCGCTTTTCTAATGCTGCTAAATCATTTACGATCGTATCTTTGCTGACACCTAACCTTTCTGCTAACTTACTAGCGGTGATCATCTGATCGGTAAGTAACAATTGAATCACTAATCGATCAAATCGCAACTGCTGATCTGCGAATAGTTCTAAACGACCGACTTCCATCAATTCGCTTTTTAGTTTGAGTCGTTCAGAGTCTGTCACAGTCAACCAAATCCCGCGATTGCGTTGACTGTTCAGCGATTGCTTGTGTTCTGACAACCACTCACGAATATCCGTCAGATCATATTTGATCGTTCGAACACTGACCTGATGACTCTCGGCTAATTCTTTAGTCGTGACTGGCTCGCTTGCTTCTAATAAATAAAGTAAAACGTCGATCTCTCGTTTCGTTAACTGCTGCATCTCTCGTTCTCCTTACTCTTGTAATATAAGCGTTTTCTTTTTTAGCTACAACATGAAATCTTTGCACTTACACTAGTGCAAAAAAACTACCCTTAACGCTAAAAAATAAATTTATTTAGGGAAATCCGCTCATTTTACTATAACAAGCTCAAATGACAAGCTCCTGAATTGCACTAATTATTGTTATTAAAATAATCTATTTTTACTTTTTTATTTAACTAAAAAAGGCCATTCATCAAAAAAATGAATCGCCTTCCAAAACGCCATTATTTAGTTTACTTGATCCCTTCAGCTAAATCAGCCAGCATCAATCGAAGTACCTTTTGTCAGTACTATATTGATAAACCACAATTAGTTGAAGCACTAACTTCTGACTTTTTAGAGCAACTGGAACAGATTCAAACAAAATGGCAGCAACAAGAAACATGGAGATCTTGCTTTTGAACATCTGCTTCAACAACAAACGATTGAATTTACTCGCAACGCCTTGCTTCAAAGTGCTGAACTAGCAACCAGCAGTGACTCGCGCCAAGAAATGATCGTACAATTTCAGGCTTCAGCTATTTTTAGCTTGACTCGCTACTGGTTACAAAATCAAGAAATGACTGTAATTGAACTAGCAAAATTGCTCTTTACTTTAAAAGCCAATAGACTCCAGCTAACAACAAATGAGCCACTTTGATTTGGAATAAGCCAAAACCGTTGCACTCGCAACGGTTTTCTTTTATACTGAAATGCGGTTTTTAATCCTGAATTAGTTAGCGGAGGCGAAAAATATGGAATCTTTGATGCGGACGATCAATCGGATCGCTCGACTATCTGAACTGTATCGAGAACGTGAATTCAAACAATTAGGTCTTGGCAGTATGCATCATTTATATTTGTTAGCGATCTGCCGGCAACCTGGAATTACGCAAGAAACACTAGCACAAGATATTTTTGTCAATAAAAGTAATGTCGCTCGTCAGCTTGCGGTTTTAGAAACAAAAGGCTTTATCTTCCGAGAAAAAAGCCCTCATGACGGTCGCTGTTTGATGATCTACCCAACTAAAAAAGCAGAAGCCGCCACAAAAAAAATCCATCAACTTTTACAAGCGTGGAACACCGAAATTTTAGCGGAAGTTCCCAAAACAGAGCAAGAGCAACTGTTAGCAAATCTAAATCAGATCTTGTTAACTTCAGAAACGACACTTGCTAGAAAGGAGCCGTCATGAATCTCGTCAAAAAATATTTATTCCCTTACCAGCTACGTTTGATCGCCGAGATCGTCATTAAATTTTTAGGAACGATCATGGAATTATTGCTGCCTTGGATCTTGGCGTATATTTTAGATCATGTCATCCCGAGAGAAAGTTTGCCCCAGATTTTTTTGTGGGGTGGTGTCATGTTAGTCTGTTCAGCCCTTGGATTATGGGGAAATATCATCGCCAATCGGTTAGCCTCGCGATTAGCCAAAGATGCCACTCAAAATATCCGCGATGATCTTTTTCAAAAAGTCACTTATTTAGACACTGCCCAAATCGAAACAGTCGGCATCCCCTCATTAGTTGCTCGAACGACTACCGATACTTACAACATCCATTTTACTTTAGGTGTGATGTTGCGCATGGGGATTCGAGCACCGATCTTATTACTCGGCGGCATCTTGATCACCTTGACACTTGATCCGATTTTAACGCTCGTCATGGTGGCGACATTACCGTTCACCTTTGTCGTTGTCCGCTATATTTCTAATCGAGGAGTGCCTTTATTTACCAAGCTCCAAACGACGATCGACCAATTAGTCTTGACTGTCCGTGAAAATGTCACGGGTGCTCGCGTGATCAAAGCTTTTTCCAAAGAACATTATGAAGAAGAACGTTTTAGTAAGATCAATCGTTCTTTAGTTGCGGCCGAAACGAAAGCAAATGTCACGATGGCTGCTTCTCCACCGTTGATCGACTTGTTTTTGAATCTAGGATTAACCCTAGTTGTTTTAGTCAGCGCGTTTCGGGTCAATGATAATCTAACGCAACCTGGCGTGATCGTTGCCTTTTTATCTTACTTTACGATTATTTTAAATGCCATGCTGTCGATTACGCGGATCTTTGTCTTGTTTTCTCGCGGACTAGCTTCGGCTGGCCGAATCTCTGATGTCTTAGAGCAGAAACCTTCGCTAAAACCAGAGCTGGAAGAACAGCCAGCACCTCCGACTGAAAAAGAGCAACACTTAGTTTTTGACGATGTCAGTTTTAGTTATCCCCACAGTACAGCTCCTGCGATCCAGCATATCAGCTTCACTTTAGCAAAAGGCGAAACCCTTGGGATCATCGGTGCAACCGGTAGCGGAAAATCCACGATCGCTCGCTTGATCTTAAGACTTTACGACCGAACAAGCGGCAAGATTTTTTTAAACGGTCAAGATATCAAACGCTTTTCATTAAGTGAATTGCACAAAGGTATGAGTGCTGTCTTACAAAAAGACTTATTATTTGCGGATACGATTCGCGAAAATATTTTATTCGGTCGCTCTTTCAGTGAAATAGAACTCCAACAAGCGATCGAGGATGCCCAAGCAAAAGAATTTATCGATACTTTACCTGATGGTTTGGACTATCCGTTAGAAGCTAAAGGTAGTAATTTGAGTGGTGGACAAAAGCAACGGATCTTGCTAGCTCGGGCATTGATCGGCAATCCCCAACTATTATTGTTAGATGATTCTTCCAGTGCCTTAGATTATAAAACAGATGCTCGTTTACGCCGAGCTTTGACGACACATTTCAATCAGACAACTAAAATCTTGATCGCACAACGAATCAGTTCAGTCCAACATGCCGATAAGATCTTAGTGTTAGAAAATGGTCAAATGAATGGCTATGGTACACACGCTGAGCTATTAACAACCAATAAAACCTATCAAGCGATTTACCAAGGACAAACTGGAGGTGACCAACTTGAAATCAAAAACTAAAAACAACTCCCGTAAACACACCTTTATCCGCTTATGGGGCTACTTATATCATTTTAAATGGTTGTTAGTTTTAGCCGTTATCGCTACCATCGCCAGTAATCTATTTGCTTTAGTCGGCCCACTATTGTCTGGGTACGCCATTGATGCGATCCAACTAGGTCCGGGTAAAGTCGACTTTGATAAAGTATTTTTCTATTGTGGATTGATGGTCTTTTTCTATATCTTATCGGCCATTTTAAGTTACGGGATCGCCCGTTTGATGATCGTCTTAAGTCAAAGGATCGCCTATAATTTACGCCGTGATCTTTTTAATAAAATTAGCTCGTTACCAGTCGGGTATTTCGATCAGCACCAAACAGGTGATATCATCAGCCGCATGAGCTTTGATATCGATACGATCAATACGTCATTAGCCAGTGATTCCGTCCAAGTTTTAAGCAGTATCGTAACGATCGTCGGTTCCTTTATTATGATGCTGATCTTATCCCCAGTCATGGTGACGGTCTTTTTGGTCACTGTTCCAGCGTCCTTGCTCCTAACTCGTTTTTTGATGAAAAAGTTTCAGCCATTATTTAAAAAACGAACTCGTTACTTAGGTGAACTGAATGGTCTGGCAGAAGAAAGTCTGTCCGGGGAGCAAACGACAAAAGTCTACCATCAAGAACAGACGATGATCGATCGCTTTGCAGCTAAGAATAAGACCGCGATGGATGCTTACTACAATGCTGAATATTATGGCAGTATGACCGGTCCTTCTGTCAGCTTTATCAACAATGTTTCATTATCTCTGATCAGTATTTTAGGGGCTTTGCTGTTTTTATATGGTCACATGTCACTAGGGAAAGTGTCTTCTTTTGTTTTATATTCGCGAAAATTTTCTGGCCCTATCAACGAATTGGCTAATATTTTTAGTGATCTGCAAGCTTCACTAGCAGCAGCTGAACGAATCTTTACTTTATTAGATGAACCGACTGAAGTTCAAGATGATACTAGTGCGTTTGAGTTTGAAAAAGTTAAAGGTGATGTAACCTTTGAACAAGTAAAATTCGGCTATGACCCAAAACACGTGATCATCCCTGATCTTTCATTACAGGTAAATGCTGGTAATCTAGTTGCAATCGTTGGCCCAACTGGAGCCGGAAAAACGACAATCGTAAATCTTTTGATGCGTTTTTACGATCCTGACAGCGGTAAAATCTTACTAGATGGCAAAAATATCGCGGAAGCAACTCGTGCTAGTTTACGAAAACAATATGCGATGGTTTTACAAGACACGTGGCTGTTCACCGGAACCGTCTTCGAAAATCTGACTTATGGTAATCCTGCTACAACGCTAGAAGAAGTCGTAGCAGCAGCTAAAGCAGCTCATATCCATGAGTTCATTACGCATCTGCCCCAAGGATACGACACCGTAATCTCTGAAGACGGCGTTGCAATCTCCCAAGGCCAAAAGCAACTTTTGACGATTGCTCGTGCGATGTTGTTAAATGCGCAATTGTTGATTTTAGATGAAGCCACGTCAAATGTAGATACCCAAACAGAACTGCAGATCCAAGAAGCGATGGGAAGGTTGATGGAAGGCAAGACCTCCTTTGTGATCGCCCACCGATTATCAACAATTCGAAACGCTGATTTGATTTTAGTCGTAGAGCAAGGAAACATCGTAGAACAAGGGACCCATGCACAATTGTTGAAAGCCAAAGGAGCTTATTATAAGTTGTACCAAGCACAATTCGAAGCTTAACCAGTATTGTGCCAAATTAGATCTAAAAAAGGATCAGAACTTAAACGCTCTGATCCTTTCAGACTGTAGCTTTAGTGGCTACAGTCTTTTTTCTAATCCATATTGTTGATGCAACTCGGATAGCGCATGCGCTACTGTTTGATGCTGCGTCATTCGCGTTTGTTTCCATAGATGATCCATGTACTTTTCAACTTCTGGCTGCATCGAAGTATAAACGACTTGCTGACCACTAGCTTCAGCCTGCTCTTGAAACTCATCGAACAAAGCTAAGGCTGTCAGGTCGATGCTAGGAACACCGCGCATTGAAAAGATCACACCTTCTTTTGCTTTCAGCTGTTCTAACACAGCTTTTAATTTTTCGGCAGACATGAAAAAGAGTGGTCCGCTGATATAGACAACTGTCCAATCATCTAACTTAGAAGTGGAAGGTAAGTTCATCCGCTGCCAATCGATCGTCTCCAATGAAATCGTGATTGCTGCACTTTTTGCAACAAAAAAGATACACCCGCTGATAATACCGATCACGATTGCGATACTCAGATCAAAGACGACTGTTGAGACCATCGTTACGAAAAATAGTAAGAGCGACGCCCAATACTTTTTGGCAACTAATTCTTTGATCGTCGCCCACTCATTCATCCGCCACGCGGTGATGATCAAGACCCCAGCTAAAGCCGGCATCGGGATTTGGGACATGATCGGACCAAAAGCCAACATCGATAAAAATAAAATCACCGCATGGATCACACCAGCTAGACGTGTCTTAGCCCCTGATTTGATAGCGACACTCGTTCGTGCGATGGCCGCCGTTGCAGGGATCCCGCCAAAAAATGGTAAAATCAAATTTCCCACACCTTGAGCGATCAATTCTTGATTACTGTCTAACGGTTTATTGACCATTCGCCCCGCTGAAGCGCCACACAATAAGCTTTCTACCATTCCTAACAACGCGATACTGATAGCAGATACCAAAACTTTTTGAAATGCAGTGAAGCTAAAATCACCTAACAACAACCGATGTTCACTGATCAAAGTTCGCGGAATCTCACCGACTGTTGCCACGGGTACTTGAAAAGCTATCATCACGATCGTTGCCAAAATGATCACAAACAGTGAACTAGGTAATTTTTGTGCCCACTTTTTAGGATAAAATATCATCGTGAGCATCACTAAAAGACCCATGATCAATGCTGGAGGATTAACGGAAAATCCCGATTCATGATAGCTCATTAATTTTTCCAACACATTTTCGCCATGAGAGGTACTGCCAAATAAATTATCAACTTGTCCTAAAGCGATAATGATCGCAATCCCCGATGTAAAACCTGTAATTACTGGAGCTGGAATAAATGAAGTCAACGTACCTAGCTTCAAAATACCCGCCAGCAATAAAAAAATACCTGCTAAAAAAGTAGCCAGTAGTACCCCTTGGATCCCTTGGGTTGCCGCAATCGACATCAAAATCGCGGCCATCGCACCCGTGGGCCCAGAAATCTGGTAAAACCCGCCAGATAAGCCACCGATCACCGCCCCGGCGATAATTGCTGTGATCAATCCAGCAGAAGCATCAACTCCGCTGGAAACACCAAAAGCGATCGCCAGTGGAAGTGCAACTGCAGCTACGGTCATTCCTGCTAAAATATCTTTTTGAAAATCTTTACGCTCGTAACCGAAAAACTCCGAACGTAATAATCTAAAATAATTTTTGAACAATAGCCAAACTCCTTTTATGAAAATTTTCAACTCCTTTAACCCTAGCATAAATCTCCAGATAAAAGAACAACTATTCTAACAAAATTGTTAAAAACACGTGTTTTAAAACGAAAAAAATACCATTTGCTCCGATCACTTCGCTGAGATCAGACAAAACGGTATTTTCATAATCAACTTTTTTGAAGCCCACAATAAAAAACAATTCTAACTATAATAAACTTCATCTAAAAATAGACCTTGTGCTGGGACGGTTTCTCCTGCATTTTGTCGTACTTGACTAGCGAAGATTTCATCGATCGCTGAAACAGCTAGCTTCCCTGAACCGATATCTAACAATGTCCCCATCATGATCCGCACCATTTTGTATAAGAAACCATTTCCGCTAAAAGTAAAGTGCAACATGCCACCTACTCGTTCGATCGTAATCGAATCAATCGTCCGAACCGTTGACTTTTTAGTCTTCTTTAATGCCGAAAAACTAATGAAATCATGCGTGCCAATCAACTTCTCACTAGCTGCTTGCATCTTTTCCAAATCAAGCTTTTGCGGTTGATTAAAACTATGATGACGATAAAAAGCAGTTGGGATTGGATCATTCCAAACGTAATAACTATATTGTTTGCCTTTTACATTGTAACGAGCATGGAACCGTTCAGCTGCTTCAGTCGCCTCTTTGATCACGATATCACCCGGTAAATAGCGATTTAAAAAGCTCACCATTTCTAGCGTGGTCAGAGTGGATTCTGTTTTAAAGTTCGCGACTTGTCCTCTCGCGTGAGCACCGGCATCCGTTCGGCCTGAGCCGATGATTTCGATTTTTTCACCGGTCATTTGGGACAGAACACTTTCGATTTTTCCTTGAATCGTTTTATCTGAATCGCCTAACCGTTGCCAACCTTGGTAGCGCCGTCCGTCGTATTCGATTGTTAATTTGATGTTTCGCATGTTCCAACTCCTCAGTTTTTCTTCATTGTAACAAAAAAGTTCTACAAACTTTTAGTTAATTTGATTTTCTTTTTTCGTAACCTCTTACAAAGCGACAATGTAACCGTTATAATGACTACAGTTATCTAAAAGGAGTTGACACTGTGACCCAAACACAAAAAGGTTTAGCTTCAGTCATCATCGGTTCGATTTTATGGGGGACATCGGGAACCGTCGCCCAATCTTTTTTTGCCACCAACACCATTAGTACCCAGTGGATCGTAGCGGTGCGGTTACTTTTTGCTGGCACACTTTTGATTGGCTGGTGTCTAGTAACAGAGCCTCACCAATTGACCGTCTTACTACAACAGCCCAAACAAATCTTACAAGTGATCTTGTTTGGTTTTTTTGGTGTGCTTCCATCGCAATTCACTTATTTTATGGCCATTCGCACCGGCAACGCGCCCACTGCTACTATCTTGCAATTTTTAAGTCCGCTTTTCATCTTAGCTTATTTTGCAATTCACAATTGGCAACTACCGCGGCGACTCGATTTAATTTCCGTTTCATTAGCACTTTTAGGCACTTATCTCTTGGTGACTCATGGACAGCTCACACAACTGAGTTTATCACCTGCGGCTTTGATGTGGGGGATTTTTTCGGCGATTGCTGCAGCTTTGTACACCCTGCTCCCTGGAAAATTATTACAAACCTTTGATGCAAAATTAGTCACGGGGCTTGCGATGTTTGTGGCTGGCTTAGCAACACTCCCGATCTTAGTAAGGACACCGCTGCCAACACTTTCTTTCAAAAGTTGGGGAGAGCTGGCTTTTATCGTCATCGGCGGTACGATGTTTTCTTATTTGTTTTATATCCAAAGCCTCCACTACATTTCACCGAGCCTCACTAGTATGTTGAGTTCCTTTGAACCATTGACCGCTACCGTCTTATCCGTTTTATTGTTGCACACATTGTTTGGTCTACCGGAAATCATCGGCTCCATCTTAATCTTATCTACCACTTTTTTACAAGGTTGGGTGAGCCAACAACTCGAACGAAAGCAAAAAGTCTGAGACACACTGTCCCAGACTTTTGCTATTTTCCAATCATTAAACGTCTTGTGTAAACACCTTGACCCGAATGCATCACTGCGTCATCAATCGCTGAGATGATTCGTACTTGCCGCGTGACCGGTGGTGTCCAATTTTTATCGATCACTTCAGCCAAACTTTTTTCGTCAACCGTTGCCAAATAATCACGGACGAACGCGATACTTGCACTCAAGTAATCGCGCAACAATTGTTTGTCTGCTACCACGACTTTGGCGGCTTCTTCTGGTGTATGATGCCAATCTTCCGTATCATCAGGTAGCGCCAAAGCAAATTTTTCGGTCCATCCAGCTGAAAGCCACAATGGTTGGCTATGATTTAATTCCGAGATTTGAAAATCTAACTCGCGGGCCGTGTGCCACATCAACCACGTAACAGATTTGATCAAAGGTGCCGGCATCGTGTTCGCTTCTGCGACACTCATTTGAGCGAGACTTTCTTCAAGCCGCTCTTGTGCGCGCTGTAATAAATCATCCAAGACTTTCATTCCATCCATTTGCAAATTTCCTCCTTGAGTTTACGTTCTTCATTCAGTCTAGCACATTTCCCAGCAACTAAACGCCCACACGATTTGAAAGCCGGATTTGATCAGTAGTGCGATTAGTTTGTCAGTTTGCAAATACCTTTTTAAATAGCCCGGTCTTAGCATAGAGTCCCACGGCCAGTAACACTAGTACCGCCGTAAAAAGCGCGATCCCCGTAAAACCAGCAAAATGATGGAACAAACTGCCTCCGACTAAGCCCGCGATCGTTTCGCCAAAATACATCGCGGCATTTGAAAAAGATGAAATCGTGCTGCGGGCATTTTGCGTCGTCGTTTGAAAAGTCGTCATAAACAACGGGAAAATAAATCCGTTAAACAAAAAAATGATCGTAAGTAACACTTCTGCTTGCCAAAGTGTTTGAGCAAATGGTAAGCCTAAATATAAAGCGACCAAAATCAACAACTCTAGTAAAAACGTTTTTTCCAAACCAAGCCAATCGACTAGCTTGCGGCCAAGCAATGATCCGATCAGATTCCCAGCTCCAATCGCAATCATCGCCGTGCCTACACCAGCAAGTGTCAAACCAAAACTTTGCGTAAACCAAGTAGAAATAAACGTGATCACCGTGAACGATCCCATTTGAAAAACGAAGTAAGCAACTAAATAGTAAACCGCTCGTTTATTTTTTAACACCGCTTGATACGTTTTAAAGATAGAAAAATGTTCTCGTTGTCCAACCTCTAATTCAGGCAGTACGAACAATAATAATAAAAGTAATAACACGGAAGCACCTGAGATCACTAGAAAAGGCGCGCGCCAAGAAAACACAGCCAAATAACTGCCGATCGGAATGCCGACCAATTGCGAAACAGACAAGCCCGCTGTTGCATAACCCATTACTTTGACGATTTCTTTTTTAGCAACTACAACGGGGATCGAAGCCCAAACTTGTGGAGTCACAAAGGAAGCACTGATCCCGGCACATAAACGAAATGCTAGCATCAAACGAAAATCTACGGCAAACGCACATAAAAAGGTTGATAGCGCAAAAAATACCAAGCCCCAGATCATGACTTTTTTCCGATCTCGTTTATCCGAAAAAGGTCCTGAGATCAAAGCAAAAACAGCATAACCGATCGCATATGCACTTACCATCCAGCCGGAAGCTTCAGTTGAAACATGATACAACTTACTCAATGTCGGAAGTAATGGTGAGATCAAAAGCGTATCTGTTCCAATCAGAAATAGCGTTAAGAAAAAAATCAGTGAATATTTTTTTGTTGTCAATGTCTTGCATCTTCTCTCTTTGTTTTTCAAAAGTTGAGTGATCAAGTCAAACTTTTGCTGCTCATCCGACTCGGAATAAAATGATAAAATCGGATTACTTATAAAAAAGATAGTTTTAAAACCATCGAACTATAATTCGTTTAGAGCATAGCATTGACCAATTTTTTTGTCAATGGTATCATACATTTATGATTATCGAACAATTATCCCAAAACGAGATCCGAGTTCAAATCTTCAAAGCATTAGCCGATGAAGCCCGACTTGCGATCATTAAAATGCTGTACGAAAACCATCATGAAATGAGCTGTGGAGAGATAGGTGAACAACTAGACATTAACAAATCAACAGTTTCTTATCATTTCAAAACATTGCGCGAAGCTGGCTTGACTTTTACTCGAAAAGCCGGTAAGAATAAATTTGTCACCTTGAACTATGACATGTTTGAACAATTTTTGCCTGGCTTCTTAGAAACACTTTAAAAAAATCAGCTGCTTTGCCCGTCATCGACGAGTACAAGCAGCTGATTTTTTTACGTAGAACTATTCAATTGTTTTTCTTTCACTCGTTCTTCAACCAATGATTGAAAACCTATCAATGAATGAAAAAGTTGATCACTAAAATACCAAGTAGACCAAAGATACTGATAATTGAAGTAATGATCGTCCAAGTCTTAAATGTTTTACCGATCGACATGTTGAAGTATTCTTTAACGATCCAAAAACCGGCATCATTGACATGAGAAAAGCCAACACTGCCAGCACCAGCAGCCAAAGTCATTAGTTCAGGACTGACACCGGCAGCTTTGGCAACGGGAGCTACGATCCCTGCAGCCGTCATTCCAGCAACCGTCGCTGAACCTAACGAAACTCTGAGAACTGCGGCAATCAACCAAGTTAAGATCAAAGGTGAGATCGAAGAATGGATCATAAGACCCGCAATGTATTTATCGATGTGACTGTCTACTAAAACTTGCTTAAAAGCGCCCCCACCGGCAATGATCAATAAAATCATCGCGATCCCCGCGACAGCTTCACTAAACGTATTCATGACTTCTTTGATACTTTTTCCTCGTCTAACGCCCAAAGTAAAAGCGGAAACAATGAATGTGATCATTAATGCCGTACCAGCATTTCCAATAAAATCAGTCAGAATTTTCCACTTTGTATCAGGTGCAACTAAGTCGACGATCGTTTTGATCGAGATAAAAATGATTGGCAATACCGCCGTCAACATGCTCCAAAAAAAGCTCGGCAGTTCCTCTTCTTTAAAAATCGTATCGATTGCTAGTCCTTCCGGTGCGGTTACTTCTAACGATTCTTTTTTAAACAGTTTCGTATATAGCGGTCCAGCGATCACGATTGCTGGCACTGCGATCAGTAACCCATATAACATCGTTTTTCCGATACTCGCATTGAAAATTTGTGCGACTGCGGTTGGACCGGGATGCGGCGGAACAAAGCCATGCATCGTGATCAAAGCCGCGATCACTGGCAATCCAATATACAAGATCGGAACGTCAGCGACTAATGCGATCGAAAAAACTAATGGAATCAAGACTACGACTCCTGTTTCAAAAAACATCGCAATCCCCACGATAATCGCCGTGATTACCGATGCGGTTTGAACATGTTTTTTCCCAAAAGTATTGACCATCGTCGTTGCGATTCTTTGCGCTGCACCTGAGTCAGTCAGTAACTTCCCGATTGCCGCTCCAAAAATAATGACGAGCATCAGGCTACCAGTCGAAGCACCCAACCCATTTTGAATGGAAGTCATCGTTTTTAACGGACTCATGCCTTCTAATAATCCAACTGAAAGAGAAGATAGGAGCAACGCGATAAAAGCATTCACTTTTAGCACCATCATTAAAACAAGTAACAAAACAACACCAATAGTGACGGATACGAATGGCATCTAGTTCACCTCCTCCATTTTTCCCCGAATCAATCGAGTAGCTCAACAACTTCTTTTAAAGTTTCTTTCGTTCCAACATTTCCAGGAAAAATGATATAGGGTAAATTAGAAAACTTTGCTTCTTTACCGGTATACCAAACAGGAATCCCCGGTTTGATCTGCCCAGCAACGATTGCGTGTTTGACCCCTAAGCCATTTGTTCCGACATCACTTGAAGTGATCCCACCTTTTGCTACGATGAACTTAGGAGCCGCGGCTAAACGTTTGACGACATTGGTAAGAGCTTTTGAGATCGAAACTGCTAATTTTAACTCTTCCTCTTTTTTCCCTTCACCTAGATCAATTCGTTTTCGCGATGTATAGACGACCACAGTTTTTCCCTGTACGATTTGTTGATTGACTAAATCTACAACTCGGTCTTCTTCTTTTTGTAAAGCGGTCGGTTGTAAGGCTTGCGTCACATCAAATTCAATAAACAATAAATTTTTCAGCGTCATCAATGCTTGAAGTTGTTCCGTCGTTTTTTTGACGTGAGAGCCGATGACAACTAAACCACCATTCGTCTGATTGGGCGCTACCAGTTGCGCTTTTGTTAATAAAGGTGCGTCACTGATCCCGCCTAAAACTTTCGTCAAGGCAGCAGCACTTCGATACAAAAATTGTTTTCCTGCTCGCAGCGCTCTAATTAAAGCGATTACAAAAACTTCCACATCACGATAATCCGTTGCATTGACGATCACCTTATTGAAATTTTTGACTGCTAGCAGTTGCTCCGTGATTTTAGTTACGTTTACTGCGCGCAAATCAGCCAGTGAAATCGCAACGACATCTTTTGCCAAGTACCGTCCATCAGTTTTTTCTTCGACCCACTCCGTTAGATCTGATGCATGATACCCAAACGTTCGATCTTTGGCAAATTCAGTCAGACCTGCAGGAATTAACTGTTGATCCAATTCGACATAATGGACATTTCCGATCGTAAAGCGACCGCCTTCTTTGAAAAACGGTAAAATAATCTCGCCATCGTATTGGATCTCAGAATTAGCTTGGATCGTATCTTTCAAGACTTCTGTTTCCAGTGGATAATGTCCCCGCAAAGTCGAATCACTCCGACTAATGATCAAAAACTTTTGCTGTTTTTCTTTGGCTACTTGAACGATCGTTTTAGCGATCGCTTGATGGACTTGTTTTGTCTCTTGGGCGGTAAAGCCACGAGAATTAGTCAAAATAAAAAACATCGAATTTTGCTCAGCAAAACCTTGTTCAATACTTTCTTTCGTCCAATCAGTGTAAACCGAGACATCATGAACTGTTTGAACGCCTGTTGGATCATCGTCTAAAACAATAATTTTAGTCGCAAATTGTGCTAGTTCCGCTTTTAACAGCGGCTCTACTTGCTGAGGATCAGGTAAAGGCGGTAAGGTTGCAAAAACTGCTTTAGTTGATTGTGTCATCAGTCTTCACTCCGCTTCGCTACGACATTGGCAATTTTTTCATAATATTGAACGATCCCGCCATGATCGAGGGTTTGTTTCCCATCAGCTTTCAAAGCGTGGAAAATTTCAAGTAATTGACTAGATAAAGGCAACGGCACATCAAGATCATGAGCAGTTTGCATCACATTCGTCAAATCTTTCAAATTGATCGAGATAGCTCCACCAGCTTTAAAATTGCGATCTAAAATCATCGGGATTTTGGCATCCATCACGGTACTGCCTGCTAAACCACCACGGATTGCTTGATACATTTTTTCTAGGTCGATCCCCGCTTTAGCTGCTAAAACTAAAGCTTCCGAGACAGCGGCGATATTCAAATTGACAATGATTTGATTAGCTAACTTAGCCGTAACGCCACTCCCGTGATCTCCAATCAAGACGATGTCTTTCCCCATTCCTTGAAAGACGGGTAAATATTTTTCAAACGTTTCAGCTTTCCCACCAACCATGATTGACAGCGTGCCATCTTTTGCTTTTGGTTCGCCCCCGCTAACTGGTGCATCTAACGTTTCGATCCCAAAATCAGCCGCTGCTTGCGCAATTTCTCTAGCATCAGTTGGACCAATCGAACTCATATCGATCACTGCTAACCCTGGATGCGCGTTAGCAAAAATACCTTCTGGCTTTTGTAACACGTCCCAAACATGTTCAGCTTTTGGCAGCATCGTGATCACGACATCACTTTTTTGTGCCATTTCTTTCAACGTACCGGCTTTTGCACCAACTTCAACTAAGCGTTGGATCGCTTCTTTATTCAAATCAAATACCGTTACTTCAAAGTCTGATTGCAATAAATTTTTCACCATCGGATTTCCCATGATCCCTAATCCAATAAAACCGATTTTCATAAGTCTTCTCTCCTTTTTGTAAAACGCTTTCTTTTCTACACAAAAAGTATAAGACTCTCTTTCGAAATTGTATACAATTAAATATTTACAGTATACATTTTAAAAAGAATGTGTATAACTTAACTTATTTTTTCTGTTTTTTACAATCGAAGTGATTCGTGTATACTAGACTTATCTAATCATTAGGGGACTTACTCATGAAAAAAAAGATGACGAATTATGATTATGCTTACGCCACGTTGCGTGACCAAATCTTAAATGGTGAAATAGCCGCCGACACAAAATTGACCGAAACAATGTTAGCAGAAAAATTAAATATTAGTCGGACACCGATTCGAGCCTCAATCGCTAAGTTAGAAGAAGAAGGACTGATCAAAGATAAACATGTCAACATCCCCACTGAAAGTGATATCCGCCATATTTTTCAAGTCCGTTCGATCTTAGAAGGTTTTTCAGCCAACTATTGTGCTGATTTTATTTCCGAAGAATCTTTAGCAAAGCTCAAACAATGCATCGAAACTGCACGGACTGGAAATAAAGAAGAACAGCTGGATGCTAACTTTCTTTTTCATCAGACGATCGTGGAAGAAACCCACAATCCCGAGATCGTGCGCATCATTGATCGCATGCAATCAATCATTTACTTGATGCGTAAAACCGTCACCTTACAGCATCGACCACATCTAATCGATGAGCACGAGAAAATCTATCAAGCGATCAAAGCTGGTGACGGCGCATTAGCTGAAAAATTGCTGCAACAACATTTAGAAAAAGATCTCGCTTTCAGCTTGGACAAAATTAGTTATTTTAGAGAAAATTCCCAGTAAGTTTGTTCACTAAAGAGCTTTACTTTTTCTTAACATTTGATTTGGTATAGTCGAAAAAATAAGTTCAATCAGCAGTAGCGCTCATTAAAAAAATCCCAACTAACTCATTTGGTTAGTTGGGATTTTTCTGTTTCTAATTGATTGGTCCAGCCTAACAACAGTTGATAATTGGAAATAGTCTCGGGTGTTTATTACGGTTGGGATTGGTAGCTGTTTCCTTAATTCACTCAGCTCTACTTATTCTCCTCACTCCGATAACACAGGCCCAAACCTTTTAGAAAATTGCGGATGTATTTATCCCCACATGGTTTAAAATTGCGATGCCCTTCTTTTCGTAAGATCGCACCCAGTTCACTTTTTGAAGGATAGATTCCCGCTTCGGCAAAAATCGCCAGCAGATCATCACTTGTTAAAAACAAGGCGATCTTCAATTTTTTCAAAAAAATATTATTGATATGCTTGATCTCTTTACTCTTAGGTTGGTCTATTTCAGCGGCTTTTTTAGTAGGTTGCCCACGCTTTAAAATAATAAAACCATTTAAAAATGCATCCAATACTTGATTGTTGATTGGCTTGACATAGACATTATTTTCATTCGGCTCGGATTCTTTTGCTCTAGTCAGCATCGCTCGGACCTCTTCTTTAGTGACAGTCATCCCACCAAAGTCAAATGCTTTCACCAAGTCAGTGTCCTTGATATCGATCGCATAACGCAAGCGCAGTAATCGGTCATTATTGTTCATTTCATACCTCCAGATTTTTCATTATATGTTTAAACTCAAGTTGAAGCTAATTGTAAGAGCTTCTATGCTGAATAAATTTAGGATCACTCTAACAAATTTTTATAATAACAATTTGTAAGGTGAGATTTGTTTGGCTTTTGTAATCATCGTGGCAATTTCTTCAGGTGTTTCAAGCGCTCCTTTTTTGATCCACAGTAAAATGATCGCCACGATACTTGATAGTAAAATTTCTTGCGCGTAATCTTCTGGTAAATTTTCTTTTTTAAATTGCAACTCAGATGTATGAGCAAGTTTGGAAGTGATCAATTCCGATAAAATATCTTTGATCATTGCAATAAATTGCGGATCACCGCCCTTCCCCGCTAGTGCACTGATAAAATCAAAATCATTTTTTACATAAACTAGTGCTTCTAAAATCAACGGGTATGGAACTAGTTCAACTGGATCATTCAAATTTGATTCATCCTTTCGTAAAAGAATCTGTTTCAAATCATAAATGATCTCCATCTCTAGTTTCTCCATCAAATCATATTTATCCACGTAATGTGCGTAGAACGTTCCACGATTGATTTCGGCTTTTCGCGCAATCTCCATCACCGTTAAATTTTCAATTCCTTTTTCCTTCAACAATTCAGTAAATGCGATTTTTATGTACGTTTTTGTTGCTGTTTTTCTTTTTTTGACCACCTTGATCCTCCTTAAATCAACAGCTCGTTCCATTGTGTTCATTGCGTCTTCATTGAATCAATCTTATACTAATCACGAAATTAAAGCAACACGTTGTTCATTTAAGGAGGAACAGTACGATGAGTTATATTGAGATGCAACATAACTATAAACGCTATCAAATGGGAGACACTGAGATTTTAGCCAATAACGATGTGAGCTTTGCCGTGGAAAAAGGTGAGTTAGCGATCATTTTAGGACCATCCGGAGCGGGAAAATCGACGGTCTTAAATATTTTAGGCGGCATGGATAAAAATAGTGACGGGCAAGTGCTGATCGATGGAAAAAATATTGCTAACTACACCGCCTCAAATGCAAGCCCAACTCGAACAAGCGGAACAACAATTGGCTGTCAAAAAAGCAGATTACCAAAAACAAGCTGAACGATTCAACCAAAAAAAGCCCCGGCTGAAAAGAAAATCATGGAAAATGAAGCTAAGCTCCGTACAGCTCAAACAACTTTAGACAACCTCAGCCAACCAAATTATAGTGTCATGACCCGCAGAGAGACACCGGGTTCAGAAGGGTATAAAGTCTACGCGAATATTTCTCAAATCGTAGATGCGTTAGCCAGCGTCTTCCCGATTTTTCTCTTTTTTGTGGCTGCCTTAGTTACCTTTACAACGATGGGGCGATTCGTCGATGAAGAACGAACAAATTCAGGTACCTTAAAAGCATTAGGCTATCGTGACCAAGATATTTTGAAAAAATTCACAGTTTATGGACTCACTTCTAGCTTAGCAGGTGCTATTCTAGGAATTCTTTTGGGGCATCTCGTATTGCCTTTAGTCGTCTATAATGCCTACAATGCTGACTTTGATGTTCCACCGATCGAACTCCGCTTTCATTGGAAAATTTCGGTATTAGCGTTAATTCTTGCTTTTATCAGTGCGGTCATTCCCGCGTTTATTGCAGCAAAAAAGAATTACGTGAGCAACCAGCTGCGCTCCTTTTACCAAAAGCACCAGCTGCCGGTTCGAAAATCTTTTTAGAATCCATTCCGTTTATTTGGAATCAATTGAGCTTCACTCATAAAGTAACGGCACGAAATATTTTCCGCTACAAAAAACGAATGTTCATGACGATTTTCGGTGTAGCCGGCGCGGTCGCGTTATTATTTGCTGGTTTTAGTGTCCAACATTCGATTGGTGGCATCAATGAACGACAGTTTGGTGAATTAATCCGTTACAATCTAATCGTTGCCGAAAGTAGTTCCGCTACGAATCAACAAAAAAAAGAAATCACCCAACAGTTAAAAAATTCAGCAGTCAAAGAATACGCTCCCGTCCACTACGAAGAAGTTACAAAAATCGCTGGTGACAATCATGACATGCAATCGATCAAATTAATCGTACCTCAAAAAAGCCAAGACTTCAGTCACTACATTCATTTAGATCAGCGTAAGTCGGGCAAAAAAATCGCGCTAACTGATCATGGAGCTGTTATCTCTGAACGTTTAGCTGGACTATTAAACGTAAAAGTCGGGGATCAGATTACAATCAAGGATAGTAATAACCAACCGCAAACAATAAAAATAGCTGGCATTACTGAAATGTACACGGGACACTTTATCTTTATGAATCAAGCTGTTTATCAAAAAACATTCCATACTACATTTCAAGCGAATGCTTCATTAGTCAATTTAAAAAATCCGACTAGTAAAAATACGAATCAACAAGCCGCTAATTTTATCGACTTAACTGGAGTTGCTGGTGTAGTTCAAAATACAACTATGACCAATCAAATCCAAACTATCGTCCGTTCGTTAAATAAAATCACGAAAGTTTTGATTCTCATTGCGGCATTACTCGCAATCGTCATTTTATACAATCTCACAAATATCAACGTCTCAGAACGAATGCGTGAACTATCAACCATCAAAGTTTTAGGTTTTTACGATCGAGAAGTTACCATGTACATTTATCGTGAAACGATCTTACTGACAATCATCGGGATCTTAGCCGGCTTCGGAATCGACAAATGGTTACACCATTATATTTTAACCGCAGTACCGCCAGATGATGTGATGTTCAATCCTGCGCTAGCTGCTACAAGTTTCATCATTCCGACTAGTATAATTGCAGTCGTTACAATCGGATTAGGTTTAGTCATCAACCATCGCTTAAAACATGCTGATATGTTAGAAGCGTTAAAATCAGTTGATTGACCTCAAATGTTAAAAATCAGTCACAGCAACGAGTTGATAAAAAACGACTCGGCTCTGACTGATTTTTTTGATTACATTTTTCTAAGCCAAGGTTATTACCTCTTCTGTTTCCAAATCAAAAAAGTGGGCTTTATTAATGTTAAAAGCAAGATTGATTAGTTCACCTGGCACATGGTAGTCTCGCGCATCTACTTTTGAAATGAATTCTGTATTATCAATTCTTGTATAAAGCATAGTTTCTGCACCTAACAGTTCTGAAACAACGACCTCTGCTGTCACGGTCGATCCTTTAGCTGAGTCCAGCACCACTTGTTCACTATGAATATCTTCGGGACGAATTCCAAAAATTAATTCTTTGCCGATATAACCTTTTTGCATGAGAACTCTATTCATGCCTTCTGGAATTCGCAGTTTAAGCCCCGAAGTGTTAGCTATAAAACCATCTTTTAGCATAACCTTGAAAAAGTTCATTGCAGGTGAGCCAATAAATCCAGCAACGAATACATTTTTGGGTTTATTATAAACTTCTTTTGGTGAACCGATCTGTTGAACAAATCCATCTTTCATGATTACGATCCGATCAGCCAACGTCATCGCTTCTGTTTGATCATGGGTAACATAAATCGTAGTCGTTTCCAATCGCCGATGTAATTTAGCGATCTCCGCGCGCATTGCAACCCGAAGCTTCGCATCTAAATTTGAAAGTGGTTCATCCATCAAGAATACTTTAGCATCTCTAACAATTGCTCGTCCCAACGCTACACGTTGTCGTTGTCCACCTGACAACGCAGCTGGTTTTCTTCTCAAATACTCAGTTAGTCCCAAAATTTTAGCGGCATTTTCTACGCGTTCATTTATTTTTTCTTTACTGTATTTGCGAAGTTTTAACCCAAAAGCCATATTGTCAAAAACTGTCATGTGCGGATACAACGCATAATTCTGAAATACCATCGCGATATCCCGCTCTTTAGGGACTACATCATTCATGATTTTTCCGTCGATCGTAAACTCCCCTTGAGAAATTTCTTCTAATCCAGCAATCATGCGTAACGTCGTTGATTTACCACAACCAGATGGTCCTACAAAAACGATAAATTCTTTATCTGCAATATTTAAATTAAAATCAGTTACTGCATTATTTGAATTGTTATTATATTTTTTATAAACACTTTTTAATTGCATCTCTACCATTCATTTTCCTTCTCTCTTATTGTCTTTCGTTCAAGAACTGCTGTTTTATTTCTGTTTTTATTACCTAGACTTCAACTAATGAACTACCATTTCAGCCAGCCTCTGAATGTGCGTCTCATTGTTTAATTCAAAGTGAATTCAGCTTTATTTGGTCCATCAGCTCGGCAACCTTTAAGACTTCACTGGTTTGAACGAGTGGTTGTTGCTCTTGGGTAAGAACGTTATAGAAGTTCTCGTAAAAACTTTCTTCCATAACAGCACCTGCTGGTAAAAGTCTTTTTTCCGTTGTTTCTTCAGAAGGTGGTGCCATTGTTTTCGTCAGCCCTGCACCTGCTTTTATCGGCGTGGGTTCTTTTGCGTTTCCATCCCTAGCAACGACTACTTCTCCTTTAAGATCCCAGTCTATAATTTTAGCAGTTCCTTTCGTCCCCTTGATGTACCAGCGTGGTAGTTTTGTATAATTTGTCGTACCAACTTCAACGACCACTTTTAACCCATTTGCAAAAGTCAAAAAGGTCGTGAACCCATCGTCAACTTCATTACCTAAAACATAACTTAGCTCTGTATAAACATTTTTTATCGGACTATTAACTAGCCATAAGATTTGATCGAATAAATGAACACCCCAATCCAACAACATCCCACCGCCATACTTCTGTTCATGTCGCCAATCTCCAGGAATCCCATTCGCTCCTTGGACAC
This sequence comes from Enterococcus sp. CSURQ0835, assembly GCF_902706605.1. Classification (GTDB taxonomy): domain Bacteria; phylum Bacillota; class Bacilli; order Lactobacillales; family Enterococcaceae; genus Enterococcus_A. The sequence goes on along the minus strand of NZ_CACSLH010000024.1, from coordinate 185 downwards.
GTGACTCGATCTGGAAAACATCCCCGATTGCTCCGGTATCGTACAATTCTTTTACAATCGCCGATTGTAAAATTAAGCTAGACAACTAAAAAAGTCACTTGTGCTACACTCAAAATAGTTCCGACCAAAGAATTATAAGGAGTGAGTACAAATGACCTATACCCATCTTACAACAGACGAACTTG
>NZ_CACSLH010000023.1 GCF_902706605.1 Enterococcus sp. CSURQ0835 | reverse complement strand
TCCATGCGTAGGTCCTTTTTATTGGTCTTGGATAAGTCATCCGAGAACAGTATAAAGGATTTTTTTGTACATGAATAGCTTTATAGCAATGCTTTTAATGATTTGAAGTTCTTTGCAACACTAGTGGTTTTTTATATTAAAATAATTTAACCAAGAGTAGGAGTGTTAAGGCATGGCAATGGTGGAATTTAAAAATGTCGAGAAATATTACGGAAAGTTTCATGCTTTAAAAAATATCAACTTATCCTTTGATAAAGGTGAAGTCGTAGTCGTTATCGGGCCGTCTGGTTCTGGGAAAAGTACGATGTTGCGCTGCATCAATGGTTTAGAATCGATTACGTCCGGCGAGTTATTAGTCGAAGGAAAAAATCTACATAGCAAAGAGGTCAAATTAAAAGATATCCGTAAAAAAATTGGAATGGTCTTTCAACATTTTAATCTTTATCCGAATAAAACCGCGTTAGAAAATGTGACTTTGGCACCGGTCAAAGTTTTGAAACAAAGTGAAGCCGATGCAACCAAAAAAGCGGAAAAATTATTGGACCGAGTGGATATGTTGGATAAAAAAGATTCTTATCCTTCCATGATGTCAGGCGGGCAACAACAACGGATTGCTATCGCGCGTGGACTAGCGATGAATCCAGATCTTTTATTATTTGATGAGCCGACTTCTGCTCTTGATCCTGAGATGATCGGGGATGTACTGAACGTTATGAAAAAAATCGCGCGCGACGGTATGTCGATGATCGTTGTGACTCACGAAATGGGTTTTGCAAGAGAAGTCGCCGATCGGATCGTGTTCATGGCTGAAGGGCAAGTGTTAGAAGATACGCGGGATATAAAAGCCTTCTTTGAAAAGCCGCAAGATGTTCGGGCGCAACAATTCTTGAGCAAAGTAATCAATCACTAGGAGGATGACTATGTCAAAGAGAAAAAAAATCGTCTCCTTCTTATTGGCCGTATTAGTCGTACTTGCGATTTCCGGCTGTAAAGGAGGTAGCGTTGCCAATGAAGACATCGCCAAACGAATCAAAAAAGAACCAACGATCACCTGGGGCGTCAAATACGATACGCGGTTGTTTGGGATGATGGACATCAAGACGCGGAAAGTAACTGGTTTTGATATTGATATCGCAAAAGCATTGACCAAAGAAATTGCGGGCAAAAACGCGAAAGCAGATTTTGTTGAAGTCACCTCAAAAACGCGGATCCCACTTTTAAAAAACGGAAACATCGATGCGATCATCGCCACGATGACAATCACAAAAGAACGTAAAGAACAAGTTGATTTTTCTGATATTTACTTTGACGCAGGGCAGTCGCTACTAGTCAAAAAAGGCAGCCCCATCAAAAACGTCAAAGAATTGACTGGAAAAGATACTGTTTTAGCTGTCAAAGGGTCCACTTCAGCTGTCAACATCCGAAAAAATGCACCGGATGCTAAGATTTTAGAATTGGAAAATTATGCCGAAGCATTTACGGCGTTGCAATCTGGTCAAGGACAAGCGATGACGACAGATAATGCGATCTTGTTAGGGATGCAAGAAGAAAATCCCGGCTATCAATTAGTTGGCGGCACTTTTACGGAAGAACCGTACGGAATCGCAATCAACAAAGGCCAAACAGCTTTTCTAACCGAAGTCAACGCTGCACTTGGTCGGCTCCATGATAATGGCACTTATGACAAAATTTATGATAAATGGTTCCCGAACGAGCCAGGCAGTAAAGCAGAGAAGGGAGCGAAATTTTAATGTGGGCCTTATTTCAAACATATTCTGCTGATTTTTTCAGCGGCTTTAAATTTACGATCTACGCGAGTTTGTTAGCCTTAGTGTTTAGTTTGATCATTGGAACATTGATGGCGATCTTCCAACTTTCGCATAATAAACTCATCAGTCGTTTGGCGAAGATGTATGTCGCGTTTTTCCGCAACATTCCACTTTTGATCATCGTGATGTTTTTCTACGTCGTCGTACCGATGTATTGGCACGCCTTTGATGGGTTTCAAGCAGGAGCGATCGGACTAACGATCTATACGTCAGCCTTTATCGCCGAGACAGTGCGCTCTGGCATCCAAACCGTACCAAAAGGACAGATGGAAGCTGGTTTATCCTCTGGTTTTTCTTATGCAGAAACGATGCGTTACATCGTGTTGCCGCAAGCTTTTAAAATCGTGATCCCACCTTTGGGCAATCAATTTATCAACTTGATCAAAAACTCTTCGATCTTAGCAATGGTTGCCGGACTTGACCTGATGTATCAAGGGGATTTGATTGCTAGTACTACGTTTAATACGTTTGATACGTATATCATCGTGGGCTTGTTTTACTTAGTTTTGACGCTGCCGTTGTCTTATCTGATGAACTATTTGGATAAGCATTGGTCACGAGCGTAGGGAAGGTGGAAAAAAATGGATTTTGTTAATGCGTTTTCATGGATCAATATCCGCTTTTTACTGGATGGCTTGTGGGTCACAATCCAAGTTTCCGTCGTTTCGATTATTTTCAGTATGATTTTAGGCGGGATCGCGGGGACGGTTCGCTTCAGTCAGATCCCCTATCTTTCACGTTTGTTAGGACTTGTGATCGATATCATTCGGAACTTGCCATTGCTACTCATCATCTTTTTTACTTACTTTGCTTTGCCGCAAGTCGGGATCAAATTGAATATTTTTTGGGCCGCCGTTGCCGCGTTGACGATTTTTGAATCAGCGATGCTCTCTGAAATCTTTCGTGCGGGACTAAATGCCGTACCGAAAGGGCAAATGGAAGCCGGACTTTCATCGGGTCTCTCATATGTCCAAACGTTAGTGATCATTATCATGCCACAAGCGTTCAAATCGATGCTCCCGGCAATTTTAAGTCAATTGATTTCACTGATCAAAGATACGTCACTGGCAGTCATCATTTCATTACCAGAACTCATGCACAATACGCGGATCGTTTATGGGCAAAATACGCAATACGTGATCCCGATGTTTGTCGCTATGACCTTGATGTATTTCGTGGTTTGTTATGTGCTGTCAGTTTTATCAGGCTATTTAGAAAAAAGCAAATACAATTATTAAGTACTGGTGAACGTGCCAGTGCTTTTTTTACGCACAAAAATTATCCGACACATTCGATTATAATTCTATGGCAGCCAAATGACTGAGACTTGAATTATTTGCTTAAAAAGTAGAAAATGGGAAGAGAAATCATAACAGATAGGGTGAAAGATGTTGTCAAATAAACGACCAATTGGTTTCATCGACTCTGGTGTTGGCGGCTTGACGGTCGTCAAAGAAGCTATGCGCCAGCTGCCAAATGAAAATATTATTTATTTAGGAGATACCGCGCGCTGCCCTTATGGTCCACGGCCAGCTGAGCAAGTGATCGAATTTACTTGGCAAATGACTCGCTTTTTATTAGCACAAGAAATCAAGATGCTAGTGATTGCTTGTAATACGGCTACGGCGGTCGCGTTAGACGAGATCAAAAAAAATGTCGACATCCCAGTGATCGGCGTGATTGAACCAGGTGCTCGTGCAGCTTTAAAAGCGAGCAACACACATCAGATCGCAGTCATCGGGACCCAAGGAACAGTGAAGAGCGGTGTTTATCAAAGTGAGCTCCAAAAAAAAGCGCCAGATGCACAGGTGGAGAGTTTGGCTTGCCCTAAATTTGTTCCATTAGTTGAAAGCAATCAATCCCATAGTTCCATCGCTAAAAAAGTGGTTGCAGAAACGCTAGCACCGTTAAAAGTGGCTAGACCTGACACGTTGATCATGGGCTGCACGCATTATCCATTATTGCGTCCAATCATTCAAAATGTGATGGGCGATGAGGTCCACTTGATTGATTCCGGTGCTGAAACAGTGAGTGATGTTAGTGCGCTTTTAGATTATTTTCAATTGAACAATTATCATCACACGGGAGAAAAAACGTGTCAATTTTATACGACGGGTTCAGAAAAAATGTTTGAGTCAATCGCCAGTGATTGGTTAGCTTTAGCAAAAATGAATGTGAAGCATATCGATTTGGAGGGAAATTAACGTGAGACATGATGGAAGAGGCGTCCAAGATTTACGCAAACTAACGATCAAAACGAATGTTTACAAAAATCCAGAAGGCTCAGTCGTCATTTCTTGCGGCGATACGCAAGTGATTTGTTCGGCAACGGTTGAAGACCAAGTTCCGCTTTTTTTACGGGATTCTGGAACTGGTTGGATCACAGCCGAATACAGTATGTTGCCACGCGCTACCAATACACGAAATCGGCGAGAAAGCGCAAAAGGAAAATTAACGGGTCGGACGATGGAGATCCAGCGGTTGATTGGCCGTGCGTTAAGAGCGGTAGTTGATTTAGAAAAATTAGGTGAACGGAGCATTATCGTGGATTGCGATGTCGTTCAAGCTGATGGCGGGACTCGAACGGCCAGTATTACAGGAGGCTTTGTGGCATTGCGCTTAGCGATTAATCATTTACTTGCAACGGGTGAACTGACTGAAGATCCAATCAAAGAACATCTAGCTGCTATCAGTGTCGGGATCTTATCAGATGACACGATCGTGACTGATTTAGATTATGTAGAAGATTCAGCCGCGAAAGTTGATTTGAATTTAGTGTTGACCGAATCTGGTAAATTTGTAGAGATCCAAGGAACTGGTGAAGAAGCGACCTTTGATGATACGCAATTAAACGCCTTGATCTTACATGGTAAAACCGCGATTGAGACGTTGATTGCCGAACAAAAGCACGCGCTATTTGCAGAAGTTCCTGAAAGTCCAGTCAAAACGATCGTGATTGCGACGCGCAATCCAGGCAAAGCGAAAGAGTTCGCGGCTTTATTTGAACAAGCAGGCTACCAAATCAAAACGTTATTAGATTTTCCTGAGCTACCAGATGTCGCTGAGACCGGCGAGACCTTTGAAGCTAATGCGCGTCTAAAAGCGGAAACGATCGCACAACTGATCAAGCAACCGGTTTTAGCCGATGATTCGGGTTTAGTCGTCGATTATTTAAATGGGATGCCGGGCGTTTATTCTGCGCGTTTTGCCGGTGAACAAAAAAGTGATGCAGCCAATAATGCCAAGTTACTGCATGAATTGACTGGCGTACCAGATGAGAAACGAACGGCTCACTTCCACTGCACACTTGTTTTTGCGGCACCTCAAAAAGAAAGTCTTGTCGTAGAAGCTGATTGGCCAGGACGCATCGGCCGGATTCCTCAAGGCGACAATGGATTTGGATATGATCCTTTGTTTTACGTTCCTGAATTTAAAAAAACGGCAGCGGAACTAACGGCGACGGAAAAAAATCAAGTCAGTCACCGTGGTCAAGCAGTCCAAAAATTAGCCAAAGTTTGGCAGCAATGGTTGGAGGAAAAGTGATGAACTATTTAGTAGTTAGTGATAATCATGGTGATCGCCAGATTTTAGTCGATCTACAAAAAAAATACGCGGGAAAAGTCGATGCGATGTTCCATTGTGGCGATTCAGAATTGCCAGCTGACGATCCATTGTGGGAACAGTTTGTCGTCGTTCAAGGCAATTGTGATTATGATCCGGCCTATCAAACCAGTCAGACGATTCAAGTCGGGACAGATCGTATTTATATCACACATGGTGACCGATCTAATGTACGTTTTGGTTTGAATGTTTTATCGTTAGAAGCACAAGAAGCGCAAGCGAACATCGCACTTTTTGGCCATATCCATCAAGCGGTGGCTGAATTTGACAAAGGAATCTTATTCGTCAATCCCGGTAGCATTTCACAACCGCGAGGCCCGATCCAGATTCCAAGTTATGCGCTGATCGAAAGCAATGATCTGCATTACGCAGTCCAATTTTACAATCGCGCCTTTCAACCGATCGAAGAATTGCAGGCGACATTTGATCGTTAGTTTCTAAATTTTATTTAATATTAAGCAAATCTCACCGCTTCAGGGAACGTTTTCAGTAAAATAAGTGGTGGTAAGTTAAGAAACGGAGGATCAATATGATCAGTCATGCGGTAGAGGAATTGATGCTTGAAAACAAAGATTCAATGCTGATCCCAGCAGAAAATGTGGCAAATGTGATGGTGGGTAATCCGCTAGAGCACGCGCTTTTAGTCTTATCGAAAGTAGGCTATTCCACAATCCCAGTTTTAGACAAAGAGGATCACTTCGTCGGGCTTTTAAGTATCAACGATGTCGTGGATAAGATGTTGGAGCTTGACGAGATCGACAGCACGAACTTAAGTGATTTTACCGTCGAGGATATCATGCGAACTGAGATCGCGATGGTCGATACGCATTGTGAGTTGGAAGATGTGCTGCATCTTTTAGTCAACGCCAACTTTTTACCGGTCGTAGATGACCAGCACATTTTTAAAGGGATCATTACTCGGCGAGAAATTTTAAAAGCAGTCAATCATACCTTCCATGAATTAGAACAAAAAAATAGTGTCGTTCCCAAATTTTTGGCGGCCCATTTGAAATCGTAACACAGGCGCTTACAGCCTGTGTTTTTTTTGCGTTAGCAGACGTAAAAGTTGACAGCGAGATTACTCGCTGGTAAGATTGACCATGCTAGCTAAAAGTAATCATTACGATTTATACTCGCTCAAATAATAAAATTAAAACAGGAGGAACACAATGGCAAAAAAATCAAAAATTGCGAAGATGAAAAAACAAGAAGCGCTGATTGAAAAATATGCGCAACAACGCCAAGCTTTAAAAGCAGCCGGTGACTATGAAGCCTTAGCAAAATTACCCAAAGATTCAAATCCGAATCGTTTGAAGTATCGCGATCAAATCGATGGTCGCCCACGCGGTTATTTACGTAAATTTGGCATGTCACGGATCAACTTTCGTAAATTAGCGCATGAAGGAAAAATCCCCGGCGTAAAAAAAGCAAGCTGGTAAAGTTTTGACTGCCAGCAAATAAAAAAACGAAGACCAACTCTCAGGTCTTCGTTTTTTTGTGCTTATTTTACTGGATAGATCGGATTATTTGGAATCGAAAAACCATGCTGACTCAAAGTGCGGACATAACCGGCTAAAAATTCTTCTTTTAATTTATACTGACGGCCGTTGACGACGTACATCGTTGTTCGCAAAGCGTAATTACCGTTGCCTAAATCAACCATCCCAAAAAAATTTGGTCCATCGAAAATCTCTTTGCTGAATTCAGAAGCGAGGTGCTGATTGACTTCTTGGATCAACGCGATGATCGCATCATAGCCTTCATCTGGTTTGATCCGGATATCGAGGATCACTTGCATATGAGCGCGTGAAAGATTGCTGATCGTCGTGATATTACGATTGGGAATGAAATGGACCGTCCCATCATTTGATTTCATTTTAATCGTTCGAATCCCTACCGAAGTCACGGTACCTTCTAATTGAAGATTAACGAGCTTGATGTAATCCCCGACATTGATCTGTTGCTCTAAAATAATGAAAAAACCAGTGATGATATCATTCATAAAACCTTGGGCACCAAGACCGATCGCGATCCCAGCGATCCCAGCTCCGGCTAACAATGATCCCACCGGCACCCCTAATGTATCTAAAATCGAATATAGGAAAAAGAAAAATAAAATATAATTAAAAACATTGCGTGTCAACGTGTGGATCGTTTCCAGTCGAGTCGAACTTCCCGCGATTTTTCGGATCTGACTTTCAAAGGAACGGGTGATCAAAAATCCGCCAACTTTGCGAATGATGGCAAATAAAATAATGATGACCAAAAGAACCATCGCTTTTTGGATGATGACTGAAAGAATATGGTCCCAGTCGATCGACTGCCAGTAGCGTTGCCAAGTATTTAATTGGTTGGATGCTTTATCCACGACATTGATTGACGTTGAATCAGTCGTTTGGGCGGTTAATAAAAACATAGTGCTCTCCTTTAGTGAACTGTGTTTATTTTAGCAAGAAACGATTCCAGTGTCGATGAAAGAAAGAGAAAAAATAAATTCAGAAAATTTCGAAAATCGTTAAATACCACATGACATTTTTTGAGGAAAGTGATAGACTAGCAATTAAATAAGAAAGGGATGATAGAATGGTAAATATAAAATGGGATGAATTAGGATTTGATTATATCAAAACTCCCTATCGCTATATTTCATATTGGAAAGATGGTAAATGGGATGAAGGTCGCTTAACGGAAGATAATACCATCACTATCAATGAAGGGTCAACTTGTCTACATTATGGTCAAGAATGTTTTGAAGGTTTGAAAGCGTATCGTCGTAAAGATGGGAAAATCAATTTATTTCGACCAGATCGTAACAGTCAACGTTTAAACAAGAGTGCGGAACGGTTACTGATGCCAGAAGTACCGGAAGAAAAATTTATTGAGGCTTTAAAACAAGTTGTTAACGCTAATGAAGAATATGTACCGCCATATGGGACGGGCGCGACTTTATACTTACGGCCTTACTTGATCGGTGTAGGACCAAATATCGGGGTGCATCCAGCACCGGAATATATTTTCAGTATTTTTTGTATGCCTGTTGGTCCGTACTTCAAAGGCGGGATGACACCAACGAACTTTATCGTTTCCGAATACGATCGAGCAGCACCCCGCGGGACTGGTGCAGCTAAAGTCGGCGGGAACTATGCTTCTAGTTTGCTGCCGGGACATGAAGCGCATGAACGAAAATTTTCTGATTGTATCTATTTAGATCCTGAGACGCATACAAAAATCGAAGAGGTCGGCTCGGCCAATTTCTTTGGGATCACCAAAGACAATCAATTCATCACACCTAAATCACCTTCTATTTTACCAAGTATCACCAAATATTCGTTGTTAGAATTAGCCAAAGAGTTTGGGATGGAAGCCATTGAAGGGGACGTGTTCATCGATCACTTAGATGATTTTGCTGAAGCCGGCGCGTGCGGGACTGCCGCAGTCATTTCACCGATCGGCGGCATTCAAAATGGCGACAAGTTCCACGTCTTTTACAGTGAGACGGAGACCGGACCTGTGACACAAAAATTATATGATCGTTTGACCGGAATCCAATTTGGTGACGAACAAGGCCCAGCTGGGTGGCAAGTAGAAGTTTAAATTAAAAACCACAAGTGACGTACAACGATGTACGAGCACTCGTGGTTTTTTAGTCGTTCAAAATCAAATCCAGCTGACTTAGCTTAAGTGGACCCCTTTGTCGACATAGATGATATCGCCAATAATTCCGCCGGCTAATGAACTTAAAAGAAAGGCACAAGAGTTACCAACTTCATCGATCGTCACGCTGACTTTATCCGGTGTCCGTTCTTCAGACAAGCTTAGTAAAGATTGATAATCTTTAACACCTGTGACAGCTAGTGTTTTGATCGCACCAGCTGAGATCGCGTTCACCCGAATTCCTTTTGGTGCTAATTCAGTTGCTAAGTAACGAACTTCTGCTTCTAATGAGGCTTTTGCGATTCCCATCATGTTGTAATTTGGGATCGAACGTTCAGAGCCCATGTACGTCATTGTCACGATACTTGAACCGGCTTTTAAAACGGGCAGTGCGTATTTTGTGATGGCTAATAACGAATAGCTGCTGATGTCTTGCGCTAAACTAAAGCCTTCCCGTGTAATGTCAGTCACGTTACCAGACAATTCTTCTTTGTTTGCATACGCGATTGAATGGACTAACCCGTCGATTTGACCATATTTTTCTTTGATCGCAGTAAAAGCGGCAGCCAAACTATCATCACTTGAAACATCAAGCTCGACTGTAAAAGCTTCTGCTGGAATCAATTTCAAAAGATTTTTTTTCATTCGTTCGTTTTGGTACGTATAAATAACTTCGCCGCCTTGGTCAGTAATGGCTTTGGCGCAACCCCAAGCAATACTTTTTTTATTAGCAACACCAGTTACGATAATTTTTTTCCCGGCTAAAATTGACATGTTCTCACACACTCCTATGATTATTAAAAAGACTATGACCATATTATGTTAGAAAAAGGTTTGATTGTCAAACTATTTTTTATTTATTCTGATACGTCTTGCTAAATTATTAAACTTATGATAGTTTGATAATCAAATAAAATAAAAACGCACGAGGTGTCACATGAAAAAAATCATGAACGTAGAAGAGATTATGGCAGCGATCCCGAATCGCTTTCCGATTTATTATTTAGATGCAGTGACTGAATTTGAAGATGAAAAACATATCACAGCAGTCAAAAACTTAACGATGAATGAAGACTTTTTCCAAGGCTATTTTCCTGAACAGCCGATCATGCCTGGAACATTGATCGTTGAAGCTTTAGCGCAAGCCGGTTCATTGTTGATTTTAGAATCAGAAAATTTTAAAGGAAAGACCGCATATATCGGCGGGATCAATCAAGCGAAATTCCATGAATTCGTTCGGCCAGGGGACACGATGTATTTGAATTTTGATATTCAAAAAATCAAAGGTCCAGTGGGGACAGCTAAAGCCTGGGCGACGGTGAATGAAAAAACAGTGGTAGATTGTGAATTTACTTTCATCGTGGGCGATAAAGAACAAAGTAAATAAAAATAAGCGACTTTCAACCGTCAGATGATCAGTCTAACTCGTTGAAAGTCGCTTGTTTTGTGAAGCGTGTTGTGGTTTTTTAAGCGGTTAATTAAGTGGGAGCGGTGTTAAGTTAGTCTTACAAAAATCAGCGAATGACTTGCTGTGTTTTAGCATCAAAGAAGTGGGCCGCGGTAGTATCGAAGGTTAAATCGATAATGGAACCTGGCTGGTGGAAGTCCTTGGCAGAGACTTTCGCAATGAATTCAGTAGCACCTGTTTTGGCATAGAGCATGGATTCCGCACCTAAAAGTTCCGAGACGACGACTTCAGCTGAAACAGTTGCTGCTTGCTCACTTGCTTGCTCGTCGACTTCATTGTAAATGTCTTCTGGTCGGATTCCAAAATAAATAGTCTGACCGTCATAACCTTTTTGATCTAAAATTGTTTGATGTTCCGGTGCGACTTTTAAAGTGAAGCCGTTTTGATTTTTGATTTGACCTGCATGATAAGTAACTTCAAAGAAATTCATTGCCGGTGAACCGATGAAACTGGCCACAAACATATTAATAGGTTGGCGGTAAACTTCTTGCGGGGTGCCGACTTGTTGGATGATCCCATCTTTCATAATGACGATTCGATCCGCCATCGTCATCGCTTCAGTCTGATCGTGGGTGACATAAATCGTTGTAGTATTCAAACGGCGATGGAGTTTAGCGATCTCAGCTCGCATCGATACTCGGAGCTTAGCATCTAAGTTTGATAAAGGTTCATCCATCAAGAAAACTTTTGCGTCGCGCACGATTGCTCGTCCGAGCGCGACCCGTTGACGCTGACCACCGGATAACGCTGCTGGTTTACGATCTAAATAATCAGTCAAGCCCAAGATCATTGCGGCATTTTCGACACGCTTTTTGATCTCATTTTTTTCGTATTTTCGTAGTTTTAAACCAAATGCCATATTGTCAAAAACAGTCATGTGAGGATAAAGTGCATAATTTTGGAAGACCATCGCGATGTCTCGATTTTTTGGCGCGACATCATTCATCACTTGCGCATCGATCTTAAATTCACCATCGCTGATATCTTCTAAGCCCGCGATCATGCGCAAAGTAGTAGATTTTCCGCAGCCAGAAGGACCGACAAAGACAATGAACTCCCGGTCATGGATCGCTAAGTTAAAGTCCTTAACAGAAAAGTCTGTTGCGTTGTCATATTTTTTATAGATGTGTTCTAGCGTTAATTCTGCCATGTTATTCTTCCTTTCTCAGTTGATCAGCTGTGGAATAAGCAAGCTGATGTATTTAATTTAGAAAACGTTAACAAAAAATAGATCACTTCAAACTAAGCTCAGCAAGGTCGCTTTTTTAGTTGTTTCCAGTATAAAAGGTAGCTAAGGTACCAGCAAGATGAAAAGTGCACGTGATTTTTGCTAATTTTTGTTCACAGTGCCATAATTTTTCTTTTTGTTAAAAGATGCTTGCTTTTTAAGAAACGTTTTTTTATGATGAATCTACTATAAAGGGGCCACTGGAAGTACTTGTTGAGAGCTCAATCAACCAGAGTACCAGTCGGATTACTACCTCATAAAAAGGAGTAACGTTCATGATAAAATTTGGGATCATTGGTCTAGGAAATCGCGGCTATAAGTATGCACTCCATACGATTGCGGTCCAGCCAGAATGTGAGATTACAGTTGTTTGTGATGCATCGGGAAATCATTTCGAACATTTTCCGCAAGTCAAACAAACAACTGACTACCGTGATGTTTTAGCTGATCCGGAAGTGGATGCTGTTTTCATCGCTACACCAGATGCTACCCATGCCGAAATCGTGATTGCTGCCATTCAAGCAAAAAAACATATTTTATGTGAGAAGCCTTTAGAAGTTACGGAAGAAAAGCTCGCGGCGATAAAAGCTGTGGCGACTGACTACGAAAAAGTTTTAGAAGTCGGGTACGTTTTGCGTTATGCTCGGTCGTTTCAAAAGTTTCAGCAGTATTTAGCTGATGGCGTGATCGGTGATCTCCATCAGATCAATGTGTTGGATCATATTCCTTACGGTGGGTATGCCTATTTCCATGATTGGCATCGTACTCGTGCTAAGGCTCAAAGTCTACTGTTACAAAAAGCGACCCATTCATTAGATATCGTCAACTGGATCGCAAATTCTACACCGCAACATATTGCAGCGTTCGGGCGCTTATCCACGATGGGACGCCCAGGTGCCTTAAAAAAATTTGGTCATGAAGTGCCAGCTGATCTCCATTGTCGCGCTTGTCCATATAGTGCAACGTGTGAGGAAAGCATCCAAAATATCGCAAAAGAAAAAAAGATCAATTGGTCAGCTGATTGGCCGGACCAATGTGTTTTCAATAGTGAGGTGGATGTCGATGACCATCAAACTGTTACCGTTGAATACGCTAATGGAATTCAATTAAGTTACCAATTGTGTCTGTTTGGAGCCTATTACCAACGTGAATTTCACGTCTTTGGTTCCAAAGGGGAATTGCATTTTGATGACGTAACAAATGAAATCAAAATTATCGATCGGTTGAAAAATGAAAGTGTGACCTATCGAAATGAGTATGTGGAAAGCCAAATGGAGCCCGGTGATGAAGAACAACTGGCAGATTTTTTAGCTTCGATCACAACCGGCAGTCGTCCGATTTCCAATCTTGACTCCAGTCTAATGGCTGCCAAATTAGCAATCAAAGCACAACAGTCAATCGATCAAAAGAAAATGATTACCTATTAGATTTTTTTAACGAGAAGATCAGCAAGTCCGTTACCGGCTTTGCTGATCTTTTATTTTGGTATTTAGTAGCGTTTCAAATTCCTCTCGATAAATCACGCGTCCTAATTGTAACGAAAGATAGGCAAGACTCGCAATTTTTACTGTGTACAATCCATCTTCGCCAGTGACAGTGGGCGCTTGATCATTTTCAATACATTGAATAAACGAATGGATCATGGAACTATCCATATCATCTTCATAAGTAACATGTTGGTGAGAATCTTCAAGAGGAAAATAATTTCCTTTCCGACCGATAGCATCGACAAATAATAATCCCCGATCACTGACAATTTCTAACGTGACATCGCCCCAGATCGGATAATTTTCTGGTCGATTCCAAGACGTATCCAGACTAAAAATCACGCCATTGGTAAAGGTGATGTTAATCAGTCCTGAATCTTCAATCTCACTTTGGGGTTTACTACTGGCATGAGCCGCGATCGAAGCTACCTCAAACTGAAATAACCAATGAGACAAATCAACTAGATGAACCATATGATCTAAAATAGCACCACCGCCAGACAATTCTTTGTCTAAAAACCAGCCGCCAGGGTTTTTTCCGCGATTTGTTCCATTGATGGCTTGGATAGTACCAAGTTTTCCTTCCTCATAGAATGTTTTTAAATCTAAAACGGTTTTTGAAAAGCGAATTGGATGAGCAACTAGTAATTTAACTTGTGCTTTTTGGCAAGCTATGATCATTTGTTGTGCTTCTTTGACTGTGAGAGCTAACGGTTTTTCAACAATAATATGTTTTTTATAAAAAGTAGCTGCTAAGATGTGATCATAGTGAAGTGAGTTTTCTGAACAGATCAAGACCGCATCAATTGGTGCAGTTAAAATTTTATCTAAACTATTATAAAAATGCAGCTTAAATTCTTTAGCAAATAGACTTCCGCGAAGTGTGTTGTGATCATAGACACCAAGAATTTCAACTTCTTCTTTTTGAAAGGCGGCAGTATAAATTTTGGCTTGCATGTGGGCGCAACCGATGATCGCAATTTTCATAGGGATTCTCCTCAAGTGATGATTGTATTTTCAATGCAACTACGCTGGATTTTATTTAGTAATTCATCTAGCCAAATAGTATCTAAAATAGATTGTTGGAAGCGTGGCTGATACGGTTCAGTTTTTAAAAAATCAGCACTAAATGAAGCGGGTTCTTGATTATTAAATTGATAAACGCCAAAATTGCCGACAATTTCAAAATGTTTGTTAAAAGATCCGTGTCGTTCAGAAAAATCAAAAAATAAATGGCACAATGCTTGATTTTGAAATTGGAGTGTCACCATCAAAACTTTTTGATTGACCGTGCGACTAGCATAAAGTGAAATGATTTGTTCTTGGTGGATGGAACGGATAAAAATTAAGGCTTCTTTGATGAAATCGCGCTGCTTGATAGGTTGAGCAGCGGGGCAGGCTAAAGTGAAACGTGTGAATTCTATCTGACCTAGTTTGCCTTCTTTGACAAGTGCGATGGCGAATTCATCTTCAGGATGCATAATAGACCTCCTAATTTGATTGGTTGATTTCAGTAACAGAACGTTGATATTTGGTAGGGCTCAATCCCGTGTATTTTTTAAAGGTGTTGGAAAAGTGATGGATACTTTCATAACCGAGTAAATTACCGATGTCGGTGAAGTTATAGTTACCTGTTTGGATGTATTCTTTTGCTTTTTCCATCTTCAGTGTGCGGTAAAAGTTAATCAAACTGTAGCCGGTGTGCTCTTTAAAGATTTTTTTGATGTAAGAGGGGCTGATGTAGAATTGGCTTGCAAAATCTTCTACGGTACAATTATCAGCCAAATGAGTTTCCATGTAGGCAATGATCTGCTCAACCGTTTCATTTTTACAAATTTTTGTTTTATTCTGGGGCAGCAGACAAGTTTCTGAATGCAGGTCTCTTTCTAGTGTCAGTAATAGTTCAGCAAAGTTTAAGTAAACGATTCGTTCATCGGATTTTCGAGCGGTGGTGATTTTTTCTTTTAGATTAAAGACATTTTTCATCATTTGCGGATAGACATGTTGGGCTTTCAAAATGATTGCCCGCAAGAAACTTTTTTGTTCATCGGATAATGAAAAAACTTGGCTAAATAAGATGGGAAGTTCAGCTTCTTCGGTAAATAGTTCAAAGGTCAGCATCAAGACTTTAGATTCAGCTTCTTGGTGTGTTTTAAAACGATGCGCACATTTTCCAGAAAGAATCGTACATTGGTTAGGTTGTAAAATAAGCTTTTTATCATTTAGTGAAATCTCTAAGTAACCGTTTTCAACAAAATAAAAAATAGTATGATGAGATTCTTTTATTTGATGTTTTGTATTAGCTGTAAACGGAAAAAAAGAGATATCAAAGATCGTTTTGACTGGTAACATGTTGATGTAACTATACTCATACCCCATCCAATAACCTCCTTTAATTTAACAACCACAGTCTAACATAGACAACACTATTTTTTAATTGTTTTTTTTTCATAAATTTTATTTGAGGAGTGTCTTTTTTTGCAAACAAAGAGTATTTTTTTCTAAATCCTATTGGTCTAACTACGAGTATTCTAGATTCAAATCAAAATATTCAATTTAGTTAAGAGGGTGAGGAGAAATGATATTTGCAAAAAAAGTCATTGATGGTTGCGAAAAAATAGATTTGACTACACCAACTTTTTTACGAATGACCTTTTTTCAAAAAACGTCGAACCAAGATTTAAAACGATTAGCCGAACAAGCTTTACGATTTGTTTTAGTAATCAAGCAAGCTTTGTCAGCAGAAATAATTACGATTCAAAAAATAAATTGTCTGAAAAATCAGCAAACAATCGTTTTCTCAGGGCGTTTTAGTGACCAAACACTTTTTAACATTGCGCTAGCTTTGTATCCAGTTCAGCAAGAACCATTGTTTAAAGTTGAAGTGGTCGCAAAAAATGGGATGGTACAATACGATACTGCAGCTGACAATGCATTCACCAGTCTTAATTATCAATTAGACTACTTAACTTTTAGTGATAAAAGAATAAATGTTGGCGTTTTCTTGAATGAGCTGGATTTAGCGGTCGAAAGTTTTGGAAAGGTGGTCAGCTAAATGAAAGTAGGACTCTTAGGCATCGCACACATGCATAGTCATAGCTACGTCAAGGAATTAATGAAAGCAGGAATTACGATTACCGGTGTTTATGATCATGTACTAGAAAGCAGTGTGCGGTTTGCCCAGCAGTATGATTTAAATCATGTTGCTACTACGGCTGAGTTGTTGGCAACAGACTGTGATACCGTGTTAATTTGTTCCGAAAATGTTTTTCATCATGAATTGACTTTACAAGCTTGTCAAGCTGGTAAACATGTCATTGTTGAAAAACCGATGGCCCTTAGTGTAGCCGATGCCGATTCAATGATCGAGAGTGCTAAACAAAATAAAGTCAAATTGATGGTAGCTCATCCCGTTCGTTTTACCGAACCGATTCAACAATTAAAAAAAGTGATCGCAGAAAAAAGGTTAGGTAAGGTGCTGGCGATCAATGCCTCTAATCATGGGAAAAATCCTGGGGGCTGGTTCATCAGACCAGAATTATCTGGCGGTGGCGCTTTGATTGATCATACGGTCCATATCAGTGATGTTATCAACTATTTATTTGATTTGATACCTAGCGAAATCACCGCTTTTATCAGTAAAAGTGAGGCTACACTTCCGGTAGAAGATATCGGACTTGTGAATGTTCGTTTCACAGATGAGACGATTTTATCACTAGATACGTCGTGGAATCGGCCAGCTGGCTATCCGATTTGGGGCGATGCGATTTTAGAAATCATTTTTGAAAATGGTTACAGTGTCGTTGATGGGTTTGGTCGTAAGATGCGTTTGTTTGGAGATCAATCAGGCCACTTGGAAGATTTCTATTTTGAAGAAGACATGGATCATTTGATGATGGAAAGCTTTATCAAAGCAGTCGATCAAGACTTACCTGCTCCTGTGACTGGTGAAGATGGTCGGTTTACCGTTTTGATCACTGAAAAAGCATTCTTAGCAGCAAAAACTGAAACTACGATTAACGTAGATTAGGAGGGCATCATGAAAAAAGGTATGAATGTCTGGTCGTTACCAGCAAATTTGACATTACGAGAACAATTCGCTGTAACTAAGCAAGCAGGATTTGACACAATTGAACTGAATCTCTCTGAAGGTGCTACAACAGCTGAAAATCTTGTCAATACGGAGTTAGCATTAGCCGAAAAAGTTGACTTGACCCTGACTACTACCGCTGAAGAGTTAGCACAAATCAAGGCACTAGCCACTGAATTTTCACTCCCCATCTCAAGCATTTCCACTTCACTTCATTGGACGTATCCGTTAAATTCCTCGAAGGAACAAACTCGTGAAAAAGGTAAAATGATTGTAAAAAAAATGATCGATGCCGCAAAAGCTTTGGGCTCAGATGCGATCTTAGTCGTTCCAGCGCTCGTCACTAAAGATCAGCCATATGACGAAGCTTATCGCTTAGCACAGACTGCGTTAAAAGAATTAGCCACTTATGCCGAAGAGAAACAGATCGTGATTGGCTTAGAAAATGTTTGGAATAAATTTTTGCTCTCACCACTGGAATTTCGACAATTTATTGATGAGATCGCTAGTCCATATGTGGGGGCCTATTTTGATATCGGAAATATTTTACAATACGGTTTTCCCGAACAATGGATTCGAATTTTGGGCAACCGGATCACCAAAATCCACGTCAAAGATTTTAAAACTTCGATTGGCAGTATTCAAGGCTTTACCAATTTACTCCAAGGTGATGTTGATTGGCAAGCTTCAGTCGATGCCTTAAAAGAAATTGGCTACGAGGGTCCCTTAACTTGCGAACTTGCGCCTTACAAAATTCATGGCTCCCAGCTAGCAGCAGATACTGCTGCCGCTTTAGCATATATCACCACATTATAAAAATTGGAGGAATCATCATGTTAAAAGTTGGTTTAGTAGGTTTAGGATTTATGGGAAGCTCACATTTAGGAATTTACAAACGACTGATGGACGAAGGCTTTCCTATCAAATTAGTTGCGATTTGTGATGTTGATGAAAGTAAAAAAACGGGGGCACTGACAAAAGGCAATATTGATGTCAGTGATAAGAGTATCGATTTTTCACAGTTTAATTTTTATACGGATATGGAAGAGATGATCGAGCAAGAAGAATTAGATTATGTCGATTTATGCTTACCAACTTTTATTCACGCACCGTATGCGGTTAAAGCAATGGAAAAAGGGTTACATGTCTTTTGTGAAAAACCGATGGCAATTTCTACTGAAGCTTGTCAAGAGATGATCGATGCGCGAAATAAATATGATCGTTTCCTAATGATTGGCCAAACGTTACGTTTCTTTCCTTCATATCAATACATTAAAGAGACTTATGATCAAAAACGCTACGGTAAGCTAAACGAAGTCGCATTGTTCCGCGGGGGGACGACTCCATTGTGGTCTTGGGATAATTGGTTGTTGGACCGTGAGCGTTCTGGCGGTTGTCTATTGGACCAACACATTCATGACGTGGATACGATTAATTGGATCTTGGGAACACCACAATCTGTTACCACCCAAGGCAAAGTTTATTATGAAGGTTCCGGCTATGATCTGGTTTCAACCAATTATTTATTTGATGATGTTGTGGTGAATGCCCAAGATAATTGGACGATCAACAATGATGATTTTGGTTTTGAAATGCGGTTCCGTTTTTCATTTGATGAAGGGACGATCATTTTAGAAAACGGGAAATTGGTTGATTATCCAAATAACGAAAAAAGTTTTACGCCAGATATTGATCCAGAAAATGGTTATTACTTAGAAATCAAACACTTCGCACAATCAATCATAGATGAGGTTGATCCACAAAGCGCAGCTCCATTAGAAAGTACTATGGAAACGATTCGAATCGCAGAAGCCGAAGTGAAATCTGCAGACGAGAAAAGACCAATCGAATTATAAAAAATAGGAGGCGATGATATGAAAAAGAAAATTTTAGTTAGTCTGGTCGGTTTAGCAGCAGTTAGTGTGTTAGGTGCGTGTGGAAGTAAAGAATCAAGTTCTGCGAGTGGTGATAAAGTAACCTTGACTTATGGACTCTGGGATAAAGCACAAGCTCCGGTCTATGAAAAGTTAGCCAAAGAGTTTGAAAAGAATAATAAAAATATTGATGTTAAAATCCAGTTGACACCTTGGGGACAATATTTCACTAAATTAGAAACGATGGTCACTGGGAAAAATGCTCCCGATGTTTTTTGGATGAATATTCCACGTTCAACAGATTATATTGATAATGGTGTCTTAGAACCGTTAGATGATGTGAAATTTGATAAGGATAAGATTCCAAGCATTTATCAAAAAGCTTATACGCAAAAAGGCAAACTCTATGGAGTACCAAAAGATTATGATACGAATGCGATTTGGTATAACAAAAAAATGTTTGAAGAAGCTGGCGTACCAAAACCAGATGAATCTTGGACATGGGATACTTGGAAAGAAGCCGCTCATAAATTAACGAACCAAGAAAAAGGAGTTTACGGAATCGGTGCGCAACCAATTTGGGAAACAGGTTACTACCAAACGATTTATCAAAATGGTGGCCGACCATTCATCAAAAACGGTAAAAAATCTGGTTTTAATGAGCAAGCGACGATTGAAGGCGTAAAATTCTGGCATGATTTTGTTAAAGAAGGTTCAAGCATCCCCGTTGATCAAATGGCTAATGAACAAATGCCTGATTTGTTATTAGCTGGAAAAGTGGCTATGATCGTCGACGGTTCGTATCAAGCGCCAGTCATTTTTGAAGATCAGTATGGGAAAGATAATATCGATGTTGCACCGCTTCCAAAAGGTAAAGAACGGGCGACGACCTCTAATTCACTAGCGAACGTCGTGTATGCAGGTTCTAAACACAAAGATGCAGCGAAAAAATTTGTTGCCTTCTTATCAAGCGAAAAGGCAATGAAAGAAGTTGCGAAATCAGGTGTCGTGATTCCGGCTTATCAAGGAACAGCTGACGCTTGGGTAAAAGCTTATCCAGATAAAAATCTGCAAGTTTTCGTGGATGCAGTAAAATATGCTGTACCATTCTCCAATTATAAAAATTCTTCTGCTGCTACCGCCGCTGAACAAGATATCATCAATGAAGTTTGGGCCGGTAAGAAAACAGTCGAAGAAGGTTGTAAAGAAATCGCGAAAGAAGCGGATGGTATTTTGAATAAATAATCGCTAGACGACGAGGGAGGAAATAGGATGGAATCAAATTTAAAACCTAAAGAGATCAGTCCCAAAACAATAACTAAGAAAAAATCTCCCAACATCGTGTTCAAAAAATACAAAAAAGATCAAGTGATAACGGCGGGGCTTTTCATAGCCCCCCTGTTTCTAGGGATTATTGTATTTTATTTGATTCCGATGTTTCAAAGTATTTTTTACTCGTTTACTAAATGGGGAATGTTCGGTGGTTATCAATTTGTTGGTTTAGAAAATTATCAACGACTCATCAAAGATCCTGAACTGCTCGGTGCACTGCGCAATACATTAGTCTACGCTTTTTTCACTGTTCCAGTTGCAATCGTGATCTCCGTTTTTATTGCAGTCTTATTAAATTCAAAAATCAAAGGGAAAAGTTTTTATCGGGTGATTTATTTTTTACCGGCAGTCACGATGATGTCAGCTGTCGCAATGATTTGGAAATGGATGTTTAATTCAAATTATGGGATTATCAACCAGCTTTTAGCAATGGTAGGAATCGAAGGTCCAAAATGGCTAGCAAGTGATTCTTGGGCAATGGTTGCACTAATCATTGTAGGAATTTGGAGTTCACTTGGAACTTCGATTGTCATCTTTTTATCGGGTTTACAAGGTATTCCGTCTACCTACTATGAAGCTGCAGATATTGATGGAGCAGGTCCAATCAAGAAGTTTTTCAATATCACCGTTCCGCTACTTAGTCCAACGGTATTTTTTCAGTCAATCACGACTTTGATCACGGCATTACAAGTTTATGATTTGATCTTTTTAATGTATTCGCAAACAAATCCTGCGTTACAAAGCGTTCAATCACTATCTTATCTCTTCTATCGAAATTCATTCATTTTTAATGAGAAGGGATATGGTGCGGCGATCGTAGTCGTATTGCTATTACTAACCTTACTTATCACGGTCATCGAATTCGCTTTCCAGAAAAAATGGGTTCACTATAACTATTAAAAATCTTAGCTGATCATTCGGAATCTTTTTAAAGACTCGTTTGATTGACCATTATCCAGTTAGCTCAATCTGATTACTAGTAAAAGTCCATTCCATTAAGTTAAAGAAGGAGTCGATGATATGACAAAAGTTCGGAATACGAATAAATTATTTGTCCACCTTATCTTGATCTTAGGTTCAGTCATGATGTTGTTTCCATTTATTTGGATGATCATTACTTCATTAAAGACAAAGCCAGAGTCAATGAAGATTCCACCGCAGATTTTACCTCATGTTCCGCAGTGGTCAAATTATCAGCAGATCTTTGATATTTTTCCGTTTGGTAATTTTTATTTCAATACCTTTGTTTCGACGATTGTAATCGTGATCGGTCAAACTTTATTTTGCGCGTTAGCGGCTTATGCATTTGCGCGTTTGGAATTTCCGTTTAAAAATGTTTTGTTTGTTATGCTGCTATCAATTTTGATGATCCCAGGTCAAATCTTTTTGATCCCGCAATATTTGATCGTTCAGAAGTTAGGCTTATTGAATACGATTCCTGCTTTGTTTTTACCAGGGCTGTTTTCAGCTTTTGGGACCTTTTTACTACGGCAATTTTTTATGACGATCCCCAAAGAAGTAGAAGAAGCCGCAATCATCGATGGCTGTTCCCGCCTGCGAATCTTTTTTACGATCATTCTACCGTTGTCTAAATCTGCGTTGATCTCTCAGGCAATCTTTGCCTTGCTCTATGGTTGGAATTCACTCTTATGGCCATTGATCATCAACACGTCAACTGAAAAAATGACTTTGACGGCAGGGCTTGCCCAATTAAATGGTCAGCATGGAACTAACTATCCGCTAGTAATGGCGGGCTCATTTTTAGCTTGTATCCCGTTGATCTTAGTTTTCCTAGTTTTTCAAAAACAATTTATCGAAGGAATTGCACTATCTGGCGGAAAATAAAAATAGTTCGGAGTCTTGCGACTCCGAACTATTTTTCGAGGTGATCAAATGAACGAACGACAATTAAAAAAAATCTATCCGCAAGGTAAAATCACTAACGAAAAAATTGTGGATGACAACTGGCTCACATTACCATTAACACGAAGTAACTACTATCAGATCGAGAAAAAAACATTGTCCGCTTCGGAAATCAAATTGCTTCAAACACTATTTTCAGTATCTTCGAATGATGCCACAAGTCACAAGTGGTATCAAATTTTATTTGATGAGCAGTCAGCTCCTAGCGGGGTATTTCGACTATTTCAGCTTAAACTTCAACCAACTAAAGATTTTGAAAGGAAAGAGTGGGAACAAACTGTCAAAACTACTTTTCCAGCAGCAGTTGATTTATTTTCAATTGCTTATGATCAATATATTTTAGTCGAGATACAAAGAGCTGAAAACTATAGCAAGCAAGTAACAGAAGGAATTTTTTTATCACTGGATAATGATTTTTCAACGACGACCAAAGTTTATTTAGGAAATTATAGTGACAAAACACGAATCAAAGCTGTTTTTGAAATTGAACGACAATTATTTCAGTGGTGCCTAGCAAAAAATTCGCAGCAACGGTTATATACATTAGCAGACGAGGCGTTGCTCTATTACACGCGCCAACTTTTTCAAACAAGTCCATTGACTGTGTGCTTGAAAGAATCGATGAGCTTTGATGATGAAATGAAAAAAATTATTTTAATGTTGTGGGAAACGCAGGGAAATGTCAGTTTGAGTGCTAAAAAATTATTTTTACATCGTAATACACTTCAATATCGACTAGATAAATTTTATGATACATATGATCTGAATTTAAAAAAGGTCTCTGATCTGTTATTAGTTTATTTATTCTTAGTCAACGAGTAAGCGAGTTGTCCAGTGGGCGGCTCGTTTATTTTTTTGATTTAGTTTATTTTTAGCATGAATTTAAATCGTTAATTCGAATGAAAATGCTCATTTTTTTGAAATGCAGTATATACAAGACGGTATATGCTATTTATAATAAGTTCATAATTCAGCGAATGAAAGCGGTAACGAACGTATCGTTGTTGAAGTAGATCGCTCAGTTTTTTTATAACTAGGTCAATGGTGATGTAATAAAATGTCTAGTTTGAGTTTAGCCTCAAAGAACAGAATCGGAAAAGCCAGTCGAGCATTAAATTATTCAGTGAGCGGTTGAAAGGTTCTAAAAAATGTATCAACCATCAATTCAATAGTTGATGGATAAAAAATAAGGAGTGTTCAAATAATGAAAAAAAAGATTTATCTATTCTGTAGTCAAGGCATGTCAACGAGTATGTTAGCTAAAAGGATGCAAGATGTAGCAGATAGTCATAGTATGCCAGTTGAAGTGGCGGCTTATTCACATGGTTTATTGAATCAAATCATTGAAGAAAAGAAGCCGGATGTGATTTTGTTAGGGCCGCAAGTTAAGTATTTATATGAAGATACCGTAGCGAATTTTGGTTTTTATGGAGCACCTATTTTAATGATCAGCCCTGAAGATTATGGCATTATGGATGGCGAAAAAGTATTGAAACAAGCTATCATCGCTCTAAAAAAGAAAAAAGCACAAGCATAGTTAGTAATGGGAGGACAGAGAATGTTTAATAAACTAGAGGCAGTTATGATGCCGCTGGCGGAGAAGCTTGGGAAAAATAAAGTACTCGTTGCGATTCGAGACGGCTTCTTGATCACGACACCATTGATCATCGTTGGATCATTATTTTTATTATTTAGTAATTTTCCAATTCCAGGTTGGGAAAATTTTTGGAATGGCATCTTAGGACCGAATTGGAGTTCGTGGTTCGGAAATGTTTCAGGCGCGATTTTTGACATGGTCGGTTTTTTATCTTGTTTAGGAACGGCTTACGCATATGGACGAGAATTGGAAGTAGATCCTATTCAAGCCGCAGCAGTTGCTATTGTGGGGTATTTGATTTTAACACCTATGCAAGTAGTCATTAAAGGTGTACCTGATCCAGTTGGCGCAATTGATTTACAGTATTTAGGAACAAATGGTATCTTCTTAGGATTAGTCATGGCGATCGTTTCAGTTTTGATCTATGCCTATGTAGCAAAAAAAGGTTGGACGATCAAGATGCCTGATGGAGTACCACCTGCAGTCAGTAAATCTTTTGAAGCACTGATCCCAAGCGGTATCGTAATGCTGATTTTCTTTTTTGTACGAATCGCTTTTGAATTCACGCCTTACGAAACGGCGCACAACTTTATTTTTGAGATTTTACAAACACCGTTAAAAGGTGCGGGAAATACATTGTTTGCACAAATTATTTATTCGTTAGCGTGCACGATCTTTTGGTTTTTTGGAATCAATGGTCCGGCGGTCGCCAATTCAGTTTTCGCGCCGATCACTAAAGTTTTAACGATGGAGAATTTAAATGCTTTTCAAGCGGGGGAACATTTGCCTAATATTTTTACGGACCCTTTTTCAAATTTCTTTACGAATTACGGTGGTGGAGGCAGCACATTATCATTAGTTATTGTCATGATTTTATTCTGTCGTTCTGAACGAATCACAAAGCTCGGCAAGTTATCGCTGATTCCAGGCATTTTTGGAATCAACGAGCCTATTATTTTTGGCTTGCCAATTGTTTTGAATCCCGTGATCATTATCCCGTTCATCTTAGTACCAACGATCAATTTATTACTTTCGACTTTGATCACGAAATTGGGAATTATTCCGTACACAAATGGGGTTTCTTTACCGTGGACCACGCCGATCGGATTTTCAGGGTATCTTTCGACTGGGAGTTTAGTAGCCGCAGTCTGGCAATTTATGTTATTAGCTCTTGGCTGTGTGGTTTATTATCCATTTATCAAAACGTTAGACCGCCAATATTTGAAAGAAGAAGCCGAAGCTGCAAATAAAAAAACAGAAGATGAGGATCTATCTTTTGATGATATTTCCTTTGAGGATCTTTAGAAAAGGGTGAGCACATGAAGATTATGATGATTTTCGATCAGATTCAAGCTGGATTTGGCGGCAAAGAAAAAGGCAATTTAGAATTGGGAGGCAAACGGTTGCCCATCGGTTCTGCAAGTATGTTTGATAATTATTTAAAAGAGATTGACGGTGAGATTATTGCAACACTTTATTGTGGCGATGATTACTATTTAGCCAATAAGGAAACAGTCACGCGCAAGCTAGTTGGAATGACGAGTAAAATGGCACCCGATGTCGTGATTTGCGGGCCGGCTTTTAATTATGAAAAATATGGTCTACTTTGTTCAGAAGTAGGGACTGCGATCGAGAGTCAAACGGGGATTCCTGTCGTGGCTGCGATGTCTGAAGAATGTGACGAAGCGATCAGGAAACATAAAACGGAGCTGACCATCATCAAGATGCCAAAAAAAGGCGGGACTGGGCTGACGAACGCGTTAAAAAATATTTTGACATTGGCTCAGTTGAAAGTGACTGACCAACCGATCGAAAAATTTATCAAAGAAAATTGCTATTAATAAAATCAATGAAATGAGGCTCAAAAATGCAAAGAGAAGCATTCGATGCAGAATTATTAGCTCGCTTAGTTTCGATCGATAGTGTTTCAGGCGCTGAGCGCGCAATGTCCAGTACGTTGCGGGCTGAATATGAAAAATATGCAGATGAGATCGTCTATGATAATTTAGGTTCTATCTATGCACTTAAGAAAAGCAAAACCCCAGCTGCTCCGCGTGTAATGATCAGTGGGCATATGGATGAATCTGGTATGATCGTAAAAAAGATTTTAGCAAATGGGACTGTAAAGGGATTGATCTTAGGCAAGTTGGAACCGAATAGTTTGTTAGGAGCTCGCGTTCAATTAGTAAGTCGCTCAACTAAAAAAATCTCTGGGACAGTCTTAGCTTTTGATGAAGAAAATCAAGCAGTGGATGCTAAAAAAGAAGTTATGATCGATTTAGGTTTCACTTCTGAGCAAGAAGCGAGGGCACACGAGATCCAGTTAGGGGATCGGATTGCTTTAGGTGGTTCCATGTGGAGTAGCAGTGCTGGTAATCGCATCTTTGCTAAAAATTTAACTGGCTGCTATGCCCCGTTGTTGGGGATCGAACTTTTACGGGAGTTAGCAGAGAGCGAATTGGATTTTGATCTTTATGTTGGTTGCTCGGTTCAAGAACAAGTGGGCTTTCGAGGAATTCAAACTGCAACAAATGCAGTGGCCCCTGATCTAGGAATCATGCTCGATACGAATCGGGCGTTTGATTATCAAGTTAAAGTTCAAGAAAAACGCGGTGAGTTAGGCAAGGGAATGCTCCTTAATTTTTATGATCCGACGGTGTTGCCGAATCGTTTGTTACTTTCGACTTTGAAAAAAATTTGCCAGGACAATCAAATTCCCTTTCAATATTATTATTCATTGGAAGGCTCAGATGCTGCTTGGGTCAATAAGTTACGAACTGGGACGCCAACGTTGTTCATGAATATCCCGGTCCGTAATTTGCAAACGCCGACTGAAGTTTTAGATCGACGAGATTATGTTGCTGCTAAGCAAGCATTGAAAATTTTTGTAAAAGAATTGACTCCGGAAAAAATCCAAGCTTTTAAAGAAGAAAATCGTTAAACAGGAGGAGAGAAAGATGAATAATTTCAATGAGATCGATCTCGATTTACTGAAACGGTTGTCAGAAGCTGATGGGATTAGTGGGAATGAACGCGAAGTCAGCCGCATTGTAAAAAATTTTGGAGCTGATTTTTCCGATGCGATTTTTTATGACAATCTTGGTTCAGTGATCTTACAAGCTAATGGAGCTCCAGCAGCCCCCAAAATCATGCTTTCCAGTCATCTGGATGAAGTTGGTTTTATGGTTCGGAGTATTACTGAAGAAGGCTATTTGAATTTACTTCCTGTTGGGGGTTGGTGGGGGCATGTCATGCCAGCCCAAGAATTGACGGTCACAACTGAAACAGGGGGGAAATTCGTAGGGGTCGTGGGATCACGAGCGCCCCATGGAATGTCGAAAACTGAAAAGACTAAGGTGATGGAGCCGCGGGAACTTTATTTAGATTTAGGGGTCCCCAGCCGTAGTTTTGTTGAAGCCTTAGGAATCCAAGTTGGGGATATGATCACACCAAACGTTCGCTTTCGCCAGCTAAATGATCCGAATTATCTCTTAGGAAAAGCATGGGATGATCGCTGTTGTGTCGGTGTCGGACTTGAAGTTTTACGTAATTTGAAACGATCAAGTCATCAAGCAACTGTTTATTTTGCGGCGACAGTTCAAGAAGAAGTCGGCATTCGCGGTGCTCGAACTGCCGTCTATACGATCAAACCAGATATTGCGATCGCCTTAGATGTTACGACTGCAACCGATACACCTCTTGATTGTGAGGGGATGAATTTAGGCGATGGCGTCACGTTGTCGGTGTTAGATTCTTTAACGATCGGTAACAGCGGGTTAGTTCAACTGATGGCAGAAATCGTAGCCGAACTCAACTTAGATGTTCGCTATGACTTCATGACTGTTGGCGGGACAGATGCGTGTAACATTCATAAGATGTTAACGGGCGTGGTTTCCATGACGATCTCGATTCCCACCCGCTATATGCATTCGCCCCGTTTACTGATCCACCGAAAAGATTATGAACAAACGATCCAGTTAGTGACCGAATTTTGTCGGCGCGTCGACTGGGAACAATTAAATCAATTGAAAAGTACGGTTGGAATCCAATCCAAACATGAAATCGAGGAAACGAAATGAACGATGAACAATTACAAGTGGTGATGGGTTTAATTTTAAATGCTGGAAATGCAAAATGTGAAGCTGTTGCGGCTTTAGCTGCAGCCAAAGCCGGTGATTTTGCAACCGCTGAAACAAAAATGGCTGACGCAAATCAAGCCTTGATCGCTGCGCATAATACGCAAACGGGTTTGTTAACAGCAGAAGCAAGTGGCGATCAAGTAACGATGACGTTATTGATGGTCCACGCCCAAGACCATTTAATGAATACCATCTCTTATCTTGATCTGACACAAGAATTAATCGCTCTTTACCAGCGAATCGCGTAACGAGTAAGCGAGTTGTCCAGTAGACGGCTCGTTTATTTTTTTGTTTTTGGCAAGTAGGTGAGTTTTTAAATCGCTAGCACAAACGTCAAACTTATGCTAAAGTGCACGGTGAAGACTTTTTTAGAAAGAAGAGATCAGATGACAAATCATTGGTTGAATCGATTAGTAAAACTTCAACAAAAATATACGCAGGTGATGCGCGGACGTTATGGACGCTTTGATGACTTGAATAAACTATTGTTACTTGTTTGGTTACTTGTCTCGATCGTTAGCCGCTTATTACCGTTTCATTTAGGAACGATCATTGAGGGGCTGCTGTTAGGATTGATGTTCTATCGAATCTTTTCGCGGCGGATCGTGGTCCGGTCGAATGAGAATCAAAAATTTTTGCAAAAATTAGCGAGCTGGAAACGCTTCTTTAATAGAAGAAAAAATTCTTATCGCTATTTTAATTGTCCAAGTTGCAGTCAAAAAATGCGTGCGCCCCGCGGTCGGGGAAAGATCAAAGTGACGTGTCACAACTGTCACGCGCAATTTGTCAAAAAAGTATAAAGGCCAGGTGAAACGATGAAGGTGATTTTGATCCGTCATGGAGAAAGCGAAGCAAATTTTGAAAATTATTGGACTGGTTGGCTCGATGTCGATCTGACGACTAAAGGACTGAAGCAAGCTCAAGTGGCAGGCGAAAAAATCGCAACTCGTGGTTTAACGATCGATGTTGCCTTTGAGTCTGTTTTAAAACGATCCATCAAAACCGCGAAAGTTATTTTAAATGAAGCACAGGCAAACTTTGTACCAGAATTTAAGACGTGGCGTTTGAATGAACGGCATTATGGCCAATTAGTCGGGAAAAACAAAGCCCAGATGACGGCCGAATTTGGAGCAAAGCAAGTTGAAAAATGGCGCCGCGGGTATACGACGGTTCCGCCGCTAGTTGAAAAAAATCATTTTGATCGTCGCTACGCTACCCTTGATCCTCGTTTGATCCCACTAGGCGAAAGTTTGCAGCAAACGCTGACCCGCGTGTTGCCGTTATGGGAAGATCAAATTGCACTACGAGTTAAGTTAGGACAAACGGTTTTAGTTTGTGGGCACGGAAATAGTTTGCGGGCGTTGATCAAATATTTAGATCAAGTGGCAGATGATGCAGTCAACACGATCGATGTACCGAATGCTACGCCTGTTGTCTACACGTTTGATGCAGCACTCCAAGTTGTAGCAAAAGAAGTCTTATAGTCGATGAAGGGAAGTAAGATGAAAAATTTTATTTGGGATTTTGATGGGACATTGTACGATACCTATCCGGTTATGTTACAAGCACTGCTAAAGACGTTACACGACTATCAGCAAGTGTTGCCGGCTGAAGAGGTCTATCGCAAAATCAAGGAGACGTCGATCCGTCAGTTGATCACAGAACTGCCAGTACCGCAAAAAGAATTTGATGAAACGTATCATCGCTATGAAGCTCTTCGTTTGACTGAATCATTTCCATTTGAAGCTACCCCAGACGTCTTAGCGGCATTAAAAGCGGTGGGCGCGCAGCATTTTATTTTGACCCATCGGACAGTGGAGTCAACATGGCAACTGTTAAAACGTGATGGACTAGCTGATTTTGTGACCGAGATTATTGGTTCAGATTCCGGCTTTCCTCGGAAACCTGATCCGACTTCATTGGAGCATTTGATCGTAAGACATCAGTTGGATAAAAAGCAAACCGTGATGGTCGGGGATCGCCCATTGGATATCAAAGCAGGAGAAAATGCTGGTATCCAAACGATTTTTTATAATCGCGACGGATTTGCTAATCCAGTCGCCCCTGATTTTGAGGTCACGAGTCTGCGGGAAATTCTTCCTTTAGCGGCGAAATAATTATGTTATACTAATATCGGAGGTGTATTATGGAAATCAAAAGAGACCAAGAATTAGTGGAAGCTTATCATTATGACTTACCACCAGAAGACCAAGAAGTAGAACAAGTGATTCGTTTGAACTTTACGCCCTTAGAATCGACGGATCCAGATTATCCGCAAGAAGATAGCATTTTGCAAATCCGTTTAGTATTTGTGTTGCCAGTAGATGATCGGTTCATCGTTCAAGGCGCCGTTTCGCAAGTCAATCACATTTTAGGCCGCAAAGTCAAAGAACAAACTGATTTGACTGAAGAAGAGGCCAATGAGTTGGTGGCACCGTTATTTAAAATCGTTGAGCGTCTAACGTATGAAGTAACGGAGATCGCGTTAGACGAGCCGGGAGTCAATTTGAATTTCGTCTCAACTAAAGGCGAAGATGGGCAACAATCAGAATAAACTACGAATCCTTTCTGCGGAGAGGATTTTTTTGTTGGAAAAATCACAAACAAAATAAAAGACAAATGATTTAAAGTGCGCTAAAATACTCCAGTCACTAGAATATAGCCACGCGCAACTATTTTTTAGGGTGTACTGCTGAAGAGTAGTCACCGGGAACCTTTACTTCCTTTGACAGACTTGTCATTACTTAATGTTTAAGGAGGATTACAATGACAACTCTGTTCACTGTTTTAGTGGTTTTGATCTTTGCTGCGTTGCTGGTGGCTTTTCGTCATCTGCAAACGATCCACGTCAAGTTTTCAACTCGAGTCTTTGCCGGGTTAGGCGCGGGGATCATTTTCGGCGGTGTTTTGCAATTATTATTTGGCAACACCAGTAAAGTCGTCAAACAAGCAATGGAATGGATCGGAATCGTCGGTAATGGTTACGTATCACTATTACAAATGTTAGTTATGCCGCTTGTATTTATCTCGATCGTTGGGGCCTTCACTAAGATGAAGTCCAGCGAAAAACTCGGGAAAATCAGTTTCAATGTTTTATTTATTTTGTTAGGGACGACAGCGATCGCCGCTTTAGTCGGTATCTTAGCTGTGATGGTCTTTGGCTTAGATGGTGCGACCTTTACCAAAGGTGCGGCGGAAACGGCTCGGATCGGAGAGCTAGCGCAAAAACAAAAACTCGTTCAAAACTTCTCCATCCCGCAACAAATTTTATCGTTTATCCCAACGAATGTCTTCGCTGATTTTGCTGGGACTCGTTCTACCAGTACGATCGGGGTCGTGATCTTCTCAGCCTTTGTCGGGATCGCGTACTTAGGTGTTAAACGCAAAGCACCGAAAGAAGCCCAGACGTTTGCTGAGATTATCGAAAGTTTGTACAAGATCATTATGCGAATCGTAACGCTTGTTTTGCGTCTGACACCTTATGGAGTCTTCGCACTGATGACCAATGTGCTAGCAACTAGTGATTTTAAAGCAATCTTGAATTTAGGAAAATTTATTTTAGCATCTTACAGTGCGTTGATCGTCGTGCTATTGATCCACGCCTTGATTTTAATGGCGGTGAAAGTCAATCCGGCGACGTATTACAAAAAAGTTTTCCCAACGTTGAGCTTTGCTTTTACTTCGCGGTCTAGTGCCGGAACATTGCCAATGAACATCGAGACTCAAACGAACGCTTTGGGAGTCGATGAAGCAACGGCTAACTTTGCCGGAAGTTTCGGGATCTCGATTGGGCAAAACGGTTGTGCCGGTGTGTATCCTGCGATGTTGGCAACGATTGTCGCGCCAACTGTCGGGATCAATGTGTTTGATTTGAAATTTATCGTGATGTTGATCGCGATCGTAACGATTAGTTCATTTGGCGTTGCCGGTGTCGGGGGTGGCGCAACCTTTGCGTCATTGATCGTGTTAGGTGCGATGAACTTACCGGTTGCGATCGTGGGATTAGTCATCTCGGTTGAACCATTGATCGATATGGCTCGGACTGCCATCAATGTTGATGGCAGTATGGTCGCCGGTGTCGTCACGAGTCATCGAATCCATGATTTTAACGATGAGATCTTACATGATCCCAACGCTTCAGTGGAAACCAATTAATTAAAGTAATTCGAGTAAAGCTTGGGTGGCGCGGCCCAAGCTTTTTTGGTACACTTTTTTTGAGGTGAAGAAATGTTTAACGAACAAGTAAAAGTCATTTTATATGCACAAGCTGTTCCAGCAGCTGCTGAATTTTGGCAAACGTTAGGTTTTAGTTTGATCAGTTTAGATGAAGTCGATGGTTCAACCGTTGCGGAATTAGCGGTGACTGAAAATAGCGGTACGCATTTAGTGATCTATGACCGCGCGTTTATTGCAGAAAATACGGCTGACGCGAGCGAACCTGCACCAGCTTTAATTTTTTCCAGTGACGATGTCTTAGGGCTTTATCAAAGCTTGCAAGCAAAAGAGATTCCGATGGGGGATCTGACAAAAGTGGGCGACGAACTCGTTTTTAATTTTGTTGATTTAGATGGGAATTATTTCGTGGTTTCTGGTAAGTAAACATTCCGTTTTTGCGGGATGTTTTTTTTAAAAGACGGAAATGACGTTAGAAACGTTGTTTAAAGGAGGGTAACAATGGCAGAATTATTTGCAGTCGGAGATGTCCACGGGGAATATGGATTATTTCAGCAAGTCTTGGAACAGTTTGAACCAGCCACGCAACAATTGCTATTGATCGGAGATTTGAATGATCGCGGCAAGCAATCCAAACAGTGCTTTTTAAAAGCTTTAGAACTGGTGGAAAAGTATGATGCCATTTATTTGCGAGGCAATCACGAAGAGTACTTTTTACAGTTTTTAAAAGATCCGGAAGAACTCTTTCAAAGTTATGTCTATAATGGTGGAAAAGAAACGATCGAAAGCTTACTTCATCCAGGGGCGACAGAAGAATATTCCCCCACGGAGATCGCGCTGTTTATCCGAAGCCGCTACAAAGAATTGCTGACCTTTTTATTGAATCAGCCGCTTTATTATGAGTGGCATGATTATTTGTTTGTCCACGCTGGGGTCGATTTGACTAAAAAAGATTGGCACGATACGGACCCAATGGATTTTTTATGGATCAGGGAGCCGTTTCATCAAGGAAAAAATCAAACGGGGAAAACGATCGTCTTTGGTCATACGATTACACCGATGTTATATGGTGACATGCAGACGACTGCTTTGTGGCAAAGTGATCATAAGATCGGGATCGATGGCGGGGCGGTTTTTGGCGGGAGTTTACATGGTGTGGTTTTTAATGAAGACGGCATTGTCCATGACTATGAAGTTAAAAATCCTCACGCTTGGCAACCGGATTTTTAGCGCGCTGTCATTTGTGGTAAAATGAATGGGATTTTGTTAGAAAGTAGGAAGTCAGATGACAGAAAATATCAATCAAACGATTTTAAGCTTAGTCGATCAAGAGTTGCCCGCATACCGTCTGCAACAGATCAAAGTCGTCTTAGAATTGTTAGCAGAAGGGAATACCGTTCCCTTTATCGCGCGTTACCGTAAAGAGCGGACCCACAGTTTAGATGAAGTTCAGATCCGCGAGATCGAAGAGCGGTATCATTATTTAGAAAATCTTGAAAAGCGTAAAGCGGAAGTCTTGCGTTTGATCGCG
This sequence comes from Enterococcus sp. CSURQ0835, assembly GCF_902706605.1. GTDB lineage: Bacteria > Bacillota > Bacilli > Lactobacillales > Enterococcaceae > Enterococcus_A. The sequence goes on along the minus strand of NZ_CACSLH010000023.1, from coordinate 15,557 downwards.
GAGCAAGAAAAATTGACCCCGGAGCTGGCTGAAAAAATCCAAGCAACGGTCAAGATGCAACAAGTAGAAGATTTGTATCGGCCGTATAAACAAAAACGCCGGACAAAAGCAACGATCGCAAAAGAGCACGGTTTGGAACCGTTAGCTGATTATTTGATGAGTCAACCAAAAAGCGGCGATGTGAATAGTAAAGCAGCCGAATTTGTCACAGCAGAGATCACAACACCTGCAGAAGCCTTAGCTGGCGCCCATGAGATCTTAGCTGAACAGATCAGTGATGAGCCAATGTTTCGAACATGGATTCGTGACTATACTAAAAAACATGGACGCTATCACAGCACAGTTAAAGCTGAGGAGCAAGATGAAAAAGGCGTTTATGAAATGTATTATGATTTTACCGAGCCGATCACTAAAATGGTTTCCCATCGGGTCTTAGCTTCAAATCGAGGCGAAAAAGAAGGGGTTTTGAAAGTCAGTTTAGTCGTTGATGAACAAAAAATCAGTGATTACTTCGAGCAAAAACTGATCCCGCACACTGAGTCGGTTACCGCGCCTTTTATTCGTGAAGCTTATCTGGATAGCTATAAACGGTTTATCGGTCCTGCAATCGAGCGCGAGCTGCGCAATGAATTGACTGAACAAGCTGATGAGCAAGCGATTGCGATCTTTGGTGAAAATTTACGGAATCTGTTGTTGCAGCCACCACTAAAAGGCAAAGTTGTCTTAGGTTTTGACCCAGCGTATCGGACGGGCTGTAAATTGGCAGTCGTTGATGAAACGGGCAAAGTGTTAGCGATTGAAGTCATCTACCCCCATAAGCCAGCTGCCCAAGCCAAACGTCAAGCCGCCGGTCCAGCTTTTCAAGCACTGCTGAAAAAATATCAAGTCCAAATGATCGCAATCGGTAACGGAACGGCCAGTCGAGAGTCAGAGCAATTCGTCGCGGAACAAATCAAACAAATCGACCAAACCGTTTTTTATGTGATCGTCAATGAAGCGGGAGCATCGGTTTATTCTGCTAGTGAAGTTGCCCGTACAGAATTTCCTGAGCTTCAAGTCGAAGAACGCAGTGCGGTCTCGATTGCCCGCAGATTGCAAGATCCGTTAGCGGAATTGGTGAAGATCGATCCCAAAGCAGTTGGTGTCGGTCAGTATCAGCATGATGTGGCGCAAAAACGTTTAGCTGAGCAATTGGATTTTGTCGTTGAAACGGCTGTTAACCAAGTGGGTGTTGATGTCAATACAGCTAGTCCGCAGTTGTTACAATCGGTTTCCGGACTGAATAAGACGATTGCCCAAAACATCGTTAACTATCGTGAAGAAAATGGCGTTTTTACTAGCCGACCCCAATTGAAAAAAGTTCCTCGGTTAGGTCCAAAAGCTTATGAACAAGCGATCGGTTTTTTACGGATTCCTCAAGCGAAAAATGTTTTGGATAATACTGGGATCCATCCAGAAAGTTATGCTAGTGCTAAAAAAATTTTGGCATTAGCAGATGTGAGGTTAACTGAACTTGGCAATGCAGCTGCAACTGAAAAAATCAACCAACTGTCTGCAAGTCAATTAGCGCAACGGTTTTCAATTGGCAAAGAGACGGTGCAAGACATCTTACTGGCGTTACGAAAACCTGGTCGGGATATGCGCGATGCTATGGCTGCCCCGCTATTACGTCAAGATGTGTTGAGCATGGAAGATCTGAAACCGGGAATGGAATTAAAAGGAACGGTTCGAAACGTGATCGACTTTGGCGCTTTTGTTGATATCGGCGTGAAGCAAGATGGGTTGGTCCACATTTCAAAACTTAGCCAAAAATTTGTCAAGCATCCCACCGATATCGTTTCGGTAGGAGATGTCGTAACGGTTTGGGTCGAGGCAGTGGATCTGAAAAAAGGCCGGATCAGTTTGACGATGGTACCGGAGCAATAGGAGTAAGCCATGACGGAACAAGAATTACAACAGCTAGTTGAGAAAATCTCGCTGGAAAGTTTTAAACGGCCTTTTTTACACCAGGCTGTGTTTAATCGGCGTTTGAAAACGACTGGTGGGCGCTATCATTTAAACGATCACCATCTAGATTTCAATCCATTAGTGGTAGAAAAATATGGGCAGCCAGAATTGGTCAGTGTGATCAAGCATGAGTTGTGTCACTACCATCTGCATTTGACTGGCCGAGGCTATCAGCATCGTGATGCCGATTTTAAAAAGTTATTAGCCCAAACAGGTGGCGCGCGGTATGCGCCGCCGCTAGTTGAAAAAAGTTATCATTGTTATTGTTGTGAGCACGGTCATGAGATCTTACGACAACGGAAAATAAATACAAAATGCTATGTTTGCGGAATCTGTCGCGGCGTTCTTCATTATCAAGGATTGAAAAAGCGGAAGCGTAAGTAAATATTTCGCGGTTCAGAGCGGAAAAGTTTGCTATTTTTTAGTAGATATATGATAATATAAATCGCAACGATAATTCTGTACATACAAGGAAGAGGATCAAATGAACAATAAAGATACGTTATATCATTTTGTCGGCATCAAAGGTTCAGGGATGAGTTCTTTAGCACTTGTCTTACATGAGAAAGGTTACAACGTCCAAGGTTCTGATGTTGAGACTTATTTTTTCACCCAACGAGATTTAGAAAAAGCTGGCGTAACGATTTTGCCATTTAACCAAGACAATATTAAACCGGGAATGACGGTGATCGCTGGAAATGCCTTTCCAGATACGCATGAAGAAATCGTTCGGGCCAAAGAATTAGGTCTAGAAGTGATTCGTTATCATGATTTCATCGGGCAATTCATCCAACCTTATACAAGTGTCGCGGTGACAGGTTCACACGGGAAGACGAGTACGACTGGTCTACTTTCACACGTGTTGAGCGGAATCGCACCGACGAGTTATTTGATTGGGGATGGGACCGGACATGGTGTGCCAGATGCGAAATTCTTTTCATTTGAAGCGTGTGAATACCAACGTCATTTCTTAGCTTATGCACCAGATTATGCGATCATGACCAATATTGATTTTGATCATCCCGATTATTTCAAAAGCATTGAAGACGTTTTTGAAGCGTTCCAAACGTTGGCTTCCCAAGTCAAAAAAGGAATCTTCGCGTATGGAGATGACAAATATTTACGTAAGCTAACAGCGAATGTCCCGATTTATTATTATGGATTGTCTGATACTGATGACATTCAAGCTAAAAATATCACGCGGACGACTAAAGGCTCAGCTTTTGATGTCTACCATGATAAAACGTTTATTGGTCGTTTCACCGTGCCGTCTTTTGGCAAACATAATATTTTGAACGCACTAGCAGTGATCGCAGTTGCGTACTTTGAAAAATTAGACATGGATAAAGTCAAAGAAGAGATGTTGACTTTTTCTGGGGTCAAACGACGCTTTACTGAAAAAAATGTTGCTGATATGGTCTTAGTCGATGACTATGCTCATCATCCAGCTGAGATCAAAGCTACGATCGATGCTGCTCGTCAAAAATATCCGGACAAAGAATTGATCGCAGTTTTCCAACCGCATACGTTTACGCGGACGATCGCGTTGATGGATGATTTTGCCGAAGCACTGGATCGAGCAGATCACGTTTACTTATGCGATATCTTTTCATCAGCGCGGGAAACGACTGGTGATGTGAAAATTGAAGACTTAGGCGCTAAGATCCAAAAAGGCGGGCAAGTCTTAAAAGAAGATAATATGTCGCCACTTTTGGATTATCATAATGCAGTCGTCCTATTCATGGGGGCTGGCGATGTCCAGAAATTTGAACGGGCTTATGAAAATCTATTGAGCAATGCGACCCGTAACGTTTTATAACTGAGCCAAAACAGCTGTGAACGAGGTGCTTCACTTTTGTCACACAGTTTAGCTGGAGGAAGGAGTAGAACTTTGTGTTCCACTCCTTTTCGATTTATGGTTGCGCCTTTGAGTCAGTCTGCTAAAATAAGGATAGTTAAAAAGATGATGGAGGGAATTTTGTTTGTATAATTCAAAAGCTAAAAAAGTCGGGAAGGCGATCGATGAGATTGAAGAAGGCGATTCGTTATCGCTGACAGAATCGATCGAAGACAACCAATTGCTGTTGTATCTAGGGTTGACCAATGATGCGAATCCGCTTTATATCCAACATGAATATGCCAAGACGACTGAATATCAGCAACCACTTGTGCCATCGATCATGATCATGGGAATTATTACGAGTGCGATCTCGAAACATTTGCCAGGACCTGGCAGTCACGTGGTCAATTTTTCAATCAACTTCATCGAACCAATTTTTCACTATGAGACGCTGACATTTGAATTTGTGGTGATCAAAGTCGACAAGATGAAAGATGTCGTGACGATTTCAGTGGAAGCCAACGATATGGAAGAAAAACGAATTTTAGATGCGGTAGTAATGGTGAAACCGCCAGCTGATCATTATGAGGAGGATGTACATGGACAATCAACAGACGAAAACTTCTAGTTTGAATCGTTTCTATAGTAAAATTTATGCGTATTTAGGTTTAGGAATCGCAGTTAGTGCGGGGATCTCGTATTTAGTTTTAGGACCTTACATGACGCAAGTCGCGACACTGGTCAATCATTTTCCTTTGGGTTTGTGGGGGATCTGGATCTTAGAGATCGCACTGGTGATCTTTTTAGGCGTCAAGGCAGAGAAAAATCCGACATTAGCATTGTCAGGCTTTATCGTCTACTCGATGTTAAATGGGGTCACACTAGGAATCACGTTAGCAGCTTACAATATCGGAACGGTGACCCAAGCCTTTGTTTCAGCGTCGGCTACATTTATTGTGATGTCCTTGGTAGGTAGTTTTACGAAAAAAGATTTGTCAGGGATCGGTCGAGCGGGACTCAGCTGTTTGATCGGGATCATCATTGCGATGTTACTAAACGCCTTTGTGTTGCATAGTTCGGCGGTCGAATTATTCATCTCGATTTTGATGGTCGTCATTATGTCAGGGATCACCGCGTATGACAACCAAATGATCCGCCAAATCTATTATCGCTCAAATGGCGAAGTATCTAACGGCACCGCGATCTTTATGGCACTGTCCCTTTATATTGATTTTATCAACTTGCTGATTTCCTTTTTACGGATTTTTGGCAGTAACGATTAAAACAAATTGCAGGCAACTTTTCGCCTGCAATTTTTTTGTGTTTTTTTGTTGATTGACAGCAACTAAAATTTTTTTCAATTTCTTTTGTAAAGCGTCACTCTTTGTTAGAATAAAGCGTAAAGGAGTCGAGCAGATGACGAAAAAATTATTATTAGTAGACGGCAATAGTGTGGCATTTCGAGCATTTTTTGCGTTACACAATTCACTAGAACGGTTTAAAAATCAAAGTGGGTTGCATACGAATGCGATCTATGCCTTTAACAATATGTTTGAAAATGTAATGACAAAAGAAAAACCGACCCACGTTTTAGTCGCTTTTGATGCGGGGAAGACGACGTTTCGAACGGAGTTGTATGGTGAGTATAAAGGCGGTCGGTCTAAAACACCGGGAGAATTTCGCGAGCAGCTACCTTATATCCGCGAGCTGTTGCAAGGCTTAGGCGTAAAGTATTATGAATTACCTAATTTTGAAGCGGACGATATTATCGGGACGTTGGCTCACCGAGCTAGTGAAGCGGATTATGAGGTAGTCGTTTTATCTGGTGATCGCGATCTGACTCAGCTAGCGAGTGAAAAAGTGACTGTTGATATCACTGTCAAAGGTGTTAGTGAGATCGAATCTTACACACCGGCGCATGTCGCGGAAAAATACGACGGCTTGACGCCTAATCAAATCATCGACATGAAAGGCCTGGCCGGTGATGCGTCGGATAATTATCCCGGCGTAACAAAAGTGGGCGAGAAGACAGCCATCAAATTATTAAAACAATTTGGCAGTGTCGAAGGAATCTACGACCACTTGGATGAATTGAAAAAAAGTAAAATGAAAGAAAATCTGATCAATGACAAAGAGCAAGCTTTTTTGTCTAAGCAATTAGCGACGATCGCAACCGATGCACCCGTTGAAATCGAATTGGATGAATTGGTGTACCATGGTAAAAACCTTGATCAGCTGATCGCATTTTATAAAGAGATGGACTTCAAACAATTTTTGAATAAGCTGAATGTGGTAGAAGAAGTGGCTGAATTGCCAGAAGTCAGTTACCAAGTTGTGCATGAATTTGATGCCTCGATGTTTGAACCAGACATGGCTCTTTATGTGGAGATGCTCAGTGATAATTATCATTTAGCAGATGTAGTCGGGATCAGTTGGGGCAATCAAGAAAAAATTTATGTGACACCAGATTTAGAATTGTTCGAAAGTCCCGCCTTTAAAAAGTGGCTCCAAGCTGAAGATGGAAAAAAAGTCTATGATGCCAAACGAACGTATGTGGCCATCAATCGCTATAGTGGCAAAACGCAAGGCATCAACTTTGATGTGTTGTTAGCGGCTTATTTATTAGATACGAATGATAATAGCAATGATATCGCTGGAGTTGCCAATCACTATGGTTACACGGAGATCCAAACAGACGAAGAGGTCTATGGAAAAGGTGTCAAAAAAGGATTGCCGGCAGCTGAAACTGAATTTTACGCTCACTTAGCGCGCAAGATCCAAGCGATCCAGTTTTTAAGTGAGAAGTTGAGTCAAGAATTAGAAGAAAAAGAGCAGACTGAACTGTTCTATCAAATGGAATTACCGCTTTCAAAAATTTTAGCCGAAATGGAGATCGCGGGGATCACAGTCGATGCGAGTCGCCTGCAAACGATGCGAGGCGAATTTTCGCAACGATTATTAGAGATCGAGCAAAAAATCTATCAAGAGGCAGGGACGGAATTTAACGTCAATTCACCGAAGCAATTGGGTGTGATCTTATTTGAAAAAATGAATCTACCGGTGATCAAAAAAACGAAGACGGGTTATTCAACTGCGGTCGATGTGTTGGAACAATTGCGAGATCAAGCTCCGATCGTCGAAGATATTTTAAATTACCGCCAGTTGGCCAAGATCCAATCGACCTATGTGGAAGGTTTATTAAAAGTGATCCAAGCCGATAATAAAGTCCATACGCGCTATATCCAAACGCTGACCCAAACTGGGCGTTTGAGTTCAGTCGATCCGAATTTACAAAATATCCCGATTCGTTTAGAAGAAGGCCGGAAGATTCGCGAAGCGTTTGTGCCGCGGCAAAAAGATTGGCTGATCTATTCATCTGATTATTCCCAAATCGAATTGCGGGTATTAGCGCACATTTCAGGCGATGAACATTTGAAAGAAGCTTTCCGGGAAGGCCTGGATATCCATGCCAGTACAGCGATGCGGATCTTTGGCGTTGCAAAAGATCAAGTGACACCGAATATGCGCCGCAATGCTAAAGCGGTAAATTTTGGGATCGTCTATGGTATTTCCGATTATGGGCTGTCACAAAATTTAGGGATCTCTCGCAAAGCTGCCCAAGAATATATCGATACGTATTTTGAAAATTATCCAGGAGTCAAGCAATATATGGAAGAAAGTGTGCGGGAAGCAAAAGATAAAGGGTATGCGACTACGTTATACAATCGTCGCCGCTACTTGCCAGATATCAACTCACGGAATTACAATGTGCGCTCATTTGCGGAACGGACAGCGATCAACACGCCAATCCAAGGAAGTGCCGCTGATATTTTGAAACTCGCGATGATCGAGTTAGCTAAACGTTTGAAAAAGGAAAAATTACAAGCCACGATGCTGCTGCAAGTTCACGATGAATTAGTCTTTGAAGTGCCTGAGACGGAATTAGCAACGTTGGATCAATTAGTCAAAGAAGTGATGGAACACACCGTTGACCTTGATGTGCCGCTGATCACGGACAGTAGTTGGGGTAAAACGTGGTACGAAGCGAAATAAAGGAGCAAATGTAATGCCAGAATTACCAGAAGTTGAAACAGTTCGCCGAGGCTTAGTGTCACTTGTCAGAGGTAAAAAAATCCAGCAAGTCGAAGTTCGGTGGCCTAAAATTATCGAATCACCAGATGTGGAACGTTTTAAAACTGAACTCATCGGCGAAGTGATCCAAGATGTCAAACGTCGCGGAAAATATTTGATCTTTGAATTTTCTGATTTTGAAATGGTCTCGCATTTGCGGATGGAAGGAAAATACGAATTTTTTACAACCGAAGTCCCATTAGACAAGCATAGTCATGTCATTTTTCATTTTACCGATGGCAGCGAGCTAGTCTATCGTGATGTACGTAAATTTGGCCGGATGGCGCTACTTAAAAAAGGCGAGGCGCTTCATTACAAAGGAATCCAGCAGTTAGGCCCTGAGCCGACGGAAAAAGAGTTTGACTTAACTGCTTTTGTGGTAAAACTAAGCCGAGCTAAAACGATGATCAAGCCGCTTTTATTAAATCAAAAAGTCGTTGCTGGTCTAGGAAATATTTATGCGGATGAAGTTTTATGGTTAGCTAAGATCCATCCCGAAGAGCCTGCGCAACGCTTGACGGAAGAGGAAGTCGCCACCTTACGTCAAGCGATCATTGCTGAGCTAAAAAAAGCCCAAGCTGCTGGCGGGACTACGATCCGAACGTATTTGAATGCTTTAGGTGAAGCGGGAAATTTCCAACAGCAGCTTCATGTCTATGGTCAAACAGGCAAACCGTGTGAACGGTGTGGTACGCCGATCGTAAAAATCAAAGTCGCTCAACGAGGTACGCATTTTTGTCCCCATTGTCAACAATTAAAGTAGGTGAAGAAAATGAGTTTTGTTTTAGGGATCACCGGTGGAATTGCCAGTGGAAAATCGACGGTGGTGAAATGTTTTGAACAAGCTGGTTATCCGATCGTGGATTCTGATGTGATCGCACGCCAAGTCGTCGAACCAAATACGCCGGGACTTTCAGCAATCGTGACGGTTTTCGGTTCCGAAATCTTGACTGCTGAAGGAACCTTGAACCGACAAAAACTAGGGGAATTGATTTTCAATGATCCTGAAAAACGTGATTTACTGAATGATACGTTGGACCCGTTTATTCGGCAGGCGATCAAAGCGGAGATCGCGGAAAAAAAGCAGCTGAGTGAACTCGTGATCGCAGATGTGCCTTTATTATATGAAGGAAAATATGATCGTTATACGGATGCTGTCGCCGTCGTTTTTGTTACGCCACAAGTCCAACTGCAACGCTTGATGGCACGCAATCAATTAAGTGAAGCTCAGGCACTGGCTCGGATCAACAGTCAACTGCCGCTAGTTGAAAAAAAAGCACGAGCTGATTTTATTTTTGATAACGACGGTCCACTAGTAGAAACGCAAAAACAAGTACTAGCTTTTATCCAACACAAAACATGGGAAAAGTTAGCGTAGAAGCTGGGGGAGTCACGTTACTCCTTCAGCTTTCTTTGACCTTTTAGTTGTGATACACTCGTGCTATAAAGAAAGAGGTGGAACCATGCGCTGCCCTAAATGTAACCATAATAATTCTCGTGTGATCGACAGTCGGCAAACCGATGACGGTCGCGCGATCAGAAGACGCCGCGAGTGTGAAAATTGCGGTTTTCGCTTTACGACCTTTGAACGGATCGAAGCGACTCCTTTATTAGTGATCAAACGAAACGGCGATCGCGAAGAGTTCAGCCGTGATAAAATCTTGCGGGGATTGATTCGCTCTGCTGAAAAACGGCCGGTAGCAATGGAACGGATGGAACAAATCGTAGATCACGTGGAAAATCGAGTTCGGAGTCTAGGGGAAAATGAAGTGTCAACTAGTCTGATCGGCGAATATGTGATGGAAGATCTGATCGATGTCGATGAGATCGCTTATATTCGGTTTGCCAGTGTTTATCGTCAGTTTAAAGATATGTCGGTCTTTTTGAAAGAATTGCAAGAGATCGTCGACAAAGCAAAATCAACGAAAGAATAAGGAGGCTTTTTTTGTGCCATCGATCAAGCCCACAACTATTTATACCGTCTATGGCACGCCTGTGTTGGATCATAGTCGCCAACAAGCTTTACTGTTACTTTATCAACCGATCATCGGACCACTCGCGTTGAGCTTATATTTGAGTTTGGCCGCCGACTTGACACCGGCTGGAAAAAGTCCGGAACTCATGCATGCCGATCTTTTAAGCGCGGTCGATCACGGATTGCCGGAAGTGTTAAAAGCTCGTGCTCATTTAGAAGGGATCGGTCTTTTAACTGTTTGGATCAAAGAAGATCCTGAGCTGGGTGTCCAGTTAGCTTATCGGTTGAACGAACCTTTGCTACCGGCTGATTTTTTTCAAGATGCGTTGATGAGTTATTTATTATTGGAAAAAATCGGTGAGCATCGGTACACGCGTTTAGTGGAACGTTTTGCACCAGCTCCGGTCACCCTGACTGGTTTCACTGAAATCACGCAGCGGTTCCAAACGGTCTATCGCTTTGATGAAAATCGATTTGCTGCTGAGGCGCCCCAAGTCGAACAGGTGGCGAGTCAGTTTGAAACACCGGTGAAAAAAAGTGATTTTGATTGGACTTTTTTTGAGCAACAAGTAGCCCGGTTCAAAATAAAACTTTCCACTGAAGATCGTGCTAAACTTGAAGCACTGCATGAATTGTATGGCGTCAGTGAATTAGAGCTTGCAGATCTAGCCGCCAAAGCCGCGGGTCCTGATGATGTGATCGCCTTTGATTATTTGCGGCAATTGATCCGCCAGCAGACTGCTCCGAAACGACTTGCCTCTGCAAAAAATCCAACTCCGGCTACCAGTGCTGCTGAGCTAAAAGAATTTTCGGCTCCTGAGCAGACAATCATCTCAGAAAGTGAACGCTTGGCGCCGATCGAATACTTACAAGCGATCAAAGCGCAAAAACATGGCTTTGCTACGACTGCTGAAGAACGGTTAGTCGAAGGATTGTTGAGTCGACATATTTTACCCAAAGCGGTCATTAATATTTTGATCAATTATGTTTTAGTGATCTTGAACAATGCCAACTTGAATGCGAATTTTGTCAATGCGATCGCAAATGACTGGGCGCAGCGTAAGATCACCACACCGGCAGCTGCAATCACGCATTTGCGGCAAAATTTACAAGGTTACGAGAAAAAAACGACTTCGCAAAAAAAATATCCGCAACGTGTTCAGCGGGGCCGAGTCGAAAAATTGCCTAAATATATCAAAGAACCACCTAAAGAACAGCAGCTCAGTCCTGAAAAGCAACGTGAGCTAGATCAGAAACTGCAAGCTTATTTAAATAAAGAAGGTGAGAATTAATGGAAGATGTCGGAAAAGAATTGACAAAGATCATCAACAGCCGCGGCGTCTCGGGGCGGTATCATGAGATGATGCAAACGGTCTTGGAACATCCTGAAGTTCGCCAATTTATCGAAAGCCATAAAGAAAAACTGACACAAGCTGATATCGAAAAATCATTTGCGAAACTGTACGAGTTTGTGCAAGAAAAACGCAAATATGAAACGGGAGATCCCACGATGATCGCACCAGGTTACGAACCGAAATTGACCTTGAACTTTCACTTTATCGATGTTACCTACGTTCCCACCGATGAATTGTTGCGTCAGCAAAAAGAAGAACAGATTCGTAATCGAGTCAGTGCGTTGAATATGCCTAAAGATATCAAGCGTGCTTCAATCCGCAATTTCGAAGTGACGCCGGGTCGCTCAGAAGCGTTAGAAGCCGCACTAGATTTTATCAATGGCTATGAACATGAACCGAAAGCTTTTCACAAAGCGTTGTATCTCGTTGGTTCATTTGGAGTGGGGAAAACGTATTTGTTAGCTGCGATCGCCCATGAGCTAGCGATCAAAGGTTTCGAAACAACAATGGTCCACTTTCCGACTTTTGCTGGTGAGATGAAACAAGCGATCTCTTCTGATCAAGTGGGTCCGAAGTTAGATGAAGTGAAACGCGCACCGGTATTGATGTTAGATGACATCGGGGCAGATTCCATGAGTGCTTGGATTCGCGATGATATTTTAGGAACGATCTTACAATATCGAATGCAAGAACAACTGCCGACTTTTTTCTCATCAAATTTTGATTGGGAAGGGCTGGAAGGTCATCTGACTGTCAGCCAAAAAGGCGATGAAGAACCGTTAAAAGCGAAACGGATCATGGAACGCGTTCGCTATTTGAGCCAAGAGATCTGGCTGACCGGCGATAATCGTCGCCAAAAATAAAAGAGATTTCTTAGAAAAGAGGAAACGCCCTATTAAAAAGCGCTTTCATTTGTGCTTTTATTAGGGCGCTTTTTGTGAAGAATGGTATAATCATCTTTGTTAGGAGTGAAATGATGAACGCCAATGAATTATCGCAGCGTTTGCAAACAGTAGCTGAACTAGTTGAACCGGGTGCGCGCGTCGCCGATATCGGATCAGATCACGCGTATTTACCGGTCGCACTAGTTCGAGCTGGAAAAATAAATTTTGCCGTAGCAGGTGAAGTCGTAACCGGTCCATTTGAATCAGCGCAACGTCAAGTCGCTAAATTCGGTTTGCAAGACCAGATCGCCGTGCGGTTTGGAGATGGCTTAGCAGTGATCGAGCCGGCTGACCAGATCGATACGATCACAATTTGTGGAATGGGCGGTGTATTGATCCGCGATATTTTACAACGGGGAAACTTAACGGGGCAAGAAAAATTGATCTTACAACCGAATGTCGCGGAGTATCAATTACGTCAGTGGCTCGTAACGCGTGGCTACACGTTGACTGCTGAACGAATCATTCGCGAACACCATAAGACGTATGAAGTGATCGTCGCTGAAAAAACACCGGTCCAGCCTGATTACAGTGCCAAAGAATTGTATTTTGGGCCGCACTTGCTGCAAGCTCGTGACCCGATCTTTATCAAAAAGTGGCAACATCAATTAACCAAACAAGTGGCGATCTTAGCTAGTTTAGAAAAAAGCACCCACGCTGTTGAAAGTAAAAAAGTTCAATTGCAACAAGAAATCAGTTGGATCAAGGAGGTTATCGCCCATGCAGGGAACTGAGTTTATCACGCGCTTTGAAAAATATTGTCCGCAATGGTTAGCTGAACCGGGTGATCCAGTCGGCTTACACATTGGAACATTGAATAAGCCGGTCAAAAAAGTCATGATGAGTCTTGATGTGCGTCCAGCAGTCGTTCAAGAAGCGATCGAAAAAAAGATTGATCTGCTGGTGGTGAAACATCCGCCGATCTTTCGTCCAGTAGAGCGTTTGACGACTGACGATGTGCAGACGAAAATGTATGCCGATCTTTTGCAACACGACATTGCAGTCTATGCGGCCCACACTAATATGGATATCATTGAGAACGGATTGAATGATTGGTTTTGTGAGTTGCTCGGTGTCAAAAATACGCGGTACTTAGTTGAGACGCATCAGATCCGACAAAAAAAATTAGCGGTCTTCGTTCCCAATGAAAATGCGAAGGCTCTACGCCAAGCATTAGCAGAAGCTGGAGCTGGTAAGCAAGGAAATTATGAAGCAACGTCGTATTCCATTAACGGAATGGGTCGCTTCACGCCAACCCTAGGCGCAAAACCAGCGATCGGACAAGTCGGGACACCTGAACAAGTCCAAGAAACGAAGATCGAAGTGATCTTTAACGAACAACTTGAAGAAACTGTCGTTGCCGCAATGAAAGCCGCTCATCCATATGAAGAGCCGGCCTATGATATTTATACGTTGGATAATGGCGCCAAAAAATTTGGGATCGGCCGCATCGGTGAGTTGGCACAAGCACAAGCGACCGAAGATTTTATTGCACTCGTTAAACAACAATTTCAGTTAGCAGGCTTGCGAGTCGTCTATCCAAAAATTAAAAAAGAGCAGATCAAGACGGTAGCGATCTGTGGCGGCAGCGGGGAGAAATTTTACTGGCAAGCAGTCGCGGCTCAAGCAGATGTGTATCTCACTGGTGATGTTTATTACCACACGGCTCACGATATGCAAGAAACGGGCATGCTCGTGATCGATCCTGGACATTACATCGAACAGCTGTGTAAGGAAAAAATGGTAGCACAGTTCAATCAATGGAAAAATGAAGAAAGTTGGGACGCGGAATTTATCGTATCGGAAACGTCTACGAATCCTTTCTCATTTAAATAAAAGCAACTTAAAGGAGAGAAGCAAGATGTACGAAAACTTATTACCAAGATTTTTACAATACGTCAAAACTGAAACTCGCTCAGATGCAACGAGCAAAACGACCCCTTCAACTGAAACACAGGTGGCTTTTGCTCATGAGCTGATGAAAGAATTAGAAAAAATCGGGATGCAAGACGTAACGTATAATGATAAAAATGGTTACGTGATCGCGACTCTACCAAGCAATGTAGACCATGACGTGCGCAAGATCGGTTTTATCTCTCATATGGATACTGCCGATTTCAATGCGGAAAATGTTAATCCGCAAATCATCGAAAATTACGATGGCGAATCAACAATCAAGTTAGATCAAGCTGGAAAATATACATTGAATACGAAAGATTTCCCTAACTTGAAAAACTATCAAGGTCAAACGTTGATCACGACGGATGGCTCGACTTTATTAGGCTCAGATGACAAGTCGGGGTTAGCTGAAATCATGACGGCGATGGAATATTTGATCCAACATCCAGAAGTCAAACACGGTGAGATCCGGGTGGGCTTTGGACCAGATGAAGAAATCGGGATCGGTGCCGACAAATTTGATGTAGCTCAATTCGATGTCGACTTTGCCTACACAATGGATGGTGGACCACTAGGTGAATTGCAATATGAAACCTTTAGTGCGGCGCAAGCTGAAATCACGATGCACGGGAAAAATGTCCATCCCGGAACCGCTAAAAATACGATGATCAACGCCTTGCAAATGGCGATTGATTTCCACGATCAATTACCAGCAGCTGAACGGCCAGAAAAAACAGAAGGTCGCGAAGGTTTTTATCATCTATTAGCGTTAAACGGGAATGTGGAAGAAGCTACGATGACGTATATTATCCGTGACCATGATCGCGAAAAATTTGAAGCGCGCAAAGCAAACATCTTACGCATCCAAAAAGAAATGAACAGTCAATTCGATCAAGAACGAGTTGAGATCAATATGTATGATCAATATTACAACATGGGTGAGGTCATCGAAAAAGATATGAGCGTCATCGATCTAGCTAAAGGCGCGATGGAAGAAGCCGATATCAAACCAGTGATCGCACCGATCCGTGGTGGTACGGATGGCTCTAAAATCTCATTTATGGGGATTCCAACGCCAAATATTTTTGCTGGGGCAGAAAATATGCACGGCCGATTTGAATTTGTTTCACTGCAAACGATGGAAAAAGCTGTGGATACGATCATTAACATCGTCAAAAACAATGCGGAATAACTTTTTGAACGAATGAGAATGGAGTAGTCGCAACGACTGCGATCACTTTTCAAGAGAACGTCAGGCCGATTAACTGGCTTGGCGTTCTTTTTTGTATGATTTGAAAACCACCTGCTATGCGGGTGGTTCCAAAAAGCTTTTAGCGTGGTATCAAAAAAGCCTCCCAAAATGATAAGATAATGCTGGTTGACCGACCGCATCACTATCAGATTAG
>NZ_CACSLH010000022.1 GCF_902706605.1 Enterococcus sp. CSURQ0835 | reverse complement strand
CTAATCTGATAGTGATGCGGTCGGTCAACCAGCATTATCTTATCATTTTGGGAGGATTTTTTGATACCACGCTAAAAGCTTTTTGGAACCACCCGCATAGCAGGTGGTTTTCAAATCATACAAAAAAAGCTATCAGCACCAACTAAATGGTGCCAATAGCTTTTTCTAACAATTATTTCGCATTCCAAGCTTTACCTTCGTAGTTCCAACCTTTGTTCATCAAGTTTTGCTTTTCAGCTTCACTCAATGTGTAATGATGGGCGCCTGATTTGGCATTTGGATTGTAAAGACGTTTTAATTCGTTGTCGCCACCAGAACTCCAGCATTTTCCTTCATAGTTCCAACCTTTGGCAACTAACATATCCCGTTCAGCTGGGTTCAATGTGTAATGGTGATCACCAGCATTTGGATTGTACATCCGATATACTTCTGCTCCACTCGTTGGTGCGTTCCAACCGATTCCTTCATAGTCCCAACCTTTGTCGGCTAACATCACGGCTTCAGCATGTTGTTGCGTATAAAAATGCTCTGAACTATTTGGGTTGTACATCCGATACATTGGCACTGTACCAGCTGGTGAAGAAGCAACTGGGATCTCAACGGTTTTCTTCGTAAAGTCTCCCGCATAGTCAGCAGAGATATCGACCCCACCATTAACACCAGGAATCCGTAAGTTTGGTGACCATTGCCATGAACCATATTCTGTATGGTAATTATTCGCTGTAACTGAGTAGTAGTACGCAGCAGCCCAAATATTTTTATAACCCAGTGCAGCAGGATTCAAGTTCCCATTACTTAACCAACCAGTGCTTGAATAGTGACGAACTTTATTGAAGCCAAGTTCATTCAAACGTTGGGCAAAGGCTTGGGAATCCGCTGTATGGTTAGCAACTCCAATGCCAGGTTCTTCCATGTCATTGACCATCACTGTATTGTTGTCTAAGCCAAAACGGCGTGCAGCGGCTGCAAAGTAATCTGCTTCGGCGCGAGCTTGTGCTGCCCCGTTGAACCAGCTGTAGTGATAAGCCGAAACTTTCATCCCAGCTGCTTTGGCGTTATTGATCTGCGTTTGGGCATAAGGATTGACATAACCCGTTGCTTCCGTCAACTTCACGACTACACCTTGGATGCCGTAGTTGCGCATCGTTTGGAAGTTTGCGACGGATAAAGCACCTTGGTGAGAGGAAACATCGACGAAACTTTTCGTCGGTGTATTGGCATTATCGATTGAAATCGCTGGGATCTCCGCTCGCGCTTCCGGTCGCTTTACTAAATCAGAACGGTTTTTTGGTAAATAGAAGCTTCCGTTTTGATCTTCTCCATAATAAGTCGTTTTTTCTTCTGGTTTATTCGAATTTTGATCTTCAGCTGCAGCAACATTTTGCGCAAAGCCCAACACCATCAATGACAATAAGCTGATGCTTAAGAATTTTTTTTTCATGATACAGACTCCTTGAACTTTTTTTGAAGTTTGTTGTGTTTCAACAAGAATATTGTAACCATTTTTTGAAGAAATTGGTACCCCATTTTGTTTTTTTAAACTATTTCAAAAACAGCTTCTTTTGAAACAAAACGTAACAGGATTGAAACTATCTGCTTATTTTTTTAACAAATTTCGTTTTTGGACTCGCCTTAATCCTGTAATTTACTCTCAAACTGAACTTTTTTTGACTCAAGTCGTCATTTTTTAGCTTTTTTGAACAAAAACAGACAAAACGGTACATTTCAAAACGTTTCAATTGTTATAAACTTGAAATAATCATGGAAAAACTTTAACAAAAATAATGTTCCAAAATGAAAATTCTAATTAAAAAAAGTATTATTTCACAAAAAAAGTCGCAACTAACTTCATTTTCTTATCTTATGACTGAGTTCAGTTAATCATAACTTTCAAACTTAATTTATAATTCCAGCAACAAATGTTACTCACATAAGTTATTCTTACGAAACATCAAATTCAAAATATATCGCTAGTCTCTCTAAGAAATAATGTTATTTAAATTAATAAAAAAGTCGCAAAATCATTCACATAAAATTTTCTCGACACCTTTGATAAGTTTTTTTGTCACCGCTTACATTCCTCCTCGGATTTGTAATTCTCTTTTACACCGTCATACACTTTGTTGAACATGACCCTCACTTCCCTTCATTGGTCTACCCTTTGTTACTAACTCTACAGTTCTACGCTATACCCATTTATAAAAAGGTGCAAGTAAAACTGCCCAAAAGTTTGCTATACCGTTTGGGCAGTTTTACTTGCTAATCAGATTAGAAAGTGACAAACACTTAAATAATGACATGATCTTTGAAGTGTTCACAACCTTATGATTTCCCTAAAGTAAAGTAATCAAAAAAAACCGAAGAGCCTAAGCCCTCCGGTTACAAGTCAAACTTATTTTTCAACGGCTGTGCCAGTTACAAGTTCGATCGCTTTTTTCATTTTGATATCATGTTCAAGCATATCTTCAGTTAAAACGCTCTTCACTTTATCTTCTGGCATTTGGTACATCTCAGCTAACTCTTTGATCTCTTTAGTGATATCTTCTTGGTCAGCTGTGATCTTTTCAGCTTTCACGATCGCTTCAACGACTAAGTTCGTTTTCACACGATTTTCTGCTTCGCCTTCGAATTGTTTGTGCAAGTCTTCTTCAGTTGAACCAGTCAATTGATAGTACATATCAGGATTGATTCCTTGACGTTGCATGTTGTTTAAAAATTCATCCATTGAACGGTGAACTTCATCGTGGACCATCACGTGAGGAAGATCAACGATTTCGGCATTTTCAACTGCTTTTTGGATCGCTGCTTCATCATGTGCTTCTTTCGCAGCTTCCGCTTTTTGTTCAGTCAATTCTTTCCGATATTTTTCTTTTAATTCTGCTAATGATTCAACTTCATCATCAACATCTTTCGCAAAGTCATCATCTAATTCAGGTAATTCTTTTGCTTTAACTTCGTGGATCGTTACTTTGAAAGTCGCTTCTTTACCAGCAAGATCTTCTGATTGATAATCTTCTGGGAATGTTACGACAACATCCAAGCTTTCGCCGGCTTTATGGCCAACTAATTGTTCTTCAAAACCTGGGATAAATGAACCTGAACCTAACTCAAGTGAGTAGTTTTCACCTTTTCCGCCTTCAAATGCTTCATCCCCGATGAAACCTTCAAAGTCGATGACAACTGTGTCGCCATTAGCTGCTGCTTCGTCTTCTTTGATCACAAGTTCAGCTTGCGCTTCTTGTTCCCGTTTCAAACGAGCATCGACATCTTCATCTGTTACTTCAGTATCTTGTTTTGGTACTTCTAATTCTTTGTAGTCACCTAATTTTACTTCTGGTTTAACGGTTACTTCAGCTTTGATGACCCAGTCTTTTCCCTTTTCCATGCTATCAACATCGATCTTAGGTTGTGAAACAGGATCGATCCCTGCTTCTTTGACAGCTGCTTCATACGCTTCAGGCAAGACAGCGTTTAACGCATCTTCATATAAGGCTTCTTCACCGTACATGCGGTTGAAGACCGTCCGAGAAACTTTCCCTTTACGGAAGCCAGGTACGCTTAGATTTTTTTTCACTTTATTGAACGCAGTCGTCAATCCTTTTTCGATTGCTGCGCGTTCGATTGAAAATGTTAATACACCGTCATTGGTGCCGGTTTTTTCAAAATTTGCAGTCAAATTTATTCCCTCCGAATACTATTATACTTTCATTTTGCATACTATTAAATCTTACACTACTAGGCAGAAATTGTAAATATAAAGCTTGCTATCCCAGCAAATTCTTGGGAAACAAAAAAACGAGACATACCATCTGTCTCGTTCCTATGATCAAAGATACAATCGTTTTACGACCAATTGTCGCAACGCCGCAACTTGTGGATCACTTGCTTCTGCTGTTATACCAAATTCAGCTAAATAGCTTGCGACCCAAGCAGCCGCTTCACCTGGGACAGGCATCGGATAAAGCGCCGCAAACTCGACTGCGACTTCATCTAATAATGCCGCTAACGTCACCGGGTCTTGATTTTCCAAACGGGTTTTTAACGTCTGTTCGATCGCGATCCGCAATGTTTGCTCCGCAGGTGTCCCCACTTTTTTCGGACTTAAAGACTGCAGTATGCCATCAATCGTCAAAACGTCCACTTCTTCTGACACTTCTAACTTAGCCAATTCTTCAAATAAGAAACTGCGGACCAACGGAAAAACTTCTGGTTCCACTAGTAACTTCTTAGCCACCGTCAGTAGTTCCGATTTTGGTAAGCGGCGAATTTGGCGACTCAATGTCACTTGTTCGGCCGGTTCATGTTTTTTCAGTGCTAAAAGCTCCGTTTTAATCTGCGTTACTTGCTGGCGTTTTTCCAATGCGTAAAAATCCGCTTGATTTTTGATCCGCTCGTGCCAAGTCGCTAACCAGTCCGGTGCGATCGTTTGATTTTTTTGCAGTTGCCAAAGTGTTTGTTCTGCTAGCGTAAATTCTTGATTGACAACGAGCGCTTGCAGCATGAATTCACGTTTGTGAGGGTCTTTAAAGTATTCCGGTAATTTTTCTTTCATATAAGTAACCGCTTTTTGGATTTCTCCCAATTCAAACGCAGTCGTAGCTAACAACCAATTGATCGGGATTTCTTGTTTGATTTGGTAAGCTGCTTCAAATAGTTCTAGCGCTTCTGGTAATTTTTTTTCAGCTAGTGCGGCTTGGCCTTGTTTTAAGTAAGTTTGATAATTTTTAGGAAATTCGATCGGTTCCATGTAGTTCCCCGCTTTCTTGTTGGGCTTTGATTAGATTTAAAGTCACGACACTCGTATCCGCAAAATAATCACCAAGATGTTGTTTGTTGGGAGTGAAGATCGTGATCAAATAGCCTAAAATAAAGGGTGGTGTCTTCAAAATAAAACGACACGCGACTTCGCGGACTAAGACCGTCGCCCAACTCAACTGTTCTTCTGTAAAACAAACAACTCGAATGCCAAAGATCATCTTGCCGATCGTTTGTCCGTGATTGTATTTTGTCAGCAGTGCAAAATACGCTAAATAGATGACTAGCGACAGCAGACCAAACAACGAAAACGTACCTGATCCGCGAGTCAGTCCAGCTAAATTAAAAATCGTACCTAATAAAATCGTCGTAATTGCTGAGATACACAATAGATCGATCACGTAGGCAAAAAGCCGAATCCAAAAACCGGCAAAGAAATAATCAGGATAATACTTCTGACTCGTTTCTGGTAAATCCCGCCAACTAGAGCGAACGGGGGAATTTCCTGGTTGAAAACTCCCAGTCGTTTCTGGACCGACTTGAGGTGTTTTTTGTTCCATCTTATTCACCTCCGTATAAATACATCGCTTTAGGTGCTTGTGGGGTGCCGACACTTTCGATCAATTGCTGCATCACTTTTTCTTGTGACGGTTTCAAACCTTGCAGTTCCGCTAAGTTACTCCCTAGCCAACTGTTGACAAACGCGGTATTGCCGTTGGTATATTCCACGACCCGAGCTCCCGTCAACCCTTGTTCTTTTTTCAAGGCTTTTAACGCTTGATCCGGATAGCCGATTTGATCCACTAAGCCGTTTTCTTTTGCTTGCGCGCCATCATAAATACGACCATCTGCTAATTTGCGCACTTGATCTTCTGACATGTGGCGTCCATTTGCGACTACTTTGACGAAACGTTTATAACTGCTGTCCACAAAAGCTTGTAGAACTTTTTTATCTTCTTCGGTCTGAGGTCGCATCGAAGAACCGATATCTTTTAACGCGCCACTTTTGATCGTCGCGTCACTGATCCCCAATTTTTCTAACAAGCCAGAGTAGTTGACATTTGACATGATGACCCCGATCGAGCCAGTCATCGTCTCGTCACTAGCGAAAATCTTGTCTGCACCAGCAGAGACATAATAGCCGCCACTTGCAGCTTGATTTTCCATTGCGACATAGATCGGTACGCCGCTTTTTTTGATCGCGTTTAACTGCCGCGTGATCTCTGCGGTCTCATAAACTGAACCGCCGGGTGAATTCACTTCTAATAAAACCCCTTTGACGGCTGGATCTTTTTTGATCGCGGCTAACTGTTTCATAAAAGCCGAGTGATTGTAGCTAGCGGTTGAAAAAACACTGCTGGTGCCGTCATCTGCGATCGTCCCATCGATTTGCAGTTTCACGATTTTTTTACCAGCGTTTCCTTTTTCTAGCACTTTTTCTTGCGGCGTGTCCGAACCGTACAGCAATTCATTCAACTGCCCCAGCTCGTTGGCTTTCTTTTCTTCTTTATTCGTTATCCCAGCTGTCACCAGTGAAAATAAAAATAAAGCACACGCTGCGACGACTGCGACCCATCTTCTTTTATTCATCTTTTTCCTCCTTAATCAACACGTGAACTTATTATGCTTACTGTCATTTTATCATACTCAGTTCATTTTGCTTTGACTTAAGCTACGCCGAAACGATTTTTGATTGTTTATCTTTTATTAATATTTTTTAATCATTATAATCAATTTACAATCTCAATTGTTTTCTGCTAAACTTTTAATAGAGGTTGCGAATCACGAGAACCGTTTCACTGGGTCCATCCGCTTTTGATTGAACGGCTTTTTCAGCTAAACGATAGCCGCCAAAGACTTCGCCAGACAGCGGATCAGTGATCTCAAACGGTCGCGCTTGTTCAATACTCAAGGCATCGGGTGCGATTTCTTGGATCGAATCCCAACCGGTATCAAGAAAAATCTTGGTCTCTGCAGTAACTTCTTTGACTGTTTCCAACTGGGCGAGAAAAGCTCTCAACTCTCCCACAGTCAAATTTTGAACATCATTCATTTTTTTCCTCCTTTAAGGTAATCATTTCCCTTACTCAGACTACCGTTTAGTGTAGCATACTTATAAAACGCATGGCTGTTTGAGCGGTATCCTATCTATTTTACCTTAAGTGAAAACGTTATGAAATGGTTCCAATCAAAAAAATTTTATTTTCTGACGAAGATGTTCGAACCCGCTACTATTTGGCTAGACCATTTAAAACCAAAAGACAAATAGTTGACGAAATATTGTTTTTATATTATATTAATCAGTGTTTCCGTTAGAAATACCAAAAAATCAAATTGGTTAGACCATTTTTGATAGCGCCAGGCCTCCTTGCGAGGTGACGAGGAAGAAACTCATCGAAAGATTCGGCGGATGGTTTCAGGGAAGCTGATCTCTACAGGTTATTTTAAAAACTTTTTGCAAAAAAAGAACAAAGAACTGACCCTTCAGCAACGGGAGCTAAACTGACAAATGAAAGTAGGATAATTTTATGTGTGGAATCGTTGGAGTTGTGGGGAATCCCCAAGCAACAGAAATTTTAACAAATGGTTTAGAAAAATTAGAATATCGTGGGTATGATTCAGCTGGGATCTTCGTGGCTGATGCTGATCATGATTACTTAGTCAAATCACAAGGCCGCATCAAAGATTTAGAAAGCAAGATCACACCAGAAGTACAAGGTACGATTGGGATCGGACATACACGTTGGGCGACTCACGGTGAACCAAGTGAAGAAAATGCTCATCCTCATACCTCTCAATCTGGCCGCTTCGTCTTAGTTCACAACGGCGTGATCGAAAATTATGATGACTTGAAACATGAATATTTAGCAAACGACACCTTTTATGGCGAGACGGATTCTGAGATCGCAGTTCATTTGATCGAATACTTTGCCAACCAAGGGCTAGATACGAAAGAAGCATTCCGTAAAGCTTTGACTAAGATCCGCGGCTCATACGCATTTGGCTTGATCGACAAAAATGACCGTGACACGATCTACGTTGCCAAAAACAAAAGTCCTTTATTGATCGGATTAGGCGACGGGTTCAACGTGATCTGCTCAGACGCACTTGCGATGTTACAACAAACGAATATTTTCGTTGAATTAAATGACGGCGAAATGGTGATCGTGACAAAAGATAATGTGGCGATCGAAAATGCTGCTGGCGATTCAATCAAGCGGGAACCTTATGAAGCAAAAATCGACGCTTCTGATATGGAAAAAGGTACCTACCCTTACTACATGCTAAAAGAAATCGATGAACAACCTGCTACGATGCGTCGGATCATCTCTGAATATACCGACGAAACAGGAGCCGTAGCAGTTGATCAAGCTTTATTAGACAGCTTACTAGCTAGTGATCGGATCTATATCGTAGCTTGTGGAACAAGTTACAATGCCGGACTTGCCAGCAAGCAGATCATTGAAGAACTAGCAAACATTCCAGTAGAAGTGCATCTTTCAAGTGAATTTGGGTATAACATGCCGCTCTTATCAGCAAAACCATTTTTCATTTATTTGACTCAAAGTGGTGAAACAGCTGACAGCCGTCAAGTCTTAGTCAAAACAAACGAACTAGGTCATCCAGCGTTGACTGTGACCAATGTTGCCGGTTCGACCTTATCCCGCGAAGCAACTTACACAATGTTGTTACATGCTGGTCCTGAGATCGCAGTCGCTTCAACTAAAGCATATACGGCTCAGATCGCTGCTTTGACAGTTTTATCAAAAGCTGTCGGTGATGCGAAAGACAATGCCGCTGCAAAAGACTTTGATCTAGTCAAAGAATTAGGAATCGCCGCTAACGCGATGGACGTCATGATCTCAGAAAAAGAGCTGTTGAAACAATTAGCTCATGATTATTTCGCAGGTGCGGAACATGCCTTTTACATCGGCCGCGGCACGGACTATTACGTTTCGTTAGAAGTCTCATTGAAATTAAAAGAGATCTCATACATTCACGCAGAAGGTTTTGCGGCTGGTGAATTGAAACACGGAACGATCGCGTTAGTTGAAGAAGGTACACCAGTCATCGGGATCATCAGTGATGATGTGACGGCTCCTCATACTCGGGGGAACTTACGAGAAGTTGAAAGCCGCGGTGCCCATACGATGGTGATCGCCTCAGAAGATTTGAGCAAGCCTGACGATCAAATCGTCGTGCCTGTCGTTCATCACTTCTTACGTCCGCTAGCTGCCGTGATCCCAGGACAATTGTTAGCTTATTACGCAACATTAGAACGCGGCTTAGATGTCGACAAACCACGGAACTTAGCTAAATCAGTAACCGTTGAATAAACTGTTTGAACCAAAATATCCTTTCGCGCTTAGACGCTTGAGGAACTTGCGGCGAGGCTCGCCTTGCCGCTGTTAAAAGGAGGCTGCGGCCTTCTTTTTTTATACCCATGACAACTGCTGAAATGTGGCGTCTCACCTGTTTGACTAACCGTGGCCAAGTTCGTTTCAAGCGTGCCAGCAAAACTTGCCACTCTTGAGCCGTAAAACAGTCCCGAAAATAGAAAAACCAGCGACGGACACTGCGACGTAATTTTGTCGTTTGAAAAATTTGACGGATCAAGTGACGCATCGGTTGCTGAATCTCTTCGGTCGTAATAGAACCACGGACTTGTAAGATGAGCACCATCCGCACAGCTAAATCCGCGTCTTGCGTCTTTTCATAGTGTTGTGTGATTCGTTTTTCAAGAGTCTTTACTTTCAAAGTAAAATATTTTTGGGCTGGCCAAGGCGAAACACTGCGCGTCATCTTCCTCACTCCTTAAAAAATTTGCTGTTACTCCTATTAACGAATTTTTTTTAGTTTCTCCAACCCAAGCGGAAGTCTTCTCAGCAAATTTTAAAAAAGCGGCTGACCAGTCTTAATGGGTCAGCTGCTTTTTTCGCTCTATCCAGTCATTTTTTGAATGAAGCACGCCCGACTAAGTTGCTGTTTTAGTAGCGAAAAATTATTTCTTAGTGGCGACTCGTGGCGATTCTCGTTTTTTAGGAAAGATCAAGCTAACGAAAATAAAGAGCCAAGTAAACGGCATCGCTTTTTGAAATGGCTGGATAAAAGCGGTTGATAATTTTTGGCTCTTCATCACCGTCATTTTTTGTTGAAAGCTCTTAATGTTTGGATTCAAAGTTTCCATTTTGGGCGGTGTCGTCGTTTCACTAGCCAGCGCGGCCTTGGTCTTACTTAAGATTTGTTTTTTCCCGGCGCTAGGCACTTGTAGCGCAGCAACTTCTTTTTGTGTCGTCTGCCACATTTCTTTTTTGGCTACCTCTAAGTTTGAAGACAGTGCACTAACAAAGATGGCAACAGCCAAAACAGTACCGATCTGCCGAAAGACACCAATCACACTTTGCGAAGCTGTCAACAATTCCCCTGAAAAATTTCCAGCACTCAAAACAGTTAAAGGCCCAATGACGATCCCATAGCCTGCCCCGATCAATACTAATGCACTCGCGATTTGCCAATAGCTCGCAAGATTTAAAAAAATGAACCCCGTATAGCCTAGCGCGATGAAAAAAATTCCCGAAGCCAACAAAACTCGAGCACCCGTTTTTTCAAGCAACAAGCCACTGATCGGCGAAAAGAAAAAGACCATCGCGGAAGCTGGCGTGATCATTAAGGCTGCCACAAGTTCAGAATTTTGCTGAACTTTGGTGAAAAAACTAGGCAAAATAACCATTAGTCCGACAAAAAAGATCCCTGCAAGAACCGTCAGCAAGACCGTTCCGCTAAATTGTCGATCCTTGAATAAAGCCAGCGGGATCATCGGTGCATCTGTAACTTTTTCCCGCCACAGAAATAAGCCCAGTGCTAAACCAAAACAACTCACTAAAAGGATTATTCTTAAACTAGTCCAGCCCCAAACACTTCCTTGTACCAAAGCCAAGACAAGTGAAAACAAAGTGACAGCACTTAAAAACATGCCTGGTAAATCCAATGATTTTTTGATCGTTGCTTCTTCTTTTAGCGGAAGTAAAAACAGATTAAACAAAAATGCGATCAAACCAAGGGGTAAATTGATCAAAAAAATCCCCCGCCAGCCAACGAATTGAGTCACGAAACCACCAATCGTTGGACCGAGAGCTGCCGCTAATCCTTGGGTGATCCCCAAGATCAAGATCGCGGTATTTCGTTGCTGCAACCCCACCGTGTTGATCCCGATCGTCATCCCAGCTGGAAAAATAATCGCTGCTCCCACCGCTTGAACCCCGCGACTTAAAATAAGCTGACTGACTGTCTCTGCACAACCAGAAGCGACCGATCCGACCAGAAAAAGTAGTAACCCGACTAGATAAACTTTATTCCGGCCGAAAACATCCGCTACTCGCCCCAAAGGAATCGTCAACGCTGCAAAGAGAATCGTATAAACATTTAAAGCCCATTGTAACGAGTCGAGCTGCGTGTGCAAACCAGTTTGAATGGCTGGTAAAG
Source organism: Enterococcus sp. CSURQ0835 (assembly GCF_902706605.1). GTDB lineage: Bacteria > Bacillota > Bacilli > Lactobacillales > Enterococcaceae > Enterococcus_A. Next base: position 39,884 of record NZ_CACSLH010000022.1, on the reverse strand, counting down.
CGATATTCATGACAGTGGTATCTAACGCACATAAAAAGATTCCCACCGCCATCGTACTTAAAATAAATTTATGCTGTTTACTCAAAGTAATTCCCCCTTTAATGAAATCAGCATAGCGCATGTTATACTCAAGACACAGACTTAGGTTACACAAAGAGGGGAATTTGTAAACGATGGGACCACAAGAAGTCAAACTCCAAAAACTACGGCAGATCTATCAAGCCCTATTACGATTGTTGCAAAAAAAAGAACTGATCGAGATTACGGTCGCTGAGTTATGCCGAACAGCACAAGTTTCACGCACGTATTACTATCGCAATTTTCATTCATTACAAGAAGTGATCTTAAAATATAAAAGTTGGGAAATGAGTGCTTATTTACGCCGCGCACACCATGCGGAGGAAATGAGTTTCAACGAATTAATGACGGTCTATTTTCAATTACAAAAAAAAGAAGCCACTTCCGTTACGATGTTAGCCAATGCCGGCTTGACTGAAACGTTAGTCACGACTTTTGAGACCGTCTATGCTTATTTGATCGAGCAAGGAAAAATCGAAAAAATGCGACTGAAAAATAACTACACGACTATTTTTATGGCCGGTGCAGTCGTCGCAGTAGAATTACGTTGGATTCAAACAGGCATGAAGGAAACACCACAACAAATGGGCCATATTTTAGCTGCTTTATTTCACATCAACAACTGATCAGCGCACAAAAAAGCCCGACCGATTTTTTTGATCGGTCGGGCTTTTTTTGTTCAGATACTTTTTAATCTAACCCGATCTCTTGGCGAACGACTGCCGCGATTTTTTCCACGTAGTATTCGACTTTTTCATCGGTTGGTGCTTCAGCCATGACCCGCAACAAAGGTTCGGTTCCAGACGGGCGGACTAAGATGCGGCCTTCGCCATTCATTTCCGCTTCTGCCTCATCGATCACCGCTTTGATCGCTGGCACATCCATCGCGCCGTATTTATCACTGACCCGAATGTTGACTAATTTTTGTGGGTAGATCGTGACTTCTGCTGCTAGCTCGGATAATTTTTTACCGGTTTGCTTCATGATATTCAATAATTGAATCCCTGTCAGCATCCCGTCACCAGTGGTATTGTAATCTAAGAATAAAACGTGACCTGATTGTTCGCCACCAAGGTTGTAATCATTTTTCCGCATTTCTTCAACGACGTACCGGTCACCGACTTTTGTGATCACATCGTGTAAGCCGATCGCTTCTAGAGCCTTATGGAAGCCGAGATTACTCATGACCGTCGTAACGACCGTATCTTTTTTCAACCGTTTCTTCTCTGCTAAATATTTCGCGCAGATGTACATGATCTGATCGCCGTCCACGATGTTGCCCAACTCATCGACTGCAATCACGCGGTCGCCATCACCATCAAAAGCTAAACCAACTTGCGCGCCTTTTTCCACGACAAATTCAGCTAATTTTTGCGGATGCGTCGACCCAACACCATCATTGATATTTAACCCATTCGGTGAGGTCCCCATCGTATAAAAATCAGTTTCTAAATCGGCGAACAACCGATTGACCGTAGTAGAAGTCGCGCCATTTGCCGCATCGATACAAACAGTCAAACCAGAAAGATCACCAGGGATCGTTTGCGTCAAGAACTGCGCATATTTTAATAAGCCTTCATGGAATTCTTCCACAGTCCCCAACCCTTCAGCTGAAGGACGAGGCAATGTATCTTCGGCATCTAACAACGCTTCGATCTCTTCTTCTTGTTCGTCGACTAATTTGTAGCCGTCACCACCAAAAAATTTGATCCCGTTATCTTCTGCTGGATTATGAGAAGCTGAGATCATCACGCCAGCAGAAGCTTTTTGCAAACGAGTCAAATAAGCAACACCTGGCGTTGAGATCACACCTAACTGAAAGACTTCGATCCCGACTGATAGTAGACCTGCGATCAATGCTGATTCTAACAATTGGCCTGAGATCCGAGTATCACGCCCCACTAAAACTCGTGGACGCTTGTCTGAATTTTCTTCATGCTGACTTAAAACATAGCCGCCGCAACGACCTAACTTAAATGCTAATTCAGGGGTCAATTCTTTATTGGCGATTCCCCGGACGCCGTCTGTACCAAAATATTTTGCCATATCAAAAAATACTCCTTCTTAATTCGTCTGCATCGTCTCAGTCGTAGACATTTCAGTCGCTGAGGTCGATGAACTGTTTTTCGTGCTATGTGTCGGCTTTGATGCTGCCTGACTAGTTGAAGTAATCACCGAGTTAGGATTTTGGGCAGGACGCAGCCCGCTTGCTGACTGACTGGTAGCAGCGACTGTAGAAGCGTCAGCAGAATTACTTGCTGACTGACTACTGGCCGCTGCTCCCGACTTTTTTTCAACGGGATCGATCTGCGCATTCACACTAGCAGGTGTCACTTTATAATTTTTATTCGTTGGGATGGTCACCGTTTTTTTCACCGTCTCCGTGACTTGATGAACGTCGATCGGTACGCCGATACTAGCGATTCCATTCAACGTCTCTTTTGTGCCGCTGATCGTGACTTTGGTCGGATTCAAACTGATCTTATAACTTTCGACTCCTTCTGGTAATGCACCTTGTTGGATCGGATACAAATCAACTTGCTTCGTCGCTTTTTGCATCGCGAAATCCACCGTCACATTTTGCGGTGAGACTTGGACCGGTAATGATTCGCCATTTGCATTTAACGCTTGTACTTGAGATTGGATCGAATCTTCACTAGCTGATAAACGTGTCGGGTCGACTGCTGCGATCACACGATCAATCTGCTTCAACGTTTCTGAACCGGTGGTAACTTCCACGGTCTCAGGTTCAACTGACATCTCACCGATCTGACGATTTTTCTGGCCGGCAGTCGTGCTTAAAACCGGCGTGACTTCAAATTTTTTCGTTGCGCGTTTTTCGATCGTGACCGTTACGGTTTTCGGTTCGATCGTCGCGACGATCGAATTTTGTAGATTTTTAGTCTGGAGTTTCACTTCATGGGTCCCAGTCGATAAGCCGGCTAGATCCGCCACCACCGTAAAGCTGCGCGTATCTGGATCGACTTCTTTATTCAACTGGATGCGGTTGGCACTGGATAATTTTACCGCGACCGTGTTGGTGAAACCGTGGACGAAATACTTCTTTTGATCGTACTGGACCGTCACCGGTACGTTTTGAATCGCTTCTTCATAATTGGTGTCAGATGAGAAAAAATGACTGACCGTTTGGCTGTTGACATTAAAAAACAAGATCAAACTAAAGAGCAATGAGATCAGCAGTGAAGGGATGTTGGCTTTATTCAATCGTTTCATCTTACTTGCCTCCCCTTACGCCATCGATAAAGGCTTGCCATAAACTTTTGCGTCCTTTAACACTACGTTCATCTGGGATCAATTCGCGGCGCATGATCTTCAAATATTCTTCCCGCGTCAAATCGTGCAAGAAATCATTATTCAGTGTCAAACTCACACCGCCTGTTTCTTCTGAGACGACAAACGTCAATGCGTCAGAAACTTCACTGATCCCAACGGCCGCCCGGTGCCGGGTCCCAAACTCTTTTGGGATCAGCATGCTATCTGATAGCGGCAAATAAGCCGATGCGACCGCAAGCTTTCCATTTTTGACGATCACTGCGCCATCGTGTAGCGGCGTGTTGGGAATGAAAATATTGATCAACAGCTCCCCGGTAATATCAGCATCTAGATCGATCCCGGTCTCGATGTATTCATCTAAGCCGGTATGCCGCTGGATCGTGACCAGCGCTCCGATCTTCCGCTTCGACATATACTGGATCGCTTTGTCAAACGCTAAGATCATCTGCTCATCTTCCCGCTCTTCTTTTTTCGTCGGTTTGAAAAACGAACTGCGACCTAAATGTTCCAATCCGCGCCGCACTTCCGGTTGGAAGATCACGATTGCGGCGATCACCCCGTAGGTAATGATCTGATTCATCAGCCACGACAATGTGTGCAGCCCGATCAATTCCGCTAAGATTCGAATCCCGATAAAGACCGCGACTCCTTTGATCAATTGGACCGCTTTAGTACCGCGGACTAATTGGAACAGTTTATAGATCAAAAACCAGACTACGACGATATCTAACACATTGACGATAATATCCCAAGTCGAAAGGTTTTCCGAAAAAAAGCCTAGCCAATATTCTGGATTGAATATTTCACTAAGATGATTTGACATATCTAACCTCTCTTTCTATCCAAAATTCTCTTCAAGTATACCATAGCAAAAGCTGGCTTCACACTAGTAAGTGGCGGGAAAACGAAAAACAAGCGCTCCTTTGTTTGAGGATCGCTTGTTTGATCACTTAGTCTTTTTTACGTTTTGCGGCACGTTCTGCTCTTCTGGCAGCCCGTCTAGCTTCGGCTTCTGGGTCACGCGTTTTTTCTCTTGTGGGTTTAGCCGTCGTTTCAATCGGTGTCCCTTCGATCTTCGCGCGTAATTTTTCTTCTTGGCCAGCTAAACGTGCATAATTGAAAAAGCGCGTCTTCGCATCATTCACTGTTTTTTCGTAAAGTTGTTGCGCGTATTCAGGGTGCGCTGCTTCTAACGAAGAAAAGCGCACTTGATTTTTCATAAAGTCGATCATTTGACTAAAGTCTGGTCGTTTGAAATCAAGTGTCAAAGCTGTCTTGCCTTGCTCTTTCAAAGCCGGATTGAAACGATATAAAGACCAGTAACCGGAACTTACCGCGTCTTTGGCTTCTTGGATACTGCGCCCCATCCCACCGCGTAATCCGTGCGTGATACAAGGCGTATAGGCGATGATGATCGAAGGACCATTGAATTTCTCCGCTTCTTCAAACGCGCGGATCGTCTGCATTTGATTGGCACCAGATGCGATCTGAGCTACATAGACATGCCCATACGTCATCGCCATCATACCGAGATCCTTTTTCGCGACATTTTTCCCGCTAGCCGCAAATTTTGCAATCGCCGAAGCTGGGGTTGCTTTTGACATTTGGCCGCCAGTATTGGAGTAGACCTCGTTGTCCATCACTAAAATATTGACATCAGCACCAGATGCGATCACGTGATCGATTCCACCAAAGCCGATATCATACGCCCAGCCGTCACCGCCAAAGATCCATTGACTTGGTTTGACGAACAGATCGCGCGCTGCGTAAATCTCAGCTAAACGCGGATTAGTAGCTTGTTCAACTGCCAAAGCGGCGCTTAATTTTTCGGCGCGTTGCCGAGTACCATCTGATTCATGGAGATGATCGAGCCAATCGGTCATCAAGGCATTCAACTCTGGTGAAACAGAATTTAAGACTTGACTCATTTTCATCGCTAGTTCATTTCGCCGCGTTTGATTGGCTAACAACATCCCATAACCAAATTCAGCATTGTCTTCAAAAAGTGAATTCGACCAAGCTGGACCTTGCCCGGCTTCATTTGTCGTATAAGGTGAGACTGGCGCGGCCGCACCCCAAATGGAAGAACAACCGGTTGCGTTTGCGATCATCATCCGATCGCCAAACATTTGCGTCAAGACTTTGACATACGGGGTCTCGCCACAGCCGGCACAAGCACTAGAAAATTCCAACAGTGGTTTTTCAAATTGCGTTCCTAAGACTGTATTGGGTTTTTCTGGATTTGCTTTTTGTTTCAACGTCATCGCAAACGCCCAATTCATCGCTTGTTCTTTTTGCGTTTCCGCAGGTTTCATGACCAAGGCTTTTCCTTTGGCCGGGCAAACATCGACACACAACCCGCAGCCCGTACAATCTTCAATCGAGACTTGGATGCGATACTTCAAACCATCTGCTCCACGCATCTCCCGCACGATATAGCCTTCAGGTGCTTCTGCCATTTCTTCATCATCAGCCAAAAATGGCCGAATCGCAGCATGGGGACAAACAAACGCACACTCGTTACACATCGTACATCGATCACTGATCCACTCTGGTACTTCTAAGGCGACACTGCGTTTTTCATAAGCGGTCGTTCCCAGCGGTACCGTGCCGTCTGTCATACCATTGTCCACCAACGTTTTGACAGTTAAGTCGTTGCCTTCCATGGCATTGACTGGCTCGACGATCTCGTTGACATATTGCGAGGTGTGTCGCGATACTTTGGCCGGCACTTCCACTGTCGCCCAATCAGCAGGGATCGTGACATGATGCAACAGCTCCACCGTCCGATCGATCGCCGCGATATTTTTTTGCACGATCTCTAATGATTTGCGCCGATAACTCCTGTCTGCTTCGGCTTTTAAGATCGGTAAGACTTCCGTAAACGGAATGATCTCGGTCAATTTGAAAAAGGCCGTCTCCATCGCCGTATTGATCCGTTGGCCTAGCCCGACTTCCATCGCAAGCTTAGCTGCATTGATCGTGTAAAATTGGATCTTATTTTCTGCCAAGTAACGTTTCATCTTAGCGGGTAACAATTTAGCTAATTGCGCGTCATCCCACGTCGTATTCAGTAAAAAGATCCCGCCTGGCTTCAAGCCTTTCAAAAGATCGTAACTATGGATGTAAGCAGGTGTATGACACGCGATAAAGTCCGCTTGTTCAACTAAATACGTGGAGCGGATCGGCGTATCGCCAAAGCGCAAATGAGAAACCGTCAGCCCGCCAGATTTTTTTGAATCATAATAGAAGTACCCTTGCGCGTATTTATCGGTCTGGTCTCCGATGATCTTGATGGCCGATTTGTTCGCACCTACCGTTCCATCTGAACCAAAGCCCCAAAATTTTGCTTGGTACGTTTGTGGGTTTGTCAAATCCAAAACTTCCCCGCTATCTAATGAAAGATAAGTCACATCGTCAATGATCCCAATTGTAAAGCGTTTCTTCGCTGTCCCCCGCGGTTTTTGTAATTCGTTATACACCGCGACGATCTGATCAGGCGTTACATCTTTTGAACCAATCCCAAAACGACCACCGATGATCATCGGATGCAATTCAGAATCATACAATGCACCTTGCACATCTAATAGCAATGGCTCGCCATCTGCACCGGGTTCTTTCGTCCGATCCAAGACCGCGATACTTTTAACCGTTTGCGGTAATTTCGCCAACAAATTTTCAACTGGAAACGGCCGGTATAAATGAATATTCAAAAAGCCGACTTTCCGACCTTGCTGCCGCAAGTAATCGATCGTTTGCTCGATCGTTTGTGCAACCGAACCCATCGCAACGATCACTTCTTCAGCATCGGGATCACCATAATACGTGACTAGATCATAATCCGTTCCACGCAAATCATTAATGGCAAACATATATTTTTGCACGATTGCCGGCAATTTTTCATAGTAGCTATTGACGGTCTCCCGCTGTTGGAAATGAATATCGGGATTTTGATTGGTCCCACTGATCGTCGGATGATTCGGATTCATCCCGCGTTTGCGAAAAGCGGCTAATTTTTCATGATCCAATAAAGGGGCCAGCTCATCATACTCTAGCACTTCGATTTTTTGAATCTCATGACTCGTTCGAAACCCGTCAAAGAAATTTAAAAACGGTACGCTGGCTTCGACCGCAGCCAAATGCGCTACCGCCGAAAGGTCCATCACTTCTTGGACACTGCTTTCTTGCAACATCGCAAAGCCAGTTTGCCGAGTCGCCATCACATCGCCATGATCACCAAAAATATTCAACGCGTTAGTGGTCACAGCACGACTTGCCACATGGAAAACACCTGGCAACAGTTCGCCGGCGATTTTATACATGTTCGGGATCATTAAAAGTAAACCTTGTGAAGCCGTATAAGTCGTCGTCAACGCGCCCGTTTTCAACGCACCGTGAACGACACCGGCCGCACCGGCTTCTGATTGCATTTCTGTTATGTTAACGGGTTGTCCGAAGAGATTTTTTTTGCCTTGCGTTGCCCATTGATCGACTAATTCAGCCATGGGGGAACTTGGCGTGATCGGATAGATAGCGGCCAGCTCAGTAAATGCATACGAGATGTAAGCCGCAGCAGTGTTACCATCCATTGTTTTTGTTCTTCGCATATTCGCCCTTCTTTCGCTTATTCTGGTAAAGTACCGCCCTCATTATAAACCAATCGAATCTATTTTTAAACTGCTGTTTTTTTTAGCTGTCAACTGTTCAAAAAAACTTAACGGTTTGTTGAAATTTAAAAAATTTCTCATGACTGAAAGATGAGAGTTTCGTCACATCGCTAGGTTTTGTTATGATTTTTTTGTAAAATCAAAGAGAAGGGAGCTTGATTCAAATGGATATTAGTGTCATTAAACCGGAATTCGTCAATGACTTCAATGGTATCAAAGTCGGTTCCGATAAAGCAGACAAAAAAATCATCGAGTTTATCAATTTACGTTGTCCGTATTGCAAAAAATGGTTTGACGAATCATTCGAACTGTTGACAGCTGCGGTCGAAGCAGGAAAAGTTCAACGCATCATCAAATTATTGGACAAAGACAAAGTCAGTTTGCAGCGGGGCAATGTGATGCACGAATACATCGACGCTTCCGCTGATCCGATCCGTCAGATCCAACAAGTTTTTAAAACCCAAGAATCTTGGCAAGACTTAGAATTAGAAGCGGTGGCTAATTATGCGGAAAACACGTTGCAGCTCAAACAACAGCCAACCCAAAATCTGCAAATCGAGATCCGCAACGAAGCCGAACAAGCCAACATCAAATTCGTGCCGACGATTTTAGTCGATGAGCACATCTTTGACGAATCCGTCACAGAAGCCGAATTGAAAAATTATTTAGATTTATAAGACCAGATTTTTATTATGTAAACAAGATAACTCAACCAACGCCCAGCAATGATCTCACTGTTGGGCGTTGGTTTGTTTGGTTTGTTTAAATTTAGTTCCCGCTAATGCGCTGATTGCTGCAAGCTTCCTCGCTCCCGCAATTGTTCCGCAAATTCGTTGATCTTGCGGATGCGATGGTTGATCCCTGATTTTGAAATCGCACCTGACGGAATCATCTCCCCCAACTCTTTCAAACTGACCTCAGGATGTTGCAAACGCAACTCAGCGATCTCTTGTAATTTTTCCGGTAGAGATTGCAAGCCCACCGTCGCTTCAATAAATTGGATATTGCCGATTTGTTTTGACGCCGCATCAATCGTTTTGTTCATATTCGCCGTCTCGCAATTCACCAATCGATTGACCGAGTTTCGCATGTCCCGCACGATCCGCACATCTTCAAATTTCAACATGGAATTCGTCGCACCGATCAACGTCAAAAAGTCCGCGATCTTTTCAGCACCTTTCAAATACGTGATAAAACCATTTCGGCGCTCCAATGTCCGCGCGTTCAACTCAAATTGATTCAACAACGCGCACACATCTTGATTATGTTCTTCATAAATTGATGAGATTTCCAAATGATAGCGACTCGTCTCGGGGTTGTTCACCGAGCCAGATGCTAAAAAAGCACCTCGCAAATAAGCACGAGCCAATGAAGGATCGGCTTTGATAGATTCTGCGATATGACCTTTGAACATCAAGTCATCCATAATATCTAAATCCAACAAGATCGGCTTCGTATCTTGCTTCAAGCGCACGATGTAAACATTATTTTTCTTTAATTTCATCTTCCGCCGCACTAATAACTCACTACGCACCCCGTAATGATCTTTTAAAAGCGTAAAGATCCGCCGAGCGATCGCAGCGTTTTCCGTTTGGACATTTAAGACGAATTGATGGTTGTTCAAACTAAGTGAACCATTCATGCGAATCAGCGCAGCCAGTTCAGCTTGCGCTAATTCCTTTTCCACCGCTAAGCTAGTCAATTCTTTTTTTACTTCCGCAGCAAATGACATCGTAATCCCTCCTAGTCTTTTGCTCCAAACACGATCCGTAACAATTCCGCCACGACTTTATCTCCATCGTGGAAGACGCCGCCATCACGCAATTTCAAAAAGTCAGTCGAGACGACGCGGCAGCCTTCTTTACGCAAACCGTCAAAATCGTGGGTCACTTGGACGAGATACTCATCATAAACGTCGGGGTTCATGTAACCTGCTGGAACTTTTTCGGTATTGACTAAGACCGTGTCGACAAATTTTTCATGGAGATGCTGATGCAAGACTCGGACGTGATCAGCATCACTGAAATGTTCAGTCTCGCCTTTTTGAGTCATGATATTACAAATATAAACGACTTCTGCTTTGGTCGTCTTCACGGCATCCCCGATCTGTTGGATCACTAAATTCGGTAAAATGCTAGTAAAAAGTGAGCCCGGCCCTAATACGACTAGATCCGCATCCAAAATACTTTGAACGACTTTACGCGCTGGTGTGATGGTCAATTCACCGGTACTGCTCGTCACATAGACGCGCTGAATCGATTTCCGTTCTTTGGCGATTCGTGATTCCCCCACCATCGTCGTACCATCTTCAAAACGTGCGTGTAACGTCAGCGGTGTATCAGACGAAGGATAAATGTGACCTTCCACGTGCATCATATGCGATAATAATTGGATCGCTTCATATGTACTGCCCCGCATTTCTGATAGCGCAGCAATGATCAAATTCCCGATCGTATGGTTCGCTAAAAAACTATCTTCTTTTTTAAAACGATATTGAAACAGATCCGAATACAATTTAGGCATATCTGATAATGCAGACAAAACATTTCGCAAGTCTCCTGGTGGTGCCATGTCGATCGACTCGCGGATCTTACCGCTGCTGCCGCCATCATCGGCTACCGTCACGATCGCTGTGATATCCGCACTTTGATCTCGTAAACTACGTAAAATAACCGGCAGCCCTGTTCCGCCGCCGATCACTACGATTTTCGGTTTCCGAATTCGATAGGTCTTCATTTTCACGAGCGATTCACCGTCTCTTTCCGCTTGTCTTTATCACGATGTGTGATGTTGACTTTATAATTTTCTTCTTTCAACAGCTTACCCACTCGTTCAGTCAATGCCACCGAGCGATGCTGACCACCCGTACAACCGATCGCGATCGTAAGCGAGGTTTTACCTTCTTTGATGTAACCAGGCAAAATATTTTTGAGAAGTGCTGTGAAGGTCCGATAAAAATCTTCTGTCTCTTGAAAAGACATGACATAATCATAGACTGGTTTATCTAAACCGGTTTGCGGCCGCAGTTCTGGAATGTAATGCGGATTTGGTAAAAAGCGAACGTCCATGACGATATCCGCATCGATCGGCAAACCATATTTAAAACCAAATGACACCATTTCCACATGAAAGGATACATCGTCTTGTTGTTTGAATTCTTCAATGATTTTTTCCCGTAACTGCCGCGGCGTCAAGTTCGTCGTATCGATCACTAAACTCGCTTCAGCTCGCAAGTCTTCCAAGATCGCCCGCTCTTTTCTGATCCCTTCACTCACCATGCCATCCATCGCAAGCGGATGCGTCCGACGTGTTTCTTTGTAGCGTGAAACTAATTCTTCATCGGAACAATCTAAAAATAAAGTCGTCGTATCAATAAAACCGGTATTATCGATCTCGATCAACATATTACGGATCTCTTCAAAAAAACTCCGCGAACGCAAATCGACAACTAACGCGATTTTTGTTATTTTTCCTGATTCTCGGATCAATTCCCAAAACTTAGGAATCAGCCCTGGTGGCATATTATCCACACAAAAATATCCCATATCTTCAAAACTTTGAATCGCGACTGTCTTACCAGCCCCGCTCATTCCCGTGATGATGACTAAATGTAAACTTTCGACCATTCAGCTTCACTCCTTCCAACCTTTTTATTTTAACATGCCTGGCGTGTCTTTACTACTAAATTATCCTACTTAACAAATTTATAAGCACTTGCCTGACAGTCGATAACTTCAAGCAACAAAAAAAGAAACTGGGAGCTAGCGGGCAGACCAGTTTCTTTTTGTTAGATTCGTTTGATTCCTTAATACGCTCGCAGCGCATACCAAGCAACACCTTCAGCTTGCCACCCTTGTTTAATCAAGTAGTCTCGTTCGGCTTGACTCAACGTGTAATGGTGACTGCCCACTGTCGCATTCGGATTGTACAAGCGATACAGCGGCTTTGCTCCGCCTGAATACCACGAGATGCCTTCATCACGCCAGCCGACTTTTTTCAAATACTGCGCTTCTTCCCAACTAATCGTATAGACATGATCCGAAGTGTTGGGATTACATAACCGATAAACAGCTTTCCCTTTGCGAGGCGCTACCCAGCCAAGACCTTCGTATTGCCATTTTGACCGATCACGCAAACTTGTTGCTTCGTTGACATTTGCCGTATAAAAATGTTCCCCCTGCTTTGGATTATACAGGCGGAAAATATAACGTTCATTGAGGCCTTCACCTGTATTGGCCGGTTGTTGACTAGGATTTGGTCCTTCGTTTAATAGCCGGCGAGCAAAATCTGGTTGATAATACTTCAGTTCGATCACTTTCACCGACTCACCTGGTTGCGGCGCATGGATCATTTTTCCTTCCCCTACGTAGATCCCAACGTGATAACTCGCACCTCGCTCCCCGTAAAAGACAAGATCGCCCAACTGTAGCTCGGAAAGTGCCACTTCTTTTCCGTAAGCTTCTTGAGAAACAGTGTAGTGGGGTAACGGTTTACCTACCGCGCGCTCAAAGACATACGACACTAATCCGCTACAATCAAAGCCTTCAGGAGTCGCGCCACCCCAAACATAAGGAACCCCCAGATAGTTCAATGCTTCTAAAACTACTTTTTGCTGATCGTTGGCCGCGTCGAGACTGCCTAACTCAAACGCCGCCGCTGGAACTTCCGGCATCGTCATGATCTGCTCAAACTGACGGGTAGTGACCCCACTAGCCAACGCCGAGCGTTTTTCCAGTGTTAAAGCCTTTTCATTTGTTTGCGCTTTAACGGGTTCAGCGGCTAAAAAAACGATTGGACACACCAACAATGCTAACAAAATTCTTTTCATAAAATAACCTCCGCTTATTCGTTAATTCAATCATCTCAAAAAAACGACAGTTTGAAAAGTTTTAACTCTGAGTTGCGAAACTTTTTAGCCAACAAAAAAGCTTTCCCTTAAAAATAAGAGAAAGCTTTTTGCCTTAATGATTGCGTTGGGCTAACGCGCGCTCGATCGTCCGATCAGCTAAAATCGATTGCGCATCCGTCACTTCATAAGGTACTTCTTGAGTCAACTCATTGACTAACGAAAGCTCTGTACAGCCTAAGACGGCGTGTTGGCAGCCATATGTCGTAAACACATCATGTAAGATTTCTAAAAACAACTCACTATTGATAAAATCATTTTCTTTCACATCCGTATAGATCAAATGATTGACTTTACTTTGCAATTTTTCATCTGGGATTAGCACCTCGAAGCCTTCTGCCCGTAATTCTTTCGGATAAATATCGGCTTTGATACTACCTTCTGTTCCTAAAATCGCGACTTTCCCACCTTCTGGATGCCGCCGCTTCAAATCTTTGGCCGCTTCCTTTGGCATGTGCAAGATCGGGATCTTCGTTTCAGCTTGCATCGCGTCATAAAAGTAATGAGCTGTATTACAAGTCAACACGATAAAATTAGGCTGTAAAAGATTTTGTTTTTTCACATCATCTAATAAATACGGCCGCGGATCAGTTTGACTTGGATCTAAAATATAAGCTGTCCGATCAGGAACTGTCGCGTGATTGAACAAGATATAATTCAAATAATCTTGATCTTTATGTGCGGTGATCCGATGGTTGATCAACCGAACAAAACTTTCCGTTGCCATCGTCCCCATCCCACCTAAAACACTAAAAAAATTTTCCATCTCATCAGCCTTCCTTTTCTTTGAAAAATTCGGCAAACCGGCCTTTGTATTTCATGAAGGAATATTTAGTCAGCAACCACCGCATCGGCGACATATCGTTTTTGTAAAATACGGTCGTACCCCAGCGGCCTTTTTTGATCAATTCCAACGCTTTTTGTTTATCTTTGTTGTCACGAGCATATTTAATGAAGACACTTTTTGGTACACCCATCCAAAGCATCGCTGTCTCATCATCGGCCATTCCGTATTTGGTCCGTTTGAAAGGCTCTTCAAACACACGATCTTCCGTCACAAACTTCGCCAAATTCAAGCCGTTCAACGTCACGAAGAAACTGCTGCGGCCTTGCCGTAAATTGATCTCAAATAGTTTATATTGTTTATCTCGCGGATCGTATTTCATATCAAAGTTCGCAAAACCCGTGTACTCGATTCGTTCTAAAAATCGTTTGATTGTCTGATAGATCCGATCGTTGTATTCCGGCATGATCGCCACATAATTTCCCACGGCTTCTGGTGAAGGATCTTCTAGAAGCGGATGACCTAAACACATCATGCGCACATTGTGCTGCGCATCGACATAGGCATTCAAGACGCGCATATTACTATCGTCGCCCGGAATAAAATCTTGCGCGATCATTTCACTGGTATAACCGGCATGATAGATCCGTTCAATGATCGTATCAAACTCTGCTCGCGTATCGAGGATGAACGCTTTTTTCCGGCCTTCAAAATCAATCGACAGCCACTCCACACTATTAGCCGGTTTCAACGCGACTGGAAAATCAAATGGCAATGCCTCTTCAAAGCGGTCATTTTTTAACATATCTGGTGTGATGACCAATGTTTTAGGGTATGGCAGATCGTATTCTTCACACACATCATAGAAACTAACTTTACTGATCAAACGTTCCAATAACGAAAAATCAATGTACGGACAGATGAACCACTCCGATAGTTCCGCTTTGTGTTGTGAAACTAATTCGGCATAACCATCCCCACAGGCGATCAATAAATATTTTGTATTGGGATCATTGTAAGTCTCCTTACCCAACTTCCGCATCTCTTCAATAAAAACGGGATCTTTATCAAAGCCGGGAATCGTATGGACATTGACGATCTTACTATATTTTGTGGGCGCTAATTGCAAGCCAGCATAAGCCTCGCAGACGATTCCATACGCTTCGTGAAAAGAACGCGACATTCCATAGACATTGATGTCACTTCCTAATAAAATCGGTACAAAATTCTCTTGTTTAGTCATTTTTTTCTACACCTGCATCTCTCAAATATTCCTCGAATCCAAGAATAATGATACTATACTATCTAAAGTTAAGCAACGAATGTCCAACCGCCGCAAGACTTTGCACGACGATTTTTGAAAAAAACTTTCGGCAAACTAAACATTCGGTCAAAGGGTTGACTATGTAAAATCAACTTAGCTAAAAAAGACTGACACTTATTCGTATCAGCCTTTCAAATGCGTGCTTATTTTTCTAAGATCTTTTTCAAGTAGTAGCCGGTATAACTTGCTGGCACTGCTGCGATTTCTTCAGGTGTGCCCGTCGCTAAAATCGTGCCGCCACCTTCGCCACCTTCAGGACCAAGGTCGATCACGTGATCTGCTGACTTGATCACATCTAAATTGTGCTCGATGACTAAGACGGTATTTCCCGCATCGACTAAGCGCTCTAAGACTTGTAGCAACCGCGCGATATCATCGGAATGTAAGCCGGTCGTCGGTTCATCTAAAATATAGAAATTTTTCCCGTTAGCTTTTTTATGCAGCTCACTGGCTAATTTCATCCGTTGCGCTTCCCCACCGGATAGTGTCGTTGCCGGTTGGCCCATCGTCACATAGCCTAATCCCACGTCGACGATCGTTTGTAATTTGCGCTGGATCTTTGGAATATGTTTGAAAAATTCAACCGCATCTTCCACGGTCATCTCTAAAATATCGGCAATATTTTTTCCTTTGTAGTGTACTTCCAACGTTTCAGAATTATACCGTTTGCCATGACACACTTCACAAGGAACGTAGACATCAGGCAGAAAATGCATTTCGATCTTGATGATCCCATCGCCACGACACGCTTCACAGCGACCGCCTTTGACATTAAAACTAAAGCGGCCTTTTTTGTAACCGCGAATTTTCGCTTCATTCGTTTGCGCGAACAAATCGCGAATATCATCAAACACGCTCGTATAAGTCGCAGGATTACTTCGCGGCGTCCGACCAATCGGACTTTGATCGATGTCGATTATTTTTTCGATGTTTTGATAGCCGGTGATCCGTTTGAATTTCCCTGGCTTATTCGAATTACGATTCAATTTTTGTGCCAGTGCTTTTTTCAAGATTTGGTTGACTAAAGTTGATTTGCCCGAGCCAGAAACACCGGTCACCGCTACAAATTTACCCAGCGGAAACTCGACTTCGATATTTTTCAAATTATTCTCAGCCGCACCGGTGATCTTGATTTTTTTCCCGCTTCCTTTACGTCGTTCTTTCGGAATTGGGATACTCTTTTTGCCAGAAAGATATTGGCCAGTCAATGACTGTGGATTTTGTTCCACTTCTGCAGGAGTCCCCGCCGCCACGATCTGACCGCCTTGCTCACCTGCACCCGGTCCAACATCGATCAAATAATCTGCCGCCCGCATCGTGTCTTCATCGTGTTCCACTACGATCAACGTATTGCCTAGATCGCGCATCTTCTTTAATGAAGCAATCAACCGATCATTGTCGCGTTGATGAAGTCCGATGGAAGGTTCATCTAAAATGTACAATACCCCAGATAAGTTGGAACCGATCTGAGTCGCTAGCCGAATTCGCTGAGCTTCACCACCAGATAAAGTCCCCGCCGTCCGACTCAACGTCAAATAATCTAAACCGACATTACGCAAAAAGCTTAATCGATCTTTGATTTCTTTTAAGATCGGTTGTGCGATCATCGTTTCTTGTTCACTTAAAGTCAGCCCAGCAAAAAATTCTAGTGCTTGGTTGATGGCACGCTCACTAGCCTCCCCAATGTTGACCCCATTGACTTGGACGGATAACGCTTGAGGGTTCAAACGATAGCCATGACACGCTTGACAAGTCAATTCCGTCATATAAAGCCGCATTTGATCGCGAGTAAAATCACTATTAGTTTCTTGGTAACGCCGCGCGATATTCGGTAAGATCCCTTCAAATGGGACTTCCACATCTCGCACACCACCAAAATCATTTTCATAGTGGAAATGGAAATTTTCGCCATTCGAGCCATGCAAAATGATTGCTTGCTGTTCTTCTGGCAAGTTTTCAAATGGGGTATCCATCTCGATTCCAAAGCTCAAACACGCTTGTTCTAACATTTGCGGATAATATTGTGAACTGATCGGATTCCAAGGGATCAATGCCCCTTCCCGCAATGTTTTACTAGGATCGGGGATCACCAAATCTTGATCGACTTCCAACTTCACGCCTAGCCCATCACATTCTGGACAAGCTCCAAATGGCGCGTTAAATGAAAAGAGCCGCGGTTCTAATTCACCCACCGTAAACCCGCAATAAGGACAGGCATAGTGTTCACTAAATAGCATTTCCTCTTCACCGATCACATCGACTAATGCGTAACCATCGGCTAACCGCAAAGCCGCTTCAAACGAATCGAACAGCCGTGAACGAATCCCGTCTTTGACTACGATCCGATCGATAATAATGGCGATATCATGTTTTTTATTTTTTTCTAGCTCAGGAGCTTCTGACACATCATAGACTTCGCCATCTACTCGCATCCGGACGTAACCTTCCCGTTGGATCATTTCAAAGACTTTTTTGTGTTGGCCTTTTTTCTTGGCGACAACTGGAGCTAAGATTTGGATCTTTGTCCGCTCAGGTAACTCCAACACTTTATCAACCATCTGCTCGACAGATTGCGAGGTGATCTCAATATGATCATTGGGACAGATCGGGTGTCCTACGCGTGCATACAATAGTCGCAAGTAATCATTGATCTCCGTTACGGTACCGACTGTCGAGCGAGGATTTTTACTCGTCGTTTTTTGATCGATCGAAATCGCCGGACTCAACCCGTCGATACTATCGACATCCGGCTTATCCATTTGCCCTAAAAATTGTCGCGCATAAGCAGACAAACTTTCCACATAGCGACGTTGACCTTCTGCATACAATGTATCAAAGGCCAACGAACTTTTGCCCGAACCAGAAAGCCCCGTGACGACGACTAACTGATCGCGGGGAATCGTTACATCGATATTTTTTAAATTATGGGCGCGCGCGCCATGGATCACAATTTTATCATTTGCCATTCTCTAACTCCTATTCTGCTGCTTTTAATTCCAAGATCGTATCCCGCAAAGTCGCAGCGGTCTCGAAATCAAGCGTCTTGGCAGCTTCACGCATCTCATCTTCTAATTTAGCGATCAATTGCAACCGTTCCTCTTTGGAAAGTTCATCATATGAACTCAAATCATAGGTCGCTGTTTCTTCAGCTACTTTCGTGATCGCAATCAAGTCCCGAACTTCTTTAATGATCGTTTTCGGGGTGATCCCATGTTCTTTGTTGTATTGTTGCTGGATCTCACGCCGCCGTGCCGTCTCATCCATTGCTTTTTGCATCGAATCGGTAATCTTATCCGCGTACATGATCACTCGGCCTTCAGAGTTTCGTGCCGCTCGACCAATCGTTTGGACCAATGAACGCTCACTTCGTAAAAAGCCTTCTTTGTCAGCATCTAAAATGGCAACTAACGAAACTTCTGGCACATCTAACCCTTCCCGCAGCAAGTTGATCCCGACTAATACATCGAATTTACCAAGCCGCAAGTCACGAATGATCTCCGTTCGTTCTAAAGTTTTGATATCACTGTGCAAATATTTGACTTTGATCCCCAACTCTTTGAAATAATCAGTTAAATCTTCAGCCATTTTTTTCGTCAAAGTCGTCACAAAAGTCCGTTGATTTTTTTCGACTCGTTCGTTGATCTCACCGACTAGATCATCCATCTGCCCCATAATCGGCCGGACTTCAATGACTGGATCTAACAAGCCAGTCGGTCGAATGATCTGTTCTACGATCGTATCCGTTTGTTCTTGTTCATAAGGTCCCGGGGTCGCCGAAACATATGCGATCTGGTTGACCCGTTCTTCAAACTCTTCTAAACGTAATGGTCGGTTATCTAGCGCAGAAGGCAAACGGAAACCATAATCGACTAACATCTGTTTCCGGGCACGGTCGCCGTTATACATCCCACGAATCTGCGGCATCGTGACATGGGATTCATCCACGACTAGTAAAAAATCATCTGGGAAAAAGTCCAGCAACGTGTACGGCGGCTCGCCTTCTTTTCGTCCATCTAAATGACGGGAATAGTTTTCGATTCCCGACGTGTAGCCCATCTCACGCAACATCTCGATATCGTAATTCGTTCGTTGTTCCAAGCGTTGGGCTTCTAATAATTTATTTTCACTGTTCAAAACTTTGAGACGTGCTTCTAACTCCGTCTTGATGTTAGCGATCGCTTTTTCCAAATGATCTTCGTTGGTCAAAAAGTGCGTCGCCGGGAAAATCGCAACGTGTTCAGTTTCCCCCATCACTTCGCCAGTCAGTGCATCGACTTCGCGAATCCGATCGATCTCATCACCAAAAAATTCAATCCGCAACGCTCGCTCATCGCGAGAAGCTGGAAAAATTTCCACCACATCACCGCGAACTCGGAAACGTCCCCGCTGAAAATCGATGTCGTTACGCTCAAATTGGATATCGATCAAATTACGCAATAATTTATTGCGATCCATCTCCATTCCAACGCGCAACGAAACGACTTGTTCCATGTATTCTTTTGGTGAACCGAGCCCAAAGATACAAGAAACCGAAGCAACAACAATAACATCATTTCGTTCAAGCAAAGAGCTCGTAGCCGAATGACGTAATTTATCTATTTCATCATTAATACTAGAATCTTTTTCGATATACGTATCACTAGAAGGCACATACGCTTCGGGTTGATAGTAGTCATAGTAACTAACAAAATATTCGACCGCGTTATTGGGAAAAAATTCCTTGAACTCGCCATACAACTGGCCAGCTAACGTCTTATTGTGAGCAATGATCAAAGTTGGTTTGTTTACTTCCTTGATCACGTTAGAAATCGTATACGTTTTACCGGTACCGGTCGCTCCAAGTAAAATCTGAGCTTTTTTACCTGCCACTACGCCATCAACTAATTGGCGGATCGCTTCAGGCTGATCACCAGCCGGTTGGTATTGGGAATGGAGGTCAAACGTATTCCCTGTCTCTTTTTCAATCACCGATTCATCCTCCTATTAATATGTAGTTTTTCACCGCATTCGATTATAGCACAGCGAACATATTTTCGCTATTTTTAGACTTGCAATTTAGCGATTCCTTAAACAACTTATGTTAGCTTTTTTAACATCACATGTTACCTTTTTGATTTTTTTTCCGTGTAATTGTTTCCAATCACTTGTATTCAGAATCTTCTCTCCCTATAATAAACGAATGAAAGATTTTTAGGAGGTTTATTATGAAAAAGAGAAATCTAATCTTCTCTCTATTATTAATGGTGTTGAGTTTTGTGACCTTAAGCATTGGTCAAAAAGCTCACGCGGAAGAAAAGACGTACAAAATTGGAACGGACTTAACGTTTGCGCCATTTGAATTTCAAGACTCTGATGGCAAATACATCGGGATCGATGTTGATTTAATCAATCAAATCGCCAAAGATCAAGGCTTTAAAGTTGATTTGCGACCGTTAGGCTTTGATAGTTCGATCCAAGGTGTTCAATCGGATCAATTAGACGGCATGATCGCCGGCATGAGTATCACCGACGAACGCAAAAAGACATTTGATTTTTCAACACCGTATTTCGATAGCGGGATCCAAATGGCAGTCAAAAAAGACAACACTAAAATCAAAGGCTACACTGATTTAAAAGGTAAAACTGTCGCGGCCAAAATCGGGACCGAAAGTGCCACATTTCTCGCAAAGAACAAAGATAAATATGGCTATGAGGTCAAACAATACGAAGCAGCTGACGCAATGTACAACGCGTTGACTAACGACAATGTGCAAGCGATCTTTGATGATGCACCCGTCTTAGGTTATGCTGTGAAAAATGGTCAACCCTTCAAATTAGTCGGCGAACCTGAAAAAGGTAGCGCGTATGGCTTTGCGGTCAAAAAAGGTGAAAACGCCGCTTTATTGAAAAAATTCAATGCCGGGCTAAAAAAATTAAAAGCGAACGGTGAATACGATAAAATCGTCGCAAAATATATTTCAAAAGGTGACGATACCGCCGCTGCAACTGGTTCAATGAAAAAGATCGAACCAAAAAAAGCGACGTACACCATCGTCAGTGATTCCGCTTTTGCTCCCTTTGAATATAAAGACGCTGATGGAAAATACAAAGGGATCGACGTGGATCTCTTAAAAACGATTGCTAAAAAACAAGGCTTCAATTTAGATTTCAAATTCATCGGCTTCTCCCCTGCTATGCAAGCACTGGAATCTGGTCAAGGTGATGGTATGATCGCTGGGATGACCATGACCGATGAACGAAAAGAAAATTATGATTTCTCTGATCCTTATTTCCAAAGTGGGATCCAATTAGCCGTCGCTAAAGACAACAAAGATATCAAAGCCTATAAAGACTTAAAAGGCAAAACCGTGGGAGCTAAGGTCGGAACGGAAAGTGCAGACTTTTTAAAAGCGCACGAAAAAGAATACGGCTTTAAGATCAAATACTTCGATGCGGCTGATCAATTATACGACGCGCTAAAAGTTGGTTCCATCGATGCGATGATGGATGATTATCCGGTCATCGGCTACGCAGTCAAACAAGGCCAAGATTTAAAAACGCCAATCAAACGCGAGTCTGGCGGTGAATATGGCTTTGCCGTCAAAAAAGGCCAAAATCCTGAGTTGATCGAAATGTTCAATGAAGGCTTGAAAGAATTAAAACAAACCGGCGAATACGACACGATCGTCAATAAATACATTGGCTCAGAAAGTACCGCTGCAGCGAAAAAAGATAGCGTCGATGAATCAACGATCACTGGTTTATTGAAAAACAACTACCCAGCTTTATTGAACGGCTTATGGAAAACGATCGTTTTAGCGCTAGTTTCATTTGCTTTAGCTCTCGTTTTAGGTGTCATCTTTGGTCTGTTCCGGGTTGCCCCATCTGGCGCACTTCGAATGATCGCTGGGATCTACATTGACATCATTCGCGGAATCCCAATGATGGTACTCGCCTTCTTCATTTTCTTCGGGTTACCAGGGATCACAGGCATCAAGATTCCAGACTTTATGGCGGGGATCATCACCTTGACGTTAAACGCTTCAGCCTACATCGCTGAGATCGTCCGCGGCGGGATTCAAGCCGTGCCAGTCGGACAAATGGAAGCCTCCCGCAGTTTAGGACTTTCTTATAATAAAACGATGAAGAAGATCATCTTGCCACAAGCGGTGAAGATCATGATCCCATCGTTTATCAATCAATTCGTGATCAGTTTGAAAGATACGACGATCATTTCCGCAATCGGAGTCGTTGAACTCTTGCAAACCGGTAAGATCATCGTTGCCCGAACTACCCAAAGTTCTTACGTCTATTTGATCATCGCGATCATGTACTTGATTTTGATCACGATCTTGACTAAATTAGCAAATCGCTTAGATAAGAAGGTGAACTAAGATGAGTGAAAAAATCGTCGTCAATCATTTAGTAAAAAAATTCGGTGATAACACCGTCTTAAATGATCTCAACATTTCGATCCGCGAAGGTGAAGTCGTTTGTATCATCGGCCCTTCCGGTTCTGGTAAAAGTACGTTCTTACGGTGTTTGAATCGCTTGGAAGATCCGACTTCTGGCGAGATCATCATCGATGGAAAAGATTTGACCGACAAGCATACCGATATCAATCTCGTTCGACAACATATCGGAATGGTATTCCAACATTTCAATCTCTTCCCCCATTTGACAG
The DNA here is from genome assembly GCF_902706605.1 of Enterococcus sp. CSURQ0835. Classification (GTDB taxonomy): domain Bacteria; phylum Bacillota; class Bacilli; order Lactobacillales; family Enterococcaceae; genus Enterococcus_A. The sequence continues at coordinate 17,168 of NZ_CACSLH010000022.1, read as the reverse complement.
TTTTAGAAAATATCGTCTTAGCTCCGATGGATTTAAAAGGTGAATCCCGAGCAAACGCTGAAAAACGCGGAGTTGAATTATTGGAACAAGTTGGTTTAGCCGAGAAAAAAGCAGTCTACCCTGACAGTTTATCCGGCGGTCAAAAGCAACGGGTGGCGATTGCTCGAGCTTTAGCGATGAATCCTGATATCATGTTGTTCGATGAACCAACTTCCGCACTAGATCCTGAAATGGTCGGTGACGTGTTGGGTGTTATGAAAGACTTAGCGACTCGTGGGATGACCATGGTGATCGTGACCCACGAAATGGGCTTTGCTAAAGAAGTAGCCGATCGCGTGATCTTTACCGATGGCGGTAAGATCTTAGAAGATGGAACGCCTGAACAAGTCTTCAACAATCCGCACAATCCACGAACGAAAGATTTCTTGAACAAAGTTTTGAATATTTAACACTAGAAAAAGCCGTGAACTTCAAAAAAAGTTCACGGCTTTTTTATTGATGGGCCTTCAATGCAGCCAGTAACTGTTCGGTCGTAATCACTAAATTACTTTTTTTCACGCCATCTTCTTTAGCAAATGCCAACTGACAAAGTTCGTTTAATTCCGCTTCGCTTTTTACCGGCAGTCCTAATTCACCTAGCGTCGTCGGCAGCCCTAATTCCTTAAAAAAAACAGCATAGCGGTGATATTCTTCTGGGGTCCGGTGCTCAGTCGCCAAGTGGATCAACGTCGTCACGGCAATAATTTGACCATGACTTGCATCGATCTCATCGCTCCACAAACTGAGCAAGGCATTGTGCAACGCGTGGGCGATACTTAAACCACCAGACTCAAACCCCAAGCCGCTTAACAATGTCGTGGCTTCCACCACCCGTTCAAACGCACTGTTGACATTGCCGTCACGATTTGCGGCCAGCGCTTCAGCTCCATCTGCAAATAAAACGTCGCGACATTTTTCAGCTAATGCAAGCGCGGCTAACGTCGGACGCCGGTTCAACGTATTGCGCCCTTCATTTTCAAAAACGGTTCGCGCTTCGATAAAAGTGGACAATCCATCGGCGATCCCTGAACTTAAAAAATGGACCGGACTTTGAATCAATAACGCAGTATCGACTAAAACCAAATCGGGACTTTTAGGATATACTTGGTAGTGACTAAATTTCCCATTCGTCTCATATTCTACCGAGATTCGCGACGTTGCTGCATCCGTCGAAGCCGCCGTCGGGATCACGATGCACGCGATTCCCTGATGTAACGCCAAGCTTTTCCCTTGATCAATCGCTTTTCCGCCACCGAATGCGATCACAAAATCCAGTGCTGTCAAATCCGGTTCGGTCGCTTGATCAGTCAAAAAAGGGGTCACCTTTAAACTTTTAGACTGCAATAATTCTTGCAGCCTTTTTCCGTATAATTCATACACATAGTGATCGGTCACCAATAATCCCGTTTGCCCAAAAGCAGTAAGATACTCCGTCTTAGCTAACAGACCGAAGCCTTGAACATAAGCGCCAGGCGCCACAAACATTTTTTCTTCCATCACGAAACTCCTTCATGTAAAGTAACAACCAAAAGTCTTCTTTTATCTAGAGTACCGGATTTTAGTCCAGAAAAAAAGAGCCTTACTTAAAAAAGTAAGACTCAAATCGCAACTTAAGCGTCGATCTTAGATACCATACCAGAACCAACTGTTCGGCCGCCTTCACGAATTGAGAAAGTCGTACCTTGTTCGATGGCAACTGGGTGGATCAAATCAACTGTGATGGTTACATTATCACCAGGCATAACCATTTCGGTTCCTTCTGGCAATTCGATGTTACCGGTCACGTCGGTTGTCCGGAAGTAGAATTGTGGACGATAGTTATTGAAGAATGGCGTATGACGTCCACCTTCTTCTTTCGTCAAGACATACACTTCTGCTTCGAATTTTGTATGCGGTGTGATTGAACCTGGTTTTGCGATTACTTGACCACGTTCGATTTCATCACGCGTGATTCCACGTAATAAGACCCCAACATTATCGCCGGCTTCACCATAATCCAATGTCTTACGGAACATTTCTAGTCCAGTAACGACAGCTTTTTGTGTTTCAGGTTTGATCCCAACGATTTCAACTTCATCGCCGACTTTCAATTGTCCACGATCGATCCGACCTGATGCAACTGTCCCACGACCAGTGATCGAGAAAACATCTTCGACTGGTAATAATAATGGTTTATCAGTATCCCGTTCAGGTGTTGGAATGTATTCATCGACTGTATCCATTAAGTCCATGATGACTTTTTCTTGTTCAGGATCACCTTCTAAGGCTTTTAAAGCAGAACCTTTTAGCACTGGAATATCGTCGCCTGGGAAACCATATTCAGTTAATAGTTCACGTACTTCCATCTCAACTAGATCGATCAATTCATCATCATCGACTAAGTCTGTTTTGTTCAAGAAGACAACTAAATATTTAACCCCAACTTGACGTGCTAACAAAATGTGTTCACGCGTTTGTGGCATCGGACCATCAGTTGCTGATACAACTAAGATCGCACCGTCCATTTGGGCTGCACCGGTGATCATGTTTTTAACATAGTCCGCGTGCCCTGGAGCATCGATGTGCGCATAGTGACGTTTTTCAGTTTCGTATTCAACGTGCGCAGTGTTGATAGTGATCCCACGTTCACGTTCTTCAGGTGCTGCATCGATACTAGCGTAGTCTTGTGGGTTTGCAAGGCCTTTTTTCGCTAATACAGCCGTGATTGCAGCCGTTAATGTTGTTTTACCATGGTCGACGTGGCCAATGGTCCCAATATTAACGTGTGGTTTACTTCTATCGTAATGTTCTTTTGCCATAATAATACAAACCTCCTAAATGATTTAAGCTTACGGATATCATTATAAATCTTTTTGTCCAAAATGGGAAAGATTTATACTTTTTCCCTTTTAAGGCTATCCAAGGACTATACTACATCAAAGATAGTCAAAGTCAAAATAATTTGCTTCCTTCATTTTTTTGTGGAAAAATAAGGGGTAAGAAATGAAAGAGGAGCGCATTTGAATGGATTTTAAAACGACCTATGAAAACTTACCGGCAGATATCCGAACTGCCTTTAGTCCTGGTTTTGTCTTTCTAGTTTTTCCCACTAAATATCAACATTTTCCAGCTCGCCAATGGACAGATGAACAGATCCAAGCTTATTTTAAAGAGCATTTCAAAAGCTCGAGTCAGCTGATCGACTATCCTGAACTTCGCTTGAAACAAGTCCGCGTCACAACACAGCCGGATTTGTTCGTTGCGGTCCCTTACTGAGCAACCGAACAACTCTCCCTCACTTGACTGTCATCTGCACAAGTGAGGCTTTTTTTATTGAGCAGACCCAAAAAGACCAGTTGGTGAGACTGGCCTTTTTGAGAGTCGATTTAGGGAAAATATGGAATTTATAGTCAAGTTTACCGTTTTTTATTCAAAAACAGCAAACTGGCTAACGTAAAAGTACTAAACAACGCAAAGCCGATTACAGAAGAACTTCCGCGTAATTCACCATCCGTTTGCGGATAGCTGTTCACAGGCTTTGTGCCACCCGTAGCAGGGTAATTCCCACTGCTACTTTCCGTTGGGACATTTGGCGTACTAGTCGTCGGTGTCCCCGGAGTTTTAGGGGAACTAGGCGTTGTCGGCGGTGTTGTTCCTGGTGGCGTACTCCCACTCGGCGGTGTACTACCGCTCGGTGGTGTATTACCGCTCGGTGGTGTATTACCGCTCGGTGGTGTATTATCACTCGGCGGCGTTTTACCGCCTGGAGGAGTTTTCCCACCAGGAGGGTTCCCGCCTTCAGGTGTTGCAACACTGCTTTTAGGATAGAGATAGACATCATTGACTTGTGAGCCGTCGACTTTATTTTCCATTGGAAGTTGAATGATCACTGGATCCATTGGAAGTGTCACTTCAGCATTAGTTAATTCTGTCACTAAATAAAAACCTTGCACCAGCTTTGGCTCAGTCGCAGAATCAATAACGGCTTCGCCATTTTCATCGGTTTGAACTGTCAAAGTGGAACCGATCACTTGATAAGAAGTCGGATCGGTTCCTTTCAAGTTCGCAACTTCTCCGGTGGGAACGACTTGTTGGACTTGGTAATGCACGTTTGCTAATGGTTTATACCCAGCATTTTCAAAAGCTGGATTCAGTTGTCCATCTTGCTGCTGTAATTGAGCCGCTTGCTTTTCATCCAATGCATATTTCACAATGTGCAATGAAAAGTGTTCCGCGGCCCAACTGTGGGTGGCGGCAAAGGAAGAAAAAGCAAAGATGAATAACAAACTGAACAGTAATTTAAATAATTTTGGATACCGTACAGATTTAGTCAACATCACGCTCTCCTCCTTTCTTCTTACTATAGTAGTAAAGTCCGCTAGCTAGTAAAGCAACCCCCGTCAAGACGGCTAACCACACTTGCCAAATCATTTGGCCACCGGTAAATGGCATATCGACCGTTGGTACATTCGTTACCTTCAAGTGAACTTCGGTATTTTTTTCGGAAATTTCAAATGGCACTTCGGTTTTTTTCAATTCTCGACCACTTGGTGCTTTGGTCTCCACTAAAATATATTTCCCGAACGGTAAATTGTTCACGACGATTTGTTGATAAAGATTGCCTTTACCCGTCGTCGTCAGTTGTCCAATTGCTTCCCCCGTTGCTGTCTGAGTGACTTTTGCTCCGAGTTTACCTGCGTTATCTTGATAAATTTCATACTCAGCACCCGTCAAATAATCATCTTTTGCTGGATGGTCAATGTCGGTCGTTTCAGCTTTCAGCTTATCGATCGTCAGTTTTGACTGCCAGTTGTTGACTTTCATTTGAGAAGCCGCAGGTGTTTGGCTATCTTTGGTGATTGTCGCTTTAAATTGTGCGGCTTGTGTATCAGTCAAATGATCGTAATCGACTGATTGCAATTGATAGCCGTCTGGTGCTTCTAGTTCGACAATATAATAATCTTTCGAACTTTGCCCTTCCAAATCGAGTTTATCAAACAAGACGCGCCCATTTTCATCAGCGATTCCCGTTGTGATATTGGTATAATCTTTCAACCAAGTAGCCTGATCTTTGCCATCGATTTGGCCGTTTTGATTTAATTTTTGCCACACAGCCGAAAAGTCAGCTGAGTTCAATTGATATTTCGTGCCGGTGAAATCTTTGACGACTTTTTGGGCAATAATTTCTTGTTGCGCTTTAATATCAGCGTTCAATTGATCGATCTTAGCTTGATCAGTTGCAGGATCACTCGCTTTGATCTGTGCTTGATCAGACTGGATCGCTTTGGCTGCTGCAGCCACTTGATTAGCCCAAGCAGGAACCGTCGTCAAAACAAATTTCGCACCAGGCAATGCTTTTTGGGTACTGCCATCAACTTTATTGAACGTTAACTTACCACTTGGGTTATCTGGTGTAACGACAGTATTTTCAATCGTCGTCGTACCAAAATATTTATCAGCCGTTGGTTTGATCGTGATCTTGAAGTCATCAGATTGACTAGCTTCTTTAGTTGGCAAGGCGTAACCTGCTGGAGCTTTGACTTCCACTGCATAAAGTGTACGCGTATCTTTGCCTTCTAAGTCGATCTTTTTGAGATCAGCGACACCATTTTCATCAGTCACGGCCCGCGAAACTAATGAGTAGTCATTGGCCCAACTGTTTTTGTCGGTATCATCGACTTTGCCATCACCGTTGCGGTCATTAACTAAATTACCCGAAGCATCGCGATCGCCTTTGATCGTATCCCAAACTGAACTCCAGTTGGTGGAATTGAGGCCAAATGAAGTTTTCGTGTAATCGCGTAAAGTCATTTGCGCGATTTCACCTTCTAATTGACTGATTTGAGCCGTATCATTTTTTTGTTTCGCTTCATCGAGCGCAATACTCTTTTCACGGATCGTTTCAGCGGTATCTTTACTCCACGTAAAGACAAACTCGGCGCCAGCCAAATTTTTCTTACTTTGACTATCGACTTTTTTGATTTGTAGTTCGCCATTTGGTGGATCAGTGACTTGGAATTTAGCCGGTGTTGGCGATTGATCCTTGTCCCCTAAAAAGAATCGAAATTGCGTATCACTTGGCAATTGATTGTAGTCCGTTGGGTTTTTAAGATCATAGCCAGTCGGTGGCGTTAATTCCACAATGTAATACGTTTTGTTCGTTGCTAGATTCCCAAAAGTAACGTTCCCGTTATAAGCAGAAGTCGCTTTATAGATCAAATCGTAATCATCAAGCCACAACTCTTTATCTTGATCATCCACTTTGCCATCATTGTTCAAATCATAGCGGTATTTCGTGTAGATGACTTCATGAGTTACTGGATCTTTTTGTTGCGATAAGATCTCGTCTTTGATCGAATTCCAAACAGCACCATAATCATCCGTATTTGTTTGATACGTCGTGTTTTGGTACGTCCGAACGACTCGCCGAGAAATTTGTTTCCATAAATCATTGATCTTTGCTTGATCCGAGTTCGCTTTATTTTTTTCAATCAAGATCTGTTGATTCAAATCTCGCACTTCATTAGCCCAAGCTGGTAAACTTGTGACCACAAATTGCGCACCTTTCAAAGTCTGATCGGTATTTTGTTGATCGACTTTCTTGAATGAATAAGGCGCATCACCACCATCATAAACATAATAGTAGTTCGCTTCAGTTCCGGTTGGTCCTTCAGGATACTTCAACGTATCGGCGACCGGATCTTTCAATGGGGTTTCCGTGTGGATCAAATGCCGCCCTTTTACCCCATAGATCGGGTCTAAATACCCATCTGCATCATCTTTGTTATACAAATTCAACGATTTGCCATTGTACTGAGCTGTCAAAGATGCCGTCACATCAAATGGTGGGTCTGGTTGCGCAACTTTGACATTGGCTGGAAAGCCGGTGTACCGTTTGCTTGGTAAGACTTGCTTTCCATCTTTCGTAACATAATACACATTGACGATCGTTTGACCATCTTGTAACCCATTGGAAGGCCGATTTGTCGCATAAGCTATGTTGATCTTATTTCCCTTAGCATCCTGATCAAGGGCCGGCATCGTGCCATAACCGGAATATAAACTTTGATGATCCTTTTCACCAAAACCACCATCAAAAGCACCATCAATACCAAAAGCATCCCCAGTTTTATTCAATTCATAAGTCACATTTTCTCCTGCTTTAGTACTACCATAGACAAATGCGCCCATCACTGATTTTACTTTTGCGTACTGGTTATCGTTTAAAACGACTTTGGTGTTGACATAGTTATCAAATAGTTGACCATCATAGATCAAAGGTTTGCTGTCTGGATAGCCATAACCATCTTTGATATTTAATGGCATTGACGAACCTTTTTTTATCAAGTTATCAATCTGTTTGTCCACTGCTGCCGTACGATTGACTTCTTGGACTGCATCAGACTTGGTACCGAGTTGATTGTTAAAGTAGGTCGATGTATCAAAACCGGTCCGTTTCATAAAGTTCCCATAGTTAAACGCTACAACATAGCTGCCATCCGTTTGTTTTGATTTAGCCCATTGATTCCCGTTATCTCGATCAGTATCTTTACCTTGAAACTGATCATTCATCCATTTGGCTAAGCCAGCTGCATCCAGATTGTCTGGGACATTTGGTATTTCAGTTGGAGTTATTCCGGATTCGATCCCTTTACTGATGTCAGGATTATTTTCTTTTGTTAACATGTACAGTTTCGGATCCGTCGTTGCAGTTCCATCATTGATCCGCCAAGTATGCGTCCCTTGATCCCCCATCACAATGTCTTTGATCGTCGTATCAGCAACCTTTTTATCTGCGATCGAGATCGTTTGAGTTACGATCAGATTCGTTTGTGGAACAACTGATCGAATATCTTTATAACCAGTAACAGAAGCATCAAACATCTTTAAATCTTTATAGCTTCCTTGATCCACTTGATAGTCTTTTCGATTATTCGGTTTAAAAAGACCACCGCCCGCATCTTTCGCTTTGTTCACGGCGTCTAGTAACAGATTTTGAAACGGCGTGTTATACGTGTTGGAACCTAAATACACATAACCTTGGTTTCCATCTACACCATATTGTCCAACACCGATCTGATCACGAGCTTCTGGAGTGACTAAATTCCGTGGTTGCAGGTTGACTGTGTATTTGAACTGATTGTTAAAAGTGATATCGAATGGCTTTTGAGAACTTAAGGCATTGATATTCCCAGCACCACTAGTTGAGACATCAAAAGCGGCCAGTCCAGTCAATGGTTTGTCTAAATCAATAATAAACATCCCGGTATACTCGCCGGTCGTTGGTTTGTCCCAATCACCGGTTTGTTTGATCTGACCGATCTTTTCACCCGTTACACTGTTGTAGACATCACCAGCTCCAGTCAACGGACCAAATGAACCGATCGAATCTTTCCCGACATTGGTGATATGGATGGGCATCGTATATTGAGTGGTCTTCCCATCACCTTGAAATTCGCCTTTGATTCGAGTCGTATTCGGATACATCGCTGCACCAGTGATCTGGATGGAACCATCCGGTACTAATTTTTGTCCGTTGATGGTGATCTCCACCGTATCGATCTTTAAACTAGGTGTTGTGGCGACTGCTGCTTTTGCCAACGCTCTTTTTTGAAGTTTCGTTTGCGTTTTAGCAATGTCAGAACTTAAAGAAGTTGAAGAACTTGAGCTAGTTGCTTTTGCCTGTTCAGCTGATTGTGGTTTAGAAGTTGTGGTTGCTGACTCAGTACTTTTAGCCGGCTCAGACTTTTCCGTGCTTTGAGTGGCACTAATTGTTGCTGTGGTACTCGTCTTAGCCGCAGAACTAGTACTACTGCTAGTTGATTCAGCTTTAGTTTTAGCTGCTTCACTGCTTTTAGCTGCCGCTTCACTAGCTTGTTGTTCCTGTTGTTTCTTTAGTTCATCCATCGAAATAAACGTAAAAGCAGTCTGTTTATCGTTCGTCTTTGGATCTTTCAAATAAGAATCAAAGTTATACAAATCAAATCGTTGCTCTTGATCAGCTAACCGAATGAATTGTAGTTTCAATCGTTCATCTTTTTTGATTGAGAAAATATAATACTTGTTTTCAACATTCAGTGCTTCAGTCATAAAAGGCGTTGCACTTGAAGTAGTCGTTGCTTGTGTCTTATCAACCGCCGATGAAATTGTTTGATCATCACTTTTAGCAGGTAATGCCTGTTGCTTTTTCTGCTCGTTATAACTGTTCAAATATTGTTTTTCGTCTACTGTTGGTAAGCTGCTTTTTTTCTGTTCGTCATTTTGATCAACTTGGTTAACGGCAAAATCCTTTGAAGCAGGTAAATACACCGTCGTATCTTCTTTTGCCGTCAAAGAGATCGTATAGTCATTGCCAGCGACTTTTTTATCCCCTTTTGAAATATCACCATCTTCTGCGTTTTCTACTTTGAGAAAAGGCTCTTTTTCCGCAGCATAGGCCATCGCACCGACGACAGTTGAAGCATACGTTCCTGCCATCAAAACAATTAATGAAAAAAGATTGGCAAAGAGGATGAATAGTTGATTTTTTTTCGTCATTGATATCATCCTTTTCTAAAATTGAAAAATGGGCAAATAATTAGTATTCACCCATTTCCCTCCGACCTTTCTTTCCTATGCTTCTTTTTTCTTGTTACTGATATAGATCCCAGTAACCCCAGCAACACCTAATGCACTTGCGATGATGATGATAAGTAGTAGACCTTGACCCCCAGTAAATGGTAAGTCAGTCTTAGGTTTATCGGTTACAGTTGCTTCAGTCGCATCTTTAGTGAAAGTCCCTTTGACCGCGGTGATCTTACCTTGGTCATCATAAGTTGCTGTCGTTGAGATCGTCACTTTTTGTGGAGTTTTCAACAATTCATAACCACTTGGAGCTTTTGTTTCGACGATCCAGTAGTCTTTAGTAAAGGTCCGTGTTGTATCTTTTGGTGCGTTATCGCCTTTCATGTTATCTGGAATGTTCAATTCCAAACCATCAAATGAAGCGACCCCGTCAGCACCTGAAGTAGCAGATAAGTCTTTACCAGCTTTGTTTTGAACAAACGTGCCAGCTTTAGCATTATCTTCAGATGTTGCGATCTTGAATTCAGCACCACTCAATTTTTCTAAATTGCCGTCTTTATCTTTTTTATCTTCGGCATTTTTCAAAATATCAAATCCACCAGTTGGGTATTCTGGAATAGATGGGATATTTTCTGGTGGTGTTGGTGGCAAACCTGGTGTGTGATATCTTGGCGTGATCGTATTTTGGATGACCCCGCTGAAGTTATCATCTTTAGCTGTCGTATTGTAAACGACCCGCACGTTTTTCGCTTTTTGATCAACTAAATTTTTCAAACCAGTATTTGTGAAATCAACGCTGACTTTTTGACCGTTTTGGGTGATCAAATAATCGCCAGTTGAGTTTTCTTTGGTTTCACCTTGAGCACCAGCTTTTAGATCCGTCCAAGTTTTACCATCTGTTGTGTATTGAACTTTTAAGCTATTGAATTGTAATTGATCGGATAATTGATCATCGATCCCAAATTCAGTTGCGTAAACGTCCATGTCGTTAGCAGCCACTTGTTTTTGATCATTGACATCATAATAAGTTTCGCCTTTTTTAACTTGGTAATACAAACCATCCGGTACATCGATTGTCCCATACCAGTTGAATGGTACGCCTGCTTTATTTGAGAAGCCAGCTTGGCCTTCAACGGTCTTCTTAGGATTCAATTTTGTGCTCATGATGTTCTTAGGATAAACATTCACATCATATAATAAGCTGTCGGTCGTGCCCCGTTTTGTTTGTGGAACATAAACGAAAAATGGATCAGCCGGTTTTGTAATCGCATGTGTGCCAGTTGCATCTTCATACGTTTTACCTGTTTCAGTTACGATGTATAAACCATCGTTTGCAGCACCTTTACCAAGATCAAAGGTTGCAGTCCCATCATCACCAGTGGAAACTTTTTTAGCTGTTCCATCCACTAGTTCATAATCAGTACCTTCTTTTTGTTTTGTTGGGTCAGTTAATGAAGCCCCATTTTTAGGAGTCACTTTTTGGATCGTGAATTCTACTCCTTTTAATGGAGCTAGATTTTTCACTTTATCAGGATTAAGTTCCCCAGTGTCACGATCGGTCACATTTTTCAATTCATCTGCACTATCGATTTTGTACTTGTGAACAGTAATTGAACGTTGGCTCGTATTATCTGCGATCGCTGCCGGTGCTTGCGTCGTCGTGCCAGTCCCGCCATCTGCTGCTAACGCATTAACGGTTCCTACTGCACTTGTTCCTAAAACTAATGTTGTTGCAAACAAATAACCAAATTTTCTCCAAGCTTTTCTCTTCATACTACTTCTTCCTCCTAAAAAATTTTAGTAACAATGATTACATTTGTTATAATACTTGCTTTTGGGTTCTAATTGTGTTTAAAATGTGAAGATTTTTTTTGAAATTTAGTCTTAGAAAAAAATATGGAATAAAAAATAATTTTTTTCAGTTTTTATGAACGGAAAAGCGTTTTCTCCTATTAACGTCGTAAAAATAGACTTTTGATGTCCTGAACTTTAACTATTCTGTCACTTATTTGGATCAGAAAAATAAGTTAGGCTAAAATTGCAGTAGGTTTCTCATTAAGTTTTACACAAAAAAAGCCAACCTCCTCATTTGAAACCATGAGTAAGGTTGACTTTTGACGTTATTCTTTACCTTTTCTATTCAAAATAAATAAGAATAAGGCGACGATAACAATTAAAAAACCACTAAAAAATTGCCAGACATGCGTTAAAAAGAAGCGAACATTGGAAATAGCTACTTGTTTCGTACTATTCCAACCAGTGACTTTTTGCTGCAATGATTGGTGTGTAGTAAAGGTCACTCCGATCTTTTTCTGTTTAGTTTGGCTCAATGCCTTTAACGGAGTTGTTTTAGTCAATTCGCCTTGGACGACTCGCCGATAAATCGTGCCCATCGGTCCTTCACAGCGAAAAATCGTCAATCGTGGTCGCTGTTGATCCGTTGGTGAATTCAAAAAGTCAACTTGGTGCATCTCAACGACTTCATTAGCGGTCGTTTGATACTCGTACAAGTTTACGCCATCGGTTAAAAACATGGGATCATTACGTTTCAACTGACGAATCCGATACAACAAGGTATCTGTGTTCAAGATTTGGTGCGCCATCAAAATATAATTGCCTTGTCCCATCACTTGCTCCCGACTAAACATCGTTGCGCCGTTCAATAAATTGGTATCATTGATCCCCGCTAAAACCGGCAAATTGATTTGAGCTTCTGGAATGACCAGTTTTCCTACACTATTGTCAGTAATCGCCGAAGCGGCAGCCATCCGTGCTTGGGCATAAGTTTGGGTATCTGCTGAGACGATCTTGTGCGCATTAAACGTCGCACTCGCAATCGTCCGTTGATTTTTTTGCTCGACTTTTTCCGCTTGCGGTGAAACTTTTAAAGGTGCTAACGGATTATCCCGTTGTAATAAATCGTAACCATAATAAGTGAAGCCCGCATACAAAAAGATCATTAACAGTCCCAGCCATAACCCTTTATTTAGCTTAGACCTCACGTTTTTTCTTCCTCCTTATAACTAACCAGTAAATCATCAACAATAGTAGCAACAGACACGTACCATAGATGACCAAATGCTGATAATCCCACCAATCGCGCGGCTGAACTTTTTTCTTTTCTGCTTGTTTTAACGGAATGTGTTTGCCGGTCACAAGTAATCGATATGTGTTGATTCCTGGTGGGTCACACGTTAACAGCGTCACTAAATCTTTACCTGGTTTGATTTTGATAGAATCGACCGCTGATGGATAGACACGGCGAATATCATTAACTTCATAGGCTAATTTTCGATTCAAAATATGTAAATAAAAAACATCGCCTTTTTTCATTCGATTGACATTTGAAAACAACACTTGATTGCGAACTCCAGAGTGACCGGTAATGACTGAACGCGTATTTTTACCGCCGATTGGGATCGACGTGATATTCATATGCCCTAAGCCCTCATCTAAAGTCAACGGATCAGAGCCATGAAAAATCGGCATCCGTTTGATATGAATTGCTGGAACGTCTAGCGTCGCCATCACGCCCCCGATATTCATGATCTTTTTATACGGTTGGTGCTCATCAACTGACAAGCCTTCTTGTTTATCAAATAAATAATGATTGTATTGCTCCGCCCATTCAAATTGTTGTTGGATCTGTTTTTTGTCCATCTTTTTGTAATGCTGATCATAATGCGACAATGCTGTACTCCGCGCTTGATTGGCGATCAGATTCGCAATGATCGGATAGAAAAATAATGCGATCGCTCCCACGATCAGTAAAACCGAAATGATCTGCAAACCTTGATAACGTTTTTTCACTTTTAGTTCCCCCTGAGATTTTTTTTGCGCTTCACTAGATAGCCAGCTAAAAGCAAGAACAATAATATCAGGATGAGCAACATTACCAGATGTTCATAATTCCAGAAATTTCGTTTCGTTACTTTTTCTTTTGAGGCTTCGACAAACGGTTTTTCCCGATAACCGGTGACTAATAATCGCTCGGTATTGATCCCCGGCGGCGTACAAGTCAACAGCGTCACTTTATCTTTGCCCGGCTCGATCCGTAGTTTATCTGTTTCGCTCGGTTTGACCTTTTGAATTTTTTTAATGCGATACATCAATTTTTTATGCAAGATCGTAATATAAAAGACATCTCCATGACGCAACTTATTAATATCAGAAAATAATTTCTGATTGCTGACACCAGAATGCCCCGTGATCACAGCATGAGTATTTTTACCACCGATCGGTAAACTCGTATTGCGAATATGACCTAAACCTTGCTCTAAGACCGTTTGATCCGAGCCGTGAAAAAAAGGCATATGCCGAATATCGATTGCTGGAATATCCAATGTGCCTAAAACAGGCGAACGACCCAACAACTGATCGTAATTCACCGCTCGAAGCGGATGGGCTACTCCGACTTGACGTTCGTATAACCACTTGTTGTATCGACGTGCTTCTTCAAGCTCCCGTTTGATCTCAGTACGTGACAGCTGGCTGACTGTCTGGTCATAATGTGAAACGGCCTGACTTCGCTTTTGATCTGCAAAGTGATTCGCAATAATCGGATAAAGCAAAAGCAAGATCGCCAAGATGATAAAACTAATTGAAATACGTTGGATCAAAAAGATCCGCTCGATTTTATGATTTGACTTCACAGTAACCGTCCTTCTTTAGCTTTATTTTCGATATTCACCCAAATGCGCATACCGATGGGTCGAATAATGTGCGCCAACTTCTTTTCGTAACTTGATATCAGCATGGAGTTTGTGCCCTTCCTCATCCACGAATCGAACTGTAACTGTTCCTTCACGCGTTTTTTTTGCTCGTTTCGGTCGTTTGGGCTTGGCCGGATTTTTTTTAGCAGCTGAAGCCTGGGTGTTAGGGAAATGCCCGCTAGAAGCAACGTTACTTTTCGGATACAAATACACATCATTGATCTGCGAACCATCGACCGCACTTTTTTCAGGCACTTGCACGATCACCGGGTCCATCGGCGTTTTGACCGTTTGATCAGCTAGCTCCGTCACTAAATAAAAACCCGCTCCAAATTGCGGCGTACTCGTTGAATCCACACTTGCTTCTCCGCTATCGTTCGTTTGGATCAGTAAATCAAATCCGGTTGTGTGATAGGTGCGGCTATCCGTTCCTTTGAGTTTTTTCGTATCACCAGTCGGGATGACTTGCTGGATACGGTAGCGCACATTTGCCAGTGGCCGATAGCCCGCCATGGCATTCAGTTCATTTTGTTTTTGATCCGACTGATTCGGATCTAATGCATATTTTAAAATATGGATCGAAAGCGTCGGTTTTTCAGCCGCTTGTCCGACTTCGCTTCCAATTCCGATCTCAAAATCGGCCAGTACCGGTCTTCCTACGATCACCAATTGCTGAATGAACAAAAAAAGGTGCCGATCACAAGCAGTTGTCTGATCATTTTCTCACTTCCTCTAAATTAACCTAACGGATCATCGTCCACTTTTTTTAGTCCATAAATCAAATTACCCGAGATGTTACTCAAAATTGCGCCTAATTCAGAATGTTCTGCCTCCACTTTAGGATGCGTCTCTTTTTCTAATTTAACTAATAGTTGCTGAAGCTCACTGAAGGTCTGGTGATCATGGCGGTCTTTCCGATAAACATAGGTGACCGTTTGATTTTCCGTTTCAACTTCTCCCGTCTCAGACCCTTCCACTCGTTCTAGCCGGTAAAGTCCAAAATGATCTAACGAATCAGAAATAAAATAATGATTAAATGTCGGGATCCCGGTACTACTGACTAAAAATAAGACGGCAACTAAATGACTAAGGGTTGCTGGTCCCTTCATTTTTTCTCCTCCTTAGCTGAACGATCACATCACCAAAGTACTGCCAATCGGTGCTATCAGGTGGATTTTTCCAGATAATCTGTTCTTTCGGAAATTTAGGGTATTCATAATCCGAGACATAAAGCTCCGTTTTATTACTGATCCGAGGCTCAATTTCCAAGTTAATATCTTTAAAACGGCGGATTTCTTCCATTATATAGTGGGTATAAGAGTCGCCATGAGAAAAATCAACACAAATATGGATGGGTTCTTCTAATATTTTGATTGGGAAATATTTGATCAAAATAAACATATAGTCATAATACAGCTTGATTCGCTCACTTTCAGAAGGCAAAAGTTGAAGCAACGTTTCATTTTGCTGGATGTGATTCAAAATTGCCACATGGTAAGAACAATAGATTTCTTCAAAAAATCTGAACTGCTCATCTGAAATAAACGTACTAGAAGCCACTTGAAATAAAACGAGCCGCGTGTGGATCTGCTGGATCTCATTTAGTGCTCGTTCGATGTTTTGGAACCGCTGGGAATCGATATGTAATTCAGTCGTCATCATCGTACCAAACTCTTCCGTCAATTGTTGGATCAGGTTCGCAGAATGAGCCGACTGCAAGTTCAACTCTAAGATAAAATTATTCGCATACAAAAAGGCCAATAAATAATTGATCTCTTGGTGATAAAGCGCATCAGACAACAACAGATGGTGCTTCAATAAAGTCGCCAACGATTCATCTAATGGCGTATAGGTCAACTCTAGCGTAAAAGCTAATGCATTGCCTTTCATATTACGAATCGAATTAACTGCTACAAAAAGTCGAAGTTTCCGCAGCTGACTAGGGCTTAACTGCAACGAGTAATTGGTAATAATGACATTAACGATCGAATTGACTCGCGATGCTAAGTCTTTTGCTAACACTAATTCGCCACCGTTCAACGCTGTATGATAAAATTCCAAGCTCAAATTTCGAATCGTATGTTCATCCCCCACAAGACGATCCTTTTTGATTTGAACACCATATGGTTCGATCAAGTACGCAACGTTTTTTCGTACATCATAAATCTTTGACTGACTGAGATAATGTTCTTCCGCAAAGCTTGCGATACTGAATTCATCATACAGCAAAGCTTCTAGCATTTTAAAGCCAAAAGATTGGGTGATCATGTAGCGTTTGAATCGATTTAGATCTCGACTCTTGATCGTTTTAACAGCTACTATTTTACGATTACTAACTTCAATCAACTCTTCTTTGAACAATTCTTGCCACGTCGCATTCAAATTGTCCAAATACTTGTTCAAAGTAAAATCAGTGAGCCCCGCCATACTTTTCAAATTATTATAGTTAAACGCGTACGTTCCTTTTAATGAGATCAATTGTGCTAAGACATATTCATAATGTTCTTCTTTACCTAACAAATCTGCAATATTCATGGTCCTTCGTCTACCTCTTACTTTCTGGACGTTGGTTAGCCATTTCTTGAAACAACTCTATCGCTACTATTATACCGACTCTCAACTTGCTCGCTGATCAAATAATCACAGGTTTTATTTAATTTTTGATAGCTGCGTCAAAAAATGGAAAAATAAATCCAAAAACAGCTAGAAAAAAGACAAAAAAAGTCAAGCGAACAATGTCGCTTGACTCAGACTGTAGACAAAAGATTCATAGAAGGTGTAGAAATCCAATTTCTACGCCTTTTTTGTACGCTCTACTATATGTAAGTTCAAAAAAAGCAAAAAAAATAAAGGCCTACTGCCTTTTGTATAACC
>NZ_CACSLH010000021.1 GCF_902706605.1 Enterococcus sp. CSURQ0835 | reverse complement strand
TCTCTAGTTAGAACAACAAATAAAAATATTCTTTCATTAGTTATTCTTGTCATTATCAGTATACTGATATTAGTGTTTACATACTATTTTTCAAAAGAGGTAATACAATGGTTCACTGTGATTTTAAATCCTTTTATAGAAAGACAAAAATATCAAGTTAGAAATAATTCTGGATTTGGAAACTATATTAATTCTGGAAGATTTATCTTTTTGAAGAAGATAATTATCTTCTGGTTGGAGAAAGTTAATATATCCGGTTACTTATTTGGAATTGGCATTTCAGAGCTATTAAAACAAACTAAACACATAGCAGAGATGGATATCTTTGATATATGGTTTACTACTGGAATACCAGGCGTATTTCTTTCTTATGGTATTGTTCAAAAAGGAGTATTCAAGCTAACTATAAATCAGGAAAATAAGTGGAGATATTTTTGTTTAGCTATGGTTCTAATCGGTGAGCTATTTAGTATATTTGGAGGACATGTTTTTGTAGATATTATTTCATCAACATTAATTGCTCTGCTAATTGGCTTGGGATGTTTGAGAGAAAGAAAGGAAAATGATGTAAATAAAAATAAATTTTTATATGGATTATAAAATTGAATATTTTTTTCTTTCCAAAAATAATATTCAATTCGAGCAACAATACCAGAGAAGGAATGAAATCTAAAGTACAGAGATATATGCACATAGGCGATTATCTAATGATAATTTTAGAAATATTAGAGCTTCAAAGTTTAGATGAGATTTTTTGAAAATAATATTTTGATTAGGGGTAGGATAATTATTCTTAGGGGAATAAAAATGGGGATAGATACAATCAATGGTGAGAAATCATCAGTTACAAAAAAGTTACTATATTCGTTATAGTTAGAAGAAACTATGTAAAAAAATTGGAGTAGATTAATTCATGGTAAATAAATTAAAATTACATGTAGTATCTAATATGTATCCGTCTAGGGAGGCTCCTACGTTTGGTACTTTCGTAAAAAGTTCATGTGATCAATTGAAGAAAAATGGATTCATAATTGATTTGTCAGTAATAAATAATAAAAAAGGAAATTTCTTCAAAAAGATAAACAGGTATTTATTTTTTTATTTTAATGTGTGGAAAAAAGAGCAAATCTACAATTACGATATAACTTACGTTCATTATATATCTCATTCATCCGTACCTTTACTTTTCGCTAGAAAAAAAAATTTATTAATCTTAAATGTTCATGGCACAGATATATTACCAACTTCTCTTAAACAACGTCTATTTCTTCCAGTTGTAAGAAAATCCTTAAAGAAATCAGATTTAATAGTTGTACCATCGAATTATTATAAATCAGTATTAGAAGATAGATTTAGTATTACCTCTAAAAAAATATTTATTTCTCCGTCTGGTGGAGTAAATACTGATATATTCTTTTCAAATGGATTAAGAAAAAAGACCAGAATTTCAACAGTTGCGTTCATAAGTAGAATTGAAAAAAGTAAAGAGTGGAGAACGTTTTTAAAAGCAATCACTAAACTAGACTCAAAAAAATTTGAATTTATTATTATTGGATCAGGAAGCGAAAAAAAGCTTATGATGGAAAAAATAAGTCATTTGAGGGAAAAATTCAAAATTGATACTTATTCAGCAATGAAGCAGACAGAACTGAGTAAAATATTTAATAAGATAGATGTTTTTGTTTTTCCAAGTCGACAAGAAAGTTTAGGCTTACTGGGAATAGAAGCAATGGCCTGTGCTTGTCCTGTTATCGGGGCAGATAACGAAGGAATTGCATCTTATATTGAGGATGGAGTAAATGGCTATTTATTTGAAACTGGAGATTATGTACATTTAACAAAATGTTTAATCAAATTTGGAAGTCAAAGCGAAGAGACAAGGAAACAGATGAAGTTTGAAGCATTAAAAACTGCAAAAAAGTTTGAAAGTAATAGAATAGGCGACAAATTAGGAAAAAAGCTAAAAAAATTATACGATATGAGGAGTTATGAATGATCAACTTTAGTATTATAGTCCCGACTTTTAATAGTCCCAAAAAAACAGTGAGATTATTAAAAACATTGAAACTTAAAACTCATAAAGATGTTGAAGTTATTATTGTGGATGATCAGAGTACCGTCAATATAGATATCTTACTTAAATATATTGAAAAATTTGAAAATATTAGCTTTTTTATAAATCCAAATAAAGGGGCAGGAGCCGCAAGAAATGAAGGTTTGAAATTATCAAAAGGGAAATGGATTATTTTTGCAGATGCAGATGACTTTTTTTTGAAGGATTATTATGAATCAATCTCGTTATATAAAAACAGTTCTGCTGATATTATTTATTTCCATTGTCATAGTTGTTATGAAAATAGTACTCAAGTTGCAGATAGACATGTTCATGTTAATCATCTACTAAGCAATTACATTCTTGCGAAATCTATCTCATGTGAATTAGCCTTGAGAACAAGATGGGTTACTCCATGGGGGAAAATGATCAACAGAAAGTTTATTTTATTAAATGAAATAGTGTTCGATAATGTACGGGTATCAAATGACATATATTTTTCAGTTAAAGCAGGAATTTTAGCAAATGAAATAGAAGGATCCGATAGAGTTATTTATTGCATAACTAAATCTAATTCGAGTTTAACGGCAGGAAAGAGCAGTGAGGACTATAAGATACGTACAGAAAGTTTGGCAAAAGCTTCTCGCTATGTGTGTGAACATCTTAACTATACGGAACAAAAAATGACGGGATGGAGCTCGAAAAAATGGATTCTAAAAGACTCTAGAATGTTTAATGTAAGTATTTTAAATGTGTTTACTTCATATATAATATTGAAAAAAAATGGACTAGGACTTTTTAGATTGAGAGGATAATTATGAAAATTTCAATATTCGGCTTAGGTTATGTTGGTCTTGCTAATGCCTTACTATTAGCTCAAAAAGAGCAAGTAATGGCTTATGATATCGTTGAGGAAAAAGTTAGTTTGCTTCAAAAGGGACAATCACCTTTAGAAGATAAAGAAATCCATGAATTTATGGATCGAAAAGATTTAAAAGTAGAGTTTACGAGTGATTTTGAAGCAGCAGTAAAGTTCGGCGACTATTTGATCATTGCTACGCCAACCGATTATGATGAAAAGAAAAATTATTTTGACACATCGACGGTTGAGGATGTAATTGAAAAAGCGCTGGCGATTCGTCCCAATGCTACATTTGTCATCAAATCAACTGTTCCAGTAGGGTATACCCTTGAAGTAAAAGCTAAATTTAAAACTGAAAATATTATTTTCTCGCCTGAGTTTCTAAGAGAAGGACGCGCACTGTATGATAACTTGCATCCTTCTAGGATTGTAATTGGTGAAGTTTCAGAACGTGGTCAGCAATTGGCAGATATGTTTAAAGCAAATACGCTTGATCAAGACACACCAGTTTTATTGACGAACTCAACTGAAGCTGAAGCGATCAAGTTGTTTTCAAATACGTATTTAGCTGCTCGAGTGGCGTACTTTAACGAACTAGATACATATGCGGAATCTCGCCACCTAGATAGTAGACAAATCATTGAAGGTGTCTGTCTTGATCCTCGAGTGGGATCACATTATAACAATCCATCATTCGGTTATGGTGGGTACTGTTTACCAAAAGACACGAAGCAATTACGAGCAAATTATGCTGAAGTACCTAGTAATATTATTGGCGCGATCGTGGATTCTAATACGACGCGAAAAGATTTTATTGCTGAGCAGATTATTGCTAGAAAACCACGAATCGTTGGAATTTATCGTCTGACTATGAAGGCAAATTCTGATAATTTCCGTTATTCATCTGTGCAAGGCGTCATGAAACGAATCAAAGCAAAAGGGATTCCAGTTGTGGTATTTGAACCAACTTTAGAAGCAGCTGATTTTTTCAATTCACCGGTAGTTAGAAATCTTGCTGATTTTAAAAATATGTGTGATGTGATTGTATCTAATCGCTTTGAAGAAGAGTTAGCAGATATAGAAGAAAAAATTTATACGAGAGATATCTTTGGGAGAGATTAGAGGATTAACAAAATGAAAAAACAAATAAAAAATATAATGTTTCGTACTATGCCTAAAAGTACACTCCAGTTACTTTATTATCGAACTACTGGAAAGAAATTAAATCTAAAAAATCCAAAAACTTTTAACGAGAAAATACAATGGTTAAAATACTACTACAATCCTTATAATGAGAGAATCATTGAATGTGCAGATAAATATCGTTTTTATAACTACTTAGAGAAAGAAGGATTAAGCCAATATAGTAATAGACTATTAAAGGCTTGGGATTCTCCCGATGAAATTAATCTTTCATCTTTACCAGAAAAGTTTGTATTAAAGACAAATAATGCTAGTGGAACTAATATTTTTTGTGGAGACAAAAAAATATTTAATATGAGTAAAGCAATCAATGAGGTTGAACGCTTTTATAAACAAGATTTTGGTTTCAATAGCTATGAACTACAATATTCTAAAATGAAACCTAAAATCATAGCTGAAGAAATGTTAGTATTTGATAGTCGAAACTTAGATTATAGTTTTTATTGTTTTAATGGAGAGCCTAAATTTTGTAAGGTGCTTAGTTTTTCTGACAAAGTAACAAAAGAAAATAAAGGAATCTGTCTAGATAATGACTGGAAAGATATGAAATTTGATAATGATAAAAGTAAAATGGACAGTATTCCTAAACGGCCTGATCAATTAGAAGAAATGGTTGATGTTTGTAATAAAGTTGCAAAAGAGTTTCCCTTCGTACGAGTAGATTTTTTCCAATGTATTGATCGAGTTGTTTTAGGGGAATTAACTTTTTCACCTGCATCAGGATTTTTAGATACTTTTACCGATACAGCTCAAAACGTGATGGGAGAATGGCTAACGTTACCGAACCCACTGAGAAACAAAAAGTCTTAAAAGCATAGAAATAGGTGGTGAATGATTTATGGAAAAAGTATCTATCATAATTCCCGCATATAATGTAGAAAATTATATAGCGGAATGTTTAGAAAGTGTATTTAATCAAACTTATAAAAATATTGAGTGTATTGTAATAGATGATGGCAGTACTGATAATACTGCAAAAATAATTAAAGAATATGATAAGAAGTATAATAACTTAGTTTATATACTTCAACTGAATCAAGGACCATCTGTTGCTAGAAACAAGGGTCTAAAATGTGCTACAGGTGAGTTTATTTTTTTCCTGGATTCAGATGATTATATGGGGAGAGATTTCTTATCCCAAACTATTAAGACTTCTGCTCTTCAAAAAGCAGATATGATATTTTTTGATATGAACTCTTTTACTGATAATAGTAGGTATAGTAAATCAATTGAAAGATCCAAAACTAACAAACGTTTTACTAAATTGATAGCAGAAAAGTTGTATACTAAAAATAAATTTTTCGAAGAATGCGAATATAATCTGCCAACTGTGGTTACATCTTGCTTAATTAGGAAGTCCTTACTTGATAGGTGTGATCTTTTGTTTTATCCTGGAATTTTGCATGAAGATGATTTATTTTTAATGCACCTATTCTTTCATGTGGAAAAAGTGATGTATATCAATGAAGTTGGTTATTATCATCGGTTGCGTGATAATTCAATTATGACCACAACAAGTCATTTACATATTTTAGAACGCTATCGTTCAAGAAACATTATTATTGATCAATTTGATCTGTTTTATACTAAATATGGAAATGAATTTTCAACAGAATTTAATCACTACTTTAAAATGAAATACAAAGGACAAATTGCTGCATGCAATCAAATGGCTAGTGAACTTTATAGAAAAAATATGAGTGAAACTAAAATAATAGATAAAAAATTCAAGTTAAAACAAATTGTAAAAAATATGCTTTATTCAGTTAGAGGTGTAGCATGGCACAACAAAACAGAACAAAGTTAGCTTTAAAAAATTCAGCTACTTCTACAATCGCGACTGTTTTACAAATTTTAGTGACTTATATTTCGAGAACGTTTTTTATCTATTATTTAGGTAAAGAATATCTAGGTATCAATGGGTTGTTTACTAGTGTTCTTTCTTTTCTTTCTTTAGTTGAATTGGGGATTGGACCCACGATAACTTATTCATTATATAAACCTCTGGCAAAGAAGCAGTGGGGGACAGTAAAGTCATTAATGAGGCTTTATCAAAAGACATATCGAATTATAGCAGTGTTAGTGTTTATTTTAGGAATCAGCTTTCTGCCTTTTATGAAATTTTTTATTGATCAGGCCATGTCTATTCCAATGTTCAGAATACAAATGATTTATGGCTTATTTTTATTGAATTCAGTTTCCTCTTACTTTTTCACGTATAATCGATCATTGTTAATGGCGGATCAAAAAAATTATATCAATACATCGTATACTTTAATTGCTAATATAGTAATTTCCATTTTGCAAGTAGGGATTTTAGTTTTAACGAAAAGCTTCATGTATTATTTGGTAGTTGCGATAATAGTCAATTTTGTATTTAATATTATTATTTCTAAAAGAGTACATACTATGTATTCGATAGTTTGGAACTCTGATTTAGTTCCCATCAATACTAAAGAAATATCTGAGATGAAGCATTTAACAGTAGGAAATGTTGCTAACAAGGTTGGAACGATCATAGTTAAATCCTCTGATAATTTGATTATCGCTCGTTTTGTCAGTGTAACTGCGGTAGGGGTTTATTCAAACTATGTGATGATCTTAAATAGTCTTCAGATGGTTATTAACAGTGCGATTACTTCCGTGACATCTGGTTTAGGTAATGCGGCGGTTGAGGAGTCAGTTGCTAAAAATAGAGAACTTTTTTACTTGCATAACTTTGTAAATAATTCATTAGTTTATTTCTCAGGAATAATTTTTGCTGCGTGTATTAATCCGTTCATCTCTATTTGGGTAGGAAGTAGTTACCAAGTCAGCCGCCTTACTTTAACGGTGATTGTCATCAATTATTTTATTCAGGGGTTTCGAGGAACACCACTAGTTTTTATTAGCTCTCATGGCTTAGCTTGGAAACAGCGGTGGAAACCCATCGTTGAGTCAGTTACTAATATAGTTTTTTCTTTTCTATTTATCAAATTTACTGATTTACAAGTAGCTGGAGTATTATTAGGTACTATTTGTTCAAGTTTGCTAACAGTTTCTTGGTATGAGCCATACTTAGTGGTGACTAAAGAGTTGGGAGATCGATTTAGAAATTATCTAGTTCAAATGTTTTATTTGTTAAGCGCGATTTTAGTAAATTTTGGTTTGCTAGCCTTAATTGAAGTAAATGTGTCCTTCTCTTCTTATTTGCTATTGATATGGCGTTTGGGCGTAAGCTCAGCTTTATCATTAGTAATCTTTCTTTTGTTCTTTAGCAGAACAAAAGAATTTTCCAAGCTAATAAAGATTTTAAAAATACCTGAATATGCAAAAAAAATTCAACGATTTTATGGGAAAGAAATGATTTAATAGATGTAAGCTACTCAGTGTCTAACAAACCCTAAAAGTATCATCGCCTTCGCGGTGATACTTTTTTCTGAGAAAGGTGGGAGTCGATGAAGAAATTTTTTATGAGCACGATCAACTTGTTTATCTCTTTTGCGGCTGCCTTTGTGATCATTGAAAAAATCGCGTTGCCGACATTGGATCATTATTTGCGGTTGAGTCGGATGATGGAACGTTTTTATTATACGGATGAAGTGCTGATTTTATTTTTGGGATTGACTATTTGGCTGTTTGTTTTGCAGTGGCAAGCTCGGAAGATCTCAGCGGTGTATATGTATTTGGTGTTCAGTGTGTATTTGTTTTTATTGTTTGTCGTTTTGTTTACGAAGGCGGCCACGTATCATACGTTTACGTCTGCGTTATTTGATTTTATTCGTTGGGATGCGAAAATATTGATGGAAGCTGGCTTGAATATCATTTATTTTTTACCGTTGGGCATCTTGTATCGCCTGCATGCAAGTAAAAAGCAGTTCGTGGTGATCGCGCTTTTGACGATTTTAGGCATCGAGACGATTCAGTATGTTTTTTATTTGGGGACGTTTGCGTTGAGTGATATTTTGTTAAATTTTTGTGGTTGTTGGCTTGGGTATTTTCTCGGCGGATATGGCTTGCGTCATTTTCAAATCAAAAGTTAACTGAACAATTGCGCGAAATTCTAAAGTGGTGTGAGCCGCTTTTTTTTGTTACAGGCGTGCTACGAGAAAACAGAATTATTTTTAAAGTTCAAACGTCGTCGAGCGCCTCGTTTGTTTAACATAAAATGAAATAGCTTTCAAATGAAACGCTTTGTTTATTCATTATTTATAAAATAAATAGGATCTTAAGCGGAATAGTTGCGAAATGTACGTGATTCCCCGTATCATCAAAAGCAGAGGGGCAGATTAAACTGTCCAATCAAGTGGTCAAGTGAGTCAAGTGAATGGCTGACCGCTCGGAAAGAATCAAACGCACGTAAAGACTAGGAGGAATTCAGATGGAAGAAAACACAGCAAACCAGCAGCAGGCGGCGACCACTGAATCAGCGGTCGAAGGAAGCGTAACGATCAGTGATCAAGTGGTCCAAAAGATCATCAAAGAAACGATCGAGCAAGTGGAAGGTCTGTTGAATATTTCAGACAGTCTATTTGCCAAAGTGGCTGAAAAAGTCAGCGATGAACAGGCAGCAACCAGCGGGATCGACACCGAGGTCGGAGAAAAAGAAGTGGCGGCCGATCTAGACATCGCCATCGATTATGGGACGGATGTGCCGAAGATGGCCGACGAATTGCGCGAGCTCATGTATACGGAAGTCAAAAAAATGACCGGGCTTGAGGTAGTCGAAGTCAATTTGAATATTGTTGATATTTTGACGGAAGAAGAAAAAGCCGCGGCAGAAGAAAAAGAAGCAGAAGAAAGCCAGGAATCAACTAAAGCACATTCCGAATCAGCTTCAACTGAAGATTCAAGCGAGTCTTCAGACGATCAAGCTGCTAAAGATTCAGAAATGGAGTCTGTTAAAAATTCAGAAAACGAGGCTGAAAAAGACTCACAGGTCGATGCTAAAAAAGAATTGACTACCGCTTCAGCAAAAGAAGTCGAAGAACGTTCAACTGAGGAAGCTGACCAGCCAGCAAAAGAAAAAATTGCAGGTAGCGACGACACGGAGTCAGCTAAAAAAGAGTCGGCTAAGTCAGAAGTATCAGCTAAAAAGCCAACTACTACAAAAGCTGAAACGAAAAAAGAAGAGCCAAGAGCAGAGGCAACAAAAGAAGAAAGTGATGCTGAGACCACAGAATGTGACAATACCCCAGATTTTTCAAGGGAACCGTCACAAGTGGTGTTAGAAACGGTTAATTTGGAAACGACTGATGTGTTGGACCAAGTCGTAGAAGAGGAAATGAGTTCCGCTGATTAAAGTGATGTGCTGAAGTTAGTTAAAGGGCAAAGTAAAAAGCTATGAAAATCGCAATGCAACGCGTTTTCATAGCTTTTTCGTTGTTTATTTTTTATCTTGTTTCATCACCGTAGGAGCATTGTCTTTTTGGCCGATCTTTTGACGGATCGTACGCTCACTGCCTTCATCGGTCAAGATCTGCAAGATGTCGCCGGCTTTCATGACCGTGTCGCCGTGGGTGATGATCTCATTGGTGCCGCGGCGCAATGAGACGAGGATCATTTCTTTGGGCCAATTGAAATCGCGGACCATCACGTTGTCGAGATTACTTTCGACGGTCACGGGATATTCGATGATCGTTTTTTTGCCGCTGATGGTGACAGTTTTGTGTTTCAACAGTCGTTCTAGCAGTGATTCGTAGATCGGATTGCCACCTAAGATATCATTGACGACATAAGCGACTAACGAGACGACCGCTAACGGCATCAAATGAGTGATGTTGCCCACCATTTCAGTGACCAGTAAGATCGCAGTCAATGGGGCTTTTCCGATGGCGGTGAAATAGCCAGCCATCGCAAAAATCGCAAAGTCGCGGATAAAGATCGGGTCCATGCCGAACAGTTGTTGTAAAGCCGTCCCGTAGATCGCGCCGATCAACGCACCTAAAGTCAAGATCGGTAAAAAGATCCCGCCAGGTAAGTTGGAGCCGTATGAGACCATCGAAAAAATAAAACGCAGTAAAAAGATCACGCACAAAAAGGTAAACGGAAAGTATTCATGACCTAATGCAATCACGATCTGGTTCCCACCGCCTAAGTAATGGGGGAAAAAGTAGCCAACCGGAATGATCAATAAAAAAGGAATGATGCAATAAAAATTGGTTGGCAGTTTTGTTTTACTAAACCAATAAGGCAGTGAAAGCAAGGTGGCCTGATAGACATAGCCTAAGATGCCCAAGATCACACCTAATAAAACGAGTGGGGCATACAAATGCAATGGCAATTGTGGAACGTTTTCGACATATAAGACAGGACGCAAACCGAAAAAATTCAGTGAGACGAGGTTTGACGCGATCGCCGCTGTCAGTGAGGTCAGCCACATCAAAGGAGAAAAGGTGTGGTGGACTTCTTCGATCACAAACATCAAGCCGGCGATTGGTGCATTGAAAGCTGCGGCTAACCCGGCGGCCGCGCCACTGGATAAGAAGATCTTGCTTTCAGAAGTACTGGCGCGAGTTTTTTCGCTAAAGCCTTGTGCGACCATCGCGCCCAGTTGGATCGAGGGGCCTTCTCGTCCTAAAAATAGACCAGCGCCGACTCCTAAGACACCACCGACGAATTTTTTCCATAAGACGGAAAACCAACGTTGGTGGATCTCGCCTTGAAGTTGGCCTTCGACTTGTGGGATCCCGCTGCCTTTGATGTCTGGATCTGATTTGATCAGTTGGGCTAAGATGACAGCAATGACAGTCATGAGCACTGCCCATAATAGTAAATAACTGGGGTGAGTGTGGGACCACTGATAAAATTTAACTGTTTGGGCCATCAGTTTTTCGATCGCTAAACGAAAAAAACTGACGACTGTACCAGATAACAAACCGATCAGTAATCCTTTTAAAATAAAAATCAATTTCGTATCATCCAAACGGGTGATCTCATGGTTCTTTTTTTTCATTTCCTGGCCTCCAAAAAAGGTTTCAACTAACATAATGTAGCACGAAAATGGTAAGCTGGGGAACTTTTTTATGGAAAAAGCCGAGTTTTTTTCTAGGGGAAATCAGTCCTTTGTCAGCCGGTGAATTAGTTTAAGGTATTCAAAACTGGCAGCGAGAAAAGTTTGAAGATCGTTTGGAAAAACCGCTTTGGATTTTTGGCTGTTCGGCTGT
This sequence comes from Enterococcus sp. CSURQ0835, assembly GCF_902706605.1. Taxonomy (GTDB): domain Bacteria; phylum Bacillota; class Bacilli; order Lactobacillales; family Enterococcaceae; genus Enterococcus_A. The sequence continues at coordinate 41,745 of NZ_CACSLH010000021.1, read as the reverse complement.
TCAAACGCGTGCGAGATGCTATAATAGGAAAGATCGAAAAATGAAAGGACGTTTTGCATGCCACGCAAGCAAGAATTGCTCGAAGGATTAAATCCGAAACAACAAGAAGCAGTGTTACATACAGAAGGGCCACTTCTTATCATGGCCGGAGCCGGTAGTGGAAAGACGCGGGTCTTGACGCACCGGATCGCTTATTTAATAGAAGAAAAAGAAGTCAATCCTTGGAATATTTTAGCGATTACCTTTACGAATAAAGCCGCGCGCGAGATGAAAGAGCGGGTCAATGGAATCTTAGGTCAAGGCGGTGAAGATGTTTGGGTCTCGACGTTTCACTCGATGTGTGTCCGGATCTTACGGCGAGATGTCGATGCAATTGGGTATGATCGGAATTTTACGATTTTAGATAGTTCTGATCAGTTGACCTTGATGAAACGGATCTTAAAAGAGCTGAATATCGATCCGAAAAAATTTAATCCCCGGGCGATCTTAGGCAACATCAGCAATGCGAAAAATGAATTGCAGACACCGGAAGATTATGCGCAGTTGCAAGGCGATTATTTCCAACAGTTGACCGCACAATGTTATGATGCGTATCAAAAAGCGTTACGAAACAATCAAAGTATGGATTTTGATGATTTGATCATGAACACGATCCGGTTGTTTTCTGAGCGGCCAGAAGTGTTAGCTTATTACCAAAATAAATTTCATTATTTGCATGTGGATGAGTACCAAGATACGAACCATGCCCAGTACACGTTAGTCAATTTGTTGGCGGCGCGGTTTAAAAATCTCTGTGTCGTAGGGGATGCGGACCAAAGTATTTATGGTTGGCGCGGGGCGGATATGCAAAATATTTTAGATTTTGAAAAAGATTATCCCGATGCCAGTGTGATCTTGTTAGAACAAAATTATCGTTCGACGAAAAAAATCTTAGCGGCGGCAAACCAAGTGATCCAAAACAACAGCAATCGGCGGCCGAAAGATTTGTGGACGGAAAATACTGACGGTAAGCAGATCACGTATTATCGCGGCGATAGTGAACGTTCCGAGGCGCAGTTTATCGTTTCTGTGATCCAACAAGAGATCCATGAGAAAAATCGGAGCTTCAATGATTTTGCGGTGTTGTATCGAACGAATGCGCAATCGCGGATGGTGGAAGATACGTTGGTGAAATCGAATATTCCGTATACGATGGTGGGCGGGCATAAGTTCTACGATCGAAAAGAGATCAAAGACATCATCGCTTATTTGAATATCATCAATAATCCGCGGGACGGTGTCAGTTTTGAACGGATCGTCAATGTTCCAAAACGCGGAATCGGTGCGGCCTCAGTCGAAAAATTGCGGGCATTTGCGCAACTGCATGATTGGTCGATGACAGAAGCGGCTGAAAATGTTGACTTAGCTAATATTTCCGGGAAAGCTGGCAAACAGCTAGGGGAATTTGGTATGATGATCGGACATTTTCAAGAGATGATCCCGTATTTGTCAGTGACGGAATTAGTGGATCAAGTCTTAGAAAAAAGTGGTTATTTGCAAGATCTAAAAAATCAGCGGACGATCGAAGCCGAATCACGGCTGGAAAACTTAGAAGAATTTCGTTCCGTTACCCAAGAGTTTGACAAGCGGTTTGAAAATCAAGACGAAGAAGCGGCACCAGAAGAAAAATTGGCGATCTTTTTAAATGATTTGGCATTGGTTTCTGATTTGGATGATTACCAAGAAACGAGCGCGCAAGTCACGTTGATGACCCTTCACGCAGCTAAAGGGTTGGAATTTCCAGTCGTCTTTTTAGTCGGGATGGAAGAAAATCTCTTCCCATTGTCGCGCGCGTTGATGGAAGAAGCTGAATTAGAAGAGGAACGGCGGCTAGCTTATGTGGGGATCACTCGGGCCGAAGAAGAGTTGTATTTGACGAACGCCTTTTCCCGCACGCTTTATGGGAAGACCCAATACAATCAGCCGTCGCGTTTTATTGAAGAGATCGATGACGAGTTATTGGCGCCAACAGGTATGCAGCCGCAAAAAAATTCGCCGTTTGCAACGCGGACAACTCAATCAACTAGCCAAACGACGCAACCGATGACGCGTAAAGAACAGCGTTACGCTCAAGCGACGCGGCCACCGGTAACTGCTAAAACGGCGACCGGTGGTGAAAAGACGGCTTGGCGGACAGGTGACAAAGCGCAACATAAAAAATGGGGCATCGGTACGGTAGTTTCGGTTTCAGGAACAGGGCAAGACATTGAGTTAGATATCGCCTTTCCCGGTCAAGGAGTCAAACGATTGTTGGCGGCTTTTGCACCGATCGAAAAAGTCTAGGAGGTTCAGGCAATGGAGGAATCTTTACAGCAAGCAGAAAGCCGGGTCGCACAATTACGGGCCCAGCTGAATCAATATGCGTATGAATATTATGTGAAAGATCAGCCGAGTGTTGAAGATTATGTCTATGATAAATTGTACCAAGAGCTAGTGGAGCTAGAAGAAGCGTATCCCGATCTGATCACTAGCGATTCACCGACGCAACGAGTTGGCGGCAAAGTGCTGGCGGGGTTTGAAAAAGTCACCCATGATATTCCGCTGTATAGTTTGAATGACGTGTTCAGCCGTGAAGAGTTAGTCGCATTTGATCAGCGGGTCAAAAAAAGTGTCGGCGAACAAGTCACTTATTGTTGTGAGTTGAAAATCGATGGATTGTCGATTTCATTGAAGTATGAGAACGGCCGCTTCGTTCAAGGGGCAACCCGCGGTGACGGAACAGTCGGTGAAAATATCACCGAAAACCTCAAGACCGTCAAATCGATCCCGTTGACATTAACGGAACCTTTAACGATCGAAGTGCGAGGCGAGTGCTACATGCCGAAAAAATCATTTGTCGCGTTGAATCAAAAACGAGAAGCTGAGGGACAAGCTGTTTTTGCAAATCCTCGGAATGCGGCAGCTGGCAGTTTGCGTCAATTAGATTCAAAGATCACTGCCAAACGTAATCTCAGCACGTTTTTATACACATTAGCTGATTTTGGTCCTTTAGAAGCCCAGACGCAAGATCAAGCATTGACTGAGCTAGCACGTTTAGGTTTTAAAACCAACGCTGAACGCAAAGTGTGTCACACGATCGATGAAGTGTGGGCCTACATCGAAGCATTTCATGAAAAACGAGCGCAGTTGGATTATGAGATCGACGGCATCGTAGTGAAAGTCAATCAGTTTGATTTACAGGACGAATTAGGTTTTACCGTGAAAGCTCCACGCTGGGCGACGGCGTATAAATTTCCGCCGGAAGAAGTGCAGACGCGTTTAGTGGAGATCGAATGGACGATCGGCCGCACTGGCGTCGTGACTCCAACAGCGATCATGGAACCGGTTCGTTTAGCGGGGACGACAGTTAGTCGGGCGAGTCTCCACAACAGTGATTACATCGAAGCCAAAGATATTCGGCTAGGGGATACGGTGTTAGTATATAAAGCCGGTGACATCATTCCCGAAGTAGCGCAAGTCGTATTAGACGCGCGGCCAAAAGACAGCACGCCGTATCCGATCCCGACTCATTGCCCTGTTTGTGACAGCGAGCTGGTCCATTTAGATGAAGAGGTAGCATTGCGCTGCATCAATCCAAAATGTCCTGCCCAGATCAAAGAAGGTTTGAATCATTTCGTTTCACGTAACGCGATGAATATCGACGGTCTTGGTCCACGAGTCTTAGCACAAATGTATGACAAGCACTTGGTGGCCGATGTGGCGGATCTCTATAAATTGACCAAAGATCAACTGTTGACCTTAGATAAGATCAAAGACAAAGCAGCAGAAAATATTTTACAAGCGATCGATGCTAGCCGTGGAAATTCGGTGGAACGACTCTTGTTTGGTTTAGGCATCCGCCACGTGGGTGCAAAAGCGGCGCGGATTTTAGCAGAACATTTTGGTGATCTGGAAACTTTGAGCCACGCGACGAAAGCTGAGATCGTCAATTTAAATACATTAGGCGATGTGATTGCCGATAGTGTCGTAACGTATTTTGAAAATGAAGAAGTCCATGAACTCGTGCAAGAATTAGCAGCAGCCGGGGTCAATTTGACTTATAAAGGCTTACGAACGAGTCAATTAGCCACTGTTGAGTCTCCTTTCAAAGATAAAACGATCGTCTTGACGGGCAAACTTTATCAATATACGCGAGAAGAAGCCAAAGAAAAAATCGAGAATCTCGGCGGAAAAGTTACCGGTAGCGTCTCGAAAAAAACCGATCTCGTGATTGCGGGCGAAGATGCCGGTAGTAAATTGACGAAGGCGCAAACGTTAGGCGTGACAGTTTGGGATGAACAACAAATGGTCGATGCGTTAGCGGCAAGTCAAGTTGGATAAATATTCACGACTGAGAGTTGACGAGTCGATTTAAAAACGAGTATTATAAATGAGATCACTCGTCGACTCAATTAAATGTTTCATTTTTCAAAAAATTTCAAGAAAAATATTCATTTCTAAAAGAGATATGATAGAATAAACCGACGAACGAATAGTAGAAAGTAGGGATAATATGGCAATCAATCAAGATCAAGTCAAGCACGTTGCAAAACTTGCGAAACTTTCTTTTTCTGAAGATGAATTAGCCGGCTTCACTGATCAATTAGGCGAGATCATTGACATGGTGGAACAATTAGGCGAAGTCGATACAGAAGGCGTACCGTTTACCTCGAATGTATTCAGTGCAGTCAACGTGATGCGAAAAGATGAAGCAGCACCAGGTTGGCCACGAAAAGAATTGATGGAAAACGTTCCAGAAAGTGAAGATGGCTTCATTAAAGTTCCGGCCATCATCGACAACGGAGAGGCGGGTGCGTAATGGAAAAATTATACGATAAATCAATCGAAGAGTTACACGAATTATTAGTTTCAAAAGAAATCACCGCCGCTGATCTGACAACGGATATTTTAGCGCGCATCAAAGACACCGAAGACGAATTAGGTGCCTTTATTACATTAAATGAAGCAAACGCGCAAGCAATCGCTAAAGCAATCGACGAAAAAGGGATCGATGAAGCTAATGTCTTAGCTGGGATTCCGATCGGGATCAAAGACAACATCGTGACGAAAGGCTTGCTGACAACAGCGGCTTCGAAGATCTTATCAAATTTCAATCCGATCTATGATGCCACTGTCATGGAAAAAGTTTACAGTTCTGATATGATCCCAGTAGGCAAACTCAACATGGATGAATTTGCGATGGGGAGTTCAACGGAAACGTCTTACTTCAAAAAAACTAAAAATGCTTGGGATCACAGCAAAGTCCCTGGTGGTTCATCTGGTGGTTCGGCTGCAGCCGTTGCGGCAGGGCAAGTACCGGTTTCTTTAGGTTCTGATACCGGCGGGAGTATTCGTCAGCCAGCAGCCTTTAATGGAGTAGTCGGAATGAAACCAACGTATGGTCGTGTGTCACGTTTTGGTTTGATCGCATTTGCTTCATCATTGGATCAAATCGGACCCTTTACGCGTAGTGTAAAAGATAATGCGTTAGCTTTAAACGCGATCAGCGGGTATGATCCAAAAGACGGCACGTCAGCTGGCCAACCAGTTCCAGATTTTGCGGCAGGACTAGATGGCAATATCAAAGGCATGAAGATCGGATTGCCAAAAGAATTTTTAGCTGAAGGAGTCGATGAAGGCGTCAAAGCAGCGATCTTAAAAGCAGTCGATACCTTTAAAGCGCTTGGTGCCACTGTTGAAGAAGTCAGCTTACCACATTCAAAATACGGGGTGGAAGTGTATTACATCATCGCCTCATCAGAAGCTAGTTCCAACTTACAACGTTTTGACGGGATTCGTTACGGTTATCGTTCGGAAAACGTGCAAAACTTAGAAGATGTTTACGTCAATTCACGGACAGAAGGTTTTGGCGATGAAGTCAAACGTCGGATCATGTTAGGGACCTTCTCACTTTCAGCGGGCTACTACGATGCCTACTTCAAAAAAGCTGGCCAAGTGCGGACTTTGATCATGCAAGACTTTGATCAGATCTTTGCGGACTATGATTTGATCATTGGTCCAACGACGCCGACTGTTGCGTTTGGAATCGGCGAAAATATCAATGATCCGATTACGATGTACATGAACGACATCTTGACGATCCCAGTCAACTTAGCGGGTCTACCAGGAATGTCTGTTCCAGCTGGCTTATCAGAAGGCTTACCAGTCGGCTTGCAAATCATCGGGAAACGGTTTGATGAAAATACGATGTATAAAGCAGCCTATGCGTTTGAACAAGCAACTGGTTTTGCAAACATGAAACCTGTGATTTTAGGGGGGCATAACTAATGAACTTAGAAACTATCATCGGGCTGGAAGTCCACGTTGAGTTAAAAACCAACTCTAAAATCTTTTCACCCGCACCTGCTCACTTTGGGGCTGAACCCAATACGAACACCAATATCATCGACTGGGGTTACCCTGGTGTGTTACCAGTGATGAATGAATCAGCAGTTGAATTTGGGATGAAAGCTGCCTTGGCGTTAAATTGTCAAGTCGCGAAAAATATGCACTTTGACCGTAAAAACTATTTCTATCCAGATAATCCGAAAGCTTACCAAATCTCACAATTTGATGAACCGATCGGACATGACGGCTGGATCGAGATCGAAGTTGCCGGTAAAAAGAAAAAAATTCGGATCGAACGCGTCCATTTAGAAGAAGATGCTGGGAAAAATATGCACGGTATCGGCGGTTATTCATATGTCGATCTAAACCGTCAAGGAACACCACTGATCGAGATCGTGTCAGAAGCAGACATGCGTTCACCAGAAGAAGCATATGCTTACTTAGAAGCGTTGCGCTCGATCATCCAGTTCACCGGTGTTTCCGATGTGAAGATGGAAGAAGGTTCGATGCGGTGTGATGCCAATATCTCACTACGTCCTTATGGGCAAGAAAAATTCGGGACGAAAACCGAATTGAAAAACTTGAACTCATTGAGCTTCGTTAAAAAAGGCTTGGCTTTTGAAGTCCAACGTCAAACGAAAGTTTTATTATCTGGCGGCGAGATCCAACAAGAAACGCGGCGCTATGATGAAGGAACGAATAAAACGGTCTTGATGCGGGTCAAAGAAGGTTCAAGTGATTATCGTTATTTCCCAGAACCAGATATTCCGCATTTTGTGATCGATGATGAATGGGTCGAAAAAATGCGCGCCAGTTTACCAGAGTTGCCAGCTTCTCGTCGGACGCGTTATGTAAGTGAATTAGGCTTACCAGAATATGATGCGATGGTCTTGACGTTGAGTAAAGAAATGTCTGATTTCTTTGAAGATACATTAGCCAAAGGAGCCGATGCAAAACAAGCTTCTAACTGGTTGATGGGAGAAGTTTCTGCTTATTTGAACAGCGAGAAATTAGAACTGGCTGAAACGAAATTGACTTCGGATAATTTAGCCGGCATGATCAAATTGATCAATGATGGCACGATCAGCTCGAAGATCGCGAAAAAAGTTTTCCGTGAATTGATTACAAATGGCGGCGACGCTAAAGAAGTCGTTGAGAAAAAAGGCTTAGTTCAACTTTCTGATCCAGCGCAATTGTTGCCACTGATCAATGATGTCTTAGATCAAAATGAACAATCCGTCAATGATTTCAAAAACGGAAAAGATCGGGCAGTCGGCTTCTTAGTCGGTCAGATCATGAAAGCGACTAAAGGGAAAGCGAATCCTGGGGTCGTCAATAAACTTTTACAAGCAGAATTAGCGAAACGTTAAAAGGAGCTGGAGCTAGATGGTGAAAAAAGCACGCTTAATCTATAACCCAACTTCTGGCAAAGAGATCTTAAAGAATAATTTGGCAGATATTTTGATCGCGATCGAAGGCGCTGGTTTTGAAACCAGTGCCTTTGCCACGACGCCAGCTCCCGATTCGGCAAAAAATGAAGCACGACGGGCGGCGCTAGCCGGTTTTGATTTGATCGTAGCTGCAGGCGGTGATGGGACCATCAATGAAGTTGTCAATGGAATCGCGCCATTAGCCAAACGGCCGAAGATGGCGATTATTCCAGCTGGGACTACTAATGACTATGCCCGCGCGTTGAAGATCCCTCGCAGTAACGTTAAAGCTGCCGCCCAAGTGATCCAAAAGCAGCAAACAGTCAAGATGGATATCGGGAAAGCGCAAGAGACGTATTTCATCAACATCGCAGCCGGCGGTTATTTAACGGAGCTGACCTATGATGTGCCTTCTGAATTAAAAAGTATTTTCGGCTATTTAGCGTATTTAGCTAAAGGGGCGGAGATGCTGCCGCGGGTCAAACCGATCAAGATGCGGTTGAAATATGAAGGCGGTGAATTCGAAGGTAACGCGTCGATGTTTTTCTTAGGCTTGACCAATTCAGTCGGCGGTTTTGAATCGATCGTGCCAGACGCGAAATTAGACGATGGAAAGTTTTCATTGATCGTCGTGAAGACGGCCAATCTATTTGAGATCGTCCATTTGATCTCGCTTGTCTTAAATGGCGGTAAACACGTGAATGATCCGCGCGTTTTATACGTCAAAACGAACTTTTTAGAAGCAGCACCAGTCGATCCGAAGAAAAAAATGATGATCAATTTAGATGGCGAATACGGTGGCGATGCGCCGATGCGGTTTGAAAATCTGCACCAGCACATCGAATTTTTCGCCAACACCGATGAGATCTCAGATGATGCGATCTTAGGCATTGAACTAGAAGAAAAAGAAGCCGGGATCGAATTTGTTAAAGAAGTCGAACGCTTAAATGATGAAGATGAAGAAGAATAAACAGCTAAAGCCAAAGTAATTTTTTCATAGTTAAAAAGTTGCCATGGTCTTTAGGTTTTAATCGCGAGTCGCGTCATCAGGCGGACTCGCGATTTTTTTACAGCCTAAAAGATTATAAAATGTTCGCGAGCTGATCGGTTCGGTCAGCTTTTCTTAGAGAAGATAGTTGGCTGTTTGGTAAGTCAGAATTTAAGATTTCCGCCATTGATCGCGAAAGCATTTGCTTTTTTCGTTCGAGTTGACTAAAATGACTCAAGTAGGATAAAGGAGAATAACATGACGCAATTAGAAAAAAATCAAACAGTAACGGTCACGATCGATGATTTGACTTATGAAGGTCTAGGGGTCGCCCACATCGAACGTTTCCCGTTGTTTATCGAAAATGCATTACCAGGTGAAGAAGCGGAAGTTTTAGTCGTGAAAGTCGGCAAAAAATTTGGCTATGGTAAAGTCTTGAAGTTATTGAAAGAAAGTCCTGATCGAGTACCGAGTGCGGATCAAAATTTGTTGCGAAGCGGCATTGCGCCGTTGAGTCATTTGACGTACGCTAAACAATTGGCTTTCAAGCAAACGCAAGTTGAAAAAGTGATGCAAAAAGTCGCGCAACTGCCCGACGTTCCGGTATTGCCTACGATCGGGATGGCTGATCCGATCGGTTATCGGAACAAAGCCCAAATTCCTGTACGACGAGTCAACGGTGAGATCATGACCGGTTTTTATCGGAAAAATTCCCATGATCTGCTTCCTATCGAAAATTATTTGATCCAAGATCCTGCGATCGATCAGGCGATCATCGTGATCCGTGATATTTTACGGCGCTTTAATCTCAAGACGTATAACGAAGTAGATAATACTGGCTTATTACGTCATTTGATCGTGCGACGAGGACATTATTCCCATGAGATGATGGTCGTACTCGTGACCCGGACGGAAAAATTCTTCAAAGGCGAAGAGATCGCTAAAGAAATTCAAAAAGCATTACCGGAAGTCGTTTCCGTGATGCAAAATGTCAATCCTGAAAAAACGAATGTCATCTTAGGCAAAGTTACGAAAAAATTAGCTGGTAAAGAGACGATTGAAGATCAATTATTAGGCAAAACGTACCAAATTTCAGCCGAATCTTTTTATCAGATCAATACCGAACAAGCTGAAAAATTATACCAAACAGCGATTGATTTTGCGAAGCTGACGAAAGAGAATGTCGTGATCGACGCATATAGCGGTATCGGGACGATCGCGCTTTCACTAGCGGATCAGGTCAAACATGTGTACGGAATGGATGTCGTGAAATCAGCTGTTGCTGACGCGCAACAAAATGCGGAACGCAACCACGTCGAAAACGCGACATTTGAAGTCGGCAAAGCGGAGATCGTTATGCCACGCTGGAACAAAGTCGGGATCAAAGCCGATGTGATCGTCGTTGACCCACCGCGCAAAGGGTTAGCAGAAAGTTTTATCACTGCTTCGGTGGAAGTTACCCCGGAAAAAATCATTTATATCTCATGCAACCCAGCGACATTAGCGCGTGATTTGAAACTTTATCAAGAATTGGGCTACACGACTGAAAAGATTCAACCAGTGGATCTTTTCCCACAAACGACCCATGTGGAAGCCGTGGCACTACTGAAAAAGGCGGTGGATTAAATGACTGAAGCAAAAGATCAAAAAGCTAAAATGTTAGAGCTGATCAAGCAAAAACAAGGTGGCGGCCGGGCCAAAGATTTTGCCGATCCAAAAAACGATCGCAAAAATATGCGTAAAGGGCCAAAGATCTACAATAAATAAGTCGCTGACTCAAATCGTCAGACTAACAAAAGCGAGCAGTAACCGATTCGGTTGCTGCTCGCTTTTTAGCTTTTATGTCATATTTTTTTAATTGCTTTGCTGTAACTGTTCCAAGCATAAATCTTTGATCAAAGAACATAATTTGCGCCAAGCTGTTTCATTGTTGATCGAATCAAGATAAAAAATCCGCTTGCCACTTTCAGCGCGTTCCAAGTTATCCGTGACGATCAAGTGCGCTTGTTCATAGTCAGTCGTCACAACGATCTGCTTAGGATTAAACAATGCGGCTAAGCGCTCTTTGATCACGTAAGAAGCGGTAAAGTCTTTGGCGACATGGACATAGATCTTCAAAGCTGAAGTACGGTTACTGCGTAAAAGCGAAGCCAATAAGCTTGCTAAAAACTGTGCTAACGCTGGAGCACGATCGGGTTGGGACGTTTTAAAACAATCAGTCAAGACTGCAGTGATCTGCTGCTGGCGTTTGGTTTCCGTTTCTAGATAAAAATTCGGTTGCGGGATCATCAATTGAGCATAAGTCCCGGTCCGTTCACCTAAAATCAAAAACATACCATAAAAGATCGCTAAATAGTAGGTGTAGCTGGCTTGCTGTTCACGAGAAAGGTGTAAGGGTAATTCTTTTTGCAAACGAATCAACCCTTGCGTGATTTGTTGACTGAGGGGATTTTCACTGCGCATTAGTTTTTGCCCCATCGTGAGTTGCGCACTAGCGGGGATCAAATCAGCCACAAAGATCCGGCCTAGAAAATTAAAGAAAGTGATCTCGGTTTTTAATGCTATTTCCGGGATCTTAGGTAAGAAATTTTCATAAAATAAATAGCCGACATCAAGGTTAGTTTCGAATTGTTCCATAAAAGTCGACAGATCAGGCGTTTCAGGTGGCATTAAATAGCGTTGGCCTTCAAAGCGGACTTCAATGATCATATACAGTAAGAACAAATAATGTTTCTTATTGTTGGAGCGAGTGTGCGCATGAGTCAGCAAGTCATTGGGGATTCGGCGTTCTAGTTCGGCTAAACTCAATTGCGGAAATGGCCATTTCATCCCTTGATAGGTATCGGTCAAAATCACATAGGCAAATAAACGCAACGAAATCTCATCGCCGGCTAAACGATACCCATCGCGATCGTTGGCCACGAAAATCGCGTAAGGTTTCAAGTCGGTATTTAATTGTCGAACTAATTTGTAGAGGTACGAATCAGAAATAAATAACTTGTCTAACAAATCGTCTTTTGATACTTGGTATTGAATGATCAACTGTAAGAGTAGACGAAATTTAGGTGAATCTTCAAAATAGTGTAATTTGATTTGATAAAAATACAGCAAAGCTTGTTTTTTATGTTTTTTATTAATCGTGATATCGCCACGATGATTCGCTGTGATTAAAGAGTCGATACCTAGCAGCTGATCAGCCGTCTCATTTAATTTGGCTAAATCTTCTTTGACAGTTCTTTTCGAAACCGCTTGCAATTGAGCTAAATACTGTAATGACTGGGTTTCTTCGTGGATGATGGTGAATAAAATATTTAATTCTTTTCGCTTCGAATCTGGGATCAGCATAAGCTCCCTCCTCACTATTTTTCCAAAAACTGGTTCTGCTTGGACATAAAGTGGAATTGTTGCTCGTCAAACTCGATGTTAGTATAACAGTGTGAAAGATGCAAGTAAATGAATTGCATCCACACATTTGCTAAAACTGGTTGGAATTAAGTTGAAAGGGGAGGATTGATTTGTACGAAAAAGAAACTGAAAAAAAGCGAATGATCTTGCTAGTTTTATTGTTATTACTCATTAGTTTGATCGCAGCGTACGTGTTTTTTTATCGGACACCGCAAACACTAGTCAATTCGGATAAAGCGGACAGCTCATTTATTAAAAAAATGACCGATGATGAATTGTTGAAGTATATGCAAAAAGAAGCCGATAAAAATTACGTCCGGCTCACGCTGAACACGCAGATGGAATGGCAAGCTGGTCAAAAGGTCGGTAAAGTCCATATCCAAAATCCGCCAGCCAATGAGCATGCGATGCGGGTCAAAACGTATTTGGTCAAGACAGGAGAACTGATCTACCATTCTGGTATCATTCGACCAAAACATTACGTATTAGAAGGCCAATTGAAAAAGACCTTGACCAGTGGAAATTACAAAACACGCAGTCGAATCGAATTTTTAGATTCTAATCAAAAAGTCGTAGGCAAATCAACGATCGCCGGCCAACTACTCGTCAAGCCATAATCGAAAAGGAGAATCAGATGATGAATAAAAAAATTATTTTCTCGGCTGTATTAAGTTTAGGCGCTTTAAGTTTAGCTGCTCAAACAGGTCATGCTTGGACAGGTGGCGTACCTGACCCCAATAGTTCACAGCAAGAGATTCAAGGTAAGACAGATGGTGTCGTTCCAGCAGAAGGCGTCTTCAAAAAATGGGATCCAAATGATCCTGATCCAGGGCCAAATCCGATTGATCCAAAATACTGGGTTGATGTTGAAGTACCAGCGAAGATCTTGTTTGGGCAAACGGATGCGACGAATAATCAAATCATTTCACCACTGTACAAAGTTAAAAACCTTTCGAAAAAAGGTGTTAAGATCATGATCAATGAAGTCAAACCAGGACTCCATGCGGATGAATTGAAAGAGTTGACTTTAAATGCCAGAGTTCATGGAAAAGAATATCCTCTGGTAGATCCAAAAAATCCAACACAGCCAGTGATGTTAGCTGACCTGAAAAATAAAGATGAAGAAGCTACGTTTACGTTAACTGGGAATGCCGGACCGAATTTCCAATTTGATAAAACGATTAAACCTGAGTATGAATTCTTGTTGTCGTTCCAAGCTACAAATTAGTCAGTCGTTCCCCGTTGCTTGAAGGTTGGCGGGGAATTTTTTTGTCAGGAAAGGAGCAAATTGATGAAAAAATTACTCTGCTTGCTGTCGATTGGAGGCTTGCTTTTAGGAGCAAATCCTGGGTTGTTCCAACCGATCGGAGCATTGGCTGAGACAACGCCAACACCGGCAGCTACACTTGATCCCGTTGCAGCTGTTGCTAAAGCCAATAAACCAGAACGGGATAACTGGACCAATGAACTACAAACAGAAAGCTTGAGCCAGCGAGTCGGTACGGAGCTCAAAAAAACACTTTGGACAAAACGTACACAGTTGGATCACGTTCAATCTGAATCCTTTGTCTACTCAGGCGAAGTGTTTTTCAGCGTGCGGGAAGTTCAATCAAGTGATCCTGAAACAGTGGCCGTTAAATTAGTAGACGATCAGCTCATCATGACGCGCGGACGCGGGCAAGTGCAAACTGTTACCCTGACTTTTCATTGGCAGGTAAATTATGATTTAGAGTGTTTCACTAAGAGTCCAACAGGGGATGATCAACCTCATGGAAAAATACAGGATACGCGTGTCGTGGATACGACTTCTGTGACGTTTTCCGTTCCACAACCGCCGCAAGCCTTGTCACTAACGGCTAAAGAACAGCCCCAACGCTTTGAGCTTGGTCAATTTGATCCGCAACAGTTAAATTATTTAGAGTATGTAACAGCACATGACCAGATGGGTGCGGTACAAGTCAAAAGTTATGATTTTCCAACGCCCGATGTGTTGGGTGCTAAAACAGTTCAGGTAGTTTACGGTGATGAAACGGCAACCCAGACTCTAGAGATCCCCGTTGAAGTGGTGGATACGAAAACGCCTGAACCTCAAACAGATGATCACAGCGAACCAGTAGAACAAGAAGTTCAACCAACACCTGAAGCAGTCGCAGAAAAGACAGCGGAGTCAGTTACGGAAAAGACCGAAGAATCGGTTACAGAAGAGCTAGAAGAAGTTGCTGACGATGATTCGACTCGCGAGCCAGTTGATTTTGATGAACCAGAGTGGGAGTCGATCGATGATCCCCAAACCGATGAGATCGAAAGGTTCGAAGTAGGGGAGGCGGACAAAGAAAAGATTCAGAAACAAGCGAGAATCAAAGTCACAACATTAATATTAGAAGCTGAAGCACAGCCACAGGAGTTTTTGATGGGCGCTGAATTACCCGTTGGCCAGTTGAAAAAATTTGTTAAAAATGTACGGTGCTATGGCAAACCAGTCACCGACTACACGGTCAAATTAATCGGTCCATTAGATCTTTCGCTTTATGGGACGCAAAAGGCGGAAGTAGCAGTTCAATATCAACACTTTACCGCTAATTTGACGGTTCCTGTGACAGTTAAATATGGTCACACAATCGCTATCCATGAACAGGGCATGCCGAATGATTTAGCGATTAGTATGTTGGATCGCGGTCGGCCACACTTAACTGCGGTTCTAGGAACTGGTTTACGAAATAAACCTAATTTGAACAGTCGCCCAACTTTAAATTTTTATGATACACATCTGCAACACCCAAAATTTAACATCGCTTATGGTACAGTTAATCAGTCACCCGCTCGATTACGTCAACAATTTGAAACAGCTTTTCGTAATAAAGCAGCTCAGATTCGTTTTGGTGATGTGGTAGGGATTGACGTCAGAAATCGCAATGCTTCAAATGAAGTTGTGACTGACAAGCAGACGTGGGTCAGCCGTAATGAAAGACTAGTTCAAGAAGCAAAAGGGCTCCAGCAAGTCTATTATGAACTGACACCACAAGGATTTCATTTACTCTCATTAAATCGTTTAACGACTAAAAACCACCAAGTAGCAGCCGGTACAAGTGAAGCCAAACTACAAAATCAGGTCGCAAAATTCATCAATACGAAAGCATATCCGCAGTTAAAAGTCGAAAAATTCACTCGATTTCCCAAACTAACCGGCTATGGAAAAAGTGAAGCTGTAATCCGTGTTTCAGAAATCGGTCGTACAGGAAAAAAATTTACTTATGATTACAGAGTACCATTTGAAACACGGGAAGTAAAAGTCGAAACTGAGACGTTAGCTTTTCCATTAGGGAGTGATCTTGCTAAACATGATCCGAAAAAGTTTATCAAACAAGTTACGATCAATGGACAAGCGGTTGCAAAAGACACTTACCGTGTTACGATGAAGCACCCTTTGGCAGCTAAGCAACTAGGGGCGTATTCGACTGATTTGGAAATCACGTTAAGCAGTGGGGAAAAAGTCGCCACAAAAGGTAAGTACACTGTTGCTGCGGATCAAACATTACTCCTAGAAGCTGAGCCACAACCACAGGAGTTTTTGCTGGGTGCTGAACTACCCGCTGGTCAGTTGAAAAAATTTGTTAAAAATGTCCGGTGCTATGGCAAGCCGGTTACCGATTATACGGTTAAATTACTCAGTTCATTAGATCTTTCACTTTATGGGACACAAAAAGTTAAAATAGCTCTTCAATACCAACAATTTACTGCTAATTTAACTGTTCCTGTGACGGTAAAATATGGTCACACGATCGCGATTCATGAACAGGGCATGCCAAATGATCTAGTGATTAGCATGTTGAATCGTGGTCGGCCGCATTTAACCGCTGTCCAAGGAACAGGTTTGCGTCAACAAACCAGTTTGAATAGCCGGCCAACATTGACTTTCTATGATACTCATTTACAACAACCAAAATTTAACATCGGCTATCACACGGTCAATCAATCGCCGGCTCAATTACGTCAACAGTTTGAAAAGGATTTTCGTAACAAAGATACTCAGATCCGCTTTGGTGATGTCGTTGGAGTTGAGATCAGACGTCATGCTGTTGCAAGTGAAATCATAACTGACAAACAAACGTGGGTCAGTCGTAACGAAAAATTGGTTCAAGAAGCCAAGGGATTTAAACAAGTCTATTATGAATTGACACCGCAAGGATTTCAGTTACTCTCATTGAATCGTTTAACGCCTCAGCTGCAACAAGTCGCAGCTGGTACCAGTGAAGCAGACTTACAAAAACGAGTTGCTGAATTTATCGACACCAAAGCGTATCCGCAATTAAAAGTTGAAAAATTTATCCAATTCCCTAAACTGAATGGGTATGGGAAAAGTGAAGCTGTGATCCGCGTGGCAGAAGTTGGTCAAACTGGTAAAAAATACACTTATGACTACACGGTTCCATTTGAAACGCGAGAAGTAAAAGTCGAGACTGAAACAGTAGCTTTTCCATTGGGCAGTGAACTTTCTAAACCTGATCCGAAACAGTTTATTAAAAAAATTACGGTCAACGGTCAAGCTGTCGCAAAAGATACGTATCAAGTCGTCTTGAAACAATCCCTTACCGCTCAAAAGCTGGGGACATATCCAATAGAATTAGAAATCACGCTAAATGGTGGTGAGCAGGTCTTCACTCAAGCCAAGTATCAAATTGTCTGGGGACATACCTTACTCTTCAAAAATGACGGTTTAACTCAAACGGTCGCTGCTGTTTCACTTTTAACGGAAAAACAAAAACCGATCTTGCGGGCAACCGAGGCAAATGGACTGACCACTGGAAATAAACTTGGATCACGACCAGACATTAGTATTCGACGAAGCGATACTGATGAAGAAGTGCTGATGCTAGGCTATAATACGGTCAATCAACCAGCTATAAGCTTAATGAATGATTGGAATCGGAAGTTAACCGAGCGAGGCGATCAGTTGGAATATGGACAAGTGCTAGTAGCTACCGCCCACAAACAGGCAGTCTCCAGTTCGAATTTTTACGGGAAGAACACTTGGGTTTCGCGTAATGAGCAACTGGTTTTAGAAACGAAAGGTCAAAGAGATGCGTATTATGAATTAACTCCCAATGGTTTGCAAAAGTTAACGATCAACTTAGCTCAACCTAAAAAACAAGCACTTTTGAAAGGGACGACGACGGCTGAACTTGATCGTCGCTGTGCGGAATTTTTAGATCTTTCCGCTTTACCGGCACTGAAAGTGAAACGATTTGTCAGCTATCCCAAAACGGATCAAGCTGGCGAGACCACTGGAGTGTTAGAAGTCGAAGAGACGAGCCCAAGCGGCAAAAAAATCCGGAAAAAATATTCGGTACCTTTTCAAATCGACCGCTTAGAAGTTGAAACTAAAACCCCTTCTTTTCCATTAGGTCAAAAAAAATTTACCACTGCTGATTGGATCAAAGCGGTTAAATATAATGATCAAGTAGTGAGTCCAGCTGATTACGAAGCAAAAGTAAACGGTTTGCTTGATGCCGATTCAATCGGCAAAAAAACAATTGAACTTGTCGTAACCCATAAAAAAACTGGTTATCAACAAAAGCTAGAAGCTGACTACCAAGTATTGTGGGGCAATAGTATCGTTTTTGGTTGCTATGATCTAGGCGGGAATGGTCGAGTGGCGGGGGCTTTCACGTTGCATCATGGAGCTACTCCTTCTTTACGTGCAACAAGTGGTATTAACTTTGACAATGCACAGATCCATAGTCATTTTCCGAATGAACAATATTGGCGCCTGGATCAGTTTACGATGAATAAGCACCATGAGTTGCAAGTGACCGATGCTGGAGTTGGTGATTATACAGTGATCGCAAATGGGGATGATCGTAAACAAACAGCGCTTGATCGATTCGGAAAGCAGCGGGAACAGCCAGTAGCTTATGGCGATGTGATCCGTGCTTGGCAAGAAGAGCCAGCAAAAAATTGGTTATATGAACAAGAGCAAAAGAAAAGTTACAACCAAGGCCGTCAAGAAGTCTACTACGAAATAACGACTAAAGGCTTTCAACTGTTAACAATCAACCAGTTAGAACCCAAAAAACAACTGATCCAACAAGGGATGACAGAAAAAGAATTAACAGCAAACATCAAGCAATACCTTGATGTGTCAAAAACGAATATCGTGATTCGACGTTTCACTGAGTTTCCAAAAACAAATCAAGTGGGTGAAACGAAAGGCAAGATCGAAGTTGCTCAAAAACTAATGAGTGGTAAATGGGTGACTAAAGTGTATGAAGTTCCATTCGAAGTTGAAACAAATGATCGCTTGATCGATCTTAAACTACCAAAAGAAATCGTGTTTGGTACAACCGATGTCAATGATGGCAAAGTCCAATCACCGGAGTATACGATTGAAAATCTGAGTCCGCGCCCGCTGCAAGTAGCGCTGACAGGACTTTCAATCGAAGACAATCCACAAAAAATCCAGCTGTTGGCAGGAAAAGCTGATCCTGCTGCTAAACAAACCGCTGCTAAATTACAATTAGTGAGTGGTCAAAAGCAAATCAGTTTAATTGAATCTATGTCGACAGAATCATTGACCCAAATTACGACAAACCAGCAAGCTAAATTTCAATTGCAAGGTCAATACTTCGGTGATTATCAACAAACGAAATCACTCAAGTTGAATTTAGATTTTCAATTTGCTCTGAACTAAAAAAAAAGAGGCTGGGACAAAACCCTTAAATAGCCTCAAAAGTTAAAAAATCGTAATCAAAATCTTGAAAAAGATTTTGATTACGATTTTTTGTTTAAGTATTTTTGATAAATCAGAAGTAGCTTCTCAGCTGAGAAGCTACTCGTTTTTTTATGACCAGTTAGCTGGCTATAAATCAGTGAAAAAGAGTTGCTTTAGCTTACTTATTTTTTGTGCGAAGTGACTTTAAACGATAACTTTCAAAGTAAGCGGGTTTGCCTTTTGCACCGATGCCGGCAAAAATCCCCATTACTAGAGCGCCGATCGTATTGGTGAACAAATCTCCCATCGTATCCATCAACGCCGCACGTCCGACTAATGCTTTCCCAGCTGAAGTCGCATAACGTTGCAAGTTCATATCGCCTAACGAATCGCAGATGAATTCCCAAAATTCCCAAAAGACGCCGCACAAGCCGGCAAAAGCAAAACCGAACAATAAGAAGAGCCACGGTGAAGTCTTAGGGATCGAAGCGTCTTTCATGAACAAGCCGATCAAGCCATAACCTAATGCTGTGAGCACCATCGGACTGACCGCATGCAAGATCTTATCCCAAAATGAAATGATCGAGATCATATGCAACGAGGTTCCTAAGAAAACGGAGATCACTAAGAAAAACCAATAAAAATAAACGATATTGGCTGGGATGATCAGTTTAAAGATTTTTTTGACCAGTTGCGGTAAAAAAATCAACGCGATTCCCGCCAAACATTCGACGATAAAGATGATTCCTTGTTTCGTGGAATATTTCGCGGTGGCAAATTCAAAAATATTATAGGCAAGACAGACGAGACCAAATGCGATCAAGCCAGTCTGCACTTTTTTATAAGTCATGAACGTTCCTGCTTTCTACAAAGCGACTGAGTGCCGCTAAAAGTTCGTTTTCATTGGTAGTGACCGTGCCGTTTAATTTGACTAGCCCTACGGTGTAGAGATTCAAATAGTGAAACTGATTTTCCGCAGGCGTCTGTAACGCAGTGATTTTTTGTTTATTGTCACTGCCTTGTTGCCGCGAATCGGTGTAAAGTGCAATCACCGGGATGTTTTTCGCATAAGCGACACCGATCTCTGAAGCGACCCCAGGATCGATCACTAAGCCATCTAATAGGGCGATCATCAATTCGCTAGCGAGGACTTCATTCGTGTCGGCTTGAGCGATCATCTTACTATCGGCATAGGCTTGTTTGTCATTGATCGCTGCATTTTCTTGTGGGACGTAAAGATCTAACGCAGGATCAAGTGCGCGGATCTTTTCAGCTAAGTACGCATTATAACGCAGATCACTTTGAGCAAATAACGGCGCTGCAAAATAAATTTTCATTTTATTTCCTCTTTTCTAGTTAAGACAGCTGACAGTTGCGTTTAAGGCAACAACTGCTAGCTAAAGCCTGACGAGCAAAACTTTTTGCTCACGTGTTTAAAAATAATCACTGAAATAAGCTTCCATGTCAGGCAGTGTTGCTTCCAGCAATTGGATCGTTTTTTTGTCGGCAGTCAAACGTTCGATTCGTGCTAAATAAGAAGCCCTCCGGTAATTCATCAACAGGCAAGTCAATGTTTGGATCGAAAGTTTGACTCGCTTGCCTTGCGGTTGATCGGTGATCTGCAAGTTCTCATTTTCATCCCAGTGCAAAGCAAAGATCCCATTGTTCCATTCGGCCACCGGATCACTTACCTCGAAATAAAAATCTTCTGTCGGCTTGATGAAGGGATATTCTTGTAAAAAGCGTTTGACATCCACGATCCGAGCCATGAAAAAGGGTGCGATCGTCTCTTTGATCTCACTGTCATCGAGTAAGAAGGAGAGCGGCTCATTTTTAAAAATATCGCCTTTGACCCAGTAGACCATCGAAAAATGCGCGCTGATAAAATTCCATAATCCATTGCGCGCTTCTTGATTCAAATAAAACATCTCTTTGATGTGGAAGACTTCATCGGAGATCCAATAAAACATCACACCAGTCGGCTTTTTGTCTTGATCATAATAAATCGCCGCAATCCGTTCTTCTTCATTTTCAAAGCGCCAATATTCTTCCCAATTCAATTCTTTACGGATCATCGCGCCGTGATTTTCTAACGCAAATTGATTATAGACGCGATAGACATCCGGATCGTCGACATCTTTGCGTTCCACGATCCCCGGCACCTCGACTTGTTTTGGCAGTTGCGTGTCTTTGACTTTGAAACTTAATTTATCAGACATGATCTCCCAACCCTTTCGCCGATAGTAAGGGATGTTGTAAGGGTAGAGATAAGAGATCCACTGCTGATCTTCCCGCATCTCGACTAACGCCAGTTTGATCAACTCTTTCATCAGCCCGTGATTGGCATACTCAGGATAAGTTCCGACACCTGTCACGCCGCCCATTTGAAAAAGTTTGCCGTGGATGTTGACTTCACACGGATAAATCGCGATTTGGGAGATCAATTTATCATCATGGAACCAACCGAAAACTTTTGATTGTTCCAAGACCGGTTTTTTAGCCCGCACCATCTCACGTTTATTTTCGTAACCGCTGCTTTCGATATCAGATTCGGTCACTTGAAAGACATAACTCAGCAGCTCGTCATATTGATATAAATGTTCTTCGCCAACTTGTTTTAAGACCAGTTGACTTCGCAGATCATTGTCCATTTTTTCATCTCCAATTTTAGAATACAACTCAAGTATAGCAAAAGCTTGTTTTTTTTTCGACGGCCAGCTCACCAAAGTACGAAAAGACTTTTTTTATCCGGCATTCGTTGGTATAATTGAAAGTGCTGATTAAAAGAAATGAGGAACACGTATGAGTATGGATGAAATGAAAAAAAGACAGACCCAGATCCGCAATTTTTCCATCATCGCCCATATCGACCACGGAAAATCAACCTTGGCCGATCGGATCTTAGAACAAACCAATACCGTTAGTTCCCGGGAAATGCAAGATCAATTGTTAGACTCGATGGATCTTGAACGCGAACGCGGAATCACGATTAAATTAAATGCAGTTGAATTACATTATGATGCTAACGATGGCAAACGCTATATTTTCCACTTGATCGATACTCCAGGACACGTGGATTTCACCTATGAAGTCTCTCGTAGTTTAGCTGCCTGTGAAGGCGCGATTTTAGTTGTCGATGCAGCCCAAGGGATCGAAGCACAAACATTGGCCAACGTTTATTTAGCAGTTGACAATGATTTAGAAATTTTGCCTGTCATCAATAAAATCGATCTTCCCGCGGCTGATCCAGAACGGGTTCGCCAAGAAATCGAAGACGTGATCGGGATCGACGCTGATGATGCCGTTTTAGCTAGTGCGAAAACTGGAATCGGGATCGCCGAGATCTTAGAACAGATCGTGGCTAAAGTTCCCGCACCTCAAGGCGATCTCGAAGCACCGCTCAAAGCGTTGATCTTCGACTCGATCTATGACAGTTATCGCGGTGTGGTGCTAAACGTCCGGATTCACGATGGTGTCGTGCGTCCCGGTGATACGATCGAACTGATGAGTAACGGGAAAAAATTTGAAGTGACCGAAGTCGGCGTTTTCTCGCCTAAAGCGATCAAGCGCGATTATTTGATGGTGGGAGATGTCGGCTACATCACAGCCAGCATCAAATCCGTCCAAGACACGCGGGTCGGGGACACCGTGACCTTAGCCAACAATCCAGCAAAAGAAGCTTTACCGGGCTATCGGAAAATGAATCCCATGGTTTATTGCGGTCTGTATCCGATCGACACGTCAAAATACAATGAGTTACGGGAAGCGTTAGAAAAATTACAATTAAATGATGCGGCATTGCAATTTGAACCAGAAACCTCACAAGCATTAGGTTTTGGCTTCCGTTGCGGCTTCTTAGGTCTATTGCACATGGATGTCGTCCAAGAACGATTAGAACGGGAATTTAATTTAGAACTCATCACGACCGCGCCATCGGTAATTTACCACGTCAATTTAACCGATGGCACGCAGATCGTAGTGGATAATCCAGCTGAATTTCCTGATCCTTCCACGATCCAAAGTGTTGAAGAGCCTTATGTCAAAGCTAATATCATGGTGCCAAATGATTTCGTTGGTGCGGTAATGGAATTATCCCAACGCAAGCGCGGCGAATTTGTGACGATGGATTATTTAGATGATTATCGGGTCAATGTGATTTATGAGATCCCATTATCAGAAATCGTGTTCGACTTCTTCGATAAATTAAAATCCAGCACTAAAGGCTATGCATCACTAGATTATGAAATGTCTGGCTATCGCGAAAGCCGTTTAGTGAAGATGGATATTTTATTAAACGCCGAAAAAGTCGATGCCTTGAGCTTCATCGTGCACCGTGAGTTCGCCCAAGAACGTGGCCGGGCTATCGTTGAAAAATTAAAAGCTTTGATCCCACGCCAACAATTCGAAGTGCCAATCCAAGCTGCAATCGGTACAAAAATCGTAGCTCGAACTGATATCAAAGCTTTACGGAAAAACGTCTTAGCTAAATGTTACGGCGGGGATGTTTCCCGTAAACGCAAACTCTTAGAAAAACAAAAAGAAGGAAAGAAACGGATGAAACAAATTGGTTCCGTGGAAGTCCCACAAGAAGCCTTCATGGCGGTTTTGAAAATGGACGACCAGGATAACGCGAAATAGCTTGTTTTCAACGGAAAACCCTATTAAATCAATCTTTTCGAGTAGCGTAAAATTCGTGATTTACCCGTTTAAAAAAGTTTAAACTGTCATACGGTTGTCACGGATCAAAAAAAATTGTCAAAAACGGAATATTTTTCCTTGAAGGTTTTTAACCGTCAGCGTATGATGAAAGCATCTCATGGGAGGTGCTTTTTTCATGTCTGAAAATATAAGTGGAGAACTTCTTAAGTCTTTAAGGAAAGAGAAAAAAATGTCTCAAAAGAAGCTAGCTGACCTAGCGGGGATTTCGCAAAGCGCTTTAGTGAAGTATGAAAAAGGAACAAGAAAAATCTCAAAGGATATTGATATTGTTTTAAGTGAAATCTTCAATGTAGATACACTTTTAAGTGATCAAACTGACTTAGTAACAACTACAGTAAATCAATTGTCAGCTTTTAAAGAAAAGAATTGTTTAACAAGTAAACAGTTAGCGCAAAAGATTGGAATTGATGCACCCTTGATGAGTCGTATATTGAGCGGTAGTCGAAAGCCATCAAAGGATGTGCAGCAAAAAATTGCTGTGTTTCTCTCTAACGATGGTAAAGAGATTTTGATGGATATAAAACAAGAGGATGGTTCGTTTAAATTACCCATTATCGATAAAATAGCGATGGGAAGACGAATCCAAGAGATTCGGAAAAATCGAGGTGAGACACTGGAAAAATTTGGTAAGAACTTTACTCAACCAGCAGGTAAGAATGTTGTGAATAGATGGGAAAAGGGTACAAATATTCCTGATATCGAAAGATTAATGAATGTTGCCTATCTTGGAAAAGTGACTGTCCCTTATATTTTGTATGGAGAGACTTTTAGCAAGATGTTGAAAAGGGGAAATACGATTAACCAATTTGAAAAGTTGGATCCTTTCCGAATGGGACTAAGATTCAGGAAGATTCGAAGGGATTATCGTTTAGAAAGAGAAGACTTTGGAAAGTTTTTTTCACCACTGATTACAAAATGGTCGATGGATAGATATGAGAATGGAAAAGATATCCCAAATACGGATCGTATTATTCAGTATGCCTATATAGGAAAAGTCTCTTTGGAGTTTTTGATATATGGTATCTGACAATTTTTGAAAAGAATAGTTTTAAACATTTGAGACATTCAGAGATGGATGTCTCTTTTTTATTACCCAAATGGGAAAGGAGATTAATTATATGAAAAAGCCGAGATTTAAAAATTGGCGATTGTTTGCGACTTTAGCTCTGTTGGGTCAAACAATTGGCGGAGCGATTGGTCCTACGATTGCCTTTGCTGATGAGATTACTCATCCGCAAACAGTGACTGTGCACTGCGATTTGTCACACTTATATGCGGTCGAAGGCACGTTCAGTGATGGTCGAACATTATCTGAGGTAACGGTTCCTCACTATGCTATCTATAATGGGGAGAAACAAGATATTTTCTGTATTGAACCAGGAGTGCCAATTTACAATGAGTTCACTCCAGGTTATGAGAAAAATCCATTGCCTGATATGTCGGAGAAAGCCAAATTAGTTTCCGTTTTATGGAAAAACGCCGGTACAGACATTGATACACAAATGGTTGCTCAAAAGATGATCTGGCAGGAGGCCAACGGGTATACTCTTCACTCTATGAAGCATCCAGATGGTAGTGCCGTAAATATCGCAGCCATTGAAGCGAAAATTAATCAAGCTATTGCCGATTATCAGAAGAAACCAAGTTTCCATAAATCCACAGTAAAAACAGTGTTAGGTCAATCGACTACTGTGACGGATACGAATAATCTGAACTTGTCAGAGTTCGATGAAGTTGTCGAAAATACTGCAAATATTGATTATCGTGTGAACGGTAATCAATTGGTCATCACACCTAATACCAATTCAAAAGAAAGCGGTGTGCTGACGCTTAAGAAATCCGCTGGGACGGGGACACCGGTTGCTTATAAGATGGCTGGACAACAGACCTTGATGGCCGGGGCAATTGATAAGCCGAACACCTACACGATCAAAATTGATGTAGAAACCGAGGGTTCTTTAAAAATTAAAAAAGTCGATAAAGAATCAGGTGATGTTGTACCAGGAACAGTTTTCCATTTAGATTTTGGGAAAACATTACCCGTAAAAGACGTAACTACCGATAAAGAAGGCATTGCGATATTGGATGGGATTCCCCATGGTACAAAGGTAACCATTACCGAAAAATCGGTGCCGGCGCCTTATACGATTGATGCCACACCTATGACTGCTACGATTAAAGCAGGCGAAACCATTTCCGTGACTTCAAAAAACACGCGAGAAAAAGGTCAAATTCTGTTGGATAAAACCGGAGTTGAAACAGGGACTGACCTTTGGAACGATAATTACTCTTTAGCGGGCAATACGTTTGCCATTCGCAAGGATAGCCCAACTGGTGAAATCGTTCAAGAAATGATAATGGATGAAAACGGTCATGCAGAGACACCAAAAGAGATTGCTAACGCGTTGGAATTGGGAACTTATTATGTGACCGAAACCAAAGCATCTAATGGTTTCGTGAATACTTTCAAACCCGTAAAAGTTGAATTGAAGTATGCCAATCAAACCGTAGCCCTCGTTACGAGTAACGTAAAAGGACAAAACCAAGAAATTACTGGAGAAACTACTTTGATGAAAGAAGACAAAGACACTGGAGATAAAACACAAGGAAAGTCAGTCTTTGAGGGGACTGAATATACCTTGTTTACTGCTAAGGATGGAAAAGCGGTCAAATGGACCGAGGACTTTAAACCGGAATTAGTGAAAGGAACGAAAGCTTCTGATGAAACGGTGACTTTGACTTTAGATGAAAAGAATCAAGTTGCTATTAAACACTTAGCCATTAATGAGTATTACTGGCAAGAAACAAAAGCACCTGAAGGGTATACTTTGGATGAAACGAAGTATCCTGTATCC
This sequence comes from Enterococcus sp. CSURQ0835, assembly GCF_902706605.1. GTDB lineage: Bacteria > Bacillota > Bacilli > Lactobacillales > Enterococcaceae > Enterococcus_A. The sequence goes on along the minus strand of NZ_CACSLH010000021.1, from coordinate 15,273 downwards.
ATCAAAAAGGTGGATGATAGCGAAAAAAATGCTGTGATTACTCGAGATGTTACGGCAAAAGAACAAGTGATTTGCTTTGGTTTTGATTTCTTCAAATTTGCCGGATCAGCTGCTGGCACTGCCGAAACTGGGTTTAATGACTTAACCTTTAAAGTGTCGCCCTTAGAAGGAACCAATGAGATCACAGGTGCTGAAGATGAAGCGACCACAGCTTATAACGAGCAATTAGGGTTTGATGGCTACGGCAAGTTTGAAAATCTTCCTTATGGGGATTATTTACTTGAAGAAGTAGAAGCCCCAGAAGGATTTCAAAAGATTACGCCTTTAGAAATCCGTTCCACTTTTAAAGAAAATAAAGAGGATTACGCCAAGAGTGAGTACGTCTTTACCATTACCGAACAAGGCCAAAAACAACCAATTAAAACGGTGAGCGTTCCTTATGAGAAGCTGACTAACAAAGAATTTTCTGTCAGTTTGAATCGTTTGATGCTCTATGATTTGCCTGAGGAAGAAGATAGTTTGACTTCTCTTGCGACTTGGAAGGACGGAAACAAAGAATTGAGTACTCATGATTCTACTGAACTAGTTGATAAATTGAGCTACAATCTTCATGAAATTAAAGAAGACTGGTATGTGGTAGCGCATGCCATTGATGTAGAAGCCACAAAAGCTACTCAAGAAAAAGATGAAAAAGCCAAACCAGTGGTAATTGCCAAAACAACGGCCACCTTGGCGAACAAAGAAAAAACAGGAACTTGGGAAATTCTGCATAAATTAACCGCCGAACAAGTTTTGGATAAAACCATCGTCTTGTTCAACTATGTGTATGAAAATAAGGAAGCCTATGAAGCTGGTGACGATCCAGTAGCGAAGGATGCTAGTTTGAATAACCAAGCCCAAACTGTCAATTGTACAGTGGAACGTCATGTTTCTATCCAAACAAAAGCGCACCTAGAAGACGGTTCTCAGACCTTTACTCATGGTGATGTGGTGGATATGTTTGATGATGTATCCATTACTCATGATGTACTGGATAGCTCAAAAGAAGCTTTCGAAACAATTCTGTATGCACTACTACCAGATGGCACGACCAAAGAAATTTGGAATTCTGGAAAAATTGATTACGAAGTGAATGACAAAGAATTCACCAAAACCGTGCTTGTGGAAAAAGTGGATACAAGTAAATATCCAGAAGGTACAAGTTTTACCTTTAAAGAAATTAACTACGACAAAGATGGAAACATCAATGGGGAACACAATGAAGATTTGAAAGAAAAATCTCAAACCTTAACACCAAAAGAAGTGCCAACCACACCAAGTACGCCGGAACAACCGGAAATACCAACCGTTCCAAGTGGCTCTCAAGAATCTAGTCCTACAGTGAAGACATTCCCTCAAACTGGGGAGAAAAGTTCCAATGTGTTACTGTTCATTGGCTTTACCTTGATTTTTGCGACGGCTGGGTATTATTTCTGGAATCACCGGAACTAAGGCGATGAGATGAAACAAGTAAATAAGAAGAACCAACGTGCGCGACCGCCTCCTAAAAAAAGTGGTCGCACTATTTTTGTATCCAAAACTAACAATGAAAAGAGGAAAAGAAGATGGAATTGAAATTTGTTGTGCCAGATATGGCCGAAACCTTTGGAAAGATAAGTTATGCCGGCGAAGGTGAAGTTTTAACAGAAGGATATGGACGGAATACTACAGTAATTGGTCGTAGTTATCATTTGTATTCCAGTAAACAACGAGCTGATGATATTGAAGTGGTGGTAGCTGCGGAAGCTGGTGAAAAGGATTTTGACCAAGACCAACCGTTAAAAGCTGTGAATCCCCACTTGGTTGCCAAAGGCTATGAGATTGAGAATCGTGGGTTTACCGATTACGTGTTGTATGTTGATGATTTAGTGAAAGCATAGGAGGAAAAGAAGATGAGATTAACAGAAGGTATTGTTGTAGATTCAGGATTAACGTTTGGCAAGTTGCGTTTTTCTGCATTACGTCGAGAAGTACGGAAGCAAAATGAGGATGGAACGATTAGTAACGAGGTAAAAGAACGAACCTATAACTTGAAATCCTCCGCGCAAGGGCGAATGATTCAAGTGAGTATTCCTGCTAACGTGCCATTACGGGAATTTGCCTATGATGCAGAGGTAGAGTTGGTCAATCCTATCGTGGATACGGTTGCCAATTATGTTTTCCGAGAAGGAACTACTGTCAATTGGTTCATTAAGGCGGATGATTTAGTCTTGAAACGACAACCGAATCAAGGAAATCCTACGAACCAAAATGAAGGAAAGAAATAGGTGAAGAATATGGAAATTAATGTGGAACATATTTTAGATTGTCTCGATCAATATGGAAAAGGTGAGCTAACGGAGGAACAGCTCACTAACGCATTAACCTATGATGAAAAAATGTTTCTGATTATGCATCAAGGGTTACTGGAAGTAGGTAACAATACCAAAGAAGACTTTGATGTACTGGATTGGTTAGGGGAAGAAGAGTCCTTCTTTATGGTTGTCGAGGTAAATGAAAGTTTATGTCGTCAAGCAGAATCAGTCTTAGAAGAAATCGGTGTGGAAATGCCGGATGCCATTGAAAGCTTTTTAAAACAATTAGTCGAAACAAAGCAACTTCCTATAGCAGTAAAGGACTAGCTTAACTTTTTGAAATTTCCTGATAAATTCTATTGGGCACTTTTTGAATGGAGGTGGAAACCATTAAAATGTACAAAGGGCATCGCATACGCGCAGGAGATCAGTATTTGGTTTATCACTTTGTTCTTGGATGGCTAAGTGCCTTATTCATCGGTTGGATGGGTGTCTTTTATTTTCAAGAGCTTAGACAATTTGGTCTTTCTAAGCTATCACTTTCTACTATTGAAATCGCTTGGTCCATGAAAGATTTAGTATGTCTGCTTGGAAGTCTCGCTCTTTCAGGAGCTATGATGTTACTTTATATTCACTTTTTTCAGGATCATTGGCGAAGTTTGTGGCATCGACAAAAGCTAGCTCGGATGATTCTAGAAAACCATTGGTATGAAGTGAAACAAACTCAAAGTGAAGGCTTTTTCAAAGATTTGAATAGTAGTCGGACCAAAGAGACTATCAGTTACTTCCCCAAAATCTATTATCGAATGAAAGATGGCTTACTTTCCATACGTGTTCAAATTTCACTTGGGAAATACCAAGATCAACTATTGAAGTTGGAAAAGAAGCTAGAAAGTGGGTTGTATTGTGAACTAGTAGAAAAAGAACTCAAAGACTCCTATGTGGAATACACCTTGTTATACGATATGATTGCTAATCGAATTGGGATAGAAGAAGTAGTGGCTGAAAATGGAGCTTTACGATTGATGAAAAATCAAGTATGGGCGTATGATTCCTTACCTCATATGTTAATTGCTGGTGGCACAGGTGGAGGGAAGACCTATTTCCTCCTCACCATTATCCAAGCACTATTGAAGTCGGATGCAGAATTGTTTATCCTCGATCCAAAAAATGCAGACCTTGCCGATTTAGATACGGTGATGCCTCATGTTTATTCTCAAAAGGAAGAAATTTCTGCATGTGTGGAAGATTTCCATGAACGCATGCTGGCTCGTAGCAAGACAATGAAAGAAATGGCTAACTACAAAATAGGAGAGAATTATGCGTTTCTTGGACTTCCACCAAACTTTTTAATCTTTGATGAATACGTGGCTTATATGGAAATGTTAACGACGAAAGAAAGTGCGGTGGTTTTGAATAAGCTCAAGCAAATCGTCATGTTAGGTCGTCAGTCGGGTTTCTTTCTGATTTTGGCTTGCCAAAGACCGGATGCGAAATATCTAGGAGATGGGATTCGCGATCAGTTTAACTTCCGGGTCGCTCTGGGTCGCATGAGTGAGCTCGGGTATTCCATGATGTTTGGTGAGGTCGATAAAAATTTCTTTATGAAACGTATCAAAGGACGAGGTTATGTAGATACAGGAGGGAGTGTGATTAGTGAGTTTTATACACCACTTGTACCAAAAGGATATGATTTTTTAGGCTCAATTAATAAATTAAGAAAGTTGAATGATTGAGTGACCTTCAAATACTGACTTTATACTTTAAGTAACGTATAATACTTTTATGTAGTAGAAAAAAGGGGGCGAATAATTTGGAAAGTAATGATTCTTATTTAGAGTATGCAAAAGCAAATAAGGATAGTTTTATTTCTTATATTATCAAAGGGAAATCCCCCGAAGTTGGACGAGACGCAGTTTTTATGGCAGGGAGTCCTGGCGCTGGAAAGTCAGAGGTTGCCATTGGATTGGCCGAGAATTATGATAATCACGTAATTATTGATGCGGATTACTTTCGTACCCTGTTTCCTGATTATAATGGAAAAAACTCTAGTCTCTTTCAAAAAGCATCTTCTTGGTTGGTGGAGCAGGCATTTAGATATGTCTTAGATTATGGCTATTCTTTTATCCTGGATGCAACTTTTGCTATATTAAGTGCTGAAAAAAATATTTCGCGGGCATTGAAAAATCATTTTCGAGTAACGATTTTCTATGTTTATCAAGACCCAAAAATCGCTTGGAATTTTACACAAGAACGTGAACTGGCAGAGGGACGCCATGTGCCCAAAAAGGTATTCATTAACTCCTTTTTCAAATCAAGAGAAAATATTGCAAAAGTAAAGAGTAAGCATCCAGATGTGCTGCTTCATATTATTATAAAAGATTATATGAATAACATTTCCGAAGTTCATTATGCTGCGGATAATTTGGAATTGTTTTTGCCATTACAGTACGATAAGGAAGATTTGGAGGTTCAATTACATGACTGAGAAAGAACAAGTAACGAAAATTGTAAAAAAATATAATAAGAGCATAGCGGATTTGTCGGATAATGCTACTGCGAAAGAGTTTAAAACGGTAATTAAGTATGTTGCCGATCAGGCCAATGAAAAACAGCGGAGATTAGTTGGGTTAGATAAAAAATAGTAAAATAAAGTAATAATGTAGATGTAGAAGCCAAGAGCAAAAATATTCTTGGCTTTTTTCTTTGTAATGAACGAGGTGATTTATGACATTTTTAGATTTATTCGCCATGAAACGCATCAAAGGTCGAGGATATGTGGATGCAGGAGGGAGTGCGATTAGTGAGTTTTATACGCCACTTGTACCAAAGAAATATGACTTTCTTTGTCAAATAAAGAAGGTTGTAAAAGATAGTGTTATCTTGATGTACAACTTTTCAGATTAAAGAAGCCATTTACCTCATGTAGTGCTAAAATATTAATAAAATGAAAAAGTAGGCGATTACATGAGAATAACTGCTCTAAATATTTGGGGATTTAAAAAATTTAAGGAAATGAAAATAGAATTTAATGATCGTTTCTCAGTAATTATCGGAGAAAATGAAATGGGAAAATCGACTATTTTGAGAGCGTTGGACATTGTATTGAATCAATCGTTGTTCTATTTCAATGACGGAAGTTTGGAAAGATACATTAATAACGAGCTTGCTGAGATTTTCTTTAATAGTGGCAAAATGAATGATTTACCTAAAATCGAATTTGAGTTATTTTTAGATTTAGAGGGATTTCCTAAAGCTAAAATTTCAGATTTTGATGGGTTACATTACAAAGAAGCTTATAATAGCAAGATGGAGAAAACGGGTATACGTTTTTCTTATGAATTTAATACAGAATTTTCAAATATAGTTGATTTTGCAGGTCTCGCTGAAAATAAAATGCTCCCACTTGAGTACTATAAATCTTCATGGAATACATTTGAGGGAAAAAGTTACGTACGCCGAATGGCACCGCTAAAAATGATTTATTTGGATAACGCTACCCTAAAAAATGATGTATTTGGTGGTTACGCAAAAAAAATATATGACGCAAAAATAAGTGAAGAAAAGAAACGAGTTTTATCAACAGATTTTAAAAAAGCAGTGAATAAATTTCGTAATGATCATGATACGGATTTAGCAATAGAAAAAATGAAAAAAATTGGTCTTGATTCCAGTAAAACTGATATCACTAAATTACTAGATATCTATGAGGGTGATATTTCTATTCAAGATATGGGGAAAGGAAAAGAAAATATTGTTAGGACAGAAATGGCACTTAATGATAAACTTTTTGATTTGGTAGTAATAGATGAACCGGAAAGCCATTTAAGCTATACTAGAACTCGAAAATTAATAGATTCGGTATCAGAAACGACTGGTGGCCAAGTGATAATCGCCTCTCATAGTTCTCTTATAGTAAACAAACTAAATCTAAAGAATGCTATTTATTTGTCAGATACTAACACCTTTTCTTTGAAGGATTTAAGAAGTCAAACTGCAAAATATTTTAAAGCGATAGATAATTTGGATATATTAAGATTTATATTGGCAAAAAAAGTTATTTTGGTGGAAGGCGCTGCGGAATATATTTTGATGCCAAAAATTATAGAAAAAGTAACTGGGAAATCTATGGATAATTTTGAAGTTGATGTCATTTCTATGGGAAGTATTTCCTACAAAAATTATCAGGAGCTTTCTGAACTTTTAGATAAGAAAGTTGTAGCTATTACTGATAATGATAAAAATGAGATTGATACTGAAGCCATGAAAACAGATAAGTTTCATGTATATACAGATGCTTCAAAAGAAAATTATACTCTCGAAGTTGCATTATATAATAAGAATAGGAGTTTTATTCAGGAGTTATATAAAGGAAAAAGAACGAAAGCTGAGTATAATGGAAAATCAATGGACAAGGCATTAGCTCATATGTTAAAAAATAAAACTGATGTTGCTTTAGATTTAGAAGATAAGCTTGAACACATTGAGATACCAGAATATATTTGCGAGGCAATTAAATGGATAGGAAAATAATACTTGCTACGGCAGGATCGGGTAAAACATATTACATTGCTAATGATTTTCCTGCAGATTCATCCGTATTACTAGTTTCATTTACAAATGGGAATGTAGAAAATATTAGAAAAGAAGTAAGGGTAAGATTTGATGGGATAATACCCGATAATATAATGATTCTGACCTTTGATTCCTTTGTATATAATTTTTTATTGAGACCATTTGAGCCTATAATGAAGTTTAAGAATTTCAAATCTAGAGGTGTAGAAGTTAAGGCTGATCCTGTCACAGACACTCAGGATTGGAGATACCAAAAAAAAGACAATCCATATCATTTTTTAACTCAAAGCGGTAAATATTATGTCAGTAGGATGTCAAAACTTTTTACGGAACATAACTCTGAATTCAAAAAGAAGACTTTACGAAGAATTGAAAGATATTTCGATGCTATCTATTTTGATGAATTTCAGGACTACACTTGCTTTGACTATAAGGTGATGGATTACATTCTCAAAAATATTAAACTCAATGCTTTTGCTGTAGGTGATATATTTCAGAGTGGAGTAACCCCAATAAGACATAAAGGAGTTAAGGATGCGTCATGGCCATTCAATAAGATTGAATCTATAGAAGACTTGTGTAATATTACTTACAAAAAGATTAAGATAGACTCTACTGTATTACTAAATACTCGTAGGGTTTCTGAAAATATTTGTAAGTTAATAAGAGATAATATGAATATTGAAATATATTCTCAGTCAGAATCAACGGGTAATTACTTTTTTGTTGAGGATGAAACCCAAATAGATTCTTTAATGAATAACGAAAAAATTGTAAAACTGATTTGGAACAGGGCTAATCAACAAAAATATGGAAAGAATTTTGTCAACTGGTCATATTCAAAGGGGGACACCTATGATGACACATGTGTAATTTTAACGGGTAAAACTGATAAATTAGAAAAATGGGGTGATATAGATAGCGTGAGTACAAGAAACAAATTGTATGTAGCGCTTACCAGATCTAAAGGGAACCTTTATTTAGTGAACGTGAAGGATTTTAAAAAATGGAAGGATTTACAAGAAAATAATGGATAACATCTGTGTTTAGCCAAGAGCAAAATGTTCTTGGCTTTTTTCTTTGCAATGAATGAGGTGATTTATGACATTTTTAGATTTATTCGCTGGGATTGGTGGCTTTCGCTTAGGCATGGAACAAGCGGGCCACCAGTGTATCGGTTTTTGTGAAATTGATGAATTTGCTCGGCGGAGTTATAACGCAATCCATGATACAAGGAAGGAGGTGGAAATGCATGACATCACAAGTGTATCAGACGAGTTTGTTCGATCCCTCGGACCAGTGGACATCCTTTGCGGCGGATTTCCGTGCCAAGCTTTTTCAATTGCGGGAAAGCGGCAAGGATTTTCCGATACTCGAGGTACTTTATTCTTTGAAATCGCTCGGTTCGCCACTCTTCTCCGACCTAAGCTTTTATTCCTTGAGAACGTCCGGGGATTGCTCAATCACGAAGGAGGGGCTACGTTCGAGACGATCCTCCGAACGTTGGATGGATTGGGGTATGATGTGGAATGGCAAGTGCTTAACTCAAAGGCCTACGTTCCCCAAAGCCGTGAGCGGGTCTTCCTTATCGGACATTCTCGAGACGCATGTACCGAACAAGTATTTCCTATCATTGGATCGTCTTCAACATCTGATCAAAACATCAGAAACGTGGTAAATATCAATCCTTCCAATCGTGGGATGGGTGGACAAGTCTATGGTCCAGATGGCGTGGCACCAACCTTAACAGGAGATGAAGGAATCAAAATCGCGTTACCAGTCAAAGAAGGCATATCGGTGGCGGGGGTGTTGCCGGGGAATTTTGAACAAGGGAATCGGGTGTATGAGGTAACTGGAACAGCGCCTACCTTGTCAACGAAACAAGGTGGAACGAAAATTATGATTCGGAAAAATGAAACTGAATACCAAGAAGTGAAGCCAGGGGATAGTGTGAACCTGGCTTTTCCTCATTCCACTAGTCGTCGAGGTCGTCTTGGGAAACAAAGTGTGCATACCTTATTAACAGGAGACCAACAAGCAGTCGTCACGGATCGGTATCAGATTCGGAAGCTCACGCCAAGAGAGTGCTGGCGGCTACAAGGCTTTCCTGATTGGGCCTTTGATCGGGCAGCTCAAGTCAATTCAGATAGTCAATTGTACAAACAGGCCGGAAACTCTGTGACAGTTCCGGTCATTTTTGATATTGCCAGAAGACTAAAGGAGGTGGAGAAGCATGATTTATGATGAGTTGATTGGGGAAATCTATTGGGTGATTGGTAAGATTCGGTCAGATCCGGAGCTAGAAGAGGAATTGCACCGGCTCAATTTTGAGATTCGCAAAAATGGGGTGAAAGTCCCGGGTGATCCATATGTAATGGATGAAGAAACGGATGCCAGAATTGAAGTGAATCAAGTAATTGCAGAATTTGAACGAATTGCGGATCTCACCAAAGAACCCGATATCCGTCAATATTTGTTTGAGATAAAGGCAGAGTTGGAAATTGAGGGTATTACTGCAGAGTAACAGCCAAATAAACCACTGATAGGCGCTGACCGCGGGGGATTTGCGAAGCAGAAATCCTCCGTGGTGCTGTGCCTGTTCATGGACGGCGCCAGCCGGCCATGATGTCTCACCCCCCGTATCTAACAGGGGGGTACAAAAACACAAAAAATAATCAAGTAACCATTAAGAATGATTGTTGTATCAAGGATATTAAGTAATTTGTTTAGGTGTTAACTCATTTGAAAAAGTTAACACCTTGAATTTGGAGGTGAGAACTTGGCACAAAGGAATTTAGATTATCGGTTATTAAAAGACCGACGCAACGAATATGGCGTTTCACAAAATAAATTGGCTACGGCTTGTGGGCTTAGTCGTCCCTATTTAAATCAGATAGAAAACGGTGGTGTAACTGCCTCTATAAAGACTATGAGGAAAATTTTTGACCAACTGGAAAGTTTCAATCCTGATTTGCCTTTGACGTTACTGTTTGACTATGTAAGGATTCGTTTTCCCACAACGGATGCACGAAAAATTATTCAAGAAATTCTCCATTTGAAATTTGAGTATATGCTCCACGAAGATTACGCCTTTTACTCTTATCAGGAACAATATGTTATGGGCGATATTGTGGTGATGTTGTCTCATGAAGAAGACAAAGGTGTGCTTTTAGAATTAAAAGGGCGAGGTTCTCGGCAGTTTGAAACTTTTTTACTCGCCCAAAAGCGTAGCTGGTACGACTTTTTCGAGGATTGTCTAAAAGCCGGTGGCGTGATGAAACGCTTAGACTTGGCAATCAATGATCGAGTTGGTTTGTTAGATATTCCTGATTTAACGAAAAAATGTCAGAAGGAAGAATGTATCTCCTTGTTTCGTACCTTTAAAAGTTACCGTTCCGGGGAACTGTTGAAAGCTGATGAAAAGGATGGTATGGGCAATACCTTATATATCGGCAGTCTCAAAAGTGAGGTTTACTTCTGTTTGTACGAAAAAGATTATGAACAATATATCAAGTTAGGGATTCCATTAGACCAAACTGAAACGAAAAATCGCTTTGAGATTCGACTGAAAAATGACCGGGCTTATTATGCGATTCAAGATTTGTTAAAAGGTCGTAGTATTGAAAGTACCACATTTTCTATTATCAATCGGTATTTGCGATTTGCGGATAAAGTGGAAGGAAAACGGCGAACCAACTGGCCCTTGAATGAACAATGGGGTCGTTTTATTGGTCGGAATCGGAAAGAGATTCAATTAACTTCTGAACCGAAACCGTATACCATTGAACGAACCTTGAATTGGCTAGGCCGACAAGTCGCCCCTACTTGGAAAATGGCTAAAGAATTAGATCGTTTGAATCAGACAACCTATATCCAGGATATGGTACAGAATGCACGGTTATCAGACCGGCACAAAAAGATTTTGGAGCAACAAAGTATGGCAATTGAAAATTTGATTATATGAAAAGAGGAATCGTCATGGGAATTGTAAAAGATATTTTTTTGGTATTTGGTGGCAGTATGCTTGGTGTTACTGTGATGTGCTTGATGCATGCAAGTGCAGCAGCAGACCGAGCAATGGAGAAGAAAGGAAAGTGATGAGATGAATTTCGGACAAAATTTATATCAATGGTTTTTAACCAATGCTCAATCTTTAGTCTTACTAGCGATTGTGGTCATTGGTTTGTTTTTAGGATTTAAGCGAGAGTTTTCCAAACTGATTGGCTTTTTGGTGATTGCTTTGATTGCGGTAGGTCTGGTCTTTAATGCTTCTGGTGTGAAGGATGTCTTACTCAATTTGTTTAACCGAATTATCGGTGCCTGAGGGGGAATCACGATGGAACAGATGCGTGTGTATATTGCGAACCTTGGAAAATACAATGAAGGTGAGTTGGTGGGGGCGTGGTTTACCCCACCTGTCGATTTTGATGAAGTGAAAGAACGGATTGGATTAAATAATGAATACGAAGAGTACGCAATTCATGATTATGAACTGCCTTTTGAGCTTGATGAGTATACGCCAATTGAAGAGATTAATCGGTTGTGTGGTTTAGCGGAGGAACTAGAAGGAACGCCAATTGGTGAAGTTGCTTCTGAGATTCAACATGCCTTCTTCAATTCTTTTGAGGAAATGGTAGAGCATGTGGATGATATTATTTATTATCCGGATTGTAATGATATGAGTGATGTAGCGTATTACTTGATTGAAGAAACAGGAGCTCTAGGCGAGATACCGACTAATCTACAAAATTATATTGATTATGAAGCGTATGGACGTGACTTGGAATTGGAAGGGAACTATCTTGTTACAAATCTAGGTATTTTTGAATTTGCTGAATAGCAATTAAATTCAGGAAAGCAAATAATTGTAAGTTACATTACAAAATATCAAATATCTTAAGATTGATGATATACTTTACACATAAAATGTGAAGAGAAGAGGGATTAACATTAACGTGAATTTTTGTATAGTCCAGGATATTCCTGAGAATTTTCCAGATATAGAGGATCTTAAAATATATTTTTGTTATGAAAATATCATTGTTGAATCGATTATTGACACTAAACAAAATGTGAAATGTATTGAGATTAAAGGATATGTGAATAAAAATTCTAAGCAATCACTTTTTGAGACGGGTAGATTAATTAGACCGTTACTATTAATTATTCAAGGAATACTCTCACTTTTTTTAGATATTCCTATTACAGTTTATGAAATTGAGAGTACAAATTATTTCAAGGAAGTTATCGCTGATGAAGATTTGAAAGAGTATGTTTTTAAAGTTGGAGATAGAGATTTCACACAAGATTTAAAAAAAGTCTTAGTAAAATTGAATGAATCTCAAAATAGAAACTTGTCTATTTCAATTTTAGATAGATGGAGAAAAAATCTCAATTTAGAAAATGAGGATATTGATGGTCATCTTTATCGGGATGAATCATTACTGGGTTTATTTCATATTTTAGAGTTACTTAGTGAAAACTGTGCTGGTGAATTGAAGAAAGAAGCAAACAGAAAAATAAAGGAGAGTCTTAGAGAATACGGTTCTCTTATGTTGATAAGGGAGAGCGAATTAGAAGAGTATGTTAATCAAAATTTGAGTATTATTTCAAAATCCTTAGATTCTAATAATCCAAATTTTGCAACTAAAATAAAGTATCTTCTTTTTAAAAATGGGATAATCTCTGAAAATGAAATGTATTTTGTTGAAACTATAGTCAAACTTAGAAACGGTATTGCACATGGACGGATTCTATTCCAACCTGTTTTTCGCTGGCCTTTAACCCCTTTTTTTAACATCTCAAAAAATATTACAGAAGCAGATATGTTGCGTTATCTTGTAAAAAAACTGATTGGGAATTTTTTTGGAATAAGTTCTTGGGATGAAGAATATGCTGTGATTGCACGTAATTATTTGAAGCCACCTTTTAAAAAAATTCGGGATTTTTTAGCGGAACCAGATAAATATAAAGTTATATCGGCAAATACTTTAAAAACTTCAATCGGTAATGAGTTAGGAATTACGTGGGAAAATATCTTTTGGAGTTATCTTGAAAACCATAATAAGATAAAGTTAGATGAAATCACGATTCCTTTAAAATCCTTTTTCCTTACTTTGGAGATAGATGAAGAAAATATTATGGACATTTTTATTATTTCTGTAATATTCATAGAGTCTAGAGATATGGAAATTGCGACTCAATGTAGCACCAATATGGATATTTTATTAACTAAAGGCTTAATAAGTAAAAGTGACTTACTTGAGATTACAACTGAACTTGATTTTTACAATATTAACTATGATAAATATGAAAATTTTATCTGTAGTAAAACTAAGAGATAACTGAGAGGAGATTAAATGAAAAAAATAAAAAGCTACACCAGTATCTGGGCAGTTGAAAAAGTCATTTATGCAATTAATGACTTTCAGCTGCCTTTTCCTGTGACCTTTAACCAGATGGCTTGGTTTGTTTTATCCTTGCTGTTTGTCATTGTATTTGCCCATGTGCCTCCACTATCCATGATAGAGGGGGCCTTTTTAAAATACTTAGGCATACCGTTGGCGGTTACTTGGTTTATGTCGCAAAAGACGTTTGACGGTAAGAAACCATTGGGATTTTTACGATCCTTTATCAGTTATCACTTGCGATTTAAGGTCACTTTTGCTGGGAAGAAAGTCAAAGAACAGAAGAAACGATGGAATGAACCTATTACTCTTGTAAGGAGTGTGAACTATGTACCCGATTAAGTATATCGAAAATAATCTTGTCTTTAATCAAGAGGGAGAGTGTTTTGCCTATTATGAACTAGTACCTTATAATTACTCTTTCTTGTCACCTGAACAGAAGTATCAAGTGCACGATAACTTTCGCCAATTAATTGCTCAGAACAGAGAAGGTAAGATCCATGCCTTACAAATTGCCACAGAAAGTAGTATTCATGCCACACAAGAGCGATCGAAAAAGGAAATTACCGGTAGACTCAAAGAAGTAGCGAAACAACGAATTGATTTACAGACAGATGCATTAGTATCTATGATTGGTGATAGTCAGATTGATTATCGCTTTTTTATTGGCTTCAAACTAATTGCGACAGATGAAGAGGTCAATCTAAAGAGTCTCAAGAAATCTTTCTTTTCTGGGCTTCAAGAATTTGTCTATGGAGTGAATCACCATTTGATGGGTGATTTCGTTTCCTTATCTAATGAAGAAATTCGCCGGTACACCAAGCTTGAAAAACTAATGGAAAGTAAATTGGCCCGAAGATTTAAAGTCAGACGAGTCACACCGAGTGATCTGACGTATTTGATTGAACATATCTATGGTGAAAAAGGGACACCGTTTGAAGAATATGAATTTCAGCTACCAAAGAAAAAGCTGAAGTCGGAAACTTTGGTGAAACGTTACGACTTATTACGTCCTAGTCGTTGTTTGATTGAAGAAAAGACTCGTTACTTACGGATTGAACATGAAAATCATGAATCATATGTAGCGTACTTAACAATCAATACGATTGTAGGAGAGATGGAATTTCCTTCCTCAGAGCTTTTCTATTACCAGCAACAACAATTCACTTTTCCGATTGATACTTCAATGAATGTGGAAATCGTGACGAACAAAAAGGCCCTAGCTACCGTTCGCAATAAGAAAAAAGAACTGAAAGATTTAGACAACCATGCTTATCAATCCGATAATGAAACGAATTTCAATGTCTTAGACGCTTTGGATTCCGTGGATGAATTGGAAACTGCCTTGGACCAGTCAAAAGAATCCATGTACAAATTGAGTTATGTGATTCGAGTGAGTGCAGAATCGGTAGATGAACTAAAGCGCCGCTGTGATGAAGTGTTCGATTTTTATGATGATACCAATGTAAAACTAGTCCGGCCCTTTGGCGATATGATGGGGCTACATGAAGAATTCTTACCTTCTAGTAAGCGATACATGAATGATTATATTCAGTATGTTACGTCTGATTTTCTCGCCGGACTTGGTTTTGGTGCCACTCAAATGTTAGGAGAATTGGAAGGCATTTACTTTGGCTATAACGTAGATACAGGCCGTAATGTTTACCTGAAACCGGCATTGGCTTCACAAGGAGTAAAGGGTTCAATTACCAATGCACTAGCAGCGGCATTCCTTGGTTCTCTTGGTGGTGGGAAATCTTTTAGCAACAATCTCTTAGTCTATTATGCCGTCCTTTTTGGTGGTCAAGCTGTGATTGTCGATCCAAAGGGGGGTGCGAAACGTTCCTACTTGAAAAGAGTAGGCACAGCACTTCATTAAATCAATATTTAATGTGTGTTGGAGAACTAAACACACGAATAGTCGAATGACGGGGTAACGCCCTGAAAGGCTACTTTAA
>NZ_CACSLH010000020.1 GCF_902706605.1 Enterococcus sp. CSURQ0835 | reverse complement strand
CCTCCTAATCTGATAGTGATGCGGTCGGTCAACCAGCATTATCTTATCATTTTGGGAGGATTTTTTGATACCACGCTAAAAGCTTTTTGGAACCACCCGCATAGCAGGTGGTTTTCAAATCATACAAAAAATGCCAGTACTTCAACATTGAAGTACTGGCATTGATTTTTTTAGCCAAATGCTTGCTCAGTTCGGCTGATGATCTCATCTTGTAGTGCGCGGTCTAAATTATTGAAGTAATCACTATAACCAGCTACTCGAACGATCAGATCTTCATAGTCTTGCGGATTAGCTTGCGCTTTTAACAACGTTTCCCGCTCCACAACATTAAATTGGATATGGTGACCATCCATTGCAAAGTAGCTGCGAACTAATGCAGCCATATTGAGGATCCCCGCCTCACCTGCAACTACACTTGGCGTGAACTTCTGGTTCAATAAAGCTCCACCCGTTTTTAATTGGTCGATCTTAGAAGCGGATTTGATCACCGCCGTGGGACCATTCCGGTCGGCTCCTTTTTCTGGTGAGATCCCATCTGGTAATGGGATACCCGCGTGACGACCATTGGGTGAAGCTTCCATCACTTGACCGAAGTAGACGTGACAAGTGGTTGGTAAAAATTCTACCACTGTCGTCGCTCCTTTTGGTGTTTTGCGACCTGCGATGACTTTTTGCAACGTATCAACAGCAGCTCGTAATAAGTCATCAGCATAATCATCATCATTGCCGTATTTTGGTGTTTGATCATGAACAAGTTCAAAGATCTCATCATGCCCTGCAAAGTCATCTTTACAAGCTTGTAACAAGGCCTCCATCGTAACGTTACGCTCTTCAAATACATTTTTCTTGATTGCAGCCAACGAATCAGTGATCGTTGCCATTCCCACGCATTGGATGTAGCTCGTATTGTACCGTGCGCCCCCAGCATTGTAATCTTTTCCATCACGCACACAATCATCTGTCATAACTGACAAGAGCGGTACTGGCATAAATTTCATGTACATTCTTTCGATCATATTATTTCCTGCGATCTTAACATTGACGACATATTCCATTTGTTTTTCAAATGCGGCATACACTTCGTCATAAGAAGTCATCTCCCGCAGATCACCTAGATCAAGCCCTACTTGTTTACCCGAGTAAGGATCAAAGCCACGATTCATGACCAACTCAAACACTTTCGGTACATTCAAGTAACCGGTCAGTACATAAGCTTCTTTTCCGGCCGTCCCAACTTCGACACACCCTGAGCAGACCCCACTTTCTCGCGCGTCATCGACTGACTTTCCTAAGTAGCTCAATTCGGCTAAGATGGCTTCAGAGTTATACAAAGCCGGCTGTCCCCAACCTTTACGTGAGATCTTCAACGCTTCTTTCAAGAATTTCTCAGGAGATTTACGCGAAATTTGGACGTTTGAACTAGGTTGCAGCAGTTTCATCTCATCCATAACTTCTAAGATCAAGTAACTAACATCACTGACACCGCTTGTACCGTCTGGACGTAAAGCACCAGTATTGATATTACAAAAATCAGTGTAAGTCGCACTTTCTTTCAGCGTGATCCCAACTTTTGGTGGCGCAGGTTGATTGTTGAACTGAATCCAGAGATTTTCTAATAATTCGCGCGCTTCTTCTCGCGTCAAACGTCCAGCTTCAATGTCTTTTTCATAAAATGGTTCTAAATGTTGATCTAATTTCCCTGGTGAGTACGCATCCCAGTTGTTCATTTCAACGGTCACCCCGATGTGGACAAACCAATACATTTGGATCGCTTGGCGAAATGTTTTTGGCGCATGTTCCGGTATGACATCGCAGACTTCTGCTAAATCTAATAACTCTTGTTTCCACTGAGGATCGGTTTCTTTAGCGGCTAATTCCCGAGCTTCTTGGGCATACCGTTTACCAAAGATGATCATTCCTTCGCAAACTAATTTCATGCCTTCCAATTCTTCGCGCTTGTTTAACGCTTCAGGATCATTAGCATAATCTAAGCTTTCGATCACCGCTTCGATCTCTGCTTTAAAATCAGCAAATCCTTTTTGATACATTTTACCGTCCGCCACCGTATGGCCAGGTCCGCGTTGCATCAAAAATTCAGTATAAAGACCAGCATCAAATAATAAATGCCATTCTTCTGGCAACAACTTATTCATGCGGGTCATCATTGCCCGATCTTTCCAATAAGGGATGATGACTTCTTCTTGGATCTTGCGGTCTGCTGCTGTAACTTTGAAAAAGACTTTTTCTCGCTGATCCATATTATCGAAATCTTCTAATGTATGACAACAAAGTTCAGGAAAAGTTGGAGCAGCCCAAGGTCGATCGCCTTTTTCACCGACGATCAATGCACCTTTTTCAATGTAGTTCGTTCGGTTAGCCATGATGTGCTTAAAAGCTAAACCGCGTAAAACCGGTGCCGAGACTTTACCTTCCCATTTTTTGTAGGCTTCCGTCAATAAGACCGCCCGTTCCATTGAGATACTTGGTTGACATTCTTTGTCGCTGATCTCACGCAAGCGTTTGATCCGCTCAGTACTTCCGCGTCGGGTTGATTCTAGAGTTAACTGTGCCATTTTCTCTCCTCCTAAAATTAGCCGCCGATCTTCACTGAGTAGCCGGCAGTCGTATAGATATTTTTTACTTCGTCGATTTGTTCATCTGTTGGTTTGATAAAATTTTGTGTACAGATTCGCTGAAGTCGTTGGTATTTGTCTCGACCAAACTCATGGTAAGGAAGTAACGAAATTTCATCAACGTGAATATTTTGTTGATTTAACCACTCAATGATTGCCGTTGCAGTCAGCGTATCCTCATTGATTTCACCTAATAAAATCAAACGCAAGTGAATTGTTGCACCATGATCACTTAAATACTGTAAATTTTTTAAGACCAACTCATTGCCGGATCCGGTATATCGTTGATGCAGCTGGCTGTCAATAAACTTCAAATCATATAAAAACAGCTCAGCATACGGCAAGATCCGAGCAAAATTTTCTGTCGGTGCAACCCCACACGTGTCGATCGCAACTGAGATCCCTAAGCGTTGACATTCACAAGCCAGCTCTTCGATGTAATCGAGGTTTTGGGCCATGACTTCACCACCAGAAAAAGTTACGCCACCGCCAGATTGATCATAGAAAATCTGATCGGCCTTGATTTTTTTGACGACTTCTTTGACGGAATACGTTTGACCAATCACTTCTTCTTTTCCATCTTTAGTGATCATGATTTCCGGTCCGAATTTTTGGCTTTCGGGATTATGACACCAGGCACAACGAATCGGGCAGCCTTTGAAAAAAATCGTCGTCCGGATTCCGGGACCATCATGGGTCGAAAATTTTTGGATATTAAAAATCGTCGGCTGTGCTTTCACGGGTACCCCTCCTCTTCATTGTTATTATATTCACAATTAAAAACTTTTGCAAGACCTTTATTCATATTTGTAAAATTTTAAAATTTTTTATTCACATAAATGACCCTGATAGGCATTTCAGCCTTTTTAAGTTATACTAGACAAAACGAATCAAGGGGTAATATTTTATGGAAATTGGTGAAAAAGTCAAACGCCTTCGCAGCGAGCGGGGCCTCACTTTAAAGCAACTCTCAGAAGCCACTGGACTTTCAACTGGCTTTTTATCACAATTTGAACGCGGAATCACAACGATCGCCGTGGAATATTTAGCTAAGATCGCCGCTGTTTTTGAGATCAAGATCAGCTATTTTTTTGAAGAAGAGCCACAAGCTGAACCCGTAATGCGCGGCTATGATCAGCCGGTGATGCGAACGGTAAACCATACGATCTACAAGCAGTTAAGCCGCGCACCACAAGACAAAGCATTAGCACCGAAACTGATTGAGATCATGCCTCACGAAAAACGAGAATGCCCGACGCCTTATACCCATAAAGGGGAAGAGTTCATCTATGTGTTAGAAGGAATCTTGACCTTGTTGTTAAACGAGCAAACGTACACATTATATCCAGGAGACGCCTGTCACTATTTGTCTTCCCAAGAACATAACTGGGACAACCAGACAAATAATATCGTCAAATTTATCGCTGTCCACTATCCAAATGATTATTAAAGAAACTGTAAGATCAAACAACTAGTCGAAAAAATGGAGTGAGACATCAACACGGTCTCACTCCATTTTTTTATTTATGCAATTCTACTTTACTGGGATCAGTAGGTGTCGTAGTGGCGATCAGTTCCCCATTTTCTGTCTGATAGTACATGCGCGGCTGTTTTTCACCGGGATGTTCTGGAACATAAAAACGGGAATAAGCATCCGCGATCCTAACTTGGTAGAGATCACACAAGCGTTGTTGTTCCTCCGGTGGTTTGGCAGCAAAAGCATCTTGTAAACGAATCACGATCTCATCTACACCAGCTTTTGGTTCAACATTGACACCTTGCAACTCACCGTTCGATTCGACGATTAGCTGATTGATCGCTTCAGCAAAGTCAGAACGCGATTCGGAGGTACTGCTTTTTGGTGTACTCGTTTTGTGTATCGTCGTGCTTTGCTTGGCAGAGTCAGTGGTAAAATCAGTTAGCTTACAACCCGTCAACCCTCCAATCAAAAACAGCAACAACACTAGTTGCCATTTACTTTTCATTGGCTTCCCCTCATTTTTTTCTACTATTAAAAGTATAACAACTAAATTTGACAAAAACCAATTTAAACCTTGTGATTTGATCGAAAATAAATGATTCCCTTAAAACAAAGCTGATGCCTTCCGAAAAAATTCGACCTAATTTTATTTCCTATTTCCCATTCAGTGAATAACGATGAACTGTGCTCACTATCAGCTTTTAAAATCGATTAAGGATGATTGCTATTTATTGGAAAAAATATTTGATTCTATAGCCGTGCTATCTTTGAAACAGCCATGCTGATACGATATACAACACTGCGATATGCGCTGGATAAAAGATATAGAAAAAGTATTTCATCCCGTTACCTTTTTGACCGTTATATAACCAGATCGGGATAATCGCAAAAACCATGATCCATTGAGTCGACCCCAAAAAGAAATAGATTGCTGCAGTCACCGCGATCAAAAGACATTGCACTTTCCGATTGCCTTTAAACCAATACAATAGTGGGATCAATAAAACCATGACCGTATTTTCAGCTAGCAATAAAGCAGGTAAAAATGGCAAGACAAATGGAATCGTTTGCGGTGTAGCAAATAATAGTGGAATCAATAAAGAAAACAACAATGGCAGGCTGAAGACGCTGATGCCCGCTAACAAGCGACTGATCTTTTTCGGTTTGATGCCGCTTTTGATCAGATCGATTCCCGCCATCATCATGGTTCCGACAAAAAGATCACGAAAAATATTGTTCATTAAGATGACTTGCTCGTAAGAAACGATTTTTTCTAACGCAAAAGTAAACAGCGACATAAGGACCATCGCACAATAAAGTCGGAGCATATACTGTTTTTTACTATGGGTGTGGGTAAAGCCAATCACACTAACAAAAAAGAAAATCGTCGCAACAGGACGCCCAAACCAATCGACCCAATCAGGTACTCCAAATGGGACAAACATTTGGTGGATGTGATCGATGACCATTAAAGTGATTCCTAAAATTTTTAAATCAAAAGTCGTCAATCCTCGTTTTATTAAATGATTCAACTAAATTCCTCCTCTTTGTTCAAAGTATACAAAACTGATGCTAAAAATCACCATGGAATGAGCTGATAATTTTGTAAGCAAAAAAATAGAGGGGAAACATCTTCATGTTCCCTCCCTATTTTGTACAGCTAACTTTGATGATTATTTTGCCGCAAGTGTTTTGATCGCAAATCCCAGTAAGATCGTTCCACAAACCATGATCGTCGTCTTTCGGATCTGATTGCCTGAGACTTCTAAGTCGTAATTGAATTTAGGTGCCTGCACACTAAGTTTCATCGTAGTTCCCCCTTAATCATTTGACATTATTTTCAGCATAATGATTCGCAAACTAGTTTGCAACTCTTAGCGTCGCGGAATCTCTTCATTATAACTGTAAAACTGTGATTTATCGGAAAAATTAGCGCGATACTTACTGTTGAACCCTGCTTTTTTCGCCGGTACTTCGAGTGCTTGTAATAACTTTTCATCACGACCTAAAAAATGAAGCTTGGCGTCAAACCCGACTACATAAATATAATTGACTAGTTTGTTCATCAAGACTTCTGGATTTTTGACCTGGTCGAGTTTTTGATAGACTTGCAACAGTACATCGGTAATGTTCAACACCGCCGGAGACTGCTCAGGTTGTTGCAATAAACTATTGTACAATTCGTGGATAGCGGCTTTCGTTTGTTCGATCTCCGTTGGATTCATAAAAAGACCTTCTTTATCTAATTCGTTATGTTCATCATAACATAAAGCTCAATTTAAAAAAAAAGAATGGACCTTTACCTATTATCCGCCACTCAAATATACTTTTTAAAATCGACTTTAAAAAAATCGGCCAACAAGTGACCGATTTCTAATCTAATTCAATTAGTTTAAACTTACTATTCACGCCAGTTAAATAAACGGACCAAACTACTGATCCTAACGCTTATTTTTCTGGTGTCCCGTACATTTTTGGCGTCACTGGAGCAAGTTTTGGCGCTTGTCCTTCAACTTTAGGCTCGCTGTGATATTGGTAAGTTCCTTCACCATCCAAGGCTTCACCTTTTGCCCAGCTACCAGCTTTACTTGCTTCACCTGCTGAAAAATTATAGAAATCATATGCGATATCTAACCGTTCTTCTTGACGCGGAAATGTACTTGGCACCAAGATTGAGTTCTCTTGTTCTTCCAATTCTTTGACTGCGGTTGCCCATAGGTTTTGATGATAACTGTCGCGTGCCAATAAAACGGAGAGCAAGTCTTTCACACCTTTATCGTCGATCATTTCGTAAATGCGAGCCACTTGTAATCTGCCTTGTGATTCCGCGTTTAAATTCGCGCGAAAATCAGCTAGCAAGTTCCCGCTTGCAATAATATAAGCTCCACTCCAAGGATTGCCGACACTATCAGCTGGTCTAGGTCCTAATCCAGCAACGATCGCTTGTTGCGGGTTCATGCCCGCAATCACCGCACCAATCGTCGGATCTTTTTTCATTGCTGCTTCTTGATCTTCCACTGGTGCACCTTCTAATAAACGTGCCACCATCGTCGCTAGCATCTCCACATGGCCGATTTCTTCTGTCGCGATATCCATCAACATATCTTTATACTTCTCTTCGCCTCGACAACTCCAGCCTTGGAACAAATATTGCATCGCAACACTCATTTCGCCATATTGTCCGCCGATGAGTTCCTGTAAGTATTTTGCGATCAATGGATTCGGCTGATCCGGTTTTGCTTCGAACTGCAATTCCTTTTTGTGTAAAAACATTTACGCATTCCTCGCTTTCTATTTGACCCTCGTTCAAATAAAATCGACTGCGGTCTTCATTAAGAAGCAGCTTGTTTATTTCTGCCTACAAAAAATGAAACGACTAAGACTAAGATGATTGCACCAATGATGGAAGGAACAATCGCCATACCGGCAAGTGAAGGTCCCCATGATCCAAAGATTGCTTGACCTAACCATGAACCGACTAAACCAGCTACAATGTTCGCGATCCAGCCCATACTACTTCCTCTTCCTGTGATAGCTCCAGCGATAACTCCGATAATCGCCCCGACGATCAATGACCAAATTAAACCCATGATAAATTCCTCCTTCTTTTATTTTCTTTTCTTTTGTGCTGCAGTTGGGTTTGGTACTTTGCTGCTAGCACTTACTACCGAACTTAATCAGAACATTTCTGATCAATTTACCGTGAGCAAATCACTCAACTGCTCACAAATCTTGAACTTAGCATAGTCACTTCTTCCTGTTAAAAAAGCACGCGCTAAAATAACAATCCAAGATTTAACAAAATAAGAGAAAATTGTTTTTTCGTTCTCTTACCTTATGACCACATGATAATATAGCTACCGCTATTTTTAAAGAAATATGCCTC
Source organism: Enterococcus sp. CSURQ0835 (assembly GCF_902706605.1). GTDB lineage: Bacteria > Bacillota > Bacilli > Lactobacillales > Enterococcaceae > Enterococcus_A. Next base: position 46,906 of record NZ_CACSLH010000020.1, on the reverse strand, counting down.
AAAGAATAAAAAAAATCATAAATTATGAAATAAATTCTGCCTTTTATTTTGTTTAACGCTTTTTATTTCTAGTTAAATAATCGTTTCAATCTAACTTGATTCTTGCTAAAAGCTTAGGTTTCCAAAGAAATCATTTTTCTTTAGCTCGTCTTAATGAAATTATTTTTCACTTTTTCCCAATGAAATGGCAGTTACCCACCAGATGACTTTCAGCACCTGGTGGCGTTAAAATTAGTTGTATCTATTACTTAGCTAAAAAACATTTCCGAAAATAATTACAACTAAAAAATAACGATCACTAGGAAGCGTTCAGCATTTTTCAACTATCTCATGCTTGATTTTAATGTTTTTTACTCTAAAAATGAGAAAGCAGCAGCTGGCCTCGTGCGGTCTCGCTGATGCTTTGCTGGCAAAAGATTTGTCAATGCCGACCAAAAATAGTATTAAAAATTAAAACAACACGAATTTCAACTACAACTTCTTGATTACTCTTCCAAAGCAAAAACATTAAGGGGCGATCTGAACCCGATCTTCCCTTAATGTTTTGGAATTCATTTCCAGCAATTGCTGACAAAGTTTTTTTAGAGGTTGTACCAAGCAATTCCTTCATCGCGCCAGCCGAGTTTGATCAAATGATTGCGCTCTGCTAAGTTCACCGTATAATGATGGGTACCTGTTTTCGCATTAGGATTATATAAACGATAGGTCGCCGTACCATTTGCGGGACTGGCTTCCCAAGAAACGCCTTCTGCCCGCCAGCCCGCTTGAACTAAAGCAGCTCGTTCTCCACTACTGGTCGTATAGTGATGATCTCCACTATTTGGATTATACAAACGGTAAACAGCTTGACCTTGGGCAGGTGCAAACCAAGCTAACCCTTCATAACTCCAGCCAAGTCTTTGTAAAGTGTTCACTTCATTAGAGTCTTTTGTATAAAAATGCTCACCGTTGTTTGGATCATACAGACGATAAATAGAATTGACATTAGCTAAATCAGTTTGAATCCAATTCAAAACAGAAGGAGCTAATCGTGTCCCAAAATTTTGTTTGTCTTGACTGTAAGCATGGACAACCATGATTTGATCGTTCACATTATATACACCACTGCCGCTTTGACCAGGATATGTATCGAGATCATAATAAACATTTGTCTCTGTCATTGATTTAATCGTTCCCGTCGTTTGCCACATCGTTTGTCGCGGCTTATCAGTTGGATAGCCGGCCGTATATAATTTTTGAGTGGGATCGATCTCGCTGGTCAAGCCAAACCAACCTGTTTTCACCCCTAATGGTTCAGTCAGACGGATGATCCCTAGATCGTGCTTCGAGCTGAGATCTTCCGTCCAACCAGCTAACGCAAGCAATTTTGAGGCCGTCGTATGACCAAAAGGCGCGACCGTTCCATTAATCGCCGGGTACACGCTAACTGTTTGCGGCCATTGTTTAAGATTTGGATCAAAAATCATATGTCCGGCGGTCAACACAGCATCTGGTGAAATCATCGTCCCCGTCCCAACATAAGAACTCCCATTAGCGTATGTCGCTACAATAAAAACTACCGCTGAATAAGGAAAGACTGTCGTATTCATCACAGGTTGACGATCATCAGTCCCTAAGATCGTCCTAGCTTGAATCGCGAGCCCATCAGCTGGAGTAACATTTTCAAAAAGCGGTACACGTTCCTGACTGCCAGTATTTTGGTACCCGATTTGGCTGGGGGACGAAAACGCTGTATCGTAGCCATCATAAGGAATCACCTCCCCTTCACTTGTTACTAGATCTAACGGGGAAGCCGCGTTCCCCACTTGCGGCAATAAGAATAGCAACAACAGAACGAGACTACTAGTCAAAATTTTTTCCCAACACTTAATCATTCTCCTCAACCCCTTTAAAAAGAAAACGCTTACTTTTGTTGGCAAATCAATTAACCTGTCAATCAGGTAGCGAACTGATCGACAGATAAAAAACAAGTACACTCAAAATGAATAAACAGCAAACATTTTAGATAACTAATGTATTTTTATTCTAGCCACACTTGAGCTGATAGTAAAGTTTTTCGTCTCCCAGCTCATAAGCTAGTAAAATTGTGAAGCAAAAGAAAAAAACTCAAGCTTTCACTTGAGTCAATCTGATTAGCCTTCCCAGTCCACGTTAGTTTTTATGAATTATCATTGATTTTAAAAATCCGCCCAGTCTTCATCATCTGCTGGCGATTTTTCTAGCTCCGTTTGTTCTTCTGGATGTAGTTGTTCCCGCTGTTTTTTTAATTCGCGTTCTTGTTGTTCTAATTCTAAGCGTCGCTGTTCTAACTCTAAAGCGCGTCTTCTTTTTGCCAATTCCGCTTCTTCAGCTGCTTGCTGTTTTTTCGCTTGGTATTTAGGCCAGTAGATAATGCCTACAATTAGAGCTACTATTCCTGTGATCGTAAGCAAGATCTGCCAATGTCCAATAATAAAACCCAATACTACGAGCCCGATAAATAAACTACCGCAACCGCAGCCAGTTTCTTCCTTTTTCGCCATGAAATCCTCCTTCAGTTGATCCGCACCACGTGTTACTAAATCATCGTTCCTATTATAATTTATTTTTTGAACAAAAAGAAGTTAGTCTGAATTGAAATTTTCCCCAGACTTAAGTGCTACCTAGCTAAACTCAAAAAAACTGTCTCCTGCCAATGACAGAAAACAGCTTTTCGTTAAACTTTTCATGAATGGTTACTTTAAATTTGCGATCCGCATCACATCACGCGCAATCACGACTTCTTCATCTGTCGGAATGACAAAGACATTGACTTTGCTCGTTGCGTCTTGGATCTGTAAAGCATTTTTTTCATTTTTAGCTGGATCTAATTGCACACCTAAGTAGGTCAGAGAATCACAAACTGCTTGCCGGATCGTTGCTGAATGTTCCCCGACTCCAGCAGTAAAGACAAGTGTGTCTAAGCCATTCAAATCAGCTGCATACGCTCCAATATAGTGCACGATTTGATGCACAAAGACCTCGAGTGCCAGCCGTGCTCGTTGGTTTCCATCATTTGCCGCTAGTTCAATGTCACGGCAATCACTCGAGACTCCGGACAAGCCTAATAGACCTGATTTTTTATTCAACAAGGTTTGAATTTCTTTTGGCGTTAAACCTTCTTGTTCTTGGATGAAGGGTAAGATCTGGGGATCAATATCACCGGTTCGCGTTCCCATGACAAGGCCGGCCAGTGGCGTGAAGCCCATCGACGTATTGATGGATTTCCCATTTAAAATCGCCGCGATACTCGCACCACTTCCGATGTGACACGTGATCATCTTTTGACTATTCGGTGCTAAGTCCAGCGCTTTTTCACTGACATATTGATGACTAGGTCCATGAAAACCATAGCGGCGAATCCCATATTTTTCATAGTACTCATATGGCAAGGCATACAGATAATTTTTTTCGGGCATCGTTTGGTGAAACGACGTGTCAAACACCGCCACTTGTTTAGCTTGTGGCAAAGCTTTTTCAAACGTTCGGATCCCGACTAGATTAACTGGATTATGCAAAGGCGAGATGGCACTGATTTCATCGATCCGGTCTTCAACGGTCGCATCGATCAAGGTCGAATCACTATAATAAGCCCCACCATGAGAAACGCGGTGCCCCACACCAGCGATCTCGGTGTAAGAGGCGATCACGTGCTCAGCTAGCAAGGTATCTAACACGAGTTGAACGGCGTGTTGATGATCTAAAACGGGTAAGACACTCGTTTTCTTTTCTTTGATTTTATAAGTGAAGATCGCATCTTCAAAGCCGATCCGTTCGACGATTCCTTCAAATACCACGATTTCTTGTGGCATCGTAAATAATTTAAATTTCAATGAGGAACTGCCAGAATTAATAGCCAATACTTTTGTCATACTGCACTCTCCTTAAAAATGAACTGCTGTCACGAGCACTAATTTTAAAAAAGGGATTGAGACCTCCGTCTGCCAATCCCTTTTAGCTCAATTTTGTAATTAAATTATTTTTTGTCGCGTTTTGTTTAACTTTTAAACTAGCGTAAAGATCAAACCAGCTAACATAGCCCCGGCGATCGGACCGATAAACGGCACCCAAGCATATTCCAAATGAGCATCACCTTTATTAGGAATCGGCAACAACTTATACGCTAGGCGCGGCGAAAGATCCCGACATGGATTTAATGAATAACCCGTCGTTGAACCAAGCGCTTGGCCGATCACTAAGATGACCAGCCCCACGATCAACGGTTTGAGCCCCGTTGTAAAATTTCCTAGATCTAGCAAAATATAAACGAAGAAAAATGTCGCGATCATTTCACTGATAAAATTGAAAAGCGGATTTTTGATCGCTGGGACCGTCCCAAAAATCCCCACGGTATTGCCTTGTGCTTCATTTTTACTTTCTTTGAAGTGAGGATAAAATTGTAAAGCCACGATCGCCGCACCAACAAAGGCGCCTAAAAATTGTGCGATCAAATAACCCAGCACTTTACTTTTCGGAAACATCCCAAAGGCGGCAAAGGCTAAGGTAATGGCTGGATTCAAATGGCCTTGTGATCCGATAAAACCGGAGACATAGACCCCAAAAGTGACCGCTAAACCCCAGCCAATCGTGATGAACAACCAACTAGAACCTTTCGCGTAGGCTTTGTTCAAATTAACACTGGCGCCAACGCCCGTTCCTAAGACGATCAACACGACCGTCCCCATAAACTCACCAAAATATTCGTGCATAGTCAGGCTCCTATTTTATGATTTGCTCAACTAATTGAGCTAGTTCTTGATCAGTCGGTACGATTGGGTTACCAGCAAAAGTTCCATCTTGTTTGGCGTGTTCTACGATCCAAGCTAAATTATCCCGGACCGCACTTTCTTCAATACCAAACTCAGTTAAAGTTTTCGGACAATGCATCGCTTTCATCATTTGGAAAATATGTTTTTGTAATCGTTTGACCAGTAAACTGTCGCTTAATGTCGCTGGCCCAAGATTGGCTTTTTTGATCGCTTGTGCATATTTTGCGCGCACCGTTTGATCTTGCGCATTGAAACCAACGACATAAGGTAGTAGCATCGCATTTGCTAAGCCATGAGGTACATGAAATTTAGCGCCTAATTGGTGGGCAAGCGCGTGGCAGATCCCTAGACCCGCACTATTAAATGCTAACCCTGCACTACAAGAAGCTTCATGGATCACTTGCCGTAACGCTACGTCTTGTCCATGTTCATAAGCTGCAACTAATTGATTGCTGATGACCGCCATCGCTTTTTCCGCTAAGGCATCGGTAAACAAATCAGCATCTTTAGCCACTAATGATTCTAGTGCATGAGTCAACACATCTAAGCCAGAAAAAGCGGTGACACTTTTTGGCGCACTCATGACTAATGTCGGTTCCAGTAAGGCGATGTCCGGGATCAAATGATTTTTGATGATCGGAAATTTGACGCCGTTTTCAGTATCAGATACGACCGCGGTATTGGTCACTTCTGAGCCTGTCCCGCTCGTGGTTGGGATCGCAATAAAACTCAAAATTTCTTGGTGAGTTAATTTTTCACCGAAAAAGCGGATTGCTTTAGCAGTGTCGATCGCTGAGCCGCCACCGATCCCTAATACGATGCTCGGTTTGACCGATTCAAACACTTTGACTCCGGCCATGATATTGACAAGCGGCGGATCTGGTTTGACATCTGAAAAAAGTGTCACAGCATTTGAGCCATTCAATTGAGCTAAGATCATTTTCAAACTGTCCGTTCCCGGTAAAAAAGCATCACAGACAACTAAGACCGTTTCATTATGAAATTGATTCAAGACCGTCAAACTATCGGTCCCAGAATAAATTTTTGTTGGAATAATGAGTTGATTCATCTTTTTAGTTCGTAAAACTGCAGACTAGCTCAAAATACTCCATCGAACATCCGGTGTTGCTAGATTGAGCTAAGATAGTGACGCAATCGTCTTGACGACTGCGTCACGACTTGGCTGCTCGCTTAAGCGACGTTCCAAGAGTTTTACGAAACGAACTTCCCTTCTAATTAGTCTTAACGGATGGAGAAGCCTTCTGGTGAGTTCAAACGACGACGACGCGTAAAGGTTTTTGCGGTAGTCGTTCCTTCACCAGTCGGAGTTGAAATCGTCAAAGCCGAAGCTCCAGTATTACCAACACCAGTCCCAGAATACGTTGGACCGTTGACAACAAAAATCGAGGTGTTCATCCGATGAGCGGCACGATTGATGTGAGGTAAATTTTCTGAGTGGATCGACGCAGTATGATGATTGTTACCTTCCACTTCGACGGCGATCTGTAACATCTCGTCAAAGTCACGAGCAGTCACGATTGGCACGATTGGCATCAACATTTCTTTGACGACTAATGGATGGTCTTTAGCAGCTTCTAAAATGATCAACTTAGGTGAACCAGTATAACTGATGTGAGCTTCATCTAAAATAAAGGTTGCGTCTTTGCCGACAAACTTCCGACTAGGTGTCCCGTTTTCGCGTAACGTGATCGTCGTTAGGGTTTCGATATCTTTTGGATCAGTCACTAAAAAGGCGCCTTCTTGTTGCATCAATCGAATCAATTCGCCTTTGATCGAGCTGACTGCGATGACTTCTTTTTCGGCAGTACATAAAATGTTATTATCAAATGAAGCGGAATCGACGATATTGTGAGCGGCTAGCGCTACGTTAGCGGTCGCATCCACCATGGCCGGCGGATTGCCAGCACCAGCCCCAATGGCTTTTTTCCCGCTGATCATTGCTTGGTGCACAACCCCAGGACCACCGGTGACGACTAACGCTGCAATATCTGGATGTTGCATCATTTCTTGAGCAGCTTCAATGGAAGGTTTTTCAATTGAAACAACGAGATTTTCTAAACCAGTTGCGGCTTTGATCGCTTGGTTGGCTTTTTCAACGGCCCAGCGTGAGATATTTTTTGCTCCGGGATGGACACTGAAGTAAACGGTATTCCCGCCAGCTAACATCATAATAGCGTTTGCGATCACGGTTTCTACTGGATTGGTACTTGGTGTCACAGCGCCGATCACGCCAAAGGGTGCATACTCATACATGACTAATCCGCCGTCACCCGTTTGAATTTCGGGTGTTAAATCTTCCGTTCCAGGCGTGTTGTATAAGGCATTTTCTAATTTCATGACTTTGGCTTCTTTAGTGCCCATGCCCGATTCTTTGACGATTTCTTCGGCGATATAATCTAATGAATCGCTAAATGCGTCTTTGATCGCTTGGACGACATTGTTTCTTGTTTCGATCGAACAATCGACATACGTTGCTTGGGCTTTTTTAGCAGCCGCTACCGCATCATTCACATTGGAAAAAATCCCGTTCGTTCCGTTTGAAGGACTCGAAACGTCTGGCGTCTTATTCCCCATCTCTTCTGCTAAAATTTTTCTGATTTGCTCTTCTAATGTTGCCATTGTGTAATCTCCTTTTTCGTAATTAAACCTTGGTTAACAGCCGGCTAAAAAAGCATTCACCGCTGTCTCACAAATTAATTGATCTTCTGAAACTAATCCGCCGCTGACACCGATTGCTCCGATGATCACGTCATCGATCACTAGTGGGATCCCCCCAGCAAAAGTCACCAGCTGTCCGTCTAACATCGTTTCCATTTGATACAACTCGCCACCTGGCACCGTATCTTGGTTCAAGTCTTTCGTCGGCTTTCTCATCAGTAAAGCGGAATTGGCTTTTTTAGGTGCTAAGGTCAAACTGACGAGATTGGCTTTTTCCATGCGGTATAAGATCCGCGGATTCCCCGCTTGATCACTGATACAGATCGTAACTGGCACGTTGATTGATTGCGCTTTTTGTTCCGCGATATCGATTGCGTGTTGCAAATTAGTTTTTGTAAACAGCAACTCACCTTTGACATACGCTAACGCGCGCTCAACTAGTGACTCATCCATTGGCTTCACCTGCTTTTTCTTTGTAACGTCGAATGATCTCGGTGATTTGTTGTTCTTCTTTTGCCGCGTGGTCTTCATCACGCGCGAGGATATACAAGAAATCTGACAATCGATTGACGTATTGCAACAACTCCGGCCGAATCCCGATCTCAGGGTCTTCTGCTAAGCGAACGAGCTGACGTTCTCCACGCCGGCAAATGGTGCGCGCTAAGTGAAGATGAGCACCAGCTAAACTCGTCCCTGGCAAGATGAAAGTCGTGACTTTCGGTAATCGATTCGTATAGTCATCGATCACCTTTTCCAAAGCGTGACTATCCTCAGTCGAAATCTGTTGGCTCTTGTCATAAAATTTATTTTTTTCAGCGGTCGCGATCTCACCGGCTAGCTGAAACATCTTATATTGGATCTTGATCAATAATTGTTGATTAGCTGTTTTTTGACAAAACTTCTCGGCGACACTGATCGCAGCATTGCACTCATCAAACGTGCCATACGTCTCGACGCGCTCAGAGTATTTTTTGACGCGCTTACCGTCAAACAAACTGGTGCTTCCTTTGTCACCGGTTTTCGTGTAAATTGCCATGCCTTCCCCTCTTTTCAACAGATCATTTATTGAAACGGTCGATGATCCCAACGATCGCACAATCAACGACATCTCGCCGATTGGCTTCTTTTTGAGTTTTACGGGCGCCGGCGCCTTTGACCAGTAAGACATACTCTCCGACTCCAGCTCCGACTGTGTCAGCAGCGACTTCTTCATAGCGAATCGAAGCGCCGTCACTATTGACTTGTTGGACGATCATCAACTTACGACCCACCAGCGAGTCATCTTTTTGACTGGCTTCGATCGATCCTACGACTTTCCCCATATACATGTCTCATCGACCCTTTCTATCAATTTGATCTGACGTTTTTCGATTTGCTCCCGCGCTTCAGCCGTCAGTTGCTGGGCATTGATTTTTACGAGCCAAGACTGCGGTGCTAACGCTAGGATCGCTTTCCGACTGATCGTTTTTTGGGTCAGTGCGTTGACAGGCTGTCCGGCGATGTGAAACGCTAACGGCCAAGCCCTCAGCATTTGAAACGGAACAAAGGGTAACACTTGTTCATTTAAATCCAACGTAAATTGAACTTGATAACTGATACCCGTCAAGATCCAATCGACCCACGGTGTTTTTTGAAAATGATACAGTTCAAACAACAAGCTCACCGGGACTTGGATCAATGTAATCTGACTATAATCATAAAAAACTTTTTTAGCTGGTGCTTTGACTAGTTCAAAATTTTCTTGGCACATTAAATTCAGTTGACGCGTTTGACGTTTTTTCAAACGCGCTAGCACTAGTTCCATCAGTTCGGCTTCGGTCATGTTTCCACCACCTGATCAAAAGTCGCGATCCCTAGCGGTGTGACAAATTGTGGAAACTGTGGCTGGATCACTTGGCGGCCCATCACTTTTTCAAAAGTTGGCACAAACTCCGTGAAGTTCGTGGCGCCACCGACTAAAATGACCGGCTCCGTTTTTTCAGCCACGACATACGTTTTGGCGATGCTGGCCATTTTTTCAACTACCGGCCGCACGATCCCAAACGTTTCGCGTTCGTGTTGGCGTTTCAATTGCTCCGCTTCAGCTAACGAAATTTTTTTCGCGCCAGCTAAGACAAGCGAAATATGATAGCCGCCAGTCGGCTCGTCAAAGACGGAGATTTGCTGGTGGGCGTTGAAATTACTGATGCCGGTCGTCCCACCGCCGATATCGATCACACTGCCCGTCTCAAGTTTTAAAAAGCGTGCGGCAGCAGTCGGCTCATCCACGACTTCACTAGGTAAAAAGCCGGCATCGCCAATCACATTAGCGACAACTTTTGCGCTGTTCTCACCAGTTTTAGGCGGGATCGCACCACTTGCACTTTCCAGTGTTCGACCGAGAACCGCTTCAGCTTGCTGTTTCAATTTTTTTACGATTTGAACAGAAGCGCCGTAGTTGACCACGATCCCGTCTCGCACGACATCTGCTTCTTGAAAGGCCCCATAAAGCGGCTGGTCCTCACGATCCAAAACCGCCAATACGATCGATGAAGTCCCCAGATCGATTCCGACTTTCAAGGGTTCCGTTGGCGTCACTTGACGCGCGGCGATTTGTTTTTCAACTAAGGTTTGAAAATCAGCTAAGACGTGATTGTGTCGAGTCAGTTCCATGATCAAAACGCTCCTATTCTTTGATTAATCGCGCCACCGTATTTTTTGCGACGTTAGCGGCATTCGCTTCATCTGTATCGATATGCATTTCTAAAACAAACGCTGGGTCAGGTCTGACGATCACATCATCGTAGATCGTTTTTCGTTGTTCGGATTCGATCGCTACTTTGACCGCGTCACCTTTTTTGACTCCAAAGAAGGCGGCATCTTCCATACTCATATGGATGTGGCGTTTTGCTGCGATCGCACCTTGGATCTCGATTTGACCGGCAGCCGTTTTGACGGTGATACTTGGTGTACCCACTAGATCACCTGACATGCGGATGGGAACGTCCACTCCGATGCGACGAGCTTCTGAGCGAGCCAGTTCCACTTGTGAATGAGAACGAAATGGTCCTAAGATCCGTACCCGTTCAATCTCACCACGAGTTCCAACGACCGTCACCGTTTGATTTGAGGCAAATTGACCTGGTTGTTTCAATGGTGCTTTGACAGTCAATTCTTGGCCGGGGAATAAAATTTCAAAATCTTCTTTCGTTAAATGAATATGATGATTTGAGACGCCTAATGGGATCGTGTTGCTTTCTTCGGCAATGATTTTACGAATCAGTTGTCGCAATTCTTCTTCGTTCATGTTTGTCATCCTAACTTACAAGCTTATTTTTTCGTTGGTAAAATTCCTTCAACATCGGTATGTGGGCGTGGGATCACGTAAGACGCGTAGACTTCCCCAACACTTTCAGCTGCACTGGCACCAGCATCAACGGCAGCTTTGACTGCGCCAACATCTCCGCGAACCATGACCGTCACTAAACCAGAACCGATTTTTTCTGTTCCGATCAAGCTGACGTTAGCCGCTTTCACCATTGAATCTGCTGCTTCGACTGCGGCAACTAAACCGCGTGTTTCGATCATTCCTAATGCATTGTTCATGAGTAATTCCTCCGATTATTTTTTATTTTTTTTCGTTGTACCAGGCTGCCGTTTTGTTTTTGATTTTGCTTTATCAGCTTGAGCTGGCTTAATTGAGTTTTTCGTTGGTTCTGATTCTTTGATGGTTGCGGTTGTTTCGTCTGAATGAGTAGGAGCTACTTTGGGACTTTCTGATTCAGTTTTGCCAGGCTCAGCTACAGTCTTAACGGCTGCCGTGCTCGTACTGGCGTCAAGCCCCGGCTTCAACCAAACTTCGGCTAGTCCATCTGCTAAACGCGGGATAACTAGCGAGCTGATCAATTTTTCCTGAACTGAAGCTGACGTACTGCCCGCTTCGACGGCTGCATTCACCGCACCCACATCGCCCACGACTTTAACGGACAACCAACCAGAACCTTTTGCTCGTTCGATTCCAATCAGTTGAACATCGGCCGTTTTGACCATCACGTCTGAGACATTCACGGCACAAGCAAATCCGATAACTTCCACAATTCCTAATGCTTCCACTTCTTACACCTCCTTCAACGGTTTGAAGGGGATGCCTTTCACTAGACGAGCCGCGTTCGCACCTAATTTCATTAATTCGGTCGTTTCATTTGGGATCTCAAACAGCGGTTTTTCTGCCGGCAGATTTTTATAATGTAAAACGGCCCGCGTTTGATCGATCACCACCCCAACGGCTAACGGCGAGCGAGTCGCAAGTTCAAAAGCCGCCGCGATTCGATCTTTTTTTTCCGTGGTCACTAGTTCATAGGGCACTTCTTCTTCTTCGATCCCAGCTAAAATCAATGCCAGCGGCGCTTTTTCAGCGAGTGTAGCTACATAAATAGTGGGTCGCTTGACCATCGCTTACGCCCCCTTCACTTCATTGGCATAGGCTAAGATCAACCCGGTCGCTACCGCATTTCGTGGACCTTCGACTCCGCGGATATTCCCGCGTCCAGCCACTAACGCGTAATGAGATAACGCATCAGTTACTAGTTGCGGCACTTCAAAATCTAAGGCCGATCCGCCAACGATCACGACAAAAGGAATGTCGCGAATATTTCCTGTCGGACTGACGTGGGCTAATGCCCGCAACGCATTCGTTACAAAAACACGGCGCTTAGCAGTTTGCCGGACGTGTTTGATCTTTTCGATACTCAAATCACCCGGTACCGGCACATAACCAGTCGGTGTGATGACCACGACTTTAGCAAAAATATTAGCGGGCAACGCTTCTTCAAAAAATTGGACCGTGCCATCTTCATGACGAAGATAAAAGAGACTTTCCACTTTTGCCAGTGGATATTTTTTGATATCTTCGGCTAAGTAGCGATCATCTAACCCTAATTCAGAATTGATGATCATCGTCACCATATCCCCGGCACCTGCTAAATGAATCGCTGTGATCGCACCTGCTGGATCAATGATGGACGCATCGGTCGAACCCGCACCTAAATCTAAAATCGCTAGTGGCCGACTCGTTCCGGCTGTCGTCAAGGCTCCTAAGATCGCGGCTTCTGCTTCAGCGCCACCGATCTCGACTTCGATCCCAAATTCTTTTTTGATCTCAGAGGCGATCATGGCCATCTGCAAATGATCTGACTTGACCATTGAAGCGATCCCGACAGCTTGCTCTAGTGAAAATTCACCAGCCAACCCGCCTTTGACATCTAAGGGTACAAAAGTATCGATCGCCAGCAAGTCTTGGATGTAAATGTTGCGCAAATCTTTTTCAGTCAAATCAGCCATCGTTTGGCGCACTCGTTCTAGCATGCCACCGATGTTAGTTCCCGGTTCACCAGAAACATTGTCGATCGTTTGGAAACTGGAGATCACTTGCATGATTTTTTCTGCGCCAGCTGAGATGCCAACTGTTTCTTTCCGGCCATCGCCTTCAATCACTAAATGTCCAGCAGGGATGACCCGCGCTTTGACATCGCCTTGCGGAGTTTTGATCACTACAGCGGAACGATTCCCGATCAAAGCTCGTGAGACCGGCACGATATTTTTGGTCGCTTCTGAATCCAAGTTGAAGACCGTTGCGATCCCATAAGGATTAGATAATTCCGTAATGACTTGCCCTTTACCGGCGACTTCCACTGCCGCTAACATATTCAACGGCACTTTATCAATCAACGCGACTTCATCAACGATCGGAATCTTTTTTTTCAGCCGATTATGGATCAACACCCCATCATCGTTTTGTAAGATCGCCGCGGTGATCTGAAAACCAGCTTCGGTATACAAGTTGATCAAGCGTGCAGCATCAGCAAAATCGATCGCTTTTGGGATAACGACGATATATTTTTGACGCGGATCTTTTTTCACGAGTTCTGTCAACAGTGTCGTTTGACCGATCCCCAGACCTTCTCCACCAGGGGTTTTCGGATCATGGCCGATCATCGTGGATTCTGTAATGATCGTTTCGGTGATCGTCTCCATCGCAACATCGCCAATGACTGGTGTTGCTTCATTGATCCGAATCAAATCGATCGCTTCGGTGGTAAGCTGGGCTTTTTTCAGCAATTGTTGGATTGCATTTTTGATACCGATCAAATTTTTCTTGGTTCCTTTGATCCCTGTCGTTTCCGCGATCGCTGAAGCAATAAACTGCGTTTGTCCTGTTGGACTGACCTCTGCCAGCGCAACTTCAGTGGAGGAATTTCCGATATCAACACCGATTACTTTTGTCATCGTGTCAACCTCCAATTAATTGTCGCCTTTTAATTTTTTCCGTGCTTCATAATGGGTAGCAGCTTCCCGCACAAACTTAGCGGTGATCGTCGCATTATATTCGGTTTCTAATTCATCTGCTAGTTGTAACAATTCTGCTTTTGAAGAACGATAAGGTCGTAAGGCACCATACATCGCGAGTAGACGTTCATCCGGCACCGCGGTTAGCTCTGCGGCCCGAGCAAAATTTTGCTGCAAGGCACTTCGACCTGCTGATTTTGCGATCTCGCCTTGATATTTTAATGTCTCACTTGTGATCCGCAGATCTTGACCATCTACTTCACCAGATAAAACTTTATCTAACGTGATCTCGTTGATCCCAGTTCCTTTAGGGGACAAAACGAGTTCCGGATGTTTTTCATACAATGGATAATCAGCGCGTTCCATCGCTTTTTGCGGTGTCTTCGTTTGACTAAGTGTTTCCGCTTTAGCCAATGTTTCATTCGCATGATCCGTTGAAGCAGTCTCACCCATTTGGGCTTTGATTTTTTGGATCAATTCATCTAATTCAGCCATCTTTTTCCCTCCAGTCTAATTTTTTGAAAAGTCATATGCGATCTCTTCAGCTGGTTTGCCGATCACAACGTATTTTGTTTCTTTAATATGCATCAAAGCTGATTTTGCTTGATACGCAACTCGCGCCATTTGATCATTGACCGTCGGTACCGGATCAGGCGATTCCCCCTTGGCGTATTTCGCAGCATTTTTCCCGATCGCTCGATACGTATCTAACGTGATCGTCGGAGCTTGTGGGAAGAGTTCTAAATTAGACAACGGTTCCAAATCTTTTTGATGGATGATCGTCGTCCCTTTGGATTGAATCCCAATCGAGATACCTGAGCCTGAAAGTTTATCAGCCTCGGCACCCACAAACGAAACGTCAGCTGTTCGATAGACTTTGATGATCCGTGCATGAAGTCCCTCTTCTTCGATTCCAGCAACAACTTGTCGCAAGATCTCTTTGTGGGATACCCCTAATAAATTTTCGGTCATGGCTTCAGCAAAAGCTGGTGCTACTGCGATCACGACTTCATCTTGAGCGGCACTTGGTTTTGCGACACCCGCATGTTTGAACCAAGCAAGGGATTGGATCGGCGTTGGTAATTTTTTAGTACTACTTTCAGCCGGAGCTGTTTTTTCAGCAATCGTTTCTTGGAAGGTGATCGGTTGATCTTTGACTGACATTTCGCTTAAGACTTCGCGGATCACTTGCCGTAACAATTCTTCATTGATAGTCGTTTCCATTGTTCTCTTCCTTTCTACTAGACTGAACGAGGGTCGATGGCCATCGGAATGTCTTTCACTTTCTCCCACTCTTCGCCTTCTAAGCGATAACCAGTGCCAGGACCCATGTAATCGTTGCAATCATTGACAGCAGAAATAACGTGGAAATTACGATCAAAAATCGAAGACGTTTGTAAAAAGTCACCTGCGACCCGTTGTTTCAACAAGTTCAAAACTTCTTGCGCTACATCGGTAAAACCACCTTCAGCTAATGCTTTGACGATATCTGCACCAGTGATCTGCCGATCTAACACTTCTTGGGCTGCTTTCATATCTTCGACTAAATTCCGATCTGGCATATCTTTAGAACCGTTCGCATACGTTGCGGCTTCCACTTCTTCATCAGTGATTTTTGGTAACCCTAGTCCTTCAAAAACGGCTTGGATCACGCGTGCTGCTTTGCTGCGGATCTTGATGACTTCGGCTTCTGTCACCGGACGAACCCCGCCGTCAACTTTTAAATCCCGTTGAAAGACTAAATAGTCATCAATATCTTCAATGTCGGTATTGGAACCGGCAAACATATTATCGTAGTTTGGTGTAGCAGAATACCCGCTGGAAACATAATCGGTCCCAGGTAAAAATTGACACATCAACCGTTCCGTCCGGCGCATATCAGAATGTGAAAACGCTTGGTCATTACCGGAAGCGACTTCCAGATCCATCATGACACAGATCAAATTTTCGGCTAAGACGGCCCGAATCCCAGTTGGCACACTGCCGGGGATGCCGATACAGCTGACCGCACCATTTTGTAACCCTTGAACACCACTGGCTTTGGTAATGAAAATACACCGTGCTTCCAGGTACAACATTGATTTGCCTTCAGCATAGCCCATCATGACCTCAGAACCTGAACCGGAAGTAAACCGCATCTTAAGTCCCCGAGAAGCGTAACAAGAAGCTAAGAAACCTTTTGACCATGGTGTATCATCGCCATCGGTAAAGACAGGTTCGGTCCCATAAACAGAAATCGTTTCAGCATAAGCGGTGAAGCCTCGCATCCCAAGCTCTAACTCTGTTGCTTCTTCAACGGAACATTGTGTCAAGACGCCCGGCCGACCAACTTGTGAGCCAACGGTGATCGCGATCGCATTTAGTGGAGCGTAACGTGCAACAGCCACCGTCGTTTCTTGTTCAGCAAACCCGCGTAACGCGCCTTCTGCTGCATCGGCGGCGATTTGAACTGGATTGTCCCGCAAATTCGTAACGTGAGATTGGGTCGCGACCCGTCTTCTAGGCCGCATCTTTTGCATGGCCATCATCATTTCGACGACATTCATTTGACTGACGACATCCACGATTTTAGCTGGTGTCATCGCAAGCGTTAATTTCAAGATCTCATCACGAGGGACGTTGGGATCACATAACATATTGGCGATCTTAGCGGAGTCCATCGCTAAAACTTTTTCAGCATTGGTTTGATCGATCCCGTGTTCGGCGATATATAGATCGATCAAATCAAAATCTTTCCGTGGTTTGCTATCGAGTTCGGTGATGACCCCATTTTCGATTTTGATACTTGGTTTTGGATCATTCGGGCTTTCCATTGCGATAAACCCTTCATCGATCCATTCTTTAACAAAGCCATCTTGATGGATCGGCCGTTTTTCTAATACTTCAAAACGTTTTGAACGTTTCATGCTTAAGTGCCTCCTTCTTAAATGTATGAAGGAAAATCATTGATCGGTTCACTGCCTAATGTATTCAAGAGGTCTTTACCGACTTCTCGAGCTGCAATCACTGCTTGGCGAACCGCTCCGGAATCTCCTTTAATATGGATCGTAACTTCATTTGAATATTTTTGACCGTGATTAGGGGAAGCGTAAGAGATCACTTCGACATTGGCCGCTTTGACTGCGGTATCAGCCATGACCACACCGATCGCAGCAGGTGCGGCTGCCATCAATCCGTAAGCTTTCCCTACTTCAGCACCAAACGCTTCGGCCAAAGCATAACTTGCCCGCGCTGAATATTGCAATTCCACGTGGCCTGCTTCGTTGTTGTAAACGTCGCCAAAAGTTCGTTCCGTTTCTTTTAACGTAACTTCCACTGCACGCCGAACATCTGAGACATCTTCACCACCAAAAATGATCAAGACCCCATGACCGCCGCCGCCTTTTGTATCGCGAGGCAATTCAACACTGACGATCTCGGTATTCGTCGCTTTGACCGCTTCGTCTGCGGCTGTGATCTGTGGTCCAGCACCAGAACGTGCACCGACGATTCCTAATGAACGATAATTTTTTTTCAACTGCATCGCTTCAGCTAAATGCGCATCGACATTTGCGATCACAAGACCGATCGTATCGCCGACTGGAGCGGTGCCGACAAATTCCGTTAATGAACTGATCTTTTTATCCACGGATGGTTCCTCCTTTTGTTCCATTGAAGTCGTTGCTAGTAAACGTTCCATAATCTTCGCAACTAACTTTTCTTCGGCTGCCATAATTAGCTAAGGCTTTCTTTTGTAGGTAAAATCTTTTCAACATCCGTGTGCGGACGAGGGATCACGTAATTTGAGATTACTTCGCCGATCGACTCAGCTGCCGCAACACCTGCATCGACTGCTGCTTTGACGGCCCCCACATCACCACGAACCATGACAGTAATGAGTCCTTGTCCAATTTTTTCTTGTCCTACTAATGTTACGTTTGCGGCTTTGACCATGGCATCGGCTGCTTCAATCGACGCGACAAGTCCCCGTGTTTCGATAAGACCTAATGCTTCTTGTTGCATGTCTGTTTCCTCCTACGCTTTTTTTATTTGCACATTGAGTATAAAAAAAATAGCTATGACATATTTGCCATAACTATTTTGTGGTATTCTAAGCATAGGAAAAAAACGCTACTTTTTTGTCTTAAAAAATTTAGCGCTTACATATTTTTTACTTAACTAGTTGAGAGACTACTTGTTTTCATAAACTTTATTTACATTTTCAAATCAAAAAGTCGCTAGCACATTCTAGTGTTAGGAAACACTAGTATCTACCAAGTTACTTGTCCACTTCAAGAAAGGAATTTTATGATGGAAGATCATTCACAATATATCGAATCAAATCAAAAAATCTTAGACAAGATCTTAAGCGAATTTACTGAAGCAACTGGCCTCGCCTCGATCTTAGTCGATACTCACGGAATCGAACTGACCGCCGGCTATGGTTTCTCGCCTTTTTGTCAGTTGATGCGAAATAATGAAGAGACACGGCATCTCTGTCAAAACTGTGATATGTTCGGTGGACGTTCCGCAATCAAAAACAAAGAGACGAAGCCTTACATTTGCCACGCCGGTCTAGTGGATTTTTCTTATCCGATTACGATCGACGAACAAGTCATCGGCTTTATCTTATGTGGTCAAACACGAATCGAATCTCCCAACGAATTTCAGCGGATCATCAAAGAAAAAACAGACTGGCAAACCGATCCACTGTTTGTTGAAGCTTACAACAATATGCCGCTCACAACACCGGAAAAAATCAAAGCCGGCAGTCAATTGTTGACCATCATCATCAATTACTACTTAGCCGACATCATGCAAAAAAAAGTCGAAGTCCAAGCACCGGCGGAAGTGCCCCAACGTTTTTTAGATCCCGAACTGACCGATCCTAAAAATAAAATGTCCCACGAAGAGATTCCATTTCATTACCATCCAACAGAGCCAAAGAACAAAACGGATCGTCCAGAAATTTTAGCAGCGCTGGAATACATCAACCGCCATTTAAATGAAGTCATCACCTTAGATGAAGTCGCCGATCATGTTTATCTTTCCGGCTATTACTTCAGTAAGCTGTTTAAAAAAGAGCTCGGGACCAATTTTGTCGACTATGTCAATGAAAAGAAGATCAACCGCTCTTTGATCTTACTGCAAGATTCTACCTGGTCCATCGACAGCATCGCCCACAGTCTCGGTTTTTCACAAGCCAGCTATTTCAGTAAGATCTTCAAACGCGTGACCGAACTCTCACCCCGTGAGTATCGCCAAAAAATCCAAAAACAAGCGCGCCGGAAATGATTCCAGCGCGCTTGTTTATTTTCTTGCGTAAACGTTCTTTGACTAAAGAGCGCTTGCCCAAAAAAACTTTCTTAAACACACTGGCTTTCTTATCCCCGAAAAAGCCGTGCAATAAAGTATCCTGACTTTGCTTCAACCTCCATCAGTCCTTCCAGCTAATCGCCGTGGTTACTCATGTCGTCCACATTACAGTTGCGGGTACAGTATCAGATTTTCACTGATTTCCTTCATCCATCTATTTAGTTAGTTTTTCGAAAATACAATAATCCAACGAGCGCTTGCATTCCCTTTTCCAGCTGCTCAAACTCCGTATCAGCTAACTGAAATGGTAAAACAAGTTCGTTAGGAGAACTTTTGGGCGGATCTTTCGTTGTTTGAAGTACCAGCGTCGGAAGCTGATGCTGCGCTAACAATTCACGAAAAGGACCATAACGATCCAACGTGACGAAATAATCAGCTTGCTGCAAGCGCGTTTCAAAATCCGTATTCTCCGCAAAGGCTGCGATTTGATCTTTCACGATCACCTGTCGGAAAAACGCGAGGCAGCCAAAAGCAAAACCATTACCTAAAGCAGCTTGCGGTTGATTCGTTAGTTGCTTTTGCAACAACTCATCGACTTGTTGAGTAAACTTTTTCGTCTCTTGTTCCAAAAACTTGACTAGTTCTGGACTAGCCCCAGTCAGTTCGCAATGTTGCTGGCTGATGCTTTGTTCGCCAGTCAACGTACTTTTTTCCGTTTGATTATCTAACAGCCAATACTGAAGCTTTTGCCAACGACTATCAAAATGTTCAAATGAAAAACTAGCGATCTGCCCCAGCTTACCGCCGCTGACTTCAAAGGGTAACCCCCGCTGATCAAAAAAAGTCACGCCTAATTCTGAAAACATGCCCATCCCTAGATCGGTCGCGATGTTTTCTGGATTGACAAAGACGACTTTTTCCGTTTCGGCTCCCACGACTTTTTTCAATAACTCGCCTACGCCACGACTCGATGTATTCAGCGGCGTCCGGGCTAGTCGTGGAATCGTCTGGGGGCCTAAGATCGTGCCTAAGTCGATGTAGACGGTTTTACGATCACTCGAATACCCGTAACTTGCTTCGACTTGAAATTTACCTGGCCCCGCACAAAGCTGCTTCCGAATGGGTTCTTTGTGGTACCCTAAAATCATCTTTAGTGGGTGGTAATGATCGACATAAGGGAAATCGATTGCCGAAGCTTTTGGTGCGACCGCTTTCAAATCAGCATTCAAGCGCTTCAGCAGCAGTTTGTTTTGCTGTTTGTCTGCTAATAAGGGACCGATCGCATAAATTTCTGCCATTGCACATCACTCCTTGTGACCAGTGTAACAAAAATTTATACGATTATCTTGTCCAATTTTTATTTCATCGTGGCTAAATTAAAATTAACTTTATCGCCCGCTTTGAGCGTCACGTCTTTGGCACCTTTCATGATCTCTTTGCCATTGATCGTAAACGTCCAATACTTTTTAGCGGCATCGTCTTGCTGATGACCGTCGATACTCGTGATGTAACCGTCTTTCGCTTTGATTTTAAAATTTGCTTGTAAGGCGTCATACAATTTGGTACCGGCTTTGAACTGGATCGTTTTATGGGTCAGTTCTTTGCCTTCTTCTTGCAACGTGACCACGGCTTTTTGTTGTGCGACTTGACTTGTGCTAGTTGTCGTTTGGCTGCTGGTTGATTGGTCATTTGATTGGCAGCCGGAAAAAGCGACCACACCTAACGTCAGTGCCATCAAAGTTAACAATTTTTTCACGATAAATTCCTCCTTAGATCAAGCCATACTTGACTTTGATCCGTTGTAATTTTGCTAAAAATGGTTTTGCTAAAACGGCTAAGAAAAAGACCGTTGAAAGCGCGTGGATCAGATCCATCGGTGCGCCGGAGATAAAGGCTGCGATCAAGGCCGATTTTGACAGCATCGGCATATACATGATCAAAGACGCTGGATTCATGATCCCGCCATAGATCAAAAAAATACTGAAAAAGCCAAAGGTACATAACGAGCGTCGCGTTGGCTTCAACAATCCCCAGCGGAAAAAAAGTCCCGCCACAAACCCAATCAAGCCAAATGCCACCATTTGCCACGGGGTCCAAGGTCCTTGGCTGAAAAATAAATTTGAGACAAGTGCCGCCCCGCAACCGACTAAAAAACCTGTCTCAGCACCTAACGCGATCCCGCTGACGATCACGATGGCGGCCACCGGTTTAAATTGCGGTAGCATGAAAAAGACGCCGCGACCTGCGACTGCGAGTCCGATCAAAACCGCGATCACTACGAGCTCCCGTGCTTGCGGTTTGCGATCTTCAAACAACAAGACAAAAGGCAACATCGCCAAAAAAAGTAACGCTAAACTAACGGCTAAATAATGCCGCGACCCCAGCTGGCTGCCAACATAGATCACCGCTGGAACAAGTAAAAACCAAACGACCAAACTAAATTTTGTGCGACGACTGATTTTTCGTCGAGGGGCAGGCACCGGATCTTCCCGTAACGCAGAAACTTTTGGCGGCTTTTTTTTCATAGGCGGCTTCTGCCAATTCTCATCGGCATAAAAAGCTTTTAAAAAATCGTTTTTAGACATTTGATCACATCCTTGGTCGTTACGGCTTGGGGAAAATAACGCCGTGCGATTCGATTAGCCGCCGTCGTATAAAAATTGTTACCGGCAAAAAATTCTTTCGCGGGCTTTTGGGTCACGACACTGCCGTTGAAAAACAATCCGCACGTATCTGCGACTTCTGCGACAAATTCGACATCATGAGAAACTAATAAAATCGTTACGCCTTGCTGTTTTAATTCCATTAAGATCGTCGCTAACTCGGCTTTGAAAAATTCATCCAACCCTTTAGTTGGTTCATCGAGCAATAAGATCTTAGGCCGCAACAGCAATACTTTAGCTAAGCCTAGTCGCTGTTGCTCGCCACCGCTCAAATCATAAGGATGGCGGTCTAACAGTTCCGTCAAATGCGTCAGTTCGGCGATCCCTGCCACCGCTGTTTCTTTTTTCATCTTTAACGGGTAAGCAGCACTTGGTTTTTCTTTTTTACCGTCGATGACTTCATACAATTCGGCTAAAACGGTTTGTTTGACGAACAAGCTTTGCGGATCTTGCGGTAAGAGGCCTAAAAATTGGTGGTACAACGCTTGATCCGTTAAGCGATTGATTTTTTGACCCGCTAATTTGATCTGGCCGCGATAAGGTTGGAGCAAGCAACTCATTAAAGCCAATGTCGTACTTTTCCCGGTCCCGTTACCACCGACTAAACCGAAAATCTCTCCAGTCGCCACTGTTAAATTCAAATCTTTGATCACATCCGGGCTATTTCTTTCGTAGCGAAACCACACATCTTTTGCTTCGATCATCGCGGGTGCTTTTTTAGGCAGTGCAGCAGGTGCGGAGGCAGCAAGTTTTTTTTGCGGTGTGATATCGAGTCCAGCTAGCCAATTGCGCCCTTCTCGCACCGTCAGTGGAAACTCACTACCTGAACTAATGGCTCCATAGATCTGCATGGCAGCGGGCATCGCGGAAAACAATTCGCTTTTTTGCGCTTTCAACTGTGCCCCCACAACTTTTGGCATGCCCGCTGCCACTAATTTTCCTGCGTCTAATAAAAAGACTTGATCGGCTAAGGGCAGCGCTTCTTGCAACCGATGCTCTGATAAAAGGATCGTCGTGCCGATCTCACGGTTGAGTTTAGCCAGCGTCGCTAAAAAATTAGCCGCTGCGATCGGGTCTAGTTGCGAAGTCGGTTCATCTAAGATCAACAACTCAGGATGCATCGCCATGATACTGGCTAGATTCAACAATTGTTTTTGCCCGCCGGAAAGCTCGGTCACTTTTTTTTCAAACCAATTTTGAATACCGAAATAAGACGCCATCTCAGCAACTTGCAGTCGGATCGTCGCTTGATCACAACCTAAACTTTCTAATCCAAACGCCAATTCATGCCAGACTTTATCCGTCACTAATTGATTGTCAGGATTTTGCAACACATAACCGATCTGACTAGCCTCAGCTTTTTTTTCTAATTCTTGGATAGGTGAATCTAAAAATTCGATCGCCCCACTCGTCGTACCATGCGGGGTCAAACTCGGTTTCAATTGGCGCAACAGCGTCGTCTTCCCGCTACCGCTTTTGCCAAATAAGACATTGAAGCTCCCACTTGCCACTTCCAAATTGATGTCTGTTAGGCTCGGCGCACTTGCGGGGTAGCTGAAATTAAAATTTTTGATGGATAACAGCGACATCGGAAATCTTCCTTTCCATTCGTTTAAAGCGTAACGCCTCAACTAATTCTAAACTCAGTGGCAAAGTAGCAAATAAGGTAAAGCTCACCCAGCCAAGTAACGTCTCAGTAGTCAGCGGCCAACCAGAAAGTTCGATTTTCGGATTGTAACTTGCGACTAACGCGCCAGAAAACCAACTGTAACTAAACAAACCGCCTGTTACGAGTAAAAACAGCGTCACAATAAAATCACGCCGGTCAAACCGATAGCGAGAAAAAGCAGTCCGGCCTTTCAAACCGTAGCCGCGCGCTTTCATCGAATCCGCCGTCTCGATCGCATTTTCCAACGACCATGTAACGAGCGCTGAAAATAAGGTAAAACTCGTTTTGATCTTTTGCCGCAACGTGCCATTGCTAAGATCGCGCCCGATACTTTTTTGCCCATTGCGGACATGTTGCAATTGCGTATTGAATTTTGGGACAAAACGAAAAACCATCGCTAAGATCAGCGAACTAGCCGGTAAGATTTTGCCAAACAGGTAAATGAATTTATCGCTCGTCATCACATCATTGTAACAAGTAAACCACAAGATCGAACAGCAAAACACCACGCCTAACACGATCCCGTAGACGATCGCTTCTAAGGTGATACTGTTCCCGTTTTGTAATTGAAAGAGTGGGGTCACTCCGTAATGATTGAACGCGGGATTGACGAGCGTCACCACTAACAGTCCGGGTAATAAAAATTTAAGCCACAGCCCTAACATGTGACGGCCACCTTTTAATAAGACCCCATAACTGGTAGCACTCAAACACGCTAAAGTTAATATTACTGGCTGCAAACAAAACATCCCCACCAAGATCACACCGATGAAATAACCAAAATTAATCACCGGATGAACGGTTGAAAAAGCATCCACTCGTCTCATCTTTCTCACCTCACTTCAAACTATTCCCCAGGTCATGTCCCAGTTCTAATGTATAATCCCAACTGATCGTATCGCCCGCTTTTAAATTCGTATATTTAGACGCGCCATAATTAGGCGACCAACCATTGACTTCATACGTCCAACCGGAAAGACTGCCACAATCAAATTCATACAGTTGATTGATCCCCGCCACATAATAGGCATTGTAGACCGGTGTCCAGTCCGCTTCCAGCTGGATCTTTTTTTCTTTTGTGACTTTCACTAACAAATCATAAACACTTTCATTCGGTTTTAACGGAACTTGCTCCGGCTTGACGATCCAACCGTCTTTGGGAACATAGGGTTGTTTTTCTTTTTTTAATTCCGACAAGTGATCCAGTACATTAGCTGCTGAGATGGAAAAAGTCACAGTTGGCTGCGCTGTTTGGGTCGCTGGTTTTTGCTCTGTTGTATCAGCTGCTGTATGAGAAGCCCCAGCAGCTGATGTAGTTTGATCATCAGCTGGCTTTGTTTCAGCGGCAACTTGGCTGGTAGCTGGCGCAGCTGCTTTTGACTCCGATGCTTTAGTAGCCGAGTTAACTACTTGATTGGTAGCCGCCGTTTTTTGAGGGTCAGCTTGACTGGTACCGGTTTGCCCAGCCTCAGTTGCGGGTTGTGCTGCGGCCGCCGCTTTTTCGGCTGTTGTTTTGACAGCTTGATTCGTTTTCCCACCAACGAGATAATACTTTACACCACTTTCTAACACTTGGAAACGTAACGTCGTCTGATGATTCGTTTTAGTCAACGTCACCGGACTACCACTGACTTTTTTTAACTGTCCTTTATGGGCACGAACTAAAACGACTTGATCGGTTTGCCACGTTTTAGGCAACGTGACCACTAGTTCTGGCGTACCGGCTAATTGCATCGGCGCGATCGTAAGTCCCAACGCGTCTGTTGCGTGATCCGCTGCTTTTTTGATGGCCGCCAACTGCTTCGTCTCAAATTTCAATCGTAATTTTTGTTGGACGGGATTTTGGATCTGTTTGCCTAAATAGCGCCACTGATACTGGATCGCGCCCGATCGGCCATTAAAGGCATAGGTCTGATCTTTAGTGGCGATCGTCTGCAGCTGTGCTTTCGTGATGATCCCATCTGCCGGCAAGGTCGTTTGGGTCGTTAGCGGCGTCACTTTTTGCTCAGTCGCCTGACTGCCACAGCCTCCTAATGCTAGCAATAGTACCACACTCAAAACTATTTTTCTCATGACCACCAAATCCCTTTCTTCAATCCAAACTTCAGTCCGCCCAAGATGCCAGCTACGATCACTTCTCCTAGAAATGCCAGCCCACTCATAGGTGTTAATTGCCAAAAAGAGTGGCCCGAAGCTGGCGTTTTAGCAGTGGCAGCTGCTTTTGGCTGATAACTTTTACCCGTAAACTGCCAGCCAGCCGCTTTTTGTTTTTGTTTTGAGCGAGATTTTACTTTTTGTGTTACTGGTGCCACCGGTTTAGTGGCTACCGGAACGCTCAAATCAGCTGCCGGCGTTGCAGTACTTTCTGACGGCGTATTTTTTCCTGGTGCGGAAGCTTCCGTTTGAGAGACTGATCCGCTAGTCTTAGTTGCTGAAAGACTTGCCGGTGTCGGCTCACTGGCTGATTCTAGTGGCGAACTAGCTTGACTTGCCGTTGTTGAAACTGTCGGAGCAGTTGGAGTTGTAGCTTGAGCGGCTGTTTTTTTTGCTAATTGCGCTTCAGCAGCAGTTAATAATTGATACGCGCTTGGCGGGATCAATTTTTTTTGCGCTTCAGTCAACGCGTCATACGCGGCGCGGGCGGCTGCGATTTTAGTTGGGTCATCGTCTAACGTTTGCAACAAATCTGTAACGGCTTGGACGCTTTCTTGATCTGTCGGACTCGTCACATCGTTCATTTGATAAAAATTGGTTTTTCCCGTCCGCCAACGTTCATACGCGACTAAAGCCCCGGCTGCTTGTTCCGTTGCGAGTCCATCTGCGGGCGCTTGTTTAGTTGCTGGCGGCGTATGACTGAAACCGCCACTTGCTACTTGGTAATCACTCAACGCTTGCAGCGCACTTTTTTGTTTGACAAAACGCGGATCACGAGCGCTGTCGATCCCCAAACTACTTAATGCGGTGACCACTTGCGCGCTTGATTCGGCTGCTTCTTGACTACCGGCAAAATTTGAACGAAAGCCCCCATCAGGCTGTTGCTGTTGCGCTAAGACTGCTACTCCACGCGCCACTGCGGCTTTAATTGCTGGATCGTTTTGATGCGGTGCTAAGGCTTGTAACGTCATCGCCGTCACATCGACATCGGCCATCTGACCGGCTAAACTAAAGCCACCTTGAGGCAATTCGTGAGCAAGCAAATACGTCAGCAACTTTTCTTTCGTCGTATAATTGGTCACACCGGCCGGTTGCGTAAACTGAAATTCATTGCGGCTATCCACTGCTAAGAGGGCAAACGCAGCTCCGTTGATCCCTTGCGCGGTCGTTTGATCAAAATCGCTTAAATCATCAAATAAATTATAGCCACCGACTGCTTGGGGATCTTTTCCGATCGCCGCTAAAGCTAACGCGACCCGGGAATATTCCGTGTACTTCACCGCAGAAAGTTTGCCGTTTTGAGCTTGGAGCTGTTTGACGAGCGCTCCGTAATAAAGGGCAAAATAAGGCGGCTGGCTTTGATAACCGGCATAACCATTGCGAGCCAAAGCTAAGATCAACCACTCACTGGAAAATGTCGGTTGGCTTTGCTGGAACTGTTGTAAAATAAATTGTTGCGTCTGGTCTAAAACTGCCGGAGTGTCCACCTCAGCTGGCGTTTGGACTTGTGTAGTCGCAGCTTCAACTTGGACTTGAGCCAGACTAGCGGCACTATGTAAAAAACTACTGCTTAAGATGACTACACCCAACCCCCAAAAAAATTTTCGCACCGTTGCTCCCCCTTAAAAAAATGGACCGAGCTGAAAGGAAGATCCATCAGCTCAGTCAAACACTTTTATTCTGCGTACCAACCGATTCCTTCAGCTTGCCAGCCAGCGTTTAATAAATTATTTTTCTCACCCACGTTCAACGTGTAATGATGAGCGCCTGCTTGAGCATTTGGATTGTACAAGCGATACATCTTTTGACTTCCACCAGAATACCAAGCCGTTCCCTCATCTTGCCAGCCGAGCTTGACTAAATTATTTTTCTCTCCGGCATTCAACGTGTAATGATGATCCCCAGCATTTGGATTATACACACGATAAACTGGTTCACCACTTGCTGGCGCTTGCCAACCAATGCCTTCTGTCGTCCAGCCGACCGCGACTAAATTATTTTTTTCAGCTACTGAAGCAGTATAAAAATGTTCCCCGCTGTTATGGTTATACAGACGATACATCGCGATCGTTTTCACTGGTGTTGGTTGATTCAATCCTTGAAGAGCTGCCTCAACGTCTGTTTGAGAAGCCGTCAAGTTTTCCAATTGTGCCATTGCCGTTTGATATGCTTGTTCATAAGCGGCACCTTGTTTAAAGTAGCTAGCTTTGTCTTGGTTGATCTCCGCGATTTTTTTAGTCAGCGCCGTTTTGTCGGCCACCTTCACTTGTGCTTGCCCGTCCATACTTTGTCCGAGATCTGCGCCATAGCCGACTAATGAAAATTGGACGCGGAACACATCGCCTTCAGTTGGCTTTTGATCACTCATGCCGACAGTCGGTGTTTGATTATTGACTGAATACAACCAGCCCCCCGTTGGTGAATAAGAGTATTCACCAAGTGTCGGTGCAGAAGCATTGACTGAACTCAATTTCGTATTCGTTTGCTGGGCTAGTTGCGTCACCGCACTAGGAATCTGTGGCTGTTTTGTATCGATTCCTTTGATCCCCGTCAAATAAAAATTATTGTCTGTCGTCCCAAGCTGGGTGTACTCTAATTTATTTGCTTGCAGCACTTGTTCTAAGATGCCAGCGTAGTTTTTTTGCGTGGTGACATTGACTTGCTCAGGTTCCACCACGTATCCTTGGCCTAATGTAAATCGTTCCACTGCCACCGTTACTGTTGCGGCTTTTGCATCTAATCCGTAAACGAACGCCGGTGCAAAAACCAATGAAATCGTTGCGATCTTACTCCACTTTTTCACTTTCCAATTCCTCCTCAATTAAAAAAAAATCGACACTCCATTCAGAAGTGTCGAACAAAAAACTTGCGTTAACTAAACGCCAGCTTTTGGAAATCCTCCCTGATATGGTCCAAAAACGAAATGAATCGATATCCTGACTTTGCATCTTCCGCCCTCTGCTCTTCCCAAGTTGCCTCAGTGAGTCATCAGAGTTTGTCCGCATCACAGTAGAAAGGGACTGTCGAAGAATTTCACTTCGTTCCCGATTCAGCTCGCATCTTCAATTGTCTGTTTCAGATCATACCATAGATCTGCTGAAAAAAACGACGATTATTTTGTCTTCTTGTCATTTTTCCATTACGTTTTGGTGATCTGGCAGGTCACTGTAAAACCTAAAATCTCTTTCAACCCTTTCAACACTGCTTGCAAGGCTTCTTCGATCGAACCTACATCCCCAGTCAGTACCACTGAACCAGAAAAACGATCGATAAAACCGATCTCAACACTGCCGCTTTTAGTTGCGATATCAACCGCGATGATCGCCGCTTCACTTGGCGTGATCGTCAAGATCCCCAACGCGTCTTGTTGACTAGTCAAGCCTAGTTTTGTATATAATTCTTTAACGGGACTTGCGATGATGTGCGCTAAGGTAACTTGTTTGCCCGGCACATACTCTTGGATCATTCGCTGCTTTTCCAATCTAGCCACGTTCCTTTCTTCTTTCAATTGCAGTATAAAGAGCGCGGTTCCATTTAGTCAACGCTTTCAAAGAAGTCGTCTAATATTTGTTAGTTCGCAAAATAGTGCCAATCAATCCGCTAAATAATCACGAAGGGCTGTGATCCCTTGTGCTCGTTTAGCCGACAACTGAAAAAGCTGTTTCGCACCAGCTGCTTCCAACTGACGTTCAATCGTCGTCAACTGGGCCGCTGAAGTCAAAAGATCCGCTTTAGTGATGATGCCGATCACCGGCTTAGGAAACATCAAGGCAAAGCCCGGGGAAAAAATTTGTTCTTCTTCGGCCACACTTTGAACTAAGGCGATCACGTCAGCATCAGCGGCCAAGACAGTCAGTGCGCTATAATATTGACGGTGTAAAATAAATTCACCTGGTGTATCGATGATCTCCGGATAATATTCCACGGCTTGTGTTTTTTGATAAGCAAGCGGCTGCTCATACAACGCTTGACACAAAGTCGTTTTCCCACACCCGACAGCGCCCATCAAAATAATTTTTTTCATTTGCTGGCTCTCCTTTTTTCTTCATCCTAGAAGCCTCCTAGCTAAAAGTCAATTTCACCGCTGAAAGTCAACAAAATAATGATAAACTAAAATGCCGACACTCCCTCAACTACTACGCACTACAACTTCGATTTCAGCTTAAAAGCTCAAGTTAAAAAAACCAAAAAAAGAGGTGCGCCACTTATGACACACCTCGTTTAACTTATAAATCATACCACGCAATCCCTTCATCTCGCCAGCCCAAGTGAATCAAATTTTCACGTTCTGCTTTACTGACTGTATAAAAGTGAGTCCCGACTCGTGCGTTTGGGTTATACAAACGATACGTCGCCGTTCCTTTCGTCGCAGCTTGCCAAGCGATACCTTCTGCGCGCCAGCCAACCCGAACTAAACTATCCCGTTCACCAAGACTAGTGGTGTAGTGATGGTCACCGGTATTTGGATTGTATACACGGTAAACGGCAACACCTGTCCCTGGCGTATACCACGCGACATCTTCATAACTCCAACCAATTTCACGCAATTGATCGGCCTCTATTGAATTTTCCGTGTAGAAATGTTCACCAGAGTTGGGATTGTACAAACGATATACTTCATGAACGTTTACCAAATCATTTTGCAGCCAAGCTAAAACAGACGGATTCAATCGCGTCCCAAAGTTTTGCGTATCTTGGCTATACGCATGAACTGCTACGATTTGATTATCTTGATTGTAGACACCACTCCCACTTTGACCAGGATAAGTATCAAGATCATAAAAAATATTATCATCGGTCATTGAAATGATCTTACCACTAGTCTGCCACATCGTTTGCCGTGGTTTGTCCGTTGGATAACCAGCTGTGAATAATCTCTCGGAAGCATCCACTGAACTCGTTACGCCAAACCAACCAGTCTTCACGCCAATTGGATTATTCAAACGAAGAATAGCGATATCATGTTGTGAGCTTAAGTCTTTCGTCCAGCCGGAAACTGAAATCATCTTCGTTGCTGTTGCGTGACCATAAGGCGCATCCGTTACGTTCAAAGCTGGATAGACCGTAATGAATTGTGCCCACTGCTTCAAGTCAGGATCAAAGGCGACATGCCCTGCAGTTAAGACCGCATCTGGTGAAACAAGTGCTCCTGAACCGACAAATGATTCACCATCTGCATACGTTGCTACGATAAATACGACCGCTGAATAAGGAAATGTCGTCGTATTAGTTACTTGACGCCGATCATCGGCTCCTAAAACAGTCCGCGGCTCCACACCTTCTAGTGGTTTGACATTATCTAGCAATGGAATCTGCTCACGGTTGCTCTGATCTTGGTTGCCTAACCGACTAGGTGATTGAAAATCTTGGTCACGCCCATTATACGGGATGACCTCCCCTTGATTTGTTACTAGATCTTGTTTAGAAGCTGCTTGTGCTAATTGCGGTAACGCAAAAAACATCAGCAACATACTAATGCCTAAGATTATTTTTTTCTTCAACATGTTAATCCTCTCCTTTAGCGATCAACATTACTTCTTCTAACCGATCCCTTAACAACAACTTACCTACCGGATCAACACGTTGAATCTTACCTTTTTAAGCCAATGTATTGGGACTTGGTAATTGTGGACCCAAACCTTGTCTTGCCCGTACCCAGTCATCATTGTTCCACATCTCGGTTTTACGGCGGCCACGGAAATAATCCCACCGTGAATCGCGTTCCAGTTCAATCAATGTCCCGCCACCACCTAATGTGATCCAATCGTAACTGCCATCGCGATGGCTAAACTCAATCCATAAAACAGAAAACTCATTAGTTTGACCATCAGTAGTAATAAACTCACGTGTTTGTTGCTCGATCCATAAAAATGACAACTTCTTAGCATCATTTGGATCGACCTGCTTAAAAAAAGCGCTTGCATTTTGTTTAGCTACTTCTTCATCCGGCAGTTTTCCTTTCGGTACTACTGCTAAATTATTTAAACTGACTAACCGATCTCCTTCAAATACGGCCGTGATCCGTGGACCATTGTAACTAAGCTTTCCCGCTTTTTGATAGCGTTGGATCACCACTGGACGTCGATTTCTCAATTCAGTAGCTGTTTTTACTAAACGGTAATCATCAGGCAATACAACTAATTTTTTGATCATCTCATTTTTCAGCATGAGAAGTGCCTTCTTTCTGGCTGACCGTCCATTGGAACAAGTAATCGTTTTTTATTTATCGACTTACTTGCGCAAGCAAATAATAAACCCATTTAAATTTTTCGTCAACTAAAACGCTCAGCGAATCGCCACTTTTATTTTTTATGAAAAAAGTCCGACTGCTAGATCTAAAAATGCTTCTGCCTAACTGACAGAAGCATTTTCAATCACTAAACTTTTAAAGTCGTCAACAACTCACGAACTTGTTCTGCAGGCAGCTGACCCGGAGCTGACGCCTCGCCCACGGTTGCAAATGTAGCAGCTGAACCAAATAATTGGCCTGCGATCCGTGTGATCTTGCCTAAATCACCCATCGCAAGCGTGATGATCGGACACTTCGCATAGTGGGTCGTCATTTCATTTGTCACTGCAAAAAGGGTCAACAAATCCGCACTTGTTTGCGGGGTGACCGCTACTTTACAAAGATCGGCACCATGTTCTTGCATCTGCATGAAACGCTCAAACAAGACATCTTTTGAAGGCGTCTGTTTAAAGTCGTGGCTACTCATGACGACTTTGAGATCGTGCTCATGGGCAGTTGCCACCACCGTCTCGATCGTTTTTTCTGGTAGTGATAGTTCCACATCCAATAGATCCGCGGCGCCTTTTTCAGCAATCGCTTGGTAGATCCGAGTATATTTTTCAGCAGAAAGACCTAGATTGCCACCTTCTTTTTGATTCCGCAGCGTGATCAGAAGTGGCTTGCCTAGCGCTTGTTTGACTTCTTTTGAAAAACTGGCAACTTGTTCCGGCTGTCCCGCCGCTTCAAAAAAGTCTAACCGCCATTCGGCTAAATCCCCAGCGCTATTTTTGATCGCTTCGGCGGCTTGCAGTACTTCGGCTTTCGTAATTCCCGTAATCGGTACAATGATCTTAGGCATTCCTTGCCCGATCGTTACATTTCCTACAGTTACTTCTCTCAAAAAAATCGCTCCTTTATGAGTTTCATCATACCACAGACCACCTAGCAGCGAAAAATAATTCAATTGGAAATTTTTATGAAGTAACTGTTTCAACTAGTGATGAAAGGACTAAAAAACGCCTGCAGCACTTGGCCGCAAGCGGATCTATTTTAGCTGAAAGTCGTTCAAGCCTATCCTAGCAGTTAAGCAAACGTCCGCTTTAACTGATGGGCGAGCACAACTAGCACACAGATAAGACAACCTAACACGCTTAACTCATGACTAGTCATCTCATTGGTCTGAGGAAGAGTCCCATCGTAAACTTGGATATCATTTACACGCGGGGTTAAATCATCTCGTTGATCAGCTAGTGGGACACTGCTTGCCGGTAGTTCAATACCAGTCAGTGTTCCTTCTACTTCAATTTGATTATCCATGGTACCCTCCTTTGATCAGCTGACTAAAATGTATCTGGGACAACAAATCTAAGTTTCAAGTTATAATTACTTACTTGTTTTGTTGTAACTTTACTGCCATCCAATGAGCCGCTATAAGTAAACGTCATCTCAGATGGTGCTGAACCATCGGCTGCATCTGATGTTAATTTTCCTGCATTATTTCCCAATTCTGCAATTTTAACATTTGACAGTGGCCCGATTGCTGCTCCTTCTTTAATAATCGGAATTGAATTGAAACTACTACCTGCTGTTGCATCAAGATTCACTTCTAAATTAGTATCTTGATTAATTCCGTTTGGACCATTTAAAGTGAATCCATTTGCTTGAATCGTTACCGGTCTTCCTGAATTATTAATAATGCTATAAGTCGGTGCTTTGATAACGTCTTCTCCAGGACTGCTATAAAAAAGCGTTTTACTAGGAACGGTCACATTGACCCAGTCCTCATTACCTTCATCGATCCCGCCATTTTCATCAGTATTGTCAGCCCCTAATGTTCCTTGAACGGGAATCGATCCCGTGCTTTCTCCATTGATCTCTGCTGCTAGTACATTCGTTGAAAACCCTAATATCCCTACACTGATCGTCAAACCTGCAATCCATTTTTTCATAACTAAACTCGCTCCTTTTAATTTCTTTGATTTATTTATTGAACCATAATGGTTAATAACGATTGGACTTCACCTTGTTTCTTGTTTGTAGCTGGATTATAAATATTAAAAGTTGCAGTGGCTTGATACTCGCCTGCTTCTAGTCTTTTTTCTAACATTGCTTCGGTGATTTCTTCTCCTGGTTGGATGGCTCCTGAGTTATATACAACCTCATTCGTATCATCTAATGTGACCACTACATTCACCGGCTGCGAATTGATCGGTGGATTTTGAATCGCTAGCTTTCCATTCATCGTCGTTTGATCAAACGCTGCCTTAGAGACGATTCGCATATTGAACTGGCTTTCATCGGCTGCTTTTTGCGCGTACTCACTGAGCTCTTTTTCCGTCATTTTAGCGGCATCTTTTCCAGCTGGTAAAAAATCTCCAGCTACTACTGTTGCGGGAATCGTTTCTTTTTTCAAAAAATACTCATACACCACATAACCGGTCACCAACAGCACTGAAAGTAACAAGGCTATTAAGACCTTCCTTTTTCGCATGATTTTCATTTGCTGATTAACTGCTTCCATTAGTAAACTGTCCCTCCTACGGTAATTTAGTAACTTTAAATTTTAGTTCATAGCCAACTGTTCGAACTTCATCATATGGACCTGAGAATTTCCCAGTTAGATCCAAAGTAGCTCGACTTTGTATATCATTCCAATAAGGTTGTAATGTCATTTTAGCTTCATTCGCTACTCTACCCGATAAGAGATTCCAACTCGTTGTTTGACCATTAACTGTTGCTTGACAATTCAACCAAAGTGACTTAGGGGTATTCACATCGTAATCTGGAACTAGTGCAATCTCAGCATCTGAATTTGGTACAACCTCTACTTCAGCTAAATGAATCTGGATCGGCAAGTTACTAGTATTTTCGAGCTGGCAGTCTGCTAAGTGATCCATTGTAATACTTTCTTTCGGACTCTTAAATGTAAGTTGATCTGCCAATTTAGCTTGAATAAATTCCGCGACACTTAATCGTGTTTCTTTCCATTGAGTCGTGAAAATTGCCTCATTATTTTTAGCTTCGATCCGACCATAGACATAGTATTCCCCTGCTAAAACATGTGGAATGATCACTTCTGTGTTACTTTCTGAGTTGCTCCATTCACTATCGTTAATATAAATTCCACTATCTGCAGCTGACTCACCTTCATAAGTATGGTTGACTTCAGTTTGGTTGATTAGTCCTTCATTATCAGCCAAACGCTGTTTCGTTAAAACATAGTTGCCGCGATATTGCCACGTAGCGTCCAATGAACTATTGACAGTCTGTAATCCCAATATAGCGTCACTCTTTCTAGTCCCCACCTCACTACGGACACCGATTTGATCAAAAGTGATGGCCGGAACATAAACGACCTTACGTTTATTTTGATAGGCTATATTTTTCGCCTCTTCTCCAGCAGTGACGGTTTGTAGCACATTATTTGTTTCATCGATAAGTTGATACAATCCTTGCCCGCTATTTTTGATTGAAAGACTGCCACTAGCGATAGCCGAATTCGAATTATTCTCTTCAGTCGTAAATTGGATCTGCTTCGGATCAGTAGCTTGGAACGTAGCAGATTTTAAATCTAATCCCTCATTTGCAGTCGAAGCTAGAAATTCGCCTTGTTCTGCGACCGTTATCACTGGCTGCGTTACAATTCGACAAAAATCATTACTAGTTTGTTCGCCATCCATTTTTTTATAGTGAAACCGGGCATTTTTTTGGATTCTTAAATCTAATGAACTATTGGCATAAAAAAGCGCATGCTTGCCAGAAGTAATATCCACAACAGCATTTTCTTCAACTGTCACGACTCCTGGAATCTGGCTTTTTAACCAAAATACTCCTTCTGAAGAATTCGTGTTTTGATAAATCGTAGTTTGGCTATCCTTTTTAAAATTAATGATGCCATAGCCTTCTGAAAATTCTTGGGAAGAGGCTCCGGGGGAAACTTTGAACTCATTGATTCCGCTGAAGTTCAATGTATTATCTGCCCGACCAGCATAAAATGGTTGTCCACCAACTTCTGCTTGATAAACTATATTTTCAATATTGACTACCGTACCTGTATTATTAGTCGTTAAAAAACCATAAAATGTGCTTCCTGGATACTCAACTGAACCAAAATTTAGATTTTTAAACGTGATCGTTAAATCATTCTTACCAGTTACAAAAAGTCCACCACTAATTCCATTGCCTCCGGTGTAATTCAGGGTAAAGTTACTTTCTCCAGCACCACTGCCGTCAATCACAGTATCTGTCTTAATCGATAGCTTTCCGGTATCACTGATTAAAATATCGTTAGTCAATTGAATATATTTTATTCCGGATACATCCGAAGCCACTGCTGTTTCTAATTCTGCAAAATCACTAACTAGAAAAGGATCCTCAACACTTCCAGTCCCGCTTACTAGTCTGACGTTGTTTTCTGGTGCATGATTTGTTGGTGGATCTTCGAACGTTGTGTCGACCAAATTTTCAGCGGAAGGTGAAGTGCTATTTGCGATTGCTGCATTCGTTTGCTTTTCATCGTCAACCATTGAAGTTTCCAATAGTTTCGTTGATGAAGTTTTCGTTATTTCATCACTGCCAATAGTTTTATCTAAATAGGATGTCTCTTTCCCAAAATTAATCGATGGCATAAGAAATGTAACTAGCAAAAAAGCCGATAACACAATATTAAGTATTTTCCTTTTACGTTTCAAAAGATCACCTCTCTGCTAATTTCAAATAATTTTATTTTAAACATGTTTTTTTAATTATATTTTTATGTTATTAAATTATTTAGAACAAGTCAAAGGATACGCTTTTTTAAAAAGTTAAACTGTTAGCAACTTCAAAAGAACATACCAATATCAATCACACGCAGCCTATTTACATCGGCTACTTGAAGCAGAACTCTTTTGATTAATCTCTGTCAAACAAAATGTACACAACAAAAAATAGACCCTACTAACTTTCGAAAACACTCATCGTTAGTGGTCTATTTTTGATTTCTAGTCCTTCGATTAATTACTCTCTTAGTTGTTTAAATAATTTCTTCTCTTGCCAAACTGGCAGGAGTCGAGCTTTTCTTAGTCGCAAATGATAAAATAATGCC
This sequence comes from Enterococcus sp. CSURQ0835, assembly GCF_902706605.1. Taxonomy (GTDB): domain Bacteria; phylum Bacillota; class Bacilli; order Lactobacillales; family Enterococcaceae; genus Enterococcus_A. The sequence continues at coordinate 10,020 of NZ_CACSLH010000020.1, read as the reverse complement.
TAATGCAATCGAACTAAAAGCAGCGACTGCTACCCGTAGATCTGCTGGCAATAAAAAAATCAGCGTATGAACTGGCAACCAAAAAAAGAGCCCGACTTGTAGCCAATTAAATAAGATAAACGTTGGCCAATCAATTCGTGTGATCAAGACTTTAAAAGACAGGGAAGCTCCCATCTGTCGTGCTTCGATTGCTAGGTCCAGCAAACGGTGAAAAGTATTCATGACAGGCGCAAAAGTCAGGTTCATGATTGCACTACCAAAAAAAGCTTGTGCTAGCGGAATTTCGGCAAAAGGTAAGAGCTTTTCAGTTTGTGCTACCCCAGCGCCACCCATAAATACGGAAAAAACAAGCGTGACCATCAGTCCTATGATCCCCCAAACTACGCCACGGTAAATCGTCGCCCTTGAAATTTCGTATCGTCCAGTAACGATTCGTTTGCCTAGTGCATCTCCCAGTGAAGCCAAAATCGCAAATTTAATCAGTCCTGCTAGATACGGATGCATCTGACTCGCTTGTAAAATCCAACCTCGTGTCAGTGGAAAGATGAACAGGCTGACTAAGGCCAAAAAAATGCCGCCCCACAATAAATCACCTTTTTTCATTGTCTCACCCCGAACGTCGCGGCGGTTCATACGACTGATCCATTACAACGACTGCCTTAATCACTTCACCGCTAAGCGAATCTTTTTCAGCTTGGTTGATCTCATTAAAGTCATAAAATTTAATAAATTGATCAAAGGGAAAATCCCCACGCTCATAAAAATCAATCAAATTAGGCAAATGATCTTTTGCGATCGTGTCTCCAATCAGCACACCACGGATTTTTTTATTACCAAAAACTAAGTCAAAAAATGTATTGACTTCAAAGTGTTTTTTCGTCACTGCTAGCGGAATGAATGTTCCAGAATGGCTGACGGATTGCAACGCTTGCGTCATCACTTCAGGGACACCGGTGGAATCAATTACATGCGGCAAGCCAACTCCTGCAGTCAATTCCGCAATCAAAGCCGCCGGATCGGTACTAGTACTATTGATGAGATGACTAGCTCCTAATTTTTTAGCTGTTTGCAGACGCTGATCATGCAGATCAATGGCTACGATTGGATAGCAACCAGCTAGTTTAGCGGCCATGATCGCAGCAAATCCAACTGCTCCAGTCCCAAAAATAGCAATCCCATCGCCCACATCAGGTTTTAAAACACTTAGCACGGCCCCACTACCTGTTCCGAGGCCACAGCCTAATGGACCTAACAATCGAAGGTCGACTTTCTTACTGACTTTGACAAGATTCGATTCATCCGTCAAACTATACGTTGAAAAAGCGGATTGATTAAAAAAATTATTGACCTCTTCCTCCTCTAAAGTGTGTAAAACATATTCTCCACGCACATTTTTCCCTTGATTATTGACCGTTAGCCAAAAAGTACAAGAGGACGGATGACCAGCACGACAATGGCGACATTTCCCACAATAAGCGTAAGATAAAATGACGTGATCGCCAACTTCAACGGAAGTAACGGCCGAGCCGACTTTTTCAACGATTCCCGCTCCTTCATGACCTAAAACATTCGGAAATGCCAAACTGTTTCCGTTACGCTCACCATAATCAGAACGACATAAACCTGAAGCTACGATCTTAACTAATACATCTTGAGCTTGAACTTCCGCTAACTCTAATTCCGTTATTTCATATGGTGCTCCTTTTTCTTTAACTAAAGCCGCAGTTATTTTCATGTTTTAACTTCCTTCCTATCGACAATTTGAAACTTCTGCAAATTCTCTTTCCCTGCTAGCACTCGTTGCGCACCATTAGCTAATGCGGCCAGCTCATGTTCGCCTGCTTCCACCACTACCGGCGCGATAAACTCCACACGTTGACGGATTTTAGCTACAACAGCGGCTGAGTAAGCCACGCCACCAGTCAAAATGATTCGATCAACGGTGCCATTGACAACTGTCGCTAGTTCCCCGATACCTTTTGCCACTTGATAACAAAATGCATCATGCACTAATGCCCAGGTTTGATTACCAGTTGCGATTTTTGCTTCAATTTCTTTCAAATCAGTTGTTCCTGTATAAGACTTAAACCCGCCTGAGCGTTTGTAGAGTCGCAGTAAAGCTTGTTCGTCGCGGGTTTCACCTAAATGAAAAACAGCTTTTAACGGCAAGCCGCCTGTTCGTTCCATGGCAAATGGCCCTTCATCATCGGAGATCAAATCGACCATCTTTCCTTGATGATGCAGACTGATCGAATTACCGCCACCTAAATGCGCTACGATACTTGTGCATTCACGATACGTTTGTTCCCGATCGCTAGCTACTTTCATCGCAACAGCGCGCATATTTAACGCGTGGCCCAAACTTTTTCGCTGGACACCTTTTAATCCTGAGATCCGAGCAATCGGTGGAAACTCATCCACTGAAACAGGATCGTAAATCAATGCCAGCGTTTCTGTGTTTGCTTCAAGCTGAATCTGTTGAGCCAAAAGAGCACCTAAATTAGCAGGATGTTCAATTGGTGTCATCTCAGTCAAATAATGGATCATCGCTGAATCGATTTGATACGCGCCTGCCTTGACTGGTGGTAAGATCCCGCCACGCGCAACGATCGCATCCAATTTTTTCGGCTCAATCCCATGTTTAATCATAAATTGAAAAATTACTAAGCGCCGAAAATCGAGTTGATCTAGCACATGAGAAAAATTTTCCAGCTCTTTTTCAGTATGAGAAAGAGCAACTGATTCTTTGAGATAACCCGCTTGATAATACGCGACTTTAGTGGAAGTTGAACCGGGATTGATCACCAAAATCTTCATTTTTTTCCTCCTTTGAACAATACAAAGCAAGTAACAATGAATTGACCTTTTCTTCTATACTTGAACCACGGGACGTCATAACGATCGGGACTTGAGCTCCTAAAATTACCCCGGCCATTTTAGCTCCTGCAAAAACAGTCAAACTTTTGCCTAAGACATTCATCGTTATAATATCAGGTCCAATCAAAATATCCGCCTCACCGGCAACCGGATCATGATATGCTTTTAACTTCGCACTTTCTTGACTGACCGAGAGATCCAACGAGATGGGGCCAGCAATTTGCAGTCCTTGAGCTTTAAATTTTTTACTCAATTCCGCAGCTTCCATGCTAGCGGATAATTTGGGATCGAGCGTTTCAGCTGCACTCAGCAAAGCAATTTTAGGTGTGGTGACACCCAAAGCCTGCATCACTTCATAGCTGCGCATGATCAATTGTTGCTTTTCAGCTAAACTAGGTTGGCGTAACATCCCACCATCACAGGTCAGCAATAATTTGTGGTACGCGGGGATCTCGTTTAACGCGACATGACACAACAACTGCTGGTTTTTCAAACCTGACTGTTTGCTAACGATCGCCTTTAAAAATGTACTTGAATGGAGGTTTCCTTTCATCAAACAATCTAGTTGGCCTGCTCGAACTAAATTCACCGCTAATCGGCTTGCTTCCTCAGGTGACTCTGCCGCAATGATCATATCGGCTGAATAGTCTAAATCAGTCAGCCACTGTCGGATCTGAGAAACGTCTCCGATCAAAACAGGCGTTACCCACGCAGCTACCTGCGATGAAAAGACTGCTTGTAATGATAACTGATCACACGCCACGATCCCGACCCGTAATGTGCGATTGACTCGCAAACGCTCAGCTAGCTCTTTAAAATTTTTCACCTTGATCACCTAATCCCAGTCAGCTTTAGTTGCGGTCGCTTCAATCGGCAACGCGATGCGCGCGATGTTGATCAAATGTCGATACGTCAAATTTTCAGCTAAAATATTATTCCCCCAACTTCCACAACCTAAAGAAACGGTCGGGTTCAACCCGTTCGTCGGCGCACCCCCTGCATCGATCGTCGGTTGATTCACAACTAACCGACTGACTGGAAGTTCCTTGCCTGCAAAATAAATATGTTTATTTACGTGGCTAAAAAGTCCAGCCGAATGACCAACACCTTCTAGCAATAAATTTTCTTTAGCATAGCTGACCGCTTCAGCGAAATCATCGTAGCCTTTCAAAATTAGAACCGGCGCCAATTTTTCTTTGCAGAGCCATTCTGCTGCCCCAATTTTTTCAACTTTGACGGCAAGAATTTGACTTTGTTCTTGTAAGTCTAGTCCCGCAGCGTTTGCGATCGTTGCTGAATCTTTCCCGATCAGCTCTGGATTTGGCTTTCCAGCCGGAAAAAGAACTTCCCGCAATTGAGCCCGCTGTTTCTCAGTAGAATAGACGGTAGCTCCAGCTTTTTCTAAGGCAGCAAATACCGCTGCTTCTTTTTCATTCGGATAAAATAAACTTTGTTGGCAAGCACACACGATTCCATTATCAAATGCACGACCAATCACGGAAAATTCCGCTGCTTGGGTCACATCAAAGTCACGATCCAAAATCGCTTGAACGTTTCCCGGCCCAACACCATAAGCCGGTTTCCCACTAGAATAGGCCGTCTTGACTAATCCTGGACCACCAGTTGCCACGATCAAATCAACTTCTTCCATTAATTGACGGGAATACTCAATACTCGGTTCAGGGATCACTTGGAACAAATCAGCCGGAGCGCCGCAATCTGTCAGTGCTTCTCGCATCAATCCGATCGTCTGTTGCGTCGTTTTTTTGGCCCGAGGATGCGGCGAAACGATCAAAGCATTTTTGCCTTTTAAAGCCATCAAGCCATTACCCAACGGTGTGATCGTTGGATTTGTAGTCGGTGTGATCGAGCCGATCACACCGATGGGATGCGCAATCTCAATCAAACCTTTCTCTGGAATTTCCCGAAGCACTCCGACAGATGGTTGGCCTTTCAAACTCCCGTAAATATTTTTGGCCATATTTTGGTTTTTACCGATCTTATGCTCGAAACATCCTAAGCGTGTTTCATCCACGGCTAATTTAGCTAAAGGTTCAGCTTGATCTGCAATTTTTTTAGCAATAGCTAGTAACAGTTGGTCAACTTGTTTTTGATCATAGTCGGCTATTTGTTTAACAGCTTGCCGTGCTTTGGTGATCAGTTCTTCGATCAACATCGAGGTCGCCCCTTTCTTGAAACTCTTTTAACCAGCATAAAAGACCACCTGAAGTCCCGTCAAAAACGTGAAATAAAAAACAGACCTTCCCGGTAATGGAAAAGTCTGGCTAGAAAAAAAGTGGTCCCAGCAAAAAAACGCTTGATTCCGATATTACTTTCAGTAGCTTCTTTAAGGCAAAAAATTTCATTCAAACGATTTTATAAATTTTATTTTTAAATATTATCAAACAGCTCACAGCTTGCGTTTAATAGCTTATTTTAATAAAATTTCATGCGTGTCTGCTTAAACGGATAATTCAACTAAGAAAAAATTTCGCAATTGCTTGTTTTTTTACTACTTGTGAACCTTGCCTGTTTTAATTCACTTACTCTGAAAAATCAAAAAGTTAATGAACTTTAAAAAGCGCTTGATTTAGCGCTTATGTAGTTTGGATTAGTTTAACTTGAACAAGTCCTCTCGAAAATTTTACTGAACTTAAAAACAAAGAACCTTTTATCTTCACTTGTGAAAAAAACACGAGGCAGAACTACTTTGTTCAGCCTCGTGTTTACGTTAATCGATTGCTTCAATTTCTGTAAATTCAGTTTGTAGTTCATGAAAATGTTTTACTTTCAATGTTTGGAATACGACTAAGACCGGATGTTGATAATTGAGTTGTTGTTGAAACTCATTTAGTTGCGCCGCTAACTTCCCATACTCGTCCAACTCTTCAACAAAAAAGTAACCCTTCAAAGCCAAGCTTTCATGTGCGGCAGCATCATAACAAAATAAAGTTCCTTGCCGATTGTGGCGGATGTTTTCAACTGTCTGCCCCTCACCATTGAGATAAAACTTAAAACGATGGAAGCCCCCATGCCGTTCGATCGGTTTAGAAACTGCGATCGCATGTGGAAAGCCATCACTGCCAATCGTAGTGATCGTAAATGTATCTGCAGCTTCCAGCAGCTTTTCAATTGCTTGATCCATAAAAAATTCCTCCTTCAAAAGTTAAATCGCGTCATACAATTCTGCTAACGCTTGTAAATACACGGCTATTTTTTCCGTTACGGATACAATCGGTCCAGGTGCATAAAAAAGCGCGCCTAATTGAAAGGTCGAATCCGTAGCTTCTAAGTGCGCCCGAAAAGCATTTTGATAGGCCGGGTCAGCTAAATACTCAGCTAATGGCAGATGAGTATGAAGTTCTGGCTCGGCATTATCCCAAATATAAAATGATCCGATCTCATGTCTTTCGGCCCAACGTGGCACTTGCTCCAAAACTTGATTATACTCAGACTTCGTTTTATAATGAGCATCACTTTTATAATGCTGATACATTAAATAAATTTGAAATTGTTTTTGATTTAGCAATGTCGCTAAACAAGTCGCTTCTTGTTGTCGCAAACTACCGCGATACGCACACCAAAAATGATTACGTAAATTCCAGCCATTCGTCCAGCTTTCAACTTTTGGCACGGTAAAAGCTGGCGGCAGTGTCACTGTTTGATTTAATTGTTTCCATTTTTGCCAATGAGTTTGGTAATCTGTCTTCAACGCTGTGATCTCGGCCGTTGATTTTTTGGCTTTCAACTTTTTAAAACTAAATTCAGGTTGTTCAAATAAAGCAAAGTCGCTTGCTACTATTTCCATTTACCACGTCACCTTTCCTTACTTTCCACGATACCATTTTTTAGAAAAAAATACAGTTTGAACGGATCTTCCATCATAATTAATGCTATCATTACAGTAAAGCAAATAGGAAAGGCGTGAATCACGTTGTTTGAATCCACAAAAGAAAAGAAAAGTGAGCTTTCTGCTGATCAGTTGCCATTACAAATGCAAAGCGAGCTTTGGCATTTGATTTTTTTGCGTCAACATAAAGGCCTGCCGCTGACTTCGCCGCAACGTTTTAACCTATTTAAAGATCCTCATAGTCAAACATTGAGTGTCGTTCATTCACAGGCCGAACCTTATTTTTCAGATAGTGTCTCAGCTCCTTACATCGAAGCGTATGCGGCACTTGAATTCCCACCACGGATCTTTGTCTATGATCAAGGGGACACGCTACTTATGACGACGCAAGCTAAATAAGTTTGACTTCATGGAAAACAGGAAAAACAAACCACAGTTGGTTGATTTTTCCTGTTTTTTTATTTGACGACCATCACATTACACGCTGCTCGATTCACGACATAAGAAGCAGTCGAACCGATGAAGACTCGTTCTAATGCACTGCGGCCGGTTGCGCCCATCAAAATCAAGTCAGCTTCGATCTGATCAGCAAACTCCACGATCTCACGCTTGGGGTTTCCTGCTGCAACATTTGTTTTCAGTCGGATCTTCGCTGCAGCGACTTCCGGTTCATTAGCTAAGTCAGCTAGAATTTGATGTGCTTGAGCTTGCGCTTCTTTTAAGATCTCGATTGAAGATGCACCGGTCGTTCCGCTAAACGTCGTAGTGTCGATCACCGTTAACAGTGTCAGCTTTCCCTGATTGCGTTTTGCGACTTGCACAGCTTCTTCAAACGCTTTTTTCGCTGGGGCGGACCCATCGACTGGCACTAAAATATTTTGATAACTATCTGCCATTTTTACTTTCCTTTCTCAACTACTTCCAAAAAATAAATTTAGTCGAGACGTTTTTTAGCGTACGACTAACACACTACAATTCGTATTATTTACCACAAATGAAGTCGTCGATCCCACGAGAGCCCGTTGAATCGCACCTTTGCCAGTCGGTCCCATGATGATCAAATCGATGTTTTGGCTTTCAGGGATGATCTTTGCTAAATATTCTTTTGGATCCCCGATCTCAATGACAGAAGACGTTTTATGAACTCCGGCTTGTTCAGCATCATGTAATTTTTTTAACATCTCTTTTTCGACGTTCTCTTTTTCTTCTTTTAAGATTTTAGAATACGCAAACGCGCTGTGTGCCAACTCATCTTCGTTGATGATCCAAGCGATCACCAGTGTCGCATCATTTGCTGCTGCTAATTGTACCCCTTCCATAAAAGCTTTTTCCGATTGCCGTGACCCATCGATTGCTACGAGGATCATTTTATAATTATTCATGATGGAACCGCCTCCTTTTTTATTTAGTATAGCACAACTGAAAAGCGAGACGAATCATTCTAACTTGTTAGAAATTGTTTAATTTGATCAACATTTCTCAGCTATCGAATTAAATCATGCTACACTGAAAAAAATAAACAAAGGAAGAAGAAGATGAACAAAACACAACGAAAAAAAGCTCATTTGATTATCCATGCTGCTTCAAGCGCTGCAGCTGGCATCGGTAGTGGCATGGCACCACTGCCGATCTCAGACTCCGTGGCACTTTTACCGATCCAAACGGCTATGATCGTCGCGCTAGCTAAAGTCTTCAATTTAAAATTAACTGAAGGCGCCGCTAAAGCGATGGCTACACAATTCATGGCACAACAAGCTGGACAAATGATCACGCGGTTTGCAGCTGGTAAAATCCCGATCGCCGGCAGTATCATCAACGGTACGACAGCTGCAGCGATTACGGAAGCATATGGCTGGTCGATCGTGAAAGAATTCTCAACTGAACAGAATTAAACTTTCCTTAATTGAAGCTGTTTCAGCTGCATATTGTTACTAGATTTGTTATACTAATGGGCGTGGATGAACTTGGTGTTTCACTCGTTCAATGAAGTAGTCCGCATTTAAGAAGAGGTGCAGGTTCGAATCCAGCCATCCACGCTTATAAATAAAATCAAAAACACTAGCTCGCCAACCGTTGGAAGATGAGCTAGTGTTTTTATTTTTTATCATCAGCGTTTGTTTTGTAACAACGTTTCAGATACAATGAACATGTCCCTAATTCAAAGGAGTGATCAACGTGAAATTCAAACATATTGTCATTTTTACGATCAAAGAATTTAACAACAACAAAGAAAAAGAGGGCTACTTTCCTCAAGACGGAGTTGTCATCAATGTTTTTGTAACGGCGATGTCTGGCATGAATGCGGTTGCTGTAGGCTACACCGAGTGATTGTTTTGAAATAATTTTTAAACGAATCTACTTAATCCTAAAAGATATGAAAAGGGTTATCTACTAGTAAATCTTTCAAGTTTCTATTCGTCTCACCCTCGCGATACAAAACTAGTCATAACTACCACTTTTTTAATCAGCGGTCAGCATCAACACTAATCTATTTTTGTGTCAAGTGAAGTTTCAAAAACAAACAACACTAGGTCTCCTGTTGTTACAAGAGGCCTAGTGTTCTTTCAGCGCGACCGTGTTTATTCCTAACGGTAAACTAACAGTCCTTTGAAAAAATTAACGCACGACCATCACGTTACAAGGTGCGTTATTTACTACATAAGCGGTCGTCGAACCTAACATTAAGCGGGAAAATGCTCCTGTTCCCGTTGTTCCGATCACGATCAAATCAATCTCGTGGTCTTTAGCATAATCACAAATCGCTGGTTTAGGATTTCCTTCTTCAATTACTTCAGTGTGTTCGATATCATCTGGGAGCTCAGCTTTCAACGTATCCATGATCGCATGTGTTGCCTCTTTTGCACTTTCTAAAACGGAGTTGACCGCATACGGTTCACCAATCAAACGGCTTGTGTCAGATACTGCCAACACATATAAATGTCCATTATTTCGTTTTGTCACCTCGATAGCTTCTTGAAATGCATGGTGCGCTTGTTTTGAGCCGTCAATTGCGACTAAGATGTTTTTATAACTCTCTTTCATTAGAAAACGCCTCCTTTTCCTCTATTGTAACGAAAAAAAGGCTTTTCTGTACAGTCAGAACACTTTTTGAAAATTTACATACAAAAAAAGCCATTCAGCTTTCACTAAATGACTTACGTTGCGCGGCGACGTCCTACTCTCACAAGGGGCAACCCCTCACTACGATCGGCGCTAAGAAGCTTAACTTCTGTGTTCGACATGGGAACAGGTGTATCCTTCATGCTATCGCCACCACACTATTGATTGAGTAA
>NZ_CACSLH010000019.1 GCF_902706605.1 Enterococcus sp. CSURQ0835 | reverse complement strand
CCATGCGTAGGTCCTTTTTATTGGTCTTGGATAAGTCATCCGAGAACAGTATAAAGGATTTTTTTGTACATGAATAGCTTTATAGCAATGCTTTTAATGATTTGAAGTTCTTTGCAACACTAGTGTTGAATGATATTTGAAATTTTTGCTAAAAATAAATCGCTGTAGTGGATCAGCGCGTAAAAAGTATGACCGAGCAGATCAGTTGAGACCGGCTTTTTTTTAACAGGTTCGGTATACTAGTTATGAAAGAAAAAATAGCAGTCGTCCGTCCGTTAACCAAATATTTGGAAGCGATTCAGTGAAAAGGGGAGAATGATTATGGAAACAGATTTACTGAAAAAACCGTATACGGAAAATTTGTTGCACAATGGTTGGTTCAAAAACGATCTCGATGACTGGAAACTAAAAACGCGTGGTGTAGCGTTTGACGAAGTAGGAGCCGACAAGTTTTTAGCTGTAGATGGGACATTAGCTCCGCAAGTTGCACAACAAATCAAAGTTCGACCGCAACATACGTATTATTTATCATTTGAAGTAGCCTTGGAAAAATATGGGAGCGGTTTTTTTGGTGTCCAAGTCATTGAACCGCATTCAGAAGAACTCATTACCTCAATGAGTGTCACGGAAGAAACGACTAGTCTAATCAAACACTCCATGCTTTTTACAAATGAATCGGCTCAAAAGCTTTTGTTGCAAGTTGGTTGTGAGAACGTTGCGGATTGTACTGGGAAAATCGGGAAATTAGCATTGTATGATTTGACCGAGATTTTCGGCATGGGGAATGAACTGCCGCTAGAACAATTCGATGAACTTTTGCAAAATAATTTTTTCATTGAGTCGGATCAAGGGATCGAAATGTCCATGACTGCTTACTTAGAAGAAATGATCGCGCAAATGTCACAAGGTCAAGCTACAGTGACGATCAAGTCGACTGATAGCGATAAAGAAAATGCGTTTATCCAGCAGATGAATCAAAAAGCGCAACGTTTAGGCATGACCAAGACGAATTTTGTCAATGCTCACGGCTCGTTTTCCGAAAATCAACTTTCAACCGCGCATGATTTAGCTAAATTATTGTTGCAAGGGATTTGTGAGCGACGCTTTATGGAAGCTTGGGGTGCAGCAGACTATTCATTCATGATCACAGGTGAAAACACGCGTGAAGCGGTGATTGAAAACGCGGCGAAAGAATTAGGGGAGTATACGTTGCTAGGTGCGCGGACAGGTTTATTGTCAACGGCTTATAGTGGTGCAGTCTTAGTGGCAGATGAGGAAAATAATTTATATACTGCAGTCTTGATGAATGCTAGCTCAGCAGAAAATTGTGAACGGGAGTTGATCCGCTTGATCGCAGCTGCTAAACACCGTCGCGCAAATCCGGAATACGAAAGTCCGATTGCCTTTACAGCTGTTAGCGGTGTGGTCAATTTAGTCCAACAAAATCCGTTGTGTTGGACCAATAGTGAATACCCGATTTTTTATTCGTTCAATAAAGAACAAGAAGTCTCGCCGGGAACTTTGACGAAACTCATGACAGCTTTGGTGATGTTAGATCATGTCAGTGATTTAGCGGAGACTTTTGAACTACGCGAAAGTGATGTGACCCATGGCAGTGGTCCAAACTTTGCTGCCGGGGATGTGATTAGCTACCAAGACGCGTTGTATTTGATCTTAGTCGCAGGTTCTAATACCGCGACGAAAGCTGTGGCGCGGACGGTAGGAGATAAAGTGATCCAAGCACGAGGGACTATTTAATAGAAGAGAAAATTGCGGGTAAGAAATTTATCTGTAATTTTTTTGAGCGAACATTTCAAAATCATGTCAAATAATATTTATTTGAGGGTTTTTTTGAGAATTTCCAATAAAAAGCACATGGTATGATCATAAGGAATTAAGTTATTGCAGTTTTTTATGACGAGGAGGTCCAGTATGATCTATCATCTGCTAGTCAACTTGCCAACTTCTTTACCTGGTATCGAACGAGCAGCGATCACGCGCCATCAATTAATCAAAAAAAATTATCCTAGTAAATTAGTGACGGTCAGCTACAATCGAAATTTATTTGCGACTGCGCAACAGTATCAGTTGACGCCGGCTGATTACCTCAACTTGCACGATTACTTCCAGCAAGCCACTGAACCGTTAGCATTTGAGCCGGTGAAAAAAGAAGAATTGTTTCCAAAATCGGACTATGAGTTAGTCGTTGTGCCGAATACCCGCGAACAAGACTATCGCGTCTTCCGAGGGAAAAAATTAGTCGCTTATATTCACACGGAACAACCAAGCGGCCGCCTAGTTTATATTAATTATTTTGATAAAAACATCGACAAACGTGAACGACACTTATATGATTGCCGTGGTTTTTTATCGGCGATCCAATACTTAGATGAGCACCAGCGAGAAATGTTTGAAAAATTTTTGACACCTAGTGGGCAAACTGTGATCGAAAAAACGTATTCGTTGAAATCATCCGAACGCGAGTTGACGCAAGTCAAAGTTTATACGAAAAGACGACCGCTCTTTTTTGAGTCTGAAGCTGATTTTATGACGTACTTTTTTGATCAAGTACTGACTGAAGAAGATGTGACGATTACGGACCGGAATCGTTTTATTAATCCAATCATTTTAAATTGTCAAACGCCTTTCAAAAAAATCGGCGTACTTCATAGCACCCATTATCAAGGTGATGATCCGGCAAATGAATTGAAGTCGCATTATCGCGTCTTACTAAACGAACGAGAGCGTTTTTCAACGATCATATGCTCCACGAGACAGCAGCGCAAAGATGTGATCGCTCGTTTTTCAAACGACGGACAAGTCAAAAGTATTCCGGTTGCCTTTCGAAAAGAAGTCCCGCCTAATCAACTTTCCTTCACTGATGATCAGCCAATCAAAATCGCGATGATCGCCCGTTATTCACCGGAGAAGCGGTTAGATCAAGGAATCAAAGCCTTTGCTAACATCAGTGCTAAATACCCCAACGCACAACTGCATTTGTATGGTTTTGGCTCTGCTAAGAACCAGCAAGCTTTAGAAGCTGTGATTGCAGAAGCTGGCGTAACGGACAAAGTATTCTTACGTGGTTACTTGACTGATTTAGATCAGGAGTTGCAGTCGGTACATTTGAAATTATTGACTAGCCATGAAGAAGGTTTTTGCATCGGGGTTCTGGATGCATTAGCTCACGGGATTCCAGTTCTTTCTTATGATATCAATTATGGGCCAAGTGAGATGATCACATCTGGTAAGAATGGCTATTTAGTAGAAGATGGGCAAATCGATCAGCTGAGTGAACGGCTTGATCATGTCTTGAGTGATCCTGAACTGTACCAGCAATTGTCAAAAGCCGCTTATCAAATGGCAGCTGAATTTTCAGCCGAACAGGTCCAAGCCAAATGGCGGGCTGTTTTCGAAAGTCTTTCGGTCACGCCAAAAGTCAAAACTAGTCCACGCATTTCGTTACGCAAACGGTTAAGTCTATTTAGGAGGTAGCACGTATGAAACAAGGTGTTAAAGAATATATCGAACAAATTTATCCGGGAAAATGGGTCGGACCAAAACAAGATCAGTTGGCCGATTTAGAAATCGACAATGTCACATATCAATTACAGCAATTGATTAGTCAACATAATGTTTTTATCGCCATGAAACCTGAAACGTTCAATACGAAGGCCCATAGTTGGGGTCCTTACAGCGCCAAATATGATAGCCATGAAACCGTCTTGCGCTATTTGGATAAAGTCAGTTTGCTGATCGTGGAATATGAATTACCAAATGTCGATGTCCCGCAATATATGGTGGAAAACTCCTATGACTTTTTGCTGGCGATGGCGAAAGTGGGTCGGGAACGATTCGAAGGCAAGATCATCTCGATCACGGGAACTGTGGGGAAATCGACCACGAAAGAATTGTTATCGATCGCGTTAGAATCCAAGACTAAAGTTTATTATGCCCATGAAAACTATAATAGTCGAACGGCAGTGCGGTGCATGTTGGCTTCTTTATTACCAGAAAGCGGATATGAATATGCGATTTTTGAAACTTCACTGGCTGCGTTGTGGTTTGGTGATTCAGGAGTCACTTCTGAAGTCAGAGGCCATTATTCAATCTTCACTCAATTTGGGATCGGCCAAAAAGGGACGACCGCGCGCGATGCGATCGACTATAAAAGTCGGATGGCACTAAACATGAGTCCAGGCGGTAAAGTCATTTTAAATCGTGATGCGGATGAGTATGACTACGCGTATGAAAAAATCAGCGAAAAAAATGATGACATCACGACTTTCAGCCGGACACAAGCAGCGGATGGTCAATTAAAAGATATTCAGATCAAAGACCGCAACCACAGTATTTTGACATTTACGATCCATGGCAAGAGCTATGATTTTGTGATCGAGACCATCAATCAATACGATCAAGGTTTTGTCAGTAATTTGATTGGTGTCTTGACCTTACTAGCTACTTTAGGGTTTGACTTAGCTGATTTTCATGAAACATTTTTAGCATTTACGCGGCGTGAGCATTTACTGAATTTTATGGAGACGAAAATCTTAGGCCACAAAGTCACTTTATTAGATGACACCTATAGTGCTGAAGAATTATCGACTCAAAACTCGATCAAGTTAGTCAATCAAATCGCCGACCAATATAGCGGAAAAACTTATGCGATCTTTGGGTTGATTTATAATATCGGGGATTGGGAACATCATGTGTATGACAATATGGTGAAATCCGTGGAAGCTGGAGCTTTTGACAAAGTCTTTACTTTTGGCGATCGGATCGATTATTTGCAAGAACAACTGCCAGAACGTTTGAAAGGCGGACACTTCCGAAGTTTAGCAGAGATGCAGAAATATTTATTGCCGCAATTAGATGAAGATTCTCTTGTCTTATTAAAAGGCGATACGCGAGAGACGAATTTGCGAACGGTGATCGAACTGTTCAAAGAACCAACTAAAAATTACGCGCAAAATGCGAGCTACGGGCTAGCAACCGCTGAAAAAATCGACGTTTTTCAAGCTGATGAGCTTCAATTGACAGAAGGTGTCGCCAATGTTTTGTTATATCATGAAACGTTGCAGCGCTTAAATGCAGGCTTGATCCATTTAGATGATATCGTCACCTTTGATGATTATACGGCAGAACCGAATGCCACTCGCAGTACTGGCGCTAAACCGAAAGAAAAACGCTATTTAAAAGATATTTTGAGTCAAGCAGTCTCATTAAATGCACCAGATGCACTGCTTGCATTAGCGCTATTCTTGTATTACAACGATCCAAAATTAGCTTTACGTCAACTGCAAGCCAAAGCGGAACGTTACGGGATCGATCCTGCTAGTGTTCGTAATTTGACTGCTCGGATGGCTGGGCGGCGCCAACAAAAACTTTCACTGACGGATATCGGCAAAGTGGCTCAATTAATGACTACCTTGCCGACTGAATCATTGCGACTATTAAAAAATCGATCGTGGTTGATCGATGAGCGAGAATTTGCAGCCTTGAATTACCATGATCAAACTAATCCCGAAACAGTCTCGATTATTTGGGGCAGTAAAAATCGGATCGGGATCGTTTTGGATTTAAAAGAAACAGTCACGGCTGGTTTTGGCATCAATTTGACTGAGCCATTTGAGCTGATCGACACGTTAGAATATACTGCGACGAATGGTTCTTGGTTTGAACCCGAAAAATTAGCAACCCCAACGAAGCTCGCCCAGCCATTTGTCAATGTGTTGGGAGATACGTACTTCGGTGAATTCTATTCTGAGCGTCGTAAAAATAAAGGCCGGACCGATGCGTTGATGGAACACGGATATGGCTATTCATTTGAAAAATTAGCACCTTTACTGCCAGCAGATCACTATAATGTCGTAAACCTTGAGACCGTTTTGCCGGCTGATTTTCAAGCTGAAAGTCCTTATCATGGCATGAAGACTTTTGTTTTAGGCGGAAAAGCAGACGAGACATTGACGGAATTGTCAAAACGGCACATCGATCTTGTGGCACTAGGAAATAATCACACCTACGATTACGGGCAAGTTGGAGTTCGCCAGACGTTAGAAAAAATTCGTCAACATCAGCTAGAACATGTCGGAGCCGGAACAAGTTATGAAGCATTGCGCCCAGCTCGCATTCAATATAAAGATCAAACGATTGCGATCTTTAACGGGTATTGGTATGGTCAACGGTTTGAAAAACGGTTGAATGCTTTTGCAGTGGGTGATTACGAAGGCGTTGCGTGTTTGAATGGCATGTTATTAAATGCGATCAAAACTTATCGAGCGCATTACCCAGAGCATGAAATTTGGTGTGTTTGTCATTGGGGCAAAGACTACGAAGCGACCCATGAATTCCAAAAACAAACGGCCCACGCGTTAGTCACTGCTGGCTGTGATCTTGTGATGGGATGTGGGGCACATTTTATTCAGCCTGTTACGGATGTGTTAGGTAAAAAAGTCTTCTTTAGTTTAGGCAATGGCGTCTTCAATAGCGATGGAGAATATGGTCCGCGAAAATTACCGCCTTATAGTTTGATGGTCCGAGTCGATCTTGAAATAAAAAAATTACGAGTTTATCCGTTATATGTCGATAATTTAGCGACCGATTGGCAACCACGTGGGATCACCGAAGACCAAATCCCAGACTTACTGCAAGCTGATCTTGGAAAAATGGTGCGAGATCAACCATTAAAATTAGGCGAAACGAAACACTATTACTTTGAACTGGATTATTAACTTAGTCAGAGTAGCCCAACTAAAAACGAACGTATTCGCTTCAATGGTTGAAGCGACCCCCAGAAGTTAAATTTTTGGTTTGACTTTTGGGGGTCGTATTTTTTATGGCAAAATATAGTTTTGAATTTAAGCTGAAAGTCGTTATAGATTATCTTGAAAGAAAAGCCGGATACAGGTATTCTCGCCAGTGATCATGAGGTTAAAAACGAAAATCAGGTGAAAAATTGGGTTAATTCGTATCGAGAATTTGGTGAAGAAAGCTTATTGAGAAACCGTCAAAATCAGAAATATCCTATTCAATTTAAGTTAGTTGCGATAGAGTTATATTAAACAAGTGAGCTGTCCTATCGTGAGGTCGCCAATACTCTAGGGATAAACGGCGTTCCGTGATGCTGTTTATTTTGACAATAAATGGTTAGAAGAGAAGGGATTTTACAATTCGCCAATTGTAAAATTAAGCTAGACAGTTAAAAAGTCATTTGTGCTACACTCAAAATAGTTCCGACCAAAGAATTATAAGGAGTGAGTACAAATGACCTATACCCATCTTACAACAGACGAACTCGTGATGATAGCCTCTTATTTCAAAATTGGTGCCCCCATTACCTCAGTTGCATGCAACTTACAGCGTTCAAAACAAACGATTTACAAGATGTATCACTTTGAGTAGGAAGGGCTGTCCGTATGATAACGCCGTTGCGGAATCAACCTATAAATCTGTCAAAGTAGAATTCGTGCATCAATACCAATTTGAGACACTGGCACAGTTACGTCTAGAATTATTTGATTATGTGCATTGGTGGGACTACCTACGTTTACATGGCACGTTGGCGTATGAAACACCGATCCAAATTCGACAACAGCGATTGGCGAAGCAAACCCTTGATAATGAGTTCGGATCTGATACCTCTGGAGAGGCAGCGTAATTGAA
Organism: Enterococcus sp. CSURQ0835; assembly: GCF_902706605.1. Taxonomy (GTDB): domain Bacteria; phylum Bacillota; class Bacilli; order Lactobacillales; family Enterococcaceae; genus Enterococcus_A. The sequence goes on along the minus strand of NZ_CACSLH010000019.1, from coordinate 48,716 downwards.
TGATTGTGCTTCTGACAGAGAGAATCAGATCCGAGGAGGCTCATTGTCAAGGGCAATCGGATCCATAACACCACGGCATTCACAACACCTTATAATTTTTGTCAAAAAAAGTGTTGCCATTCCAGTTTATGATTGGAGTGATTCATAGAAATACGGATAATATTCATGCTCATATTGCGACTTCTGAATTAAAAAATAGCCGAAAAAATTATTTCAACGAGCGTACCAATAAATTTGAAGCTAAATACAAAAGAAAATTATATAGCATTAAACAATGAAAAGCGTTATTAATAACACTCTATCCCCAAATATCGAGTGGGGATAGAAATTACATTAACAAAATCAAACACTTTCGTTGTGTGGTTACACGATATGATAATAAATTGGCAAAATCGTTTTTAGCGTTTGCTTATGTGGTGGCCATCTTCAAATTAACTCAATAATAAGTTTTCAGATACCTCCGAGCTAATATACACTGTTTAATTTTGATTGTACTATGAGACCTAAAAATATTAGCCAACCTAGTATAGAGAAGATAATTCCCAATTGTAATCCAGGTGTTTTATAAATGAGTTCTATTTTATGTTTTCCCTTGTTTAAGTTTAACGCTGTATACATTAAATTCGCTTTAACAGTAGGTATTTCCTTCCCATTATCATAAGCCTTCCAACCCTTCTCATACGGCACAGTCAGTAACAAAAGCTTCCTTTTTTGTAAATATATTTCTCCTTTTATTGTATTTGGATTAAATTCAAGATTTGTTAAATGATCACTTTTCAATTTCCTTATTTTATTATCTAAACCAGCTAAGTTTTCTTCATATAAACCTAAGTCTTTGAAAGAATAATCGCCAGTCTTTGTAAACAAGAGATTTACTTCATTGTTAGAAGGAATTGGTTCTCCTAAGTTTAACGTAATATTATCTATTCCTGTATACCAAATATGAAACTTATTTCGATAGATAAATGTTTTTTGTAAATCAGAATACGAAACTTTTAATGCCGTTTCTGTTTGATCTCCAGCTAAATTAAATCCAAGTTTTTTAGGCGTATAGTTGGGATAGCCTATCCCTTTTATTCTTAAAAGCAAGTTTTTGTTTGACGGATCAAAAATATTTGATTCCATCTTTAACGTAATAGTTGCATTTTCCTTTGACACAAAATAATGATTATCTTTAATTTGTACACCGTCTGTTTTTGCTATGGCATAGGGGATTTTTTTAAAGTCGCTTAACTGTACTGAATTTTGATTTGTTCTGCTTAGATTGTCAATTTTTTTCTCAACGATTGCACTTTTAGCTTCCGTTTCCATAAGTTGAAAAGGATTTTTGATTTTACCTATTGTAAATGAATCATACGTATAACCAAAAGGTAAAAAGTTGGTATTTTTGTAAATATCTATAAACTCCCCAGCTTTTTTTTCTGTTTTAACTTTAGTATACCCGTAGGGGATGTATTGTTTGCTAACGTTAGATTCTGTTACAAAGTATTTTGAGTTTGCTAATGTTCCTAGAATTGATCTATTATCCATTCCATAATACTCGTAATCACTGGTAATATTATTCTCTATAGCCTTATTGAAATCAAACGTATTTTTATTTGATAAACTAAAATAGAAACTGGTGCCATGTAAAGAAGGGTTTCTCAGCAATGCATTATTGATTTCTGCTCGATAATTTTTTTCTGGTGAAAGTTCATATCTATACCAGCCATGATCTTTTTTTGCTATGTCTGTCATAGCTGATGTTTTATACGCCCAATAATCATTTTTTACTATTTCTTTATCTGTATAGTTTGCATATAAAGCTGGGTTGATCTTGATATTTGAAAAAAAGGATACATAAACTAAAGCATTAATAAATGTCAAAACACATAGAGCAGGTTTAAGCAATTTTAAATCTTGAATTACTAACACACATGTTGAATATAACAAGAAAAAGACAAGTCCTATATACGGCGTTGATTCTCGATTAAAATTAGCTATTAATAAGACTAAAGAAAACACTCCAATTAATGAACCAAAAAACAGTCTCAGTTTTTTATCAGCTACAATCGTAAGTATATAAGGTAAATACTTTCCAGTTAAAAAAGCTAAGAAAAAGGTAAATCCAAAAATCCAACGGTTCGCACTATAGGAAAAACCATTGAATAGACTTCCGAAAAATGGCAATCCTAAAAACACACCCATGATTAATACAGATAGCAAATCTCTTTTTGTTTCCTTATTTTTCTTCAACATAGTGATCATTATAGCTAGGGTTAACAATACTATCGGAAAATATGCTGTTAACGTCCAACCCTCACCACTATAAACAGGAGAAATGAGGTTTTTTATAAAACTTAAATAGAAATTTTTTGTATAAAACAAAGTTCGTTCTGAATGGATTGACCCTCTAGCACTATTTAAAAACTGAAGTACTACAGGAACAAAAATAATTGATCCCATTAAAATCCCAACAATGTAATTAAAGATTGTTTTCAATAATAAGTTAACAAACAGTTTAATATCTTTAAAAGAATATAACTCGCTAAAATGATATAAGGCATATAAAAATATCAGTAAAGTTAACATGTAGAAAAAATAAAAATTACTGATTACAGAAATAAAAACCATAAATACGAATAGCTTAGAACCCTTTTTTTCAAAAATACGATCTAAACCTAAACATAATAGGGGCAGATAAATCATTGGATTTATAAAATAAGGATGTTTAGAAGCCGCTCCTATTGAGAAACCACAAAAAACGTAAATTAGTGAACCAATAAATGCTTGATAATTAGCAAATTTTTTAGATTTTGCATAAATTGAAAACGCAATACCCGATAAATATAAACGTAACATTATAGCTAACGAAAACATAAATTCAGCGTGTTTAGGTCTAGTTACTACTGACAATAAGTTGAACGGGTCACCCAAAGCGTAGTAATGCATAGTCCCTATAATATTTTGCCCGTAACCTATGCTAAAGTCGTATAATGGAAAATTGAAATTGTGTTGAATAAAAATGTGATTTAATAATTCTCTGATGTATTTACCTGTATATATGAAAGCAACAAAGTGTTGTGGCTGTCCGTCCCAATACTCAACCATAGCTTTTCCAGCCAATGGCCACCAAAAATAAGTGCAAAAAATTACAATCCATAAAGCTAAGCTAAGCCTGAAATAGTAACCAAATTGCTTTCTATTTGTATTATTTTGATCAATCAAAAAACTCACTCCAAACTTTTCAAATTAAAACCAAGCATAAGTATAACGGTTTTTATTATAAAATAATAGAAACATTCAATTATTGCTATTTAAATTCTTTGTCATATTCAGTTTTTAAACTTTAACGTTTTGACCTTTATTATTTGAATACAAAAATCTTTAATAAATTCTTCCAAAAGACACGGATCTGATGTAATGCTTCGCATTTTAAAAAATATATCTTTTTCACCATAAAAATCAATAACTAAATAGGGGTGATAAAGAATAATGATATAGCAACCTGAGTGAAGTTTTGTACAAATGAATTTCATTCATGATTTTTACTTTATCTTGAATTTTACTTTCACGTTTCAGCTACAACATAATATAAGATACTGCTTTTTCTGAAGTATCTATACCAAGATATTTACAAACAACATAGCTAGTTAATTCTGCTTGAGACTCTTTTTATGCTCTTGTATAACTACTTTTCTTGTGTAATGTTGTATGAGCTAATTCATGAATTTTTGTAGCAATTTTTTCTGTTGGATTATAAAACGACCCCCAAAAGTTAGATTTTTGGTCTAACCTTTGGGGGTCGCTTCACGCTTCAATGCGATCACGTTCGTTTTTAGTTATAAATAATCTTCTTCTGAAAAATTTGTTTTTCGATATTTTCCATCTTTTGAAAAGTAACGATTGTAGCGCTGTTTAAATTTTCGAAAACTGAAGATCGTGAGCATTTTGATAAGGGCGTAGATCGGGATTCCGAAGATCACTCCGACTAGACCTAACAGATCTCCCATGACCAATAACACAACTAAAATCGTGATCGGATGGATCTTCAATCGATCCCCCATCACGCGTGGCACGACTAGATCACCGTGGAGCAACTGGATCACAAACCACGCGATCACAAATTTGACTACCATAAAAGTAGAGTCTTGGAAGGCGATGAATAGCCCTGGGAAAAACGCGACAAATGGACCGATGTAAGGAACGATACATAATAATCCGGCGGCGAGTGCCAGCACAGTCGCAAATTTTAGGCCGATCAGTAAAAAGACGATCCAATACATTACGCCTAAGATCAAGGAAGAGACGATCTGGCCTTTTAAGAAAGCCCCAATCTGTTGGTCTGCGATCTTTACTAATTCATTGAAGTCTTTCCGAAATCGCGGTGGTACGATCCCGATCAAGGCACGATAAAATTTTTTCGGATCTTTCAGTAAGAAAAATGCGATCAATGGACCCGTGAACAAAGTGATCGCCGCAGTTGAAACAGCCGAAAATAAATTACCTAAGCCTTTTGCGCCATCTTGCCAATTGTCAGTGATGAATTTAGTCAAGTGATCCGTCACAGAATCAAGTGAGTTCAACGCTTGATTGATCGAATCAGCAAAAGGGGTGCCTTTTAAGAAATTTTTGAGTGTAGCTTGGAAACCATCAAACAGTCCCGGCAGTTGCTTGATTAAGTCTTCGGTTTGATTTTTCAAGACGGGAACTAATAAAAAGCCCCCTAACACGAGTAAACCAATGATCAAAACGTAAGTGATAATGAGACTCCACGTGCGCGGGATCTTTTGGCTGAGTCGGTCAATGAGTGGATTTAAGACATAATATAAGACAAGTGCAAAGACCATCGGCGGTAAAATAGTGGAGATGATCACTCCAAGTGGTTGAAATAAAAATGAGATCTTCGTCAGTAACCAGACCATCACACAAAGTAAACAGACTAAGCCGATCACATAATACGAGGTCTTGCCACCTAGAAAACGAATCAAACGCGAGTCTTCTTCTGGCTGCATGTTCTTCACTCCTTTGGCAAAATAATGGGAAAATCTGACCCGTTCAGATGGGAAATCAAAGAGTCAGCTCAGCTCAAGTAAGTAAGGTTGGTGCAACTGGGAGCAGACACCTTGAGTCAAGTATAACGAAGATTTTAGCGGCTGTATACTTGTAAGGTAATCGAGCAGTTGAGCTAGTAGGCCGCTAAATTTGTAGCGACTTGTTAGCTTTAAGTGACAAGATTGTTCGTTGTATTTTTACAAAAAGGGTGTATTTTAAAAGAAGAAAAAGCATGAAGGGAGATCATGGCGATGCGCATGCGAAAAAGACGGAAACGTAAAATCATCACGGCAACGTTGATCGTAAGCTTTGGGTTGTTAGGCATTTATTTTTTACTCGCACCAACGGATCGCGCGGAACAAGAAACAGCGGTCACCACGTCAACTGTTCAGCCGCGTCCCAAAGCAAAAAAGCAGGCGCTGAAAAAAACCGTTGCGGAACCATTTCCAGTCACCATCAAAGCGCCGGCCATCGACGCGTATTTAAAAACAATCCAGTTTTCCGGCACGGCATTGATCGTAAAAAATGCCCAAGTAGTCGTGAGCCAAGGCTATGGTTTTGCAAATCAAGCGGAGCAAAAAATCAATCAGCCGCAAACGCGTTTTTTGATCGGTTCGGCGCAAAAAGCGATTATCGCGACTGCGGTTTTACAATTAGTCGAACAAAAGAAATGGCAGTTGGATGATCCAGTCAGTCGTTTTATCCCTGACTTTCCCAATGGTGAACAGATCACATTGAAAAATTTATTGAATCACACAAGTGGGATCGCTGGGCGGCAACTCTCATTTGGTGCGATCACACCGCTTGAGCTCGTTCAAGAAATCGAACAAGCCGGTATCCGACAAGCGCCAGGAACGTGGCGGTATTTAGATAGTAATTATGAAGTGCTAGCTTATTTAATTGAAAAAATTACGCAAAAACCGTTGGCGACCTATTTAGCAAGTGAGATCTTTACGCCTGCTGAAATGAACGGCGCGGTAGAAGGGCAAGCTTTTTACCAACAAGCAAATGCTGCCACTAGCTATAAATGGAATGGCGGACAATTGCAAGAAGCGGAAGTTCCCGATCTGTCGCAAGAATTTGGTGCCGGAGATCTTTCTATGACTGCAAGTGATTTGTATCGGTTCGATCAAGCATTGATGACCGGAAAGTTGTTAAAGGAACCTGAAAAAACTGCGATGCTGACACCGGGAAGTTCATCTAGTTATGGCATGGGGTTTTATGTGAATCCCGCTAGTTATATGAATCATGGTGTTTTAGGTGGCTTCAATACGATCAACAGTATTTCAAAAGACGGTTCAACTTACATTTTACTGTTGGGCAATACGAATACCATCGCTTCATTGGGGCAAGCAGTGGATCACATTTATACATTGTTAAGTTGAGGTATGCTAAGCTGGAGTCAATCGGAGGTGTGAGGGATGTTAAACGTTGAAACGAGTCTGGAAAAGTTATATGCAACCGCTCAAATACAAGGGATCGCTGTTGAAAAGGCCAGCAAGATTTGTGGCACTTATGGCTGTTGTGGTAATCATGCACCAAAGATAGAAAAGTACAAGATCACTCATGATGGTCAGAACGTAAGCTTGTTTGTGTGGGGAAAACGTTGCGCGCAAGTCGAGTTGAACACGCAGATCGTAAAAGTTGAATCCGTGCCAGAACTTTCACCTTATGAAAAAAATGTTGTGACGTGGTTTGTAGAAAAAGCGCGCAAGGATTGAACTGGATCTATTTATCATGAATTTGTTGCCAAATGCCTGCTAAAATTAGTAATAGTCCAAACACGAAGTTGAGAACAAAGCCCAGTTTGTTTCGCGGATTTAAGCTGTTGCCGAAATTTTTGCTTTTGGAGATCAAAAGTGGAGCTCCTTTTAAAAAGAATTGATCGGTTTGCCGTTTATTTTTTAACAATCGTGGAAAGGTAGCGAGTGGCCAGCAGAGCAATGCGCTGCCTAGCAGTAGTAAGGTCATCTTTCAATCAGCTCCTTGTCATTTACTTTAGCATAAAATCTAGAGTAAGCGTCAGCAGTCTTACGATTTTGTTCGTTTATTTTTAGCTGATTCTCTTTTGAGTGAACCCGTCTCAGCCTATACTGAAGACGGGAAAAGTTTTTAAAATTTACTTCCCTCAGCAGACAGTGTTCCCCGACTGTCTGCTTTTTAGTGTGAGCTGTTGCCGAAATTTTCTGACATTTCACTTCGAACCGCTTGAAAAAATGAAAAAGAACAGTTATTATGATTAGAACTAACTGTGAAAAAGGAGTTGCTGCTGATGGAGACCGTTCAAAAAAAAGATGTGACTTTTTATGAAGGCGTCTTAGCCTGTGTTCCGACTGTCATGGGTTATTTAGGAATCGGACTTGCCTTAGGGATCGTTGGCAAAGGAATCGGATTGAGTGTTTGGCAAGTGCTCTTGATGTCGGTTTTTGTTTATGCCGGCAGTGCGCAGTTTGCGATTTGTGGCTTGTTAGTGCTTCAGGCGCCCATTTTTTCGATTGTTTTTACAGTTTTTTTCATCAACTTACGCCATTTTTTGATGAGCTTGTCGGTCGCGCATTTGTTCAAAGCTGATTCATTGTTGACTAATGTTGGAATCGGGAGCTTATTGACGGATGAATCTTACGGAGTTCTAGTAACAGAGATGCACGCAGGCAAAAAAATTTCCAGCCAGTGGATGCATGGTTTGAATGTCACGGCCTACTTAGCTTGGATCGCCGCGACGACACTAGGCGCACTACTAGGCAACTTTATTCCAGATCCAAAAGTTTTTGGTTTAGACTTTGCGTTGACCGCGATGTTTTTAGGTTTATTTTGGTTCCAAGTCAAGTTGCCATTGCTGAAACGTCGCCAACAAACTATTTTGCTCTTGGCTAGTACCGTGGTGAGCTTAGTTTTGTTGATGCGAGTGACGACTGCTGAAATCGCCGTGATCGGAGCCGCACTGATCGGCTGTACAGTTGGGATGGTGACCCGTGATGAGTAATGCCTATTTTTTAGCGGTCATTTTAGGTAGTGGTGTCGTGACGGTGATCCCGCGAGTCGTACCGTTTTTCTTGACCCGTTCGGTGACTTTCCCGAAAAAATTAGAACGTTTTATGAGCTTTATTCCTGTCACGATTTTGACTGCTTTGTTTGTCCAAAGTTTATTGACCTATCAAGCAGGTGAATTTCCAAAGATCAAAGGCTTGGAACTTCTAGCTTGTCTACCGGCTTTTTTCATTGGAGTGAAAACAAATAGTTTATTAAAAATCGTCTTGACTGGGGTCGCAACGATTGCATTGCTCCGTTTCTTTCTTTCGTGATGGAATTCCTTCCATCACTTTTTTTGGTTAGAAATTTGAAATAGTTTGTGTATTCCAATTTTTGTGAATATAATAACAATAACTGATTTGGCGGAATAAAGACGCTTAGCGCAGTTTTGACGAAATGATTTTAAAGTGTTTCGCAAAAGAGCTCTTGGTTAGACTTTTGAGAAGCCAGCCAAAAAAATTTTAGGGGGACTCTCATGATTCGTTTATTGAAAGCTGAAACTATCATTACAGGTGACGGACAGACCGTGATCAAAAAAGGCGGCGTTGTTTACGAAAATGAAGTGATCAAAGCAGTTGGTCATTTTGATGAATTAGCAAAAAAGTATCCAGTGGCGGAAGTGGAAGATTTTGGTGAAGCGACGATCTTGCCAGGCTTGATGGATGCGCATATTCATTTAGGGTATTATTGGACTCAGCCTGATTTGCATCACTACAATGATTTTATGATCGCGTACTACGCGCAAAAACAAGCCCAGACTTGTTTAGAAAAAGGCGTCACTACCATTCGTGATTGCTGTGGGCCACAATTTTTATTGGAGACTTTGCGCTTAGCTGCTGAAAAAGGTTTTGTGAAGGCACCACGTATTTTGCACACCGATCGCGGGATCTGTATCACTGGCGGTCACGGGCATGAAGATGGGATCGAAGAAGTTGATGGCGTCGACAAGATCGTCCATACGATTCGCCGCCAAAAACGTGACGGTGCCGACTGGATCAAAATGTTGACGACTAATCGCGATGACATTTGCGAATTTTCACAAGCTGAGTTAGACGCTGGCGTTGCAGAAACCCATCGTCTAGGATTAAAATGTGTCGTTCATGCCGGTACCCAACCGGGAATCCAAATGTGTATCGATGCCGGGTTTGATACGATCGAGCACGGCAACTTTTTAACGGTGGAACAAGCTCAAACGATGGCGCAAAATGGCCAGTCATGGACGCCGACGATGTTTGCGTACCACTACTTAGCAGAATTCAATCAAAAAGTACAAGCCGTTGGGATCGACAACTCCAATCAATCAACCGAGACATATTCGCATCATTTAGACTTTTTTGAAGCCTCAGTGGAAGCGTACGAAGAACATTTCAAAAAAGCCTATGATCAAGGAGTGACGATCTTAGCCGGAACGGATATGGTGATGTTAGAAGCGCCTGCTGTCCCGATTGTTGAAGAATTGGAATTGATGGTACGCTATGGTTTGACACCGATCCAAGCGATCCAAACAGCTACGGAAAATCCGGCGCGTGTTTTTAATCTAGCAGAAGTAACTGGGCAATTAAAAGCTGGTTTACAGGCAGATATTTTAATTGTTGATGGCGATGTGACCAAAGACATTGAGCAATTAAGAAACGTTCGTCAAGTCTTATTAGCCGGACAAGTAGTCAACTAAAAAATGGGAACGGAGTGGTGGAAACTGCTCCGCTTTTTTGTTTGATCACTTAACTTAGTTAGTGACAAAATTGTTAGCTAAGAGAAATCTGATTCTATGGTGGACTTTTTTTCTTTTTATTATACTGAATCCAGTAAGCGTATTTAGGGGGAATTTTTTTATGAAGAAGCTTTTAATCGGCTTAGTGACGATCATCGTGGTGGTGATCGCAGGACTGAAAATCGCTGAGCAAGTCGTGATGGGCGGCGATATTTATTATGCCCAAGTCACGACAGAAGGTGAGCGGAAAGAAGAACGAGATGATACTGGTCGAACGTTTTTAAAATTTGATTATTCGCTACCTGGTTTTGATAAAGACGGGAACGAAAAGCAGTTGGAATTTTCTGCGATTAAAGACCGGCCACTGCGGAAAGATGCTTATTTGAAAGTCACGTGGAATAAAAATAAAGGGGTCACGTCGTATGAAGAAGTCAAAAAGCCGGAGATCCCACAAGCAGCACAATTGAAATTAAATTAGGAGGCAACTAAATGACAGAAATTGTAGCAGTCAAGGAAGTGACCAAGACATATGGCAAAAAAAATGAGCAACAAACCCAAGCTTTAAAAGGGTTGTCTTTTGCAGTAGATAAAGGAGAATTCGTCGGGATCATGGGCGCTTCAGGCTCAGGCAAATCTACGTTGTTAAATATTTTAGCGACCTTGGATCGTCCGACTAGTGGAACTGTCACCATCAACAAAAAGGATGTCACCCAATTAAAAGGAGATCAGCTAGCGGAATTTCGCGGTGCGGAGATCGGTTTCATCTTCCAAGATTTTAATTTACTAGAAAGTTTGACTGCCGCTGAAAATATCGCTGTACCGCTATCACTGCAAGGTGTCAAAGCTAGTGAGATCAAAGAGCGAGTCGAACAGATCGCAAAACGTCTGTCGATTACGGAAATTTTAAACAGTTATCCAGCTGAGATCTCAGGCGGTCAAAAGCAGCGGGTAGCCGCCGCGCGGGCGTTGATCACTCAGCCGACGATTTTATTAGGCGATGAACCCACCGGCGCGTTAGATTCAAAAAGCGCACGGGATCTATTAGATACAATGGCTGAATTAAACGCAGAAGAAGTTTCGATCTTACTGGTGACTCATGATCCATTTTCGGCTAGCTATTGTCAGCGGATCTTATTCATCAAAGACGGTGTGATCCATCAAGAACTTGTCCGAGGAACACAAGACCGTTTGACTTTTTATCAGACGATCCTTGAGATCTTAGGCACGTTGGAACAGTAGGAGGACGGATTGATGTTGATGAAGTTAGCGTTGACGGGAATCAAAAGTCGCTTGAAAGATTATGTTGTACTGTTTTCCGGGCTAGTGATGGCCGCGGCGATTTTTTATATGTTTGAAGCACTGGCGAGTAATCCTGAATTTTTACAAGCGAATTCGATGATCTCTTCGGTGGTCTTCGTTTTTCGGTTTGGGACAGTATTGCTGAGTATCATTACGTTGGTTTATATTTTATATGCCAATTCATTTTTACTGACGATGCGGCAAAAGGATTATGCGATGTTCATGATGCTAGGAGCTAAAGTAAAAAAAATCGCCCAATTGATTTTTTTGGAAACTTTTGTCGTGGGAATCGTTGCCACTTTAGTCGGTTCAGTCGTCGGGATTGGATTGACCGTTGGGGTGGAAAAACTCCTTGTTTCACGATTGGACTTGGCGATTACTAAATTTTCCGCCTTCAATTTGCATGGTTGGTTGTTTACACTGTCCTTTTTTGTGATTTTATTTTTGATTGCAGCTGCGTTGAATGCGCGCGCGATCCGTAAAAAACCGATCTTAGAATTGTTACACGCCAGTCAAACACCTACCCGCATGCAGCGAAAAAACAGTCGTTTAGCGATCGAAGCTTTAGGTGGAGTGATTTGTCTTGCGATCGGCTATACGATGTTGAAGATGATCGCGACCTTTCAATTGTTAGGGATCGGCGTGGCGCTCGTGACGATCGTCTTGGGTTCGTATTTGATGTTTCATTCGGTCATCATTTTTTGTTTACAACAATTGAAAAAAAAGGATCGGATCGCCCTGCGGCAGTTGAATAATTTTACGTTGTCACAATTAAGTTTTCGGATTCGCGATTATACGCAAATGCTGGCGCTCGTTTCATTGTTGTTTGCATTAGCGCTAGGAGCATTGACTGTTGGTTTGAGTTTTAAAAATGAGATCAGCGAAATGACCACCAATGTGTCCGCCTATGATCTTGTATTAAACAATGCCCAAGAAGTAGCACCACGAAAAATCGCGGCGCTGCATCCGACCAAAACGGTTAGTTATGAGCAAAAAGTCAAAGGTGACACACTTTATTATGTTAAAGAACAATTTGATCAAACGCCCTTGCAGGCGCGAGAATTTGTCAGTCAACAGACGTTCACAACTAAAAAATATGACGGCAGTAAACTAGTGACCGATCTGGCCGCGCAAGATCAGTTGCGCAGTTTGGAACTGCCTAGCCAAAAAGAAAAGACACTTCAATTCGTCTCGCGTGCAGAATTCAATCAAGTAGCTGCGCCTGTGACCAAGTTGCAAGTGGTGCAAGTCAACGATTTTATGGCTACATTACCACAACTCAAAAAATTAGCTGCAGATAATGAGCGTCGGAACCCCGAACTTAAGCAAGTCGACGGCAGTTTCAGCCAAAAAGTCACGGCGTATGCTACGTATAATGCACTGTTTTCCGGTTTTGAATTCATGGGCTTTTTCTTAGGGCTAGCCTTTTTGACGATGTTGGCCAGTTGCTTGATGTTTAAGATCTTATCTGGAGCCGCCAGTGATTTACGTCGCTATCAAATGTTAGAAAAAATCGGAACGCGCCGCAGTCTTTTGAAAAAATCGATCCGACAAGAACTAGGCGTTTTATTTTTAGCACCGGGCATCTTAGGCTTGGTTCATGTTCTATTCGGTTTACAGATGTTCAGCTTTTTATTGGGCGATCCGTATCAAAAGATTTGGCTGCCGATCGTGATCTTTATCGTACTTTACGGCGTTTATTATGGCTTGACTGTTTTACTGTATACGAATTTAGTAATGGGGAAAAACGACTTGCAGTCTGTTAATTAATGAATTGAAAAAAGCTATTTAAAAAAATAGCAGCCGAATCTCTAATAATTAAACAAAAAGTGGCTGACAGCTGTGGCGTTTACAGTTGTCAGCCACTTTTTTGACGAGTTCAACTAATCGATAGCGGTTACTTTATGAATTTTTTATGGCGTTTTTAAAGTTGTTTCGTAAATTTGCTAAAAAATGAGCAATGAGGATAACGTTTTTTATTTAAATCTGCTATAGTTTACCTTGGACAATTTAATAAAGAAAGAAGTGGTTCAGGTGAACCGGGTAAAACAAGTCTTTTCAAATCGTTGGGGGATCATGCTGACGGTTAGTTTCTTGTTTTGGGCTAAGACGATCCTAGCCTATTACCTTGATTTTTCATTAGGATTACAAGGCTCGATCCAATATTTGATTTTGTGGCTCAATCCGATTGCGACAACACTTTTCATTTTTGGGATCTTCTTGTACATCAAAAAAATCAAGCCAGCGCTTGTAACGTTATTCGCGCTCGATGTGCTCAATACGTTGATTTTGTATTTGAATATCATTTTTTATCGCGAGTTTACGGATTTTGTTACGATCAAGTCGGTGTTAGGTTTTTCCAAAGTTTCAGATGGGATCTCAGGTAGTTCGTTTGCGTTGATGAAACCTCACGATGCGTTTTATTGGTTAGATATCGTAGTCTTTTTGGTAGTGTTGTTGGCGGTGTTGTTTAAAAAAATCAACCTCGACAGCAAGCCAGTCAAAAAAACTTTTGCAATCGCCATGACGTGTCTGTCGGTCTTGATCTTCACGGTGGATCTTTCCATGAGTGAAGCCGATCGCCCACAACTATTACAACGGACCTTTGACCGCTCTTATATCGTGAAATATTTGGGGTTGGATGCTTTTACCGTGTATGACGGGGTGAAGACCGCACAGACTAGCAGTGTGCGAGCCCATGCTTCCAGTAACGGCTTAGATGATATCAAGGCGTACACGCAAAAACATTATGCCGCGCCAGATCCCAGCAAGTATGGAATCGCCAAAGGGAAAAATGTCATCGTGATCCATCTAGAAAGTTTCCAACAATTTTTGATCGGGATGAAAGTCAACGGTCAAGAAGTCACACCGTTTTTGAACAGTTTAGAAAATGATAAACAAACGTTAGCTTTTGATAATTTCTTCCATGAAGTCGGGCAAGGAAAAACGTCTGATGCCGAAAATATGTTAGAGACCGGGACATTTGGGTTGCCGCAAGGGTCGCTGTTCACCCAACTTGGTTCAGATAATGTCTTCCAAGGTGCACCAGCGATTTTGCAGCAGCAACAAAATTATACGAGTGCGGTTTTCCATGGAAACGTCGGTAGTTTTTGGAATCGTGATCACGTCTATAAAAATCTCGGCTACCAGAATTTTTATGATCGTTCCTACTTTAATAAATCAGATGAAACATTAGGTTATGGGATTTTAGATAAAGATTTATTGCGCGGTTCAGTCAGTCACTTGGAACATTTGCAACAACCATTTTACGCGAAGTTTTTGACCGTTACGAACCACACGCCGTATTACACGGATGACAAAAATTTTGATTTTCCAGGTCTAGATACGGGCAACAGCAAAGTCGATAACTATGTGAAGACGGCTCATTACTTAGATGAATCACTGCAACAATTTTTCACTTATTTGAAAGCTTCAGGGATCTATCAAAATTCGATCTTTATGATCTATGGGGATCATTTTGGGATCTCAGATACTGACAATAAAGATTTAGCTAAAGCATTGGGTAAAGATCCCAATACGTGGAATAAAAATGATGATGCGCAGTTGCAACGTGTACCGTTGATGTTTCATATCCCAGGTTACCAAAATGGTGGTATCCAACATCAATACGGTGGTGAGATCGATGTTTTACCAACGCTTTTGCATTTGCTAGGTATTGATGATAAGAGTTATCTCCACTTTGGGACGGATCTTTTGTCTCCCCAACATGATCAAGTCGTGGCATTCCGTAATGGGGACTTTGTGACGCCAAGCTTCACGGAGCTCAGTGGAGACACGTATAACGGTCAAACGGGTGAAAAGATCGATCCGAAACAAACGGGCCAGCAAGCCGAAGTTGAACAGGATCAAAAACAAGTCAAAACAGCACTCAGTCTCTCGGATAAATTGAATCAAGAAAACTTATTGCGTTTTTATAATCCGCAAAACTTCACACCAGTCGATCCGAAGAAATACAATTATAAAAACCAAGACGAGCGGAATGAGAAGCTGGAAAAAACTAAGGGTGCAGCTTCCACTAGCGTCTTTTCAAAAAATGGTAACAAGACCACTGTTGATCTTTATCCGCAAGATACACCATCAAATGGCCAACAATAATAAAAAATCTCTTCTCGCTTTTAAAGGGGAAGGGATTTTTTTGCGCACAAAAGTAGCTGGTTAATGATCTGTTACATTCACTTAAATTTTTCAGCCTTCCGCCCGATGCTGGGATTTTTTCCTTTGCTAAACTAATGTAACAGAAATATTTCAACGCTAAACGTTGTTAAGTCAACGTCTAAAGACTTTTTGAAAAATAATTTAAAAAAACATTGCCAATTTGTTTCTTTAATATTACAATAACGTTACAAAGAAGAAACGAAATATTTCAAAATAAAAATTAAAACCATTTGAAGAGGTGCAATTATGAAAAAAGTAGTAACGATGATCAGTTTGATGAGCGGAATTTTAGTCTTTGGCGCGTGCAGCCAACAAGAAGCGGCACCGAGTGCGACACAAGCAACAGCTGAGACTTTAAAAATAAAAGAAACAAGACCAGCAACAAGTGCAACTGCAACTAAAACCACGACTAGTAAAGATGAAGTAGCAACAGCTAGCACAAGTGCAACTGCCTATAGCACCACCACTAACACTTACGATTCAAGCAGTTCTAGTCAAGCACCTGTTGCAACGAACCAAGTGTCCGCTTCAAGTCAAAGCCAAGTTGCAACGACAGAAACATCAACTGCGCCAGTCACAAGTGAAGCGAGTACCGCAAATTCAACTACGACTAATTGCAGTACAGCTACAACGACTTCAACAACGGACATGCAATCTGCTTTTGTGGAAGGGGAACGCAGTGATTTAGGTCCAGCGATCCCAACTGATTTATTGAACGCTTACCGTACGACGATCTCACAAGCTGGGGTCAATGGGGCGACGTATTCGGATGAAATGTTAACGCAATATTACTATGCCGGCGTGCGTTATGGTGATTTTGGCACATTGCTTCAATGGTCGGACGTGACCAAGGCATCCCAGTGGAAGTTTTGTTAGAAAACTATTTCCGTTACAACGGTCAAAATGCTGACGGTTCAGAAGCTGTTTTAGATGCTGCAACGATGCAAGCTTACCGCAACTGCATCACATTAGCTGGCTTAGACGCAACGAGCTTTTCTGATGAACAATTAAATGGCTACTATCACGAAGCACACTTGTCAGGTGACTTCGGGACATTATTACGCGCAGTCGCTCGCGACCGCGGCTTAGATGCAGACCAATTAGTGGCAACTTATATGGCAAATAGCAAATAAAAATTAAATACAGCACAAAGACAACCACCGGCAAGATTTTCCTTGCCGGTGGTTTTTGCTTACAGTGCTTCGATTAAATAAATTAAGGCCAAGTGCAGTGGATAGAAAAGATAAAAGAAATTTTTTTCCCACGCTCGCCCGTGCCCTCCGCGTTTACCGTTATATAACCAAATCAAAGGCAAAGCGGTGATCAACATAAATTCGCTGTCAAAGGTCAGCTGCTGGTACAATGTCACACCAGCTAGTTGACTGTAGCTAACCAGCGCGTGAGCTAACAATAATAAGCAAAATAAAAGATAAAAACGATCCGCTAGTTTAGGCCGTGGGGATTTTTTTCGCCAATAAAATAATAATGCAACCGGTAATAAGTACAATCCACCTTCAGTTAAGCAAATGACTGGGACGAGTAGCACTGCACTTAACCAACCCAACACCCGTTTTCCACCTGCTTGTTTCCAGCCACTGTCGATCAGCCAGATAAAGGCAAAGAGTAGGGCGAGTGTCAAGAAAATATTATTACCGTTGAAGAGCAAATACCAGCTGAAATGGCCAGTCAACGGATCAAGATAATGGTGGGTCAACCAATTGTGCGCAACATTCAGTCCGATCATCACCACGGCACCTAATGATAACCGGCGCAAGTAACGGCTTTTGCTGTGGGTATAAGTAAAGCCTTCTACTAATAAAAAAACAAATAATGGCGCTACGAAACGACCTAATAGATTGACCCAGAGCGGCCAGTGGAGTTGCCTACCAAAATGGGTGTTGAGGTGATCGATCAACATAAAGCTTGTTGCTAGTATTTTTAATTGTAAACCCGATAAACCTGTTTTTAACATAGTTTCCTCCTATTCAAATAATCCTCAGTCTAGCAAAAAAATCTTGGCGAGACCTCCGGCGTAAGTCGGGTTTTTAAACGAATCGATCCGCTTTGCAAACTTTCGCTGTTTTTCACCGGATTCTTCAGTATAATGAAAAACGTTAGGGGTGAAAAAATGGAACGCACAAAAATATTAAAATTAAATGGACAATACATCGGGATGCAGATGCCTTATTGGATGGGGTATTCAGTATTGTCGACGTTTACGTCAGTTTTTCTACTGGCACGAGAACTCACCAATAGTCAGATTGGGATGATCTTGGCGTTAGCGAATTTATTAGCCGCGATCCTTCAACCGTTTTTAGCGGCCTTTGCGGATCGAATGGTCAGGCTCTTGCTGTCACAACTTGCTGCATTATTGGCAAGCGGCTTGATCTTGTTGGCGGCCAGTTTGCTAGTTGTTTCGGATCAGGTGTTTTTGATCGGCGTGATTTACGTCTTACTGTATGCTAGTTTGTTACTTTTGCAGCCGCTGACGATTGCGATCGGGACATTTTTTATCAGCCGTGGTTATGCTTTGAACTTTGGGGTGGCCCGCGGGTTAGGTTCGTTGGCCTTTGCGATTGCGGCGACGATCACGGGCTTATTGATCAAACATTTTTCAGCAATCGTCATTTTGTATGGACTGATGGGGATCTTTTTAGTTTTTGTGCTCGTGACGTTGACATTAGACACGCGAAAAATCGGCGGGAAATATTCAACCCATCAGCAGACAGTCCAAAGTGCAGCTGCGACAGCAAATGAAGAACCGATCGATCTTGTGAGCTTTGCGAAAAAATATCACCGGTTTATGAGTTTGATCGTAGGTGTTTCGTTACTATTCGTCTTTCACAATATCGTCAATAATTATATGTATCAGATCATGCAGCCGCTGGGTGGAAGTGCTAGTGATGTCGGCACTTCTTTATCGATCGCAGCCTTGTTCGAGCTACCGACGATGTTTTTATTTCTAGCAATTTTAAAATTTTTTAACGTCAGCCAGTTGATGCGGGCGGCGGCTTTATTTTTTTCAATTAAAGCGGTCATCATTTTACTAGCAGGCAATCTGTTCATGATCAACCTCGCGCAAAGTTTACAGATGACGGGCTTTGCGCTTCACACGATGGCCTCGGTCTATTACACCAATCAGATCATTCCGCAAAAAGATCTCGTCAAAGGGCAGACGCTCATGATCGCAGCCAATACTGTTGGCGGGATCATCGGTTCATTTTTAGGCGGTCAGCTACTGAGTTTCTTTTCGGTGCAGGCGATGTTACTAGCTGGGACAGTGATCTCGATTGTTGGGACACTGCTTGTATGGGGGAGTGTGGAAGATGTCACTGACTGATGAACTTGTGGCAAAGATCTGCTACACCCCTCTCGTCTTTGCGCGAGTCAATAAAAAGTTGCAACAGCAGTTAACACCTGACGAGATCAAACACTTAGTTCAGCTAGTGTTAGCAGATGAGCGGAGTGTCATCATCCGCCGCGGGAAAAATTTTTATCTCACTAATCATTTTTATCATCTTTGTTTGACAATCAATGCGTCTACTTATCGTTTGATCACAGCCGATAAAATCAACGACTGAGCTTGGGCTTGGTCGTTTTTTTAGTTTGACTGATCCAATGGAGGAACAAGGTACTTGCGATCAAACTCAGTGTCAAAAACCAACAAGCTTTGACGGCGGTTGGTAAAAAAGCAAGTCGACTCATGAAAACTGAGCTGCAAGAACTGCCGATCAAGATCGCGATATTTTGGATCATTCGTTGAGACAGCAGTAAAAAACCACAAAAAAAATAGCTGAGCGATCAGTAACGATCACTCAGCTAGGTCATTTTTTATTGGCGGGAATGTGTGGGAATCGAACCCACCCAAGAAGCTCTTAACTCCTCATACTGGTTTTGAAGACCAGAGGGAACACCAGAACCCATCCACTCCCGAAACATGAATATCATACCACTAACTAAAATCAAAAGCAATCTTCTTTTAGATAAATGTTATTAAATAAGTAGCCGTTTGGAAAATACTTATCGTTTGAAACTGATTTAAGAATGAATTGTCAAAGCTAAGTTTACAGTCGAAGGTTATGAAGGGATAATCACAGATAGCTGTAATTTTAACAGGACACGATGAAGCAGAAAATTTTTTTCGATTGGTAATGAAAGTATCGACTCAGGAAGGATTTCCTTGAGTTCAGGAAGTATTTTACTCTAGGAGTTTTGGGTGTGCTATAGTCAGATTGCTTCAAAAATAATTTTAAGGAGTGTTCATCATGCACAAAAGAACACTTTTAAAAGGTTTGGTCCAAATCATACTGTTTATGTTGATCATCTGGATTCTCTTGGCTAAGTCGCCTGATTTTTCGCTGCTAAATTTTTTCGCTGGTACGATAATATTTGCATTGGGTGTAATCGCAAATATTTATTTAGAAAGCTCACGTTTGAAAAAGCAACCTTAAATTTGTGATCGTTTAGCCTTGGTCTCTGCCGCTAGCCAAATCTTGGTGCAAGCCCCAAAACAACCAGCTGATTTTTTCAGCTGGTTTTTATTTGTCTAAGTGTTGCACAGCATAATCCGCTTCTACTTCAGTAAATTTGTCGGTCACAACTAAACGTTCCTTTATTTCTGGTGTAGTTAGCTGCTCTTTTTGATACTCATGTGCTTTAAGTAATGCGTTTTTATTCCAATCAGTTGTCAAGTGATCGATGGCAAATTGCGCTTCGGCTGCAGTAAAAGCATCACCCGTTTCAGCTGTCAACTGGTCATAGATCGCCGCTTTAGCTAGGTGCATGTCCGTCGCGTAAGTTCGAGCCACCACGAGTGCATTCTGCTTCCAATCCATTTTTAAATGAGCTAATGCGTAATCAGTCGCCGCTGGTGAGAAGTGTTCGCCATAAGCTGAGGTTAATTGTGCATACAAGGCTTGTTTAGATAAATGAAGCTTGTGGGCGTAAGCTTTCGCTTTTTGAAGAGCTTGTGAATAATCAGCCGGGAGCTTTTCAGCTGAACTCTGTGCAGATTGGTTGATTGTCGTTTGGGTGGCGCTCGCTGTTTGCGTCGGGGCAGTGGAAGTTGTTGTTGTTGTTTGGTTCGTCGTTTGAGCACTGCAGCCGGCAAGGGTCAACAAGAGTAAACTCAGGACTAATTTTTTCATTACTGATCCACCGCTTTTCTAGTTGAGATGATCAGCATCATGGGGCGGCGAAATTCGTCTTTCATCCCAGGTTCGGCTAATAACTCAGCTGGCGGAGTCGGTTCGATTACTTGTTCAAGCACAAAACCTGCCCGTAAGAGACTTCCCAAATACGTCGTCAGCGTGTGCGGTGGTATTTCGTTACGGAGCTGCCTAAAAAATTCGTCTCGCGCACACCTTCTTCAAAATAATGATCCACTGGGAAATGTTCGATAGCACCTGTTTGATCATAGATCCAATCTTGCGTACCGCTAGCAGTAAAGAGGGGATGTTCGACGGAAAAAAGCAATTGGCCCCCCGGCTTTAAATAGTGCTGGATCTGAGTTAAAAGTGTTTCGAATGATGGTACATAATGGATCGCTAGTGAGCTGATCACGAGGTCGAATGAATCTTTGGGAAACGTGACGGTTGCAAGGTCACCTTGTTGGTAAGTCACATTTTTAAAATGATTTTTTTGCTGCGCGACGGCTAACATTTTGGCTGATAAATCGACACCGATCACTTTTTTAGCACCGTGTTCAGCAGCATACAAACAATGCCAGCCGTAGCCGCAACCGAGATCCAAAACCGTTTGTCCAGTCAGTTCCGACAATAATTTTTGAAACGCCGGCCACTCACCCGCAGCGCTCAAACCTTTTTGGCTCCGGTCCATCTGCTGGTATGCCGTAAAGAATGGTTCATCCTCGTAATTATTTTTCATCCGTTAGCCTCTTTTTCATGATCAGATCAGTTTGCGGATCGTTTCCTAAAACAAAGGTGTGAGCACCAACTTGTTCAAAGCCTAGTGAGCGATAAAAATTCAACGCCGCTTGATTGTGTTCCCAAACTCCTAGCCAAATGTCACTGCGTTTTTCGGTGCGGGCAATTTCGATCGCTTTTTCGATCAATTGCCGGCCTAAGCCTTGGCGTTTAAAATTTTTTCGAATGTAGATCCGTTCGACTTCTAATGAATCAGCGCCCATTTTTTCAGTTTGAGCATCAGCGACATTGAGTTTTAAGTAGCCAGCTAGTTGTCCAGCTTGTTCGATTGCAAAAAAACGAGACGCTGGATTTTCTAATTCAGCTTGCAATTGTTTTGGTGCGTAAGCTTGATCTAAGTACAACGCCAAATCAGCGGGGGTGTTTTGCGCGCCAAATGTATCACGAAACGTCTCGCGGCTAATAGCGATTAGTGCATCCAGTTCGTTTAATGTAATTGGTTTAATTGTAGTCATCCTGTCAAATCCTTTCAAAAATTAGTGCCAACCAGTAAAGACGAGAGGAGTGATCCCCAAGAGATTGAGTAAGTATAAAACAGCGACCATCCCATTGATCAAAACAGAGAGCAAGATCACCGAAAAACGAATCGTCGGATAGCGATAGCCAGTTGGACGAGTTCCGGCAAATTCTCGCTGATAAAATTTTTTCGTCACTAGGACTAACAAGGCGATCACTACTAGTTGGAAGATAAATCCTAATCCGTAATGACCAGGATATAAATGTTGTAAAAAGTAACCGCCAAACGCGATCAAGTCTAAAATAATAGCAAGTATCGGCATGAAAAATCCTCCTTGAGAGTTTAGTTGTCTTCTTATCTTACCAAA
Source organism: Enterococcus sp. CSURQ0835 (assembly GCF_902706605.1). Lineage (GTDB taxonomy): Bacteria > Bacillota > Bacilli > Lactobacillales > Enterococcaceae > Enterococcus_A. The sequence continues at coordinate 26,697 of NZ_CACSLH010000019.1, read as the reverse complement.
ATTTTTGGTTTTAAATCGAACGCGTGAAAAAATTATTAGAAATATCAACGAAATTTGATACACTAAAAACAGCACGTGAATTTTTAAAAGGGAATGAAGACGATGACGATCAAACTAAAGAGCCGATTAGCACAACCTAATGATTATCCTGAGTTACTGGCTTTATGGGAAGAATCAGTGAAAGCTAGCCATCATTTTTTAACAGCTGATGAGCGGGCAGCGATCAAAGCTGAGCTACCCTATTATTTCCAAGCCGTGCAACTAGTGATTTGGTATGAGACACCGGAAGACTGGATCGCTTTTAGTGGGGTGTCAAATGAAGGAGAAGAATTGGAAATGCTCTTTATCGCGCCTCGCTATTTTCGACAAGGCTACGGCCAAAAAATCATTGGGCAACTCTTAGCACAAGGTCTGAAAAAAGTGGATGTGAATGCCGAAAATCCAGCAGCACAAAAATTTTATGAAACACAAGGGTTTTACGTTGTTGGTAAAAGTGCGACCGATGGGCAAGGGCGGGCGCATCCGTTAGTGCATTTGGCTTACCATACAAAAAAAGAATAGCCGCGCCATTTTCTCCTGTGGTAAACTGAAGAAAAAGATCAAAGGGAGAGGCTATGGCAAAAAAATATTATGCACCTACGACAAAGACCTGGCATTCGTGGCGTTTTCTAAAATTGCGGCAAAATGATCCCAAATACCGTGCGGCGTATTTAGCCGCTGCCAAACAACGGAAACGCCGCCGCGGATTCCAGCTTTTATTGGGCATCCCGCTCGTGGCAATCGTGATTTTTTTTAGTTTAGTTGCGATTGGGACAATGGGGGAAGAAAAAGAACCTCCTACATCCGTTGTGCCTTCTGTAAGTACCGAGTCAGAAAGCTCGACCTCGACTACATCAAGGTCAATGTCTCCTGCTAGTTCGCCGGCTACGACTTATTATTCTGAGTCAGTGGTTCAGCCAGTTCCCCAACCTGCTCCAGCATCGACACCAAGTTCGACGTATTCGACTGATGCTCCGCCAATCAGTAACAGTGAAGCATCACGAACGCCTCAACCTAGCACAGCGACTTCAGCGCCACTTCCCGTTGATCCGCCAGCGACTAGTTCAACGGTCCCAGCAGAAACGCCGGCTAGTAGCGCGCCAGTTGAGCAGCCAGAAAATTAAAAGTAAAAGACCCTCGGGAATTATTTTCCGGAGGGTCTTAATTGGGTGATGCTAATCGCAAAAAATGCTAAGCTGATCGCTAAACAGGCATTTTGATGTTGAAGGCCTAAAAATAAGAAGGCGAGCCCGATTAAAAAATAAGTCAAATGGCTGTTGGCTTTTCTCATCGTTCACTCTCATTTCCTTTTCTTTTAGTATACCATGATTGATTGGGAATTTATTAGATTATGAGAATTAGCTGTTGAGGTGAAGCAGTTAAATTTTTAGGGATTGAAAAAAGCACAAAAAAATAGCATCTGCTTCTGTCTTGAGCAGACACTATTACAAAGAACGCCAATCGTTCATGAGAGTTTTCACTCCTTATGCAGATTTTTTCAATTCTTTGACTGCTTGTTCAATCGTAATCCCTTTAGCGAAATGCTTTGCGTTCTTTTTATCAAAAGCGATAAAAATATTCAAATCAGTATCAAGGGTTACACGATATTGCAGTTCAGTGTTATGAAATGTCATATACCATTCTCCTTTCTTTGTGTCACGAAAGGGCACTAAATCGGTTCATAACGAAATTCCTTTATTATAGTAGCACGGATTGTGAGACTTAGCGAATAAAACGACCGCTAAGTAAGAACTAGTAAAAAAAGAATCGTTTTTTGAATAATTAAAGCGCTTTTTTTATTTAATGCTTAATGGGAGCTGTCTTGGATCAATTTTTCTGGTGCAATGACGCGAATTGTTTTCGTTTCTTTTTGATCATCTTTTGTAAAGAGGACCGTGATCAGTTGATCTTTTTGTTTGGTTAGTTGGTAAGGCAAACTGAAATAATTTTCGGTCGTCGTCAATGAAAAACCAGTTTCCTTAATCGTGACGGTCGTCCCCACTGGTGCATCGCCTGAGATAAAAGCTCGGCCTTTTTGATCGGTGGTGAATTCGTTGGCGATGTAAATCGGTAACGTTTTAGTCTCACCTGTTTTTGGCAACCGATTCGTGGAACTAACGGGTTGTGGCTTGGCAACGATCTCTGCTTCTTCGGGATCATTAATAAAAGCAAATAATCCGATAATTGATAACATTACACCGCAGACTGCGATTGTTTTTTTGATTTGGTTTGGTTTTTTATCAGTGAAATACCAGATGGCAAAAATTGCGGCAACGAACAAAATAATAAATAATAAAGGCATCGCTCTTCCTCCTTATTGTTATATTATAATTCTAACAAATAATTAAAAAACTCTCATCTAATAACCCTTGAAATTCGTTGATTTCTTTTTAAAGGTTCAATTTTCGGCCAATTGAATCCCAGTCGAGGGAAAGTTTCTCCTCACACTTTTAATAATCAAAACAGCAAAAAATAAAATTTCCCATTTGAATTTTGAAAAATCTGACAAAACTTTCATTTCTCGCGGGTTATCATTTATCAGATCAGCAAAAACGTAGTAAAATAAAACTAACGAATAAAAGGAGTGGTTGGATGAAACCAGAAGAAATTTTAGAAAGAGTCAAAGCGATGATCGGTGATGGTAACCTTGAAAAAGCCAAGAACTTTATGGAAGAGCATAAAGAAGACTTAGGCGGGTACTACGATCAAGCCAAAGAATTTATTGAAGGCCATGATGGTGATGTAGATAGCCTAGTCAACAAAGTCAAAGGACTATTTGGCGGAAAATAATAAGTTACAGATAAGTCTGGCAAATCACAGTCAGGCTTATTTTTTTTGCAAAAAAAGATTTGACAACCTCAATGAACGGTTGTATGATTGCTTCAAGTTAAAATTGTCTGAAAAAATGATGAACGAAGTAGAAGTAAGATGTTTTTGTTCAGAAAGTCGATGGTGCTGTGAATCGATCAAGTCTTACGTTGAATTACATTCATCAACTTACAATTGAATCAGTTGAAAGTGAAAAGCGCAGGCTTTTAAACAAGGTGGTACCGCGGAGAGATTCGTCCTTAGATTAAGGATGAGTCTCTTTTTTTAGTTGAAAGGAGCGAGGAGCATGAACTGTGGCGGTGTGATTCGATATTGGTTTTTCATTTTGTCCTAACTAAAAAACGAAAAGAGGAAAAATGATGAGAAAACAAACAACTGCACCATCCTTAAAAGAAGCAAGTCTGATGTTAGTAGTGATCGTCTTGAGTATTGCATCAGGTGTGATCGGGCTGGGGATCTCCCCGAACATCGCGATTTTATTTGCGATCGCATTGGTCATGCTGTATGCGAGTCTTAAAAAATATTCTTTTGACCGCCTGCATAAAGGGATCGTTGAAGGGATCAAGCCAGGGATCATTCCCATTTTGATTTTTATTTTTGTTGGGGCATTGATCGCTGTTTGGATTCAAGCGGGGATCATTCCTACGCTAATGGTAGTGGGCTTTAAGTTACTGAGTGTTCATTGGTTCGTGCCTTCGATTTTTGTTGTCTGTGCGATCGTCGGCAGTGCGGTGGGAAGTGCCTTCACTGTCATGTCTACGATTGGGATCGCCTTTTTTGGTATCGGAACGACTTTAGGCTTAAATCCTGCTTTAGTGGTGGGGGCGATCGTTTCAGGTGCGGTCTTTGGTGATAAGATGTCGCCGTTATCTGAATCAACGAATTTGGCAGCTGCGGTAGTGGATGCAGACCTTTTCGCTCATATCAAACATTTGATGTGGTCTACCTTGCCGGCGTTTGTCATTTCATTTCTATTGTATGCCTTGATCGGTCATTCTGATCACACGGCCAGCTTGGAAAAAGTTCAAACGGTGACCGCTGTTTTAGAAAAACAATTTATGATCTCTGGTTGGTCGATCGTGCCATTATCTTTGATGTTTATCTGTGCTTGGAAAAAGATACCCGCATTAGTCACGATTTTATTAAATATTTTTGTGGCTGTCGGAATGATTTTGATTCAAAACCCGCATACGAGCTTGAAGGCAATCGCCAATGTGATCGAATCAGGCTTTGTCGCACACACAGGTAATCCGCAGATCAATGCTTTATTGAGTCGCGGGGGAATCGAAAGTATGTTGCCGACGGTCTCTTTGATTATTTTGACGCTCTCACTTGGGGGCCTGTTGATGGAATTTCAATTGATCACGACGGTCATGCAACACGTTGCGACTAAGTTGACCAATCCAGTTCGGCTTGTAGCGACGACTTTGGCCACGAGTATTGGAGTGAATTTATTTATCGGTGAACAATTTCTCTCAGTTATTTTACCTGGCAATGCGTTTAAAGAAGTCTACGAAAAAGCCGGTTATGATCCTACCGTTTTAGGGCGGACGTTAGAAGACGGCGGGACTGTGATCAATTATTTAGTACCTTGGGGCATTGCTGGAAGTTTCGTGGCGGGAACATTCGGCGTTCCGACGTTAGCATACTTGCCGTTTGTTTTCTTTAGTTTACTTTCACCAGTCTTTTCATTAGTCAGTTCGATTACGGGTCTAGGGATGGATCAAGCCCAAACTGAGCTGACAGCAGTTACGGATGCTTAGATTTTTCAACTCCTTTACTGACTGTAGTCTTCACTTGTTGAAGCCTGCAGTCTTTTTTTGTTAAATTTTAGTTTGGCTTGCCTACTTGAAGGGAGTCTTGAAAGCTTGTGTTCAAATTTTTTGTGATAACTTAAAATCTTGGCGCTACTACACGAATTTTTTTATTCATAACTTGTTATACTAGAGGTAAGATAGCAGATAAAATACGTAGGTTGAACTGTAGGGATAATTCTAGCTAGTGATTGGTCTAATAAGGACAAAGTTTTTAAATATTTTAGTCGCTGGATCATATTTTTTGTTACAAAGTGCTGATAATTTGATAAACTTAATATGTGGGTGTTATTTTTTAAAATTTGAAATGTATTTTTATTTGAGGAGCAAAAAATGAAAAAAAAACTTTGGAGAATCAGTGCAGCGCTTTGTCTGGGGTTCCTATCATTGAAAGGACCGGAAGCTTTAGCCGCTAACCAAGTCCTTTACCGTCTGTACAATCAAACAAGCGGGGAACATTTTTTTACGCTCGACCAAAATGAGCGTGAGCAATTGATCAAAAATGGTTGGCATGATGAAGGGGCAGCTTGGGAGACACCGGATAAGGGTGATCCGGTCTATCGCTTGTATAACCCGCTGACGGATGTGCACCATTACACGAAAGAACAAGCTGAGTATGAGCGTTTGGAAAAACAAGGTTGGCGTGGAGAAGGGGAAGCGTTCAAGACGCTGACCAAAGACCAGGCAAAGGCCAATCGAAGTGAGATCGTCACGATCAAACGAGCGTATAATCCAAACGCGACTGAAGCGGCTCACAATTTTACGAGCCGAGATGCCGAACAGAAAAATTTGATCGCCAAAGGTTGGCATGATGAAGGTGTAGCATTTTATGGTTATAAGCCTCAAAAAGAATTAGCCGTCGTTAAAATTTGCTACGCTGCTGGCAGTAAAGAGTTGGCGAATGCCCTTCGAAAAAAAGTCGAACAGGGGCAATCACTAACAGTTAAAGCTAAAGAATTTGAAGGGTATCGTTTGATTAGCGGCAGTCCCGAGCTCGCATTATCAAAAGTCGATGGCAATACGACGGTCACATTTGAGTATGCGGAATTGGCCAATGCGAAAAGTCTGGCAAAATTAAAAGATAAGATTCGTAAGACGACACGGCTCGTGGCGGCTGATTATTCATCAGCTAGTTGGGAGCGCGTCAAAAATGCGTTGAAGAGTAGTTACGATGTTGCCTATAGCGGGAATGCGTTGCAAAAAGATGTCTTTGACGAATTGACAAAATTAGAAAAAGCGACTGCGAAATTAGTACGGGTAAAAGGTCTGACTGCAACGTTACAATCAGTCGAACAAGTCGAAGAAAAAAATTTCAATCCCAAAGGTTGGCAGAAATTTGGACCAGCGCAAAAAAAAGCGCAAGCTGTTTTGGCCGATCCCAAAGCAACGCAAAAGCAAGTCAATCAAGCACATCGTGAGTTGAAAAAAGGAATCGATCAGTTAGTCTATGTCAATGATTTGAAGACGCTTTACCAAACAACAGCTAAGTTGAAGTCAAACGAGTATACGCGTTCTAGTTGGAAAGTTTTAGCTGATGCCAATAAAATGGCAAAAAACGTTTTGAATGATACCGACGTTGAACAAGCTGCCGTCAATTCAACTTTTAAAAATCTGCAAAAAGCTCAGCAAGAATTGCAAGCTAAAGGGGATAAGCGTCATTTAAAAACATTAGTCAGCCAAGGGAATCAACAACAAGCCAAAAATTATACGAAAACGATTTGGGATCAGCTGACAAGTGCGATCAGTTCCAGTCAACAAGTTTTAAAGGATGAAGAAGCGGTGCAAAGTCAAGTCGATGAACAAACTCAAAATTTACAACTGGCATTAGACGGGCTAGAAAAACGTGGTCAGGTCAACGAATTAGAAAAAATTTATCGGGAAGCTAAAAGTTATCAAGCGGAAGATTATGCTCAAGATACATGGTCCGCCTTTGCGACTTGCCGAAAAAACGCTCAGCAAGGATTGAAAAACAAAAAAGAACTCTCCCAAGCTGAAGTTGAGCGTCTGATGAGTGAATTAAAAGCAAGTCAAGAAGCGTTAGTCAAGGTGGAAGAGAAATTAACATCACCTAATTGAGTTTTACTAAAAGGGAGTCAAAGCAATAGCGCCTACGATTACGGGATACTGGTAATCGTAGGCGCTATTTTTTATAGTTCAAGTTTAGTCGGGACTTTGGCCGACTTTGATCACAAAATCTTCGGTCAAATACGTGTTGGCCTCTTGAACGAATCTTTTTAAATGCGGTGTCTCATTGTGCTGATCGACACTCCTTTGATTGCGCCAATGTTCGATGATCATAAACTCATTTTCAGTTTCGACACTTTCTAAACAGTCATAAAATAAAGCGCCATCATCTTGGCGGGAAGCGGTGACCAGTTCTTTAACAAACGTTAAAAATGCGGCTCGCTTTTGAGGCGCGACTTTCAAAAAAACATTGATCATGATCATAAACTTCACCCTTTCGTACGTTTGCTTGCAGTATAGCACGTTTTAAAAAAATTGTCTGAAGTGGGTGGTGATTTGCTATAATAAAACAAAAAAGAGGTCAGAGGATGGAAATCGTTGAAACATATAATGCGGAATTGTCACCGCTATTGAAAGAAAAAATCTTTGCGTATAGCGAGGCGAACTTGCCACCAACGATCGATACGTTAGCAGAAAGTTATTTAGGTTGTTACTTGTATGAACAAGGAGAATTAGTTGGTGGCATCACTGGACATTGCTATTGGAACATCATGCACGTGGACTTTTTTTGGATCGATGAGCGATTGCGGGGACAAGGTCAAGGCAGTCGTTTGTTGCACAAAATGGAAACGATCGCCAAACGAGAAAAATGTCACGTCATGCATTTAGAAACTTTTTCGTTTGAAGCACCACGTTTTTATCAAAAGCAAGGCTTTGTTGAATTTGGTAAATTGGAAAATGTGCCGATCGACGACTGCGATTATTACTTTTTCAAAAAAGAGTTGCGATAAAAAAATAAAAAAGTTTGAGCTGATCAGCAAAAGTGTTGATCAGTTTTTTGTTTGTGAAATGTAAAGGCTGAGTCGTCTCTCCGTCGCAAGTCTGATGGTATTCTTCCAGTGGTATAGTAAGCTGAATTCGTCAAAAACATTCAAAAAAGATAGGGTGATCAAAGATGGAAGTGTTAACAGTCAAAAATATTGTGCGGACATATGGCAGGGGAGCGGCAACATTTAATGCGTTAAAAGGAGTTGACCTGACGATTAAACAAGGTGAATCGGTTGCCATCGTTGGAAAAAGCGGATCGGGTAAATCGACTTTGATGCATATTTTAGCTTTATTGGACCAGCCGACTAATGGCGAGGTCACATTGCTAGGGCAAGCAACACAAACGATCAATAAGAAGGCGTTGAATCAGTTACGCAACCAAACATTCGGTTTTGTTTTTCAGCAATTTTTCTTAAATCCGAAAGACACTGTTTTAGAAAATGTTTTATTACCACTAAAAATCGCAGGTGTTCCGACGAAAAAACGTAAAAAAATGGCGTTGACGGTATTGCGTGCCGTGGAGTTGGAAAATAAAGCGGATAATTTAGCGAATGATTTATCCGGCGGGCAAAAACAACGTGTTTGCATCGCGCGTGCTTTAGTCAATAATCCTGAAATCATTTTCGCGGACGAACCGACTGGTAATTTAGATTCTACCACCAGTGAAAAAGTCGAGCAGCTCTTATTCCAATTGAATCAAACTAAAAAAATGACGTTGATCATCGTGACTCATGATCCTGAGCTAGCGGCGCGGTGCGATCGCCAAATTCAAATCAAAGATGGTTTGATCGTAAAGGAGGCGGTCTAAATGAAAATTCAAGATACAATCGCTGCAGCTAGTTCGAGTTTATGGCGCAATAAAGGCCGGACGATTCTAACCATTGTCGCGATTTTTATTGGGGCGTTTACGATTTCCATCACCACTGGGATCACGATCGGAGTCAATGATTATATCAACAAACAAGTCGCAAATGTAGGCCGCAAAGATCAGTTGAGCATCATGAAAAAAGTTGAACAGAATCAAGTAAAAGACCAACCGAAAAAATATGAGGCGAATCAAAGTGCTGCCGATGACTATTTAATGCAAACTGTCGATACGAAAAAAATTACGGCGGTCAAAGGCTTAACAGACATTGAGGAAAATCAAGCATTCCAAGCTGATTATATTCAAAGTCACGGGGCTAAATATGAACTTTCAGCCGGTTCAGCCGCTGGAATGAATGTTGATTTGAAAGCTGGTCGTCAAGTTTCTGCAACTAGCACAGCTTTTGAGATCGTCTTAGCACCGCAATATGTTAAAAGTCTCGGCTTTGCTTCAGCTAAACAAGCCTTGAAACAAACAGTCAAATTAGCCGCCACTTCCAAAGCGACTAAAAAACAAACGGTCGTGAAAGCTACAATCGTTGGTGTCCGTAACAAAAGCATCATCAACAATGGTGAATCGATCGTAAACCCAGCCTTAGCGGATAAATTAGTCGCCATCAATCAAGCAGGCATGCCAGCTGCGACTCAAAATGAATTTTACGGCTTAACTGCGCGAGTTAAACATCCGACTAAAGCTAACATTCAAAAGATCAAAGAACGATTAGCAAAAAAAGGTTATACTGCGACGACTTTTGAAGATGAACTGGGCTCACTACATTCGACGATCAATGCAGTGACCGGCGTGTTAACATTATTTGGGGCGATCGCTTTGTTAGCTGCAAGTTTTGGGATCATCAATACCCTTTACATGTCTGTCCAAGATCGTACCCGCGAGATCGGGTTGATGAAAGCGATGGGAATGGGAGGTAGCAAAGTCTTTCTAATTTTTAGTGTGGAAGCGTTACTCATTGGACTGTGGGGAGCCACCTTTGGAGTCATGGCAGCATTTGGTGCTGGTAAATTGATCAATCGAGTAGCGACTCATTCGTTTATCAAAGGACTAGATGGTTTGCAGTTGATCCAATTTTCGTGGCCGGCGACCTTTGCGATCATTGCGGTGATCATGTTGATCGCCTTTTTAGCTGGGACATTGCCGGCTAAGCGCGCCGCGCGCCTAGATCCCATCGAAGCATTACGGTATGAATAAGACGAAAAAATTTTTAAGGGCTAAAATCCCATTAGCTATAGGAACTAGCATCACTTTAGTTGACACAAGATTTAGAAAATTCAAAAAAACCGTTGACAATTTTTTTCGTCTGGTCTATGATGTGTTCAAGTCAATGACAGAAAGAGTACTTTTGGAAAAACTTTCAGCGAGCAATTGGGTGGTGGGAAATTGCAGTTTTGAAAAAAGGAAAGTAGTTCTCGAGACGCGTAAGTGACATGTGATTGAAGTTTACGACGGTTACCTCCGTTAGCGGGTATGATGCTTCTGTAAGAGTCATCGAGAGAGGATAAGTGAATTCATTTATCAAACAACGGTGGTACCGCGATTATTCGCCCGTTCGTCTTTTTAGACGAACGGGCTTTTTTATTTGTAAAGGAGGCCGGTTACATTTAGGAGCATCGCAAAAAATGATCGAAGGAGAATGTAAAATGGAAAAACTAACAAAAAAACAATTACTTTTATTAGCTTCATTGATTTTCGGGATGTTCTTTGGAGCCGGCAATTTGATTTTTCCCGCTCACTTAGGCCAATTAGCTGGTGAGCATTGGTTATCAGCTGGGATCGGCTTTTTGATCTCGGCGACATTGATCCCACTAAGTGCATTGATCGCCTTGAGTCAAACACGTTCGCAAGGGATTTTTGATATTGCAAAGCCAGTTGCTGGTTGGTACGGGATCTTATTTTTGATTTTGTGTCACTTGGCATTAGGTCCGATGTTTGCGACACCACGGACGGCTGCGTTAGGGTATCAGTTCAGTTTTGAAAGCTTAGTTCCTAAACGTTATGATCAATTAGGATTGTTCTTGTTTTCAGCGGCTTTCTTCGGTTTAGCTTACTACTTTTCAACTCGAGAAACGAATTTATTAAAAATCATCGGAAAATTATTGAATCCGGCATTTCTGATCATTTTATTCGCGATTTTTGCGATTGCTTTCATTCATCCATTTGGGACGTTACAACATATACCGGCTGATCAAGCGTATGGACATGGTTCCACGATCAAAGGCTTTTTAGAAGGCTACAATACGATGGATGCGCTAGCGGCTTTGGCGTTTGGTGTTACGATCATCCGCACGATCCGATTGTTAGGGATCAAAAAAGAAAAAGCGATCGCTAGTCAAACGATCAAAGCTGGCTCACTTTCGATGCTGCTGACGGCGGGGATTTACTTAGGAATTATTGCATTAGGTGCGATGTCACTGGCTAAGTTCCCCTTATCAGACAATGGCGGGATCGCCTTGACGCAGATCATCCGCTATTACTTTGGGCAACCAGGCATGATCGTAATGGGTGGTTTGACGATCTTAGCCGTATTCACGACCGCAATGGGATTGATTGCATCTTTTGCCCAAGACTTCTCTGCTCATTTCAGTATTTTAAGTTATAAAGGCTGGTTGCGCCTCACGACGTTGCTTTCGTTTTTGACGGCGAACTTTGGATTAGATGCGATCATCGCATGGACGATGCCATTTTTGATGCTGCTGTATCCACTCGCGATGGCGTTGATCATTCCCGGCTTATTCGCGCCACTGTTTAAACACGATCGGGTAATCTATCGTTTGTCAACTGCGTTTGCAGCGTTACCCGCGATTTTTGATGCAATCGGCGCTTTACCGATCCAAACGACTTTGACAAAAAATTTGACGGCAGGCTATCATCAGATCATCCCGTTTGCGACTCAAGGATTAGGGTGGATGATCCCAACAACTATCGGGCTAGGGTTAGCGATTGTCCTTCATCTTTTCCGGAAACACTCAGCCTTAGAAACGGTTGCTGAATAGTTAAGCAAAATCACGTCCACACATTTGATGATTAACTTATCAAATCGTTGTGGGCGTTTTGATTTGTTTTTCACTGCGATTTCCTTTACCATAGGATTAATCAAAAGTAGGAGGGCTACAGGAATGAAAAAAACTTTGAAGCTCGTTTTGTTCAGTGCAGCTGTGTTCGGCGGAAGCTTGGCTTTTGCGCAAAATAGTGAAGCCGCCATGATCTATCGAGTGTACAACCCAAATTCTGGTGAACACCATTATACGTCAAATATCGGCGAACGGGATAATCTCGTGAAAGTCGGTTGGGCCAACGAAGGGGAAGCTTGGGATGCACCGGATCAAGGAACGCCAGTCTATCGCCTTTACAATCCAAATTCCGGTGACCATCATTATACGCTAGACGTTGGCGAACGGGACAATCTCGTGAAAGTCGGTTGGCAAGATGAAGGGGTCGCCTTTCAGTCAGATCTAAAAAAAGAAGTTCCGATCTACCGACTGTACAATCCTCATGCCAATACAGGCAGCCATCATTATACGTATAGTCAAGCTGAAGTGAATTCACTGAAAAAAGCCGGCTGGAGTGACGAAGGGATCGCCTTTTATGCCCAAGCTAAACCAGAAAACTCTGGCCAGATCATTGTAAAAGATGCCGGCAAATATGGTCGGGCGATTTATAAAGCAGTGACCGGGGCAACTGATGAAGAGATCAACAACTCACAAATGCATAAGCCGGCTGATTTTGATGGTCAACCGATCACCAATACAAATGGCTGGTTCCGGACATTAGGCTATGATCAAGATTCCGTTACGAGTTATTTAGTATACCAAAGCGGTGATAAATTGCTTGCGACTGCTTATTTTATTGATAGTGGGAAAGTCGTCAATCAAATCTTCTTATTGGAGATCACGGATCAAAACAACGCGACTGTCCTCAGCACTAAAGATGCCGATAAACTTTAGTAAAAAAATAGCACCGTTCAGAATTTTTCTGAACGGTGCTATTTAGATTTTGATCCGAGACGAACTAAGTCAACGCCTAAAATTTAACTGTTAAGTTAACTGTTCTCGTTCCCGTTTAGCAAGAGCGGGCATCACAAAGCCGAGTCCGATTAAAACCGTGATCCCAACGATATTAATGATCAGTTCATGCCAGAAAAGTGATGAGCCGATCGGGGCATCTTGCGGTAAGATCCCGAATAACGTAGCGATCACTGTAACGATCAAACACCACATCCCAAACGCGACAGCTGCGCGATCATTTTTGATGAAGACATACTCTGATGGATAGTTTTTCGCATCTAAACGGACTTTAACAAAAGCATAAAAGATCCAACACGTGACCCCTGGAGAGATGATCCCGTTTAGATTCAATAACCAGTTGAAAATGTCATTCATTTCAGGTAAGAAAACGCCTAACAATAAGATGAAGGCACTTAATGCAGTCGTTAAAATATAGCCATTGATGGGCAGGCCATCAGCGTTTAACTTAGTCAATTTTTTCGGCATATATTTTTTCCCAGTATCTGCGATCAGCATCCGAGTCATGGCATCTAATAAGACGGCTAAAAGGGCACACATATAAATGATCTGAGTTACAGCAAAAATATACATCAAGCTATTGCCTAAATGATAAAACTCCCCGAGCCGCTGGAAGGCATAATAGGAACCATTCATCTTCAAATTGTTCGGTAAGTGATGCGCATTGAAGAAGACGCCCAGTGAAAAAGAACCGAAGACTGTTAAAAAGATCGTCATGACTGTCAACATGATCATCGATTTAGGAAATTCTCTTTGTGGATGCCGCATCTTTGTAACAAATGGCGCGATGAGTTCTGCTCCGTTAATCGCGTAGATCAATAATCCGATCGTAGTTAAATAATGCAGATCGAATTTTGGGATGATCGCTTGCAAGTTCATCGGTTGAGTCTCGATGTGACCTTCTGGCATGAATAAAGAAGTAAACGTCATCACCACAAACAAAAGCGCCATGATAAACATCGCACCACCACCTAAAGTACTCAAAACTTCCAGTGAGCGTTTGAAGCGGCGTTGTAAAATAATAAAGAGCAAAAAGACACAAAAGGTTAAAAGTGCAAAGACGTGATTGGACATTTTATCTTCCATTGAATCGTTGCCATTGATGAGCCAACCAAAACCAACTACGACCGCGTTAGCCGTATCGACCACATAAGGAATCGATGCAGCCCAATAGGTCCAAGCGGTGAAGTAGCCCAATTTTTCGCCACTCGTTCCGCGGACCCATGAACTCAATCCGCCACCTTCGTGATTGAAGATGGAACCTAACTGACCGACCATAAGTGAATAAGGAATGACATATAATAGTAGTAAAATAATCCATGAGGTGATGACCCCCATACCTTGATTGGCGAAATTATAGATGATATCATCAAAACCGATGACAGTGACAAATGACATCAAGGCTAAGATCGGCCATGAAATAAAACTTTTCTTTACTTGCAAATTCTTTTCCTCCTAATAGTTGATTGAGTTAATCAAAGATCAGGCAGGGGGGCTTGTTGCGATATTCGATTCGCATCGCAGACTTCCTTTCGAATTAAAAATACGATTTATCATGCCATAAAAAAGCGCACACCGTCAACTTTTAGGCAAAAAAAAAGAGCGGCGTGCTCTTTTTTACGGCGGAAAGGTCGCATTGACCCGACCAGCCATTAAATCCGATAATATTTTTTCAATAATTCAGCTTCATATTTTTCAGTGGCGTATTTGTGGATCGCGATGATCTTTTCTTTGTTGATGAAAAGTTTTGAGTTGTCTTCATCGCGCCAGAAAGAATAGTAGCCTTCATTTTGTTGGCCGCGTTGATTCATGATTTGGAACAAGCTGCGTTTGCTGTTACCTTCTTGCGTGATGTAAATCTCATGTGAACCACTTTCGGTTTGGATCTCGATCTTATACGCTTCAACTAAGTTCAATTAAGCCATCTCCTAACATTATTATAGGAATTCTAGCATGAAATATAAAAAAGCTCAACTGAAAACTTAAGTAGACCAATTTTAAACAACAATCTTTTTTATCTTTGAAGCGCTTTCTTGTAAGGGTATACGCCTTTTAGGTAAAAATAAAAAAATTAATCTAGCGAAAAATTTTTACTTGACCTTCACGTTACGGGAACCCTTAAGCTTAATTTATCGGAGGTGAACAAATGGAATACACGATCAAACAAATTGCGGAGCTATCAGGAGTAAGCGCACGGACGTTACGCTATTATGATGAAATCGGCTTATTACTACCGAAGCGACTCAATTCAGCAGGCTATCGGATTTATGGTAAAACACAATTAGACCGACTACAACAAATTTTATTTTATCGCACACTTGATTTTTCTCTAACGACGATTAAACAGATCCTCAATGCCCCTGACTTTGATCTTACCACAGCACTTGAATCACAACATCAAGCGCTGCTAAAAAAACGCCAGCAATTAGACACGCTCCTAGCGACTGTAGAAAAAACACTGGCTTATCACAAAGGAGAAATATCCATGACAGAACAAGAAAAATTTAGGGCGTTCAAACAGCAAGAGTTGACTGAAAACGAAAAAGAATACGGTGCCGAGCTTCGTGAAAGCTATGGCTCAGATGTGATTGAAGCCGCCAATCAAAAACGATTAGCTTTAAGTCAGTCCGATTATGAAGCGTTGCAAAAAACAGAAATGGAATTGCTGGCGCAGTTACAAAAGTATCTACGTGAACCGACAACTGAATTAGCAACACGTATTTTTCAACTTCATCGGCAGTGGTTGCAATTTTCTTGGCCAACATATTCCTTGAAAGCCCATCAAGGTTTAGCGCAAATGTATGTAGCTGATCCACGCTTTACTGCTTATTATGATGAAAGAGTGGGGCAGGGGGCAACCGCAGCTTTAGTGAAAATTATCGTAGCACAATAAAAAAAGACTGACAAATTTCGTCAGTCTTTTTGACTTTACTCTTATTAATTACGAAAGAAAAATTATTTTCCTTGCCAAGCTTTACCTTCATCTTGCCAACCTTGGCGGACCAAGTTGTCTTTTTCACCGGTATTTAAAGTATAGTGGTGAGAACCCGCGCCTTTTGCTTGAGGATTGTAAAGACGTAACAATGTTTTATCGCCACTAGAGTACCAAGACACGCCTTCATAATTCCAACCAGCTTTTACTAACGCGTCTTTTTCATTTGCGTTAGTGGTGTAATGGTGATCACCGGCATTTGGATTGTATAAACGGTAAACGGAGTCGCCAGATTCAGGCGCAGTCCAAGCCGTTCCTTCCATTTGCCAGCCTTGGCTAGTTAATGAATCCCGTTCACCTTCACCAGAAGTATAGAAATGTTCACCAGAATTTGGATTGTAAAGGCGGTACATCGGACCAGCTTTTGGATTTACCTGTGGCACAGCTGGAGCATCGGGTTCGTCGATCACGCGACGTGCAAAGGATGGCATGAAGTATTGCATGTCGATGACTTTAACAACATCACCGGGTTGTGGTGCGTGGATCATTTGACCATTCCCAATGTACATTCCAATATGATACGTTGCGCCTCGTGGGCCGTAAAATAATAAATCACCAGGTTGCAATGCATTCAAGCTGACATCTTGACCTTCATATTCTTGTTGGTATGTCACCCGCGGTAAGTTGATACCAACAGCGCGATAAGCGTATTGAATCAATCCAGAACAATCAAAGCCAGCTGGTGTCGTACCACCCCAAACATAGGGAACGCCTAAATATTTCATAGCTTCATTTACGACTTGGCTTTGTTTAGATGATGAGCGACGCAATAAAGAAGCATCTAGTTTTGCAGGAGAAACAGATGTCTCGCCGGCTACGTCTGGCATGTTCATGATTTGTTTGAACTGTTCTTCAGAATAACCAGCTGCTTTCGCTTTTTGCATTTCTTCATCGTAGTTCACTTTTTTATCAGTTGTTTGAGCAGCTGTAGGAGCTATAGTAGTTGTATTCTCAGTCGCATGTGCGAACGCAGGAAAGGCAAGTAGTACGCAAGGTAATAAGAAAACACCTAAATTCTTTTTGCTTCGTAATTTCATAAGTCCTCCTATGAATAGCTATCTTTGTTTTTTATATTGTTTCAACAAGACACATTATATAAGTTGCGAAAAAAGAAGTCTATAGCTCAACTAGCTGATTCAGCTTTGAAAAGTCGCATAAAATCTGTTATCAAGCGGTCTATCGGCTTTTATTACAGTGTTGTTAAAATTACAATTCAACATTATTTCCTCTGTGACAAATACAATTAAACGCTGAGTTATCAATCTTTCTCAGCGCTATGAAGACGGGGATGACGTCTAGTAAAACTGAAAAAATAGTTGCGGTTAACCGTATTTTTTATAACGAGGAATAGAAATGAGTGCCGTTATAAAAATAAGTCCACGCTTTCATTTTATTTCATTAGAAAGTTTGAAATTCAAACTAAACAAAAAAGAACATTTACCAGTAAACACTCCTTTGTGATCGGCCTAAAAGATTTGTTTTTTCCACCGAAGATACGACTAGTTTTGACTATTGAAAAAAGAAGCGTTGAATAAAAAAGAGTTGAGCATTTTGAAATGCTCAACTCTTTAAAGCTTTATTTCCCGTTCCAAGCAGAACCTTCATCTTTCCAGCCTTTAGCTAGTAACGCTGCTTTTTCGCCACCGCTTAATGTGTAGTGGTGGGCGCCAGCGCCTTTTGCTTGTGGGTTGTAAACGCGTAATAAAGTTTTGTCGCCATCAGAGTACCAAGAGATCCCTTCGTAGTTCCAACCAGCTTTTTGTAACATGTCGCGTTCATTTGAGTTCATCGTGTAATGATGATCCCCCGCATTTGGATTATATAACCGGTAAACGGGTGCCCCGGCTTCTGGTGCAGTCCAAGCTGTCCCTTCTAATTGCCAACCTTGCCCTGTTAAGTTATCGCGTTCTGCGTCGGTTGACGTGTAGAAATGTTCACCTGAGTTTGGATTGTACAAACGATGCATCGGACCGGCTTTTGGATTTACGCCGGGAACTGCAGGTGCATCTGGCTCGTCAATGATACGACGTGCAAACGATGGCATGAAGTATTTCATTTCAATTACTTTCACGACATCCCCCGGTTGAGGTGCATGGATCATTTGACCGTTTCCGATATACATTGCCACGTGATGCGTTGAACCACGAGCACCGTAGAATAATAGATCGCCAGGCTCTAATGCGTTCAAACTAACTTCTGTTCCTTCATATTCTTGCGTATACGTGACCCGTGAAATGTTGATCCCCGTTGCCCGGTACGCATATTGCATCAAACCAGAGCAATCAAACCCAGCTGGTGTCGTGCCGCCCCAAACATAAGGAACGCCTAAATATTTCAACGCTTCATTCACGACTTGGCTTTGTTTAGAAGACGTCCGTTGTAAGATTTGTGGTGCCAGTTTTGCGACGAGGATCTCTGTTGTTCCCGCAACGTTTGGCATCTCCATGATCTTTTTGAATTGTTCTTCTGAATAACCAGCCGCTTTGGCTTTTTTCAATTCTTCGTCTTGGTTCACACTTTTTTGTTCAACAGCTGTAGGAGCTGGCGTAGTCGTAGTCGTCTCATCCGCATGCGCAAAGGCAGGCAAGGCAAGTAGTAAGCAAGGTAATAATAAAGCACCTAAATTCTTTTTGCTTGATAATTTCATAATGTCCTCCTTGAGTTGTCTTTCGTATTTGTAATGGAGCTCGTATCGACAGGGGTCATTATATAAGCTGTAAATTGAGAAGTCTAGTTGCTGTTTTTTAAAAAAACGTTAAAAAGAGCTTAAAAACACCGCCACGAAGGAGTTTTGCTCTCGTTATTACAATGATGTTAAAATTACAATTCTATAATATTTCTTGTGTGTCATTTTTATGAAGCTCATTTTTTTAATTTGATACAAATTCTTTAAAATCAGTGCTTTAGCTAGTGACAGAAAAGGAGTTAGCCGGTGATAACAGTTTTTATTCTATAACGAAAAACGTTATTAGATTTATTATTTTATAAAATGAATTATTATTTCATTTTGCTTTTTGGTCATGGTCGTGCCTGGTTTTTTAGATTCGAGTCTCTTTAATGGCGTCGCGGATTTGCTGACGCACACGACTATTAGCTTCGTAGTTAGTCACGGAATACAACATGAATAGACAATCGATCAAACTAAATTGTGCTTGCATCGCCGACATCGCCTCTGAACGATAGGCGGTTTCTTCGGCAAAAGCAATCAACGCAACTTTGGCAGCTTGGGCTAACGGAGAAGCTGCGTAGCTTGTGATACAGATAATCGGGACTTGATTTTTTTCTAATAACTCGCATAAGTGTAAAATTTCTTGGTTGCGCCCAGTGTGGGAGATCACAATGGCACAATCATTAGCGGTCAATTTGGAAGCTAGCATCAACTGCATATGATAATCATTTTGAAATTCACACGGCAATGAAGTTCGGATAAACTTATGGAATGCATCTAAAGCTACGACTTGTGAGCCGCCCAAACCAAAAAAAGCAGCTTGTTTAGCCTGCGTTAAAATAGTTAGTGCAGCATCAAGTTGTGATTGCTCTAAAAAATTTTCGGTATCTTCCAATGACCGAATGTTAGCTGCAAATACTTTTTTAGCCAAGGTCAATGAATCATCTTGCCGCGAAAGATCAGAAAATAATTCTTTTGTATCGCTAGTGGGCATGCTGAGGGCGATCTTTAACTCTGGAAATGATTGGTAACCTAAGCGTTTTGCAAAACGAGAAATGGTCGCAGTTGAAAGGTCCACTGCTTGGCTCAGGTCTTGGATTGAACTTTTAGCTGCACGTTCTTGATGCTGCATTAAATAGTCCGCAATTTTTTTTTCGCTGGGACTTAGATCTTGATAAAAGGTTGTGATCGTATGTTGGATATCATTTGCCATTCAAAAAACCTCCTTAGTAAAAGTAACGAATTTTACTATTTTCTTCACTAGTATAGCACGACAAAAAAATGTATGTAAAATTTTTACATCAAAAAACTTGCAAAATGTAAAAATGTGACATAGAATGTAACCGAAAACATGACAGGAGGTATTTTAAAATGAAGATCGGTATGATCGGCTTAGGCAAGATGGGATTGAATCTAGTCGCGAATTTATTGGAGCAAGGAATTGAGGTGGCAGCGTATGATTTAAACTCAGCCGCAATCAAAGCAGCAGCGGATTTAGGTGCACAGCCCATTACGGAACTGAGTGAATTTGTGGAAGTATTACCTGCGCCGCGAATCGTGTGGGTCATGGTACCGGCTGGAGCCGCGACCGCGCAAATCATCACACAGTTACAACAACTTTTACAAGCAAAAGATATCGTGATCGATGGTGGGAACTCATTTTATGAAGATTCACTCCAACATGGACAGTTGCTGGCGAAAAAACACATTTACTTTTTTGATGTCGGCACTTCTGGTGGGATGAGCGGTGCGCGGTCGGGCGGTAACTTTATGATTGGTGGCACAGCAGAAGTTTTCCCGATCATCGAACCGATCTTTCAAGCAATCGCTCAACCAGCTGGTTATCTTTACACCGGGGAAGTCGGCAGTGGTCATTATTTAAAAATGGTTCATAATGGCATCGAATACGGTATGATGCAGGCGATCGCAGAAGGATTTGATTTGTTAGAGCACAGTCCTTATGCGTATGACAATGAAAAAGTTGCGAAGGTGTGGAATCATGGATCGGTCGTTCGCAGCTGGCTGATGGAGTTAGCTGAAGAAGCTTTTCAAGCCGATCCACATTTGGAAAATTTAAAAGGAACGATGTATTCATCAGGTGAAGGATTATGGACGGTGGAAGAAGCATTAAAACGTCAAGTTCCGCTGCCAGTGATTACGTTAGCTTTGCAAATGCGTTATCGCTCGCTAGAAGATGATACTTTTACGGGGAAAGTCGTCGCATCGTTGCGGAATGGTTTTGGCGGTCACGCCGTAAACAAATAGGAGGGAACAACATGAACTATGTGATCGGAGCCGATATTGGGACTACGAGTACTAAAGCTGTTTTATACGATCAAACGGGAACGGTTTTAGAGTATGCCAACGTTGGTTATCCGCTGTATCAAACTGAACCTGATATGGCAGAACAAGATGTAGAAGAAATTTTTGAAGCGGTCGTGGATGCGTTGACTCAAGTCACACGACGTGCCGCGATCGATCCCAAAGACATCAAAGGCGTTTCATTTTCTGCTGCTATGCATTCATTGATCGTTTTAGATGAAGAAAAGAAACCGTTGACTCGATCGATCACGTGGGCAGATAATCGCGCAGCTAAATATAGTGAACAATTGAAAGCGTCTGGGCTAGGACAAAAAATTTATGAAAAAACAGGAACCCCGATCCATCCGATGGCGCCACTGTCTAAAATTATTTGGCTACGAACAGAAAAACCAGAACTGTTTGCACAGGCACGCTACTTTATTGGGATCAAAGAATATGTACTGTATAAATTGTTTGGGGAATTAAAGATCGATCAATCGATTGCATCGGCGACGGGCTTGTTCAATATTTTTACGCTTGATTGGGAGCCTGAAGCACTAAAAGTTGCTGGAATCACAGCGGCGCAATTACCAGAAGTCGTATCGACGAGTTATCAATTTCACGGTTTGAAGCATGCTTATGCGGAAGTGACCGGGTTACCTGAAGAAATCGCGTTTGTGATCGGTGCCAGTGATGGTGTTTTGTCGAACCTAGGCGTGAATGCCGTTGAAGAAGGTGTCTTAGCTTTAACGATTGGCACAAGTGGAGCGATCCGGCAAGTGGTCAATCAGCCTGCCACTGATCCGAAAGGTCGACTATTTTGTTACGTTTTAGCCGAAGATCGTTGGGTGATCGGTGGTCCAGTCAATAATGGTGGAATCGTATTTCGTTGGGTACGGGATCAACTATTCACACCAGAAAAAGAAACCGCTGCTCAAATGAAAGTCGATAGTTATGATCTGCTGACTAATATGGCAGAAAAAATCCCCGCCGGTTCTGATGGCCTGATCTTTTTACCTTATTTAGGTGGAGAGCGGGCGCCACTGTGGGATGCGAATGCACGGGGCACGTTCTTTGGCTTGAATCGGAGTCATACGCGGGCTCACATGTTACGTGCCGCATTGGAAGGGATCGTCTTTAATTTATATACGGTACTTTTAGCCTTAGAGGAAGTGACAGGTTCACCTAAATCGATCCAAGCAACTGGAGGTTTTGCTCGTTCTAGTTTATGGCGCCAAATGCTAGCCGATATTTTTGAACGCGAAGTTACCATTCCCGAAAGTTTTGAAAGTTCTTGTTTAGGCGCAGCCGTCTTGGGGATGAAATCACTTGGCTTGATCGATGATTTGACTGCAGTAAAAGAGATGGTAGGCGTCACGAAGACCCACCAACCTAATGAAGAAAATTACGCAGCTTACCGTGACTTGTTGCCGATCTTTATTCGTCTAAGTCGAACTTTAAGTCAGGAGTATAAAGCAATCGCAGAATATCAACGCAACCATTAAACTATGATTTACCTTGCACCAAATAGCGTGACAAGAAGCTTAGTTCCAACGAAAAAAAACTTTTTGTCACGACTTTCTACTATTATATATAGGGAGGCGCAAATCATGCAATTATTCATTGTTGTGTTAGGCGTGTTATTACTATTATTTTTGATTGGAAAAGCAAAATTGAATACCTTTGTGTCATTAGTGATCGTATCATTTATCGTAGCGATCGCATTAGGGATGCCATTAGGGAAAATTCCAGCATCGATTGAAACTGGGATTGGTTCACAACTTGGGCACTTAGCATTAGTCTTTGGTTTTGGCGCAATGTTAGGACGTTTAGTTGCTGACGCGGGCGGTGCCTTTCGAATCGCGCATACATTGATCGATCGATTTGGGAAAAAGAAGATTCAAATCGCAGTCGTATTAGCTTCTTTTATTATTGGAATCGCTTTATTTTTTGAAGTCGGCTTAGTATTACTACTACCGATCATTTTTGCGATCGCTTCTGAGTTAGGACTTTCGATGATGTATTTAGGTTTGCCAATGGTGGCAGCCCTTTCAGCAACACATGGCTTTTTGCCACCGCATCCTGCACCGACTGCGATCGCCGGTGTGTATGGTGCAAATGTCGGGATGGTCTTAGTCTATGGCTTGATCATTGCGGTGCCTACCGTATTGATTGCTGGACCAGTTTTTACTAAAACCGCACAAAAAATGGTACCCACTGCGTTTAAACCTTCAGGGAATTTATCTGCGATGGGTGAGTTCAAAGAGTTCAAGTTAGCTGAGACGCCTAGTTTCTTCAGTAGTACGCTTACTTCATTGTTCCCGGTCATTTTGATGGCGATCGCTACGATTTATGAGATGCTGGTTCATGGTGGGAAAGCACCTAAAAATCCTTCACTTTTAGATAGTATCATCACGTTCATTGGTTCGCCGGGGGTCGCGATGCTCCTTTCATTACTCGTTGCGATCTACACGATGGGAATCCGGCGCAAGATCCCCATGAAAGAGTTGATGAATTCTTTAGAACAAGCTATCAAACAAATTGCGATGATGCTCTTGATCATTGGCGGTGGTGGCGCGTTCAAACAAGTGTTGATCGATGGCGGAGTTGGTGATTATGTCGCGCAACTCTTTAAAGGATCTAGCATGTCACCGATCTTATTAGCTTGGTTGATTGCAGTCGTTTTACGGTTAGCTTTAGGTTCCGCAACAGTGGCAGCGCTAACAGCAGCTGGTTTAGCCGCCCCTTTGATGGCAGCTACCGGAACTGACCCGGCATTGATGGTGATTGCTACAGGTGCCGGTAGTTTATTTTTCAGTCATGTCAATGATGCTGGTTTTTGGATGTTTAAAGAATACTTTGATCTCACATTAAAAGAGACATTGATGACGTGGTCGGTTTTAGAAACGATTATTGCGATTGTCGGATTAGTTGGTGCATTGGTGTTGAATTTAGTAGTAGCTTAAAAAAAAGGGTTGTGATGCTTGGTCATCACAACCCTTTTTTGAACAATCGATCAGTTAAGATAACACAAAGAAATTCTAGTTTTTTCTCCGAAAGTTTTTTTATAAAACAAAAAAGTTCAGTCGTTCTAAAATTGACAGTTCGCTTAAAATCGCCTACCATAAAAATAAGATGATAAAAAAACGAATGTAAATTCATCTTAACAACAAAAATTTCTTGATTTTTATCTTTGAAATTAGCTAATAGTAATGAAGACTGTCAAATTATCAAAATTCTTTATTCAGAGAATTTAGTAAGAGGTTGTATTTTAATTAAAATAAAAAAACAGTAGGAGGAAGAAAAATGACGTGGTATTTATCACAATCGTGGGAAGAATTTCAACAGGAGTTAGAAACGATTCGGCATCACTTGCATCGTAACCCCGAAGTCGGGATGGAACTAGAGCAAACGAAAGCGTTTGTCTGGCAACAATTAGAAAAAATTGGGTATGCGCCGAAAGCTTGTGGCAAAGCAGGAATCGTGTGTACGGTGGGTCAAGGTGAAAAAGTTTTCTTATTACGTGCCGATATGGATGCGCTGCCAGTGAAAGAATTGACTGATCTACCTTTCAAATCTACCAATGATTATATGCATGCATGCGGTCATGATCTGCACACGACGATGCTCTTAGGGGCGGCCAAGATCTTAAAAGAAAACGAAAGCAAACTAGCCGGTACGGTCAAATTATTCTTTCAACCTGGCGAAGAGATTTTAAGCGGGGCATTTGATTGTTTGGAACACGGTTTGTTGGAAGATCCAAAAGTCGATGCCGGAGCCATGATGCACGTTTTCCCGTATAAAGATCGTGAGCCTGGTGAGATTTTTGTCGCACCCGGTGGCACCTTTATGGCGAGTGCTGATTGGTTTGAGATTCAAGTAGAAGGAGTCGGAAGTCATGGGTCAACTCCTGAACTAGGGGTTGATCCAATCAATGTTGCGGCTAAGATTTACGAAGGCTTGCAGACGCTATCCGCGCGTGAAATTAGTTCAAAAGAACGGTTTGTTCTAACGGTGGGTGAATTTCAGGCAGGAAGTCCCGGGTCATCTAATGTTATTCCGAATGAAGCCGTGATGAAGGGTACGTTACGAACGTTGAATGAAGCAACGCGGCAACAAGTGAAAACACGGATGGCTGAGATCGCCCAACATATCGGCAACGCATATCGAGCTAAGGTCAAGGTCATCTTTACGAATGGTTGTCGCAGCAATGTCGTTTCACCAGAGCTAGCGGAGCAGCTGACGGATCATTTTGATCATGTTTTTGCGGGGAAACGATTAGCTTTAGCTGATTTTTCTCATGATGTTCCCTTGATGGGCAGTGAAGATTTTGGTGAGATCAGTCATCAGATCCCGACGGTTACGATGTTTATATCAGCAGCTAAAACGAATTTGATGTTGCATAATCCGCAGATCGTCTTGGAAGATGCTATCATGTCTTTTGGTGCGCAAGTCTATGTGGAAACGGCAGCTTGTTACTTCGGTCAGTCTGCATTTGAGCCGGAGAGAGTGAAGGTGCGCGCATGGAAATAGCCAAGCAGCGGAAAACCTCACTGATTTTGATTTTTTTAGGTTATAGTTGTGTGTATTTAGATAAGACGATCATCGGCATGTCGATCATTCCGATGGCTCAAGATCTTGGAATCGATGCTAGTCAAAAAGGGTTGATTTTGAGTACGTTCTTTTTAGGCTATACATTGTTCCAAATTCCATTTGGTTATTTAGGTAATCGCTTTGGTTCTCGGAAGATCATGATCTTCTCAGTCTTATTGATTGGAGCTTTAATGTTCTTCTTAGGGCTAGGTTTTTCTTTACTGTATGTCTTATTGATTCGCTTTTGTGCGGGTTCGTTTGCCCATGCTGGTTATCCATCGGCTGTCAGTGGCTTTATCACAAAAGAAGTTCCTACCGATCAGCGTGGACCGGTTCAATCTTCAATGATCGCTTCTTCAGGTTTTGCTTCGGTCGTAGGACCATTAGTAGCTGCGCCGTGTTTGGTAGCGTTCGGCTGGAAAAATACGTACTTCATTTATGGGATCGTAGTCAGTTTGTTGGCTGTGATCATGTTAAAAGGGATCCCGCAACGATTTGGTCAAAAGATGAGTACAAAAGGGAAAAATACCAATCTTGGTTTGACTGAAGTATTAAAAGATCAAAATGTGTGGGTATTAGTATTGTCTTCCTTTTTCATGAATGCAGCGTTTTACGGACTGACTAGTTGGCAAGCTTCTTATTTAGTCGATACCTTTCATTTGACGATGGGACAAACATCAGGTTTGACGGCTGCAATCGGTGCGGTGTTGATGGCAACGGCGATGGGTTCAGGAATAATCGTTAAGAAATATTTCTTGCACCGCGAGAAAGGTTTCATTTTAACGGCTGCGCTGATCGGTGGATTAGCTGCTTTTGCGACTTCATTGACTAGTAATTTGATCGTTTGTGGCTTCTTTTTAGCTATCGCTGTTGGATGTGCTGGTTGTGCTTTTTCAACTTTGATGAGTATGCCAGTCAAATTATTCAAAGCTGAGGAAGTCTCAACAAAATATTCGATCATCAATGCAGTCGGCGTATCGGGCGGTTTCTTTGCCCCGATCGTGATGGGACAATTAGTTGATCTAGCCAATGGTTCATATGCCAGTGCGTTTATTTTCATCGCGATCACATTTGGCTTATCTGGTTTGATCGCACTCGTGATCCAAAAGAAAAAAGAAGCAGCACCACTAGAAATGACGGAAAATTAATTACCAAAGAGATTAAGATAAATCAAAATCTAACCGCCGTAAGTTGAGCTAGAATGTCAACTTACGACGGCTTTTTTTGTAATCCCAAATCTAAAAATGGCCAGCTTCACAAATTAGCTCTCGGAAATAAGGTGACGGCTCGTGGAAAAAAACACCTTGTTTCTCCACCTTAGTTCTTTGAGGCTGAACGTGTTCGTTACACTTTTCTTAGTTAAGAGTAGCGATTCATTATTTTCAGAAAATTTAATTACTTCAAAAGTAGTATATAATGATTTTCACTAGTGTTGCACAAATAATTTCAGAAAAATCTGAAAACTATGTTTCATTCAAAATTGCAAAAAAGTCGAATGCTTACGCAGCGGATGACTTTTATTCCAGAAATTGTACGTTTTATTAAAT
>NZ_CACSLH010000018.1 GCF_902706605.1 Enterococcus sp. CSURQ0835 | reverse complement strand
CTTTTAGAATCAGCGAGTAGAAGTGGTGCGGAAGGGAGACCTTTCAGAGGGCCTTTTAGGCCGTGGCCGGTAATAGAGGCTTTCAGCCGAAGAGCAAACCACCCGTTCACACGGGTGGTTTTGATTTAATTCGACCAGCACTGCACCCCTCTGATCTTTTTCGGAAAAAATCGGTTCTTGTTCATTTTTCATGCTACAATAAAGTATCAAATACTTTTTACAGGATAGGTGAAACAGCAATGAAACAATTTTCTTCGCAGGCGGCTGAAAAAGATTATTATGAACACGAAGCCCCCGAAGCAGAATTTATCACGTGGTACAAGCAACAAGAACAACCGGAATACGACAAGCCCTCTGTCACAGTCGATATCGTGATCATGGGGTACAACAAAGCCGAGGATCAGTTAAAATTATTATTGATCCAACGCCGGGGCAATCCTTATCGCAATTCATGGGCTTTACCAGGCGGTTTTGTCGAACGAAATGAATCAACCAATGATAGCGTTCGGCGCGAGACAAAAGAAGAGACCGGTCTTACCATCGGGCGCCGTAACGTAGAACAGCTGCATACTTTTAGCTCCCCTCACCGCGATCCGCGTGGCTGGGTGATCACCGTCAGTTATTTAGCCTTTATCGGTCAAGTCCCACCGACAGCTGGCGATGATACGCAAGATGCCCGCTGGTTCAATTTAGAGCGCCAAGCAGACAAGATCGTGCTCACCAGTGACGATATCGAAATCGAGATCGACCTTGAGACGGGCAAATCAATTGGCAAAGATACGTTAGCTTTTGACCACAATGAGATTATTCGCAAAGGCTTCAATCGAATCGTGAACAAAATGGATCACGAACCGTTGATCTTGCAAGTCTTAGGTGATGAATTCACCATCACAGAAGCGCGTAAAGTCTTTGCTAAATTTTTAGGCGTTGATTACCGCACGGTTGACCACTCCAACTTTAAAAAAGCGATGCTGCAATATTTCGTCGAGATCGGCGAACGTCCAGTGGGAATCGGTCGTCCATCTAAGATCTATCGTTTAAAAGATGAACTCGGTGAGAAAAAATAAACACGTGGAACGCAAGAAAAATATTTTTGGATTTATCGACTCAATGACTAGCTGAAAAAGCCGCGATCAAAGTAAAACTTTGATCGCGGCTTTTTACCTACGAACAGTTTAGGCGCTCGCTTTTTTCTTCATTTGTTTACTGCGCAACTGACCACACGCAGCATCGATATCGGTCCCATGTTCTTTACGGATCACACAGTTGACCCCGTTTTGTTTCAAAATATCATAAAAGCGCAATACATCGGCTTTGTCACTACGAGAATATTGATCGTGTTCGCTGACTGGATTATACGGAATCAAATTCACGTAAACTAATTTCTTTTTATCTTTCATCAGCGCCGCTAATTCTTTAGCATGCTCAGGCCGGTCATTCACGCCTGCCAGCATAATATATTCAAACGTGATCCGACGATTCGTCTCCGCTAAATAATAATCCACCGCTTCCATCAATTTTTCGATCGGGAAGCTGCGATTAATCCGCATGATCGACGAACGGACATCGTTGTTTGGTGCATGCAATGAGATCGCTAAGTTGACTTGCAATCCATTTTCGGCAAATTTTTTGATCTTAGGAACTAAGCCACTAGTCGAAACTGTAATATGACGAGCACCGATCGCTAGTCCTTTTGCGTCATTGATTACGTGGATGAAGTCCATTACATTATCGTAATTGTCAAAAGGTTCTCCGATTCCCATTACGACCACGTGAGAGACCCGTTCATCCTCGCCTCGTTCATCAAAGTAATGTTGGACTAACATGATTTGTGCAACGATCTCGCCGGCAGTCAAGTCCCGTTGTTTTTTTAATAAGCCTGATGCACAAAATGTACAGCCGATATTACAGCCGACTTGGGTCGTGACACACACTGACAAGCCGTATTCTTGCCGCATCAAAACCGTTTCGATCATATTTTTATCTGGTAGTTCAAATAAATATTTGACTGTACCGTCACTTGCTTCTTGGACGACCATTTGCTTTAATGGATTGATAATGAAATGTTCTTCTAATAACGCAAGTGTCGCTTTAGAAAGATTGGTCATCTCAGAAAATGTGGTGACCCGCTTTTGATATAACCATTCCCAAATTTGCGTCGCGCGGAATTTTTTTTCGCCATGGGCTACTAACCACTCTGTCAGCGCCGCTTTTTGCAAACCATAAATCGATATTTTTTCCAACATCTTACCTCCTAGTTCTTCGCTACATACTATAACGGATTCAAAAATGCAATGCAACGCTCTAGCTAAAACTTCACGCTTTCTTTTAAATGATGACCGCTTCTTAGTAACACTCAGTCGACTAAAAAAAGTCTCGCAAGTACGAGACTTTTTTGTTACGGATGATTTTCCAGTGGCAGATCCGCTTCATCTGTTTTTTGTAAATATACTTCCCGGGGCTTACTACCGACAGATGGTCCGATCACGCCGTTGTCTTCCAATTCGTCCACGATGCGCGCGGCTCGGTTATACCCAATCCGAAAGCGCCGTTGCAAGAGTGAAATGCTTGCCGTTTGCATATCGACAACTAGGGCTTTAGCTTCTTCATACAAATCATCTTGCGGCACTTCTGATGGTGAACTCGTCGGCTCTTCTGTGGGCATCATTTTTTCTTCATAATGAGCTTCTTGCTGTTCAGAAACAAAGGATACGATCTGCTCAACTTCATGATCTGAAATGAATGCGCCTTGAACACGGATCGGTTTATTTTCACCCATTGGTAAGAACAACATATCACCGCGCCCTAATAATTTTTCCGCGCCATTGCTATCAATGATCGTTCGCGAATCGGTCCCAGAAGATACGGCAAACGCGATCCGCGAAGGAACATTCGCTTTGATGATCCCGGTGATGACATCGACACTGGGGCGCTGAGTAGCTAAGATCATATGGATCCCGGCAGCCCGCGCCATTTGGGCTAACCGAGTGATAGCATCTTCCACTTCATTTGACGCCACCATCATTAAGTCGGCTAACTCATCGACGATCACGACGATAAAAGGTAAGATCGGCCGCACTTGTCCATCTTCTAAATTTTGCTGGATCACTTGCTCGTTATAACCGGTGATATTGCGCGCACCTGATTGAGCAAATTTTTCGTACCGTTCTTCCATTTCTTGGACAACTTTATGCAACGCTTGAGCCGCTTTTCGCGGGTTGGTCACAACCGGGGTCAACAGATGGGGAATGCCGTTATACACATTCAACTCCACCATCTTCGGATCAATCATCATGAGTTTGACTTCATGAGGTTTGGCTCGCATCAAAATACTGGTAATGATGCCGTTGATGGCGACGGACTTCCCGCTCCCAGTCGAACCGGCGATCAACAGATGGGGCATTTTCGTCAAATCCGCCGTCCGTACTAAACCAGAAATATCTCGCCCCAATGGCACTTCCAATAATTTATCGGGGTGATTGGGTTGCGACTCGATGATATCCCGAAATGAAACGGTGCTGACCGTACTATTGGGTACCTCGATCCCGATCAATGATTTTCCTGGGATCGGTGCTTCCATTCGAACATCTTTTGCCGCTAACGCTAAGGCAATGTCATCCGTCAAATTCACGATCTTGCTGACTTTGACACCCACAGCTGGCTGCACTTCAAATTTCGTGACCGCCGGGCCAAGACTGGCTTTCACGACTTTAGCTTCCACACCAAAACTATCAAACGTTTTTTCCAACACTTTGATATTTTGCTCGATTTTTTGATATTCATCGCTTTGATCCGTTGCCGGGATTTGATCTAGTAATGTCGATGGCGGCAATTGATAATCGTGATCTTCCGGTTCAGCATTTAAATCAAATTCCAACTCCCCTGCATCTGGTTCTTCTTCTAAGTTTTCCGTCGCACCAGCTGCTGGACTAGCAGGTGTCACCCGTGCTTGTGGTGGCTCAGGTGCTTGGAAGCCTTCGATCGGTACGGGTGCAACGGGCTCAACTGCTTTCGTGTGGGGCTCTTGACTTTCTTTGGCTAATTTTTCACCTGGCGTCAACTCACGTTCTACCGGTTGCACGGGTGCAGTGGTCTGCTTTTTAGTGACCGCTCGTTGGGCTTTCACTTTTTCTTTTCGGCGAGCTGCCCGCGCTTTACTGCGCGTCGCTCGTCTTTCATCAACAGTCTCTAATTTTTCTTTGACCGTGTCGCCTGTCTGTGTTAGAAAATCCACCACTTGCGCAAAGTCCATCAAACTAAATAAATAGATCCCACCTAAAAATAAAATAATAGCAACTAAATAACTACCTACTTGCGAAACTAAAAAGTGCGTCAAACTATATAATGCGGCGCCTAACATTCCGCCACCAACATTTTGTGTAATCTGATCACCGAAAAAATCACTCAGCAATAAATCCCACGTCGTCTTCAATACATTCGGGTCTTTAGCTTGAACACTGGCAAAAAGTCGAGCGTGTAGCGTCAGTAAGATTCCTAAATAAAAAACACCTACGCCACTCCAGCGCCGAATCTTCGTAATCTTCAGTTTAGTATTTTTGACGATCAATAAACTACCGTAAACACCTAATAACACGGCTAAAAATTGATATGTATTGCCGCCTAGCATCCGAAAGACATTGGCGATCAAATTCCCTAAAAAGCCTAAATGAAACAGTGAAAAGACTGCGAACAGACAAAAGAGTGCGCCGATTGAAATCGTCAGCCGCTGTTCTTGCAATTGTTTTTGTTTTTTGGTCAGCTTCTTTTTTTTCTTACGTTTACGCTGCTGCGCCATTTTTTTCATCCCTCATTTCATTCTTCCCCATTATACAAAAAAAAGAAGGCGAACAAAAGTTATGCTCGCCTAAAGTTTGCTTAAGATTATGGTTGTGGGACTTTTAATTCTTCGCCAAACCATTTTTTTGAAATTTGGGCATACTGACCATCAGCTTCGACTTTTTTCAAGCCTTCGTTGATCTTTTTGACTAGTTGCTTGTCACCTTTGCGCGCGCCGACTGCAAAATCTTCATTTGCAAAACCGCTTGGCATGATGTTGTAGTTTTGGGTTTGTTTAGCTTGTTTCAAATAATAATCGGCATACACATTATCGATCAACAACCCATTGATTCGTCCGCTTTTTAAATCGATAAAAGCTTCATTGAAACTAGCGTATTGTACCGCATCGTTATCCGCTACGAGATCCTTTAATTTTTTCGGTTCATTCGTAAATGCTTCATAACCAGATGAACCTTCTTGAGCGCCAAGTTTTTTTCCTTTTAAGTCGTTGACACTTGTGATGTTGTCTTTTTTCGGTGTGACGATCACTTGCTCATTTGACGCATAGGGATTTGTAAAAGCAACTTTTTTCTCCCGCTCTTTTGTCACAGTATATCCGTTCCAAATCAAATCGATCGTTCCGTTTTCCAATTCATTTTCTTTCATCGACCAATCAATCGGTTGAAATTTGACGTTGATGCCATATTTTTTGAAAACGGCTTTCGCAAGATCAACATCAAACCCGACGATTTTGCCTTGATCATTTTTGAACCCCATTGGCACAAACGTATCATCTAATCCCACCGTCACTTTTTTGGATTCTTCGATCTTTTTCCAACCATCTGCCGCATCAGATTTTTTAGAACCACAAGCTCCTAACGTAAACATTCCTACGACTGCGACTAACCCTAATACCATTTTTTTGATTTTCATACTTGGTCTCCTCCTTGATTGGTTAAAAAGTTTTTTCCTTCATTTGTTTATTTGATCGGCTCAACTTTCAACAGCTTGTCCGCGATATTTTCGGCAAAAGTCAAATCATGGGTCACAACGATCTGGGTCACACCGTCTTTTTTCAAATCCAAGATCAGTTTTTCCACTTGTTGGCGCAATTCAGGATCAAGCGCACTGGTGGGCTCGTCATAAGCTAAAACTTTTGGGTCCATCGCCATCGCCCGTGCGATCGCTAGCCGTTGCTTTTGACCGCCAGAAAGTTGGTAAGGATAATTTTCCAACAACTCGCTTAGACCTAATAGTTTTGCCAACCGCTCCGCTTTTTGATTGTAAACGTCTTTACTTTCTTTTAAGACGAGGCAGGGTGCGATCGTGATATTATCGCGCACACTTAAATGCGGGAACAATTGAAAATCTTGAAAGACGACGCCGACGACTTGTTCTTGTTCTTTGGTAGACGTCGGATCAAAGGGCTGGCCGTCTAATAAAAATTCTCCGCTGTCTGCTTTTTCCAAACCAGCTAACGTTCGTAACAGCGTCGTCTTCCCACCGCCGGAAGGACCGACGATTGCTAAGATCTCACCGTCAGGGATCACGAGATTCAAATTATCGATCACTTTTTTTGTTCCAAATGACTTGTTGACATTTTTTAATTCGATCATTTTTTTCACCTGCTTTTATTTATAATAATTCAATCGATTTTCTAATTGTTTCATGATCAGCGTTGCAACACCGGTTAAGACTAGATAGATCAAAGCGACTCCGACTAATGGCAATAACGTCGTATCTCGTTCCATTGCGATCTTGCCGGCCCGCATCACATCTGACAAACCTAAGATATAAACTAAAGAAGTATCTTTCACTAAATTGATCACTTCATTTCCCACTGAAGGTAACACGATCTTCACCACTTGCGGGATCACGATCCGGCTGACCGTTTGCCAAGGCGACAAACGCAAGACCCGCGCTGCTTCATATTGTCCTTCTGGAATTGATTGAATCCCCCCGCGAAAAATTTCTGCGTAATAAGCCGCGTAATTCAAAACAAAGGCTAACAGTGCGGCATCAAAACGATCAAACACAATCCCTAAGATCGGCAAGCCGTAAAAAACAAAGATCAATTGTAACAAAAGCGGCGTGCCTCGCATGATCCAAACATAAAAATGCAAGATGGCCTGCAACGGTTTGAAGCGGCTTGCCAGTCCTACCGATAAAATAATTCCTAACGGCAGCGATCCGATAATCGTATACAAAAATAATTTCAAGGTAGTGACCGCACCTTGTAATAGTTGCGGCATGACTTCAGCTAAATAATTCATCTTCGTCTCCTCCAATAGTTAAGCTCGGTTGATTTTTTGCCCGCTGTTTGACGGGTTGAATAAAAAAAGCCTCTGGTAAATTTACCAGAGGACGTAAGCTACGTGGTGCCACCTCAATTTATCTTTTCTTCACAGAAAAGAACTCCATCGGTCAGTTACTAGAAGCAAGGCACGAGATAATAAAAAAGTCCTTTAGCCGAATCGACTAAAGGACGTAAATTACGTGGTGCCACCTTTTTTCATCGCTGTCTTACAACAAGCGACCTCTTCTAGTCATCGTTAAATGACCGTAGCTGTAACGGGCTTCCCGGACCGACCTACTAGTTGTTCAGCCAGCCGACTCAAAGATGTGGTTCACACTTAACGATTGCTTCTTCTCACCAACCAGAAGCTCTCTTGTAATCCGTTACTTGCTACTCTTCTTTTCACTGTCGTTTGATTAAGTTGTTGTTACTATACCGCCAGAAAAAAAGTTTGTCAACCGATAAGTTCAATAAATTGTCAGTTTTTTCTCATTTTTCAAATTTTAAACGAGCTGTAGTAAACGGGCGATCAGCGTCGTTAAAAAGGTCAGCGCCAAGCCGATCACAGTCGGTACGAGAAATGAAACCAGCGTCCATTTGGCACTCCCCGATTCTTTTTTGATCGTGAGTAGCGTCGTTCCGCAAGGCCAATGAAACAACGTGAACAAGATGACGTTTAACGCAGTCAGCCAAGTCCAACCATTGGCTAATAATAGATTTTTCAATTGACCTAATGAATCATAATCCACGATCGTACTCGTTGCTAAATACCCCATCAACATGCACGGGATCACGATCTCATTAGCTGGCAGTCCTAAAATAAACGCCATCAAAATCACACCGTCTAACCCAAATACGTGGGCGATCGGATCTAAAAAGTTGGTGATAACTTGTAACAGTGAACCATCGCCAGTTTGAATGTTGGCTAAGATCCAGATCAACAAGCCCACCGGTGCCGAAACTTTCAACGCGCGACCTAAGACAAACAAGGTCCGGTCCAAAATCGAACGTACTAAGACTTGGCCGATCCGCGGCTTCCGATACGGCGGCAACTCTAATGTAAACGAAGAAGGCAGTCCAGTCAAAATCGTTTGTGACAACACCCGTGAGATCCCCATCGTCATCAATACACCTAATAAAATCGCGCCAGTCAAAAAGGCAGCTGATAAGAGCGAATTCGTCAACGTGTTAGCACTCCCGACAAAAAACAACGTGATCACGGTGATCAAGATCGGAAAACGACCGTTACAAGGTACGAAGTTATTAGTGATGATCGCAATCAATCGCTCGCGAGGTGAATCAATGATCCGTGCACCAGTCACTCCGGCTGCATTACAACCAAAGCCCATACACATGCTCAGTGCTTGCTTACCACACGCACCCGCTTTTTGAAAAGCATGGTCTAAGTTGAAGGCCACACGAGGCAAATAACCAAAATCTTCTAACAACGTAAACGCCGGAAAGAAAATCGCCATCGGTGGTAACATTACCGAAACGACCCAAGCAACGACGCGATAAACGCCTTCGATCAAAGAGCCTTGCAGCCAAGTCGGCCAGCTGTTCGTCCAACTCATCAACACATCTTGAAAGCGAAACAGCGCCGTCGCTAATAAATCAGATGGAACATTTGCGCCTTCGATAGTAAACCAAAAAATCACGAGCAGTAATAAAAGCATGATCGGGATCCCGGTCAATTTACTAGTAAACAGTCGATCCAGTTTGCGGTCGACTTTGTCATGGTTCGCATCGTCAGTAGTCACGACACTAGCAGCAATGACGGCTGCACGATCGATCAATGCTTCAACTTGCTGCTCTTCATGGTCTGTCACCAAATCATGTAATTGCGTGAACATCGTTTGATTGACCACAGCCTCACCTGTCGTCACTTTTTGGACAGCGGTCATCAGTTCCGTCAATCCCGTTTCATAGGTGGCAGAAGTCCCGACTACCGGCACTCCCAGTAAAGCCGCCAGTTTTTCTAAATCAAGTTGGATTTTTTTTCGTTTGGCTTCATCGAGTAAATTGACACAGACCACTACTTTTTTAGTTAGCAACATGATCTGCAATACGAGATTCAAATTTCGTTCTAAAGCCGTCGCGTCACAAACGACCACCGTCGCATCCGCATCAGCCGATAAAATAAAATCGCGCGCGACTTCTTCTTCGGCTGAATGAGCTAACAAAGAATAAGTTCCCGGCAAGTCCACCAGCACATAATTTTTATTTTTAAATTCATGATTGCCTTGTGCGAGTCCAACTGTTTTCCCCGGCCAATTCCCGGTGTGTTGCCGCATCCCTGTCAGTGAGTTAAACAGCGTACTTTTCCCAACATTCGGATTACCTGCAAAAGCGATGACTTGATCATCCGCATTTTTTTTGACCACGGTAAATTCAGTTTCCGTTTTAAGCGTCTGCGTCTGTTCCATCTTCTCTCACCTCCTGCTTGATGATTTCGACTAACGCCGCATCTTTTTTACGAACCGCAAAGATCGTTCCGCGAACTTTATACGCAATC
Source organism: Enterococcus sp. CSURQ0835 (assembly GCF_902706605.1). Classification (GTDB taxonomy): domain Bacteria; phylum Bacillota; class Bacilli; order Lactobacillales; family Enterococcaceae; genus Enterococcus_A. The sequence continues at coordinate 31,288 of NZ_CACSLH010000018.1, read as the reverse complement.
GGGTCACCACTAGGACTTTGTTGGACCGCTTCGATCAAAGTCCCTTTCGTAAAACCTAGATCCCACAAGCGGCGTGTCATTTCAGGATCTAAATAATTTTCATTGATGATCCCTTTTTGTCCGACTGCCAATTCAGATAACCGCATCTGCCTCACTCCTTTTCTTTACTCAATTTATTTCATTCAACATTTTCAGCAAAATTTAAATGTTTAGCCACGCCTAACTTTATTAACTATGTTACCTTGTTGATTTAGAAAATGCAAGAGCTTTTGTGATTAAAAGCAAAACGATCCCGAACTGTTCTGCCGCAAAAAAAGTTTGCGCAGCTAAGGTAGCATCACAGTTTAAAGCTTAGCTGAATAGAGGATGAAGACAAAAAAACTCCAGCTCGTAAGCTAGAGTTCGTTGTTTTATGCTGAAATAAATTTGAATTTGGTCCAAGGTTTTAAAAAGTCTAACAACACAAGTTCTTGTTGTGGGATCTTGCCAACTAAATTTTTACGCGGATCACGATGCGGTTCTAAAATGATTTGCAATTCATTTTTATATTTTCCAAAGGCATCGTTACCGATCACCACGTCACCCACTTGAAAAATTTCGTTCTCATCATGCGGTGGGTTCGGGACTTGCGCATATTTTACTCGCACTTGGGTCGAGCGTGCCGTTTGAGCTGTGATGTCTCCGCGCCGAAAATGATTTTGATCCGTTAAGATTTTTTGCTCGACTTCACTGATGGCCGGTACTGGCTCCACCGTAAAACTCAACTTGTAACGATCGATCGCCGCGACTTTTTCCAATTCTTCATCAGAAGCATACGCGTTGCCGATGATCACGACATCGATCAAGCCAGTGGCAAACAAGTGGCGGGCTTGGACTTCAATTGGCAAGTCGCGGTGCTCTTCTAAAGTTGGCAGTCCATCATTGACATCCCATGGCCCAACTGTCCCTACTTGGCTTGTCACAAAAGCAGCCGTTTTGATGCCTTGCTGTTTGAAACGCTGACTACACGCGACAAAAAAATCATACGGCAGTGCACTGCCGCGCTGCGGATAAAAATTATGACAGCCATAAAGATACGGGCGATTCGCTTCATAAGATAAAATATTATCTAAATACGCGACGTTGTTACTCATATTCAATTCGATCGCCAACTGTTGCGGATTAAACGTCAGCAATGATTCTTTGTTCCCGTCAAACCCTTCGTCTAATCGAATCCCCGCTGCACCTAGTTCCGCAAAAAAGCTTAGATCATCATAGGAAATCGCTAGTTCATCAAAAATCGACGGCGCGATATCTAAAATCGTTTCAAACCCTAATTCATTGCCGTATTCAATCAGCTGTTTAAATTTCTGGCTGACTTTTTCTTTGCCTTCTGTCACTTCCAACATACTCATGAAAATCCGAGTGAAACCAAGGTCAGCCGCTTTTTTTAAATAAGCCCGATCACTGGCTGGATCACTATGATCTGGATAGATCGAGATGCCTAGTTCACGTTTCATCGCTACGCCTCCCAACCATTTTGCTCGGCAACTTGTTTGAACCAACGTCCTGATTTTTTGATCGTTTTGATTTGTGTATGGATATTATTTGAGATAAAACCATAACGATTTTTATAAGCATTCAACCATGACCAACAGTCGATCGGTGTCCACATGTGATAGCCAAAGCAATTAGAACCCGCTTCGATTCCTTTATGCAACCAAGTCAAATGCTCTTTGACAAATTCGATTCGGTAATCGTCTTCGATCATCCCGTCAGCATTCATAAAGCGTTCTTCATTGGAGACGCCCATGCCATTTTCCGAAACGTACCACGGAATGTTCCCATAGTTTTCTTTGATGTTGATGGCGATATCATACAACGCTTGCGGATAAATTTCCCAACCGCGGTCTAAGTTCACGCGACGACCTGGCATGTCATATGCATCATAATAACGATCCGGCATCCACGCACCCACAGAATCCGGTGCAACATCTGGTGCTTTCACTCGATTTGGATGGTAGTAGTTCACGCCAAGAAAATCGATCGTATTTTGTTTAAAGATCGCTTTTTCTTCATCACTCGTTTCCCATAAGACACCGTCGCGAGTCAATAACTCTTCTAACTCACTTGGAAAATGACCGAAGATCGCAGGCTCTAAAAACATTTTATTATTCCAAAGCTCCGCGATGCGCGCTGCTTCTTGATCTTCTGGTGACTCAGAAGCGGCATACGTCGGGGTCAAATTCAAAACTGTTCCGATCTGCGCGTCTTTTAAATCCATCGCTTTGAATTTAGCGATCGCTTTAGCCGATGCTAGATTTAAATTGTAGGCTACTTGGACTGCTTTTTTGCCATCCACGAGATTAGGATAATGAAATTGGAATAAGTATTGGCCTTCCACGACTACCATCGGCTCGTTATGCGTCGTCCAGTATTTAACACGGTCACCAAATAGCTCAAAACATTTTTCCGCAAACCCGACATATAATTCCACCACTTTTTTAGATTCCCAGCCACCGTATTTTTGATACAGTTCGACTGGCAAATCAAAGTGATGTAAGTTCATCACGGGAGTCAAGCCGATCTCTAACATCGCATCGATCACGTGATTATAAAAATCAACAGCGTTTTGATCAACGGTATTTTTTTCTAAATCATCGATCAACCGTGACCATTGAATACTCGTCCGCAAACTGTTCATGCCGACTTCTTTCATCAGCTGCAAGTCATTTTTGTAATCGTTATAAAAATTTGACGCGGTATCTGGGCCGACTTGATCATAAAACGCACTTGGGTCGATCTCATAATGGTAATCAAAAACATTGGCGTGTTTTTTGTGGAAGCGGCCTTCACTTTGGGGACCAGAAGTGGCAGCTCCCCACCAAAAGTTTTCGGGAAATTTTTTCATCGTTACAGTTCTCCTTTGATTAAAAAAGGGATTCAAAGGACTTGTGATCCGCGAATCCCTTTTTTGATTTAGATTTCTTGTCCTTTTTTCTGTTCTTGAATATTTGACATGATGATAAATGGAATGTACATCAAAACAGCGATAACTAAGTTGATGGCAGCTAACACACCGCCAGCTAAGCTTTTAGTAGCTAAGATCCCACCAATGATCGGTGGTGTTACCCATGGTGGCATTACAGTTGCTGGAGGCACTAAACCAAATTTAGTCGCAAAGTAAGCAGTCGATACACAAACCATCGGCGTTAAAATAAATGGAATGAACATGATCGGGTTCAAGACTAGTGGCAAACCGAACATCAATGGCTCATTGATATTGAAAATACCAGGCGCTGCCGCTAAGTTGTTAACGACCATGAATGGTTTATTTTTACGACCTACTAAGTAAATCGCGATGATCAAACCAAGGGTTACACCCGTTCCGCCCATGTTGACGAATGAATCGATAAATGGTTTGTTGACGATATAAGGTGCTGCATGTCCGGCTTCGATCGCCCGAACGTTTGCTTCGATCGCTGGTGCATTGATCGTTTGCATGAATGGATCGATCATGTTGGCACCATGTAATCCAAAGAACCACAAGAATGGTGTGATGAAGGCGATCAGTAAAGCTGAGCCGTAAGAGTTTGCTAAGCCCATGAATGGTTCTTGGACTAATTTGTAGAAACTTTCGAACATATCTTTGACACCAAACGCGGCAATGATTGCTGCGACTAAACCAAAGATCGAAATCGTGATCATAGCTGGGAAAAGTGACGCAAAAGCTTTGGCAACTGCTGGCGGTACTCCATCAGGCATTTTAACAACTAATTTTGGATTGCCAACTAAACGAGTGAAGATTTCAGCCGTTAAGATCCCAACGATCAACGCTACGAACAAACCAGTTGAGTTCATTCCACTGACAGCTGCTCCTAACGTAAAGAATGAAGCGACGGAGACAACACCGGTAGCGATTGGATCTTTGCCATATGTGTGGGCTAAGTTATACGCAACTAAGAAGGCGATGAAAACCGACAGTACGCCAAAGGTTCCGTTCCAAACAGAGCCCCCGAAGCCTTGCCAAGCTTTGCCGCCAAAAATACCGTTCATAAAACTTTGGAAACCTGGAATCGGTAAATTGTTGATCATGACTGCCAATGCCCCTAAAATCATTAGCGGCATCGTAACCATAAATGAATCTCGAATCGCAACTAGATGACGCTGCGCGCCGATCTTAGAAGCAACCGGGATAAAATGTTTTTCCATAAAATCGATAAAGCGATTCATAATTTTTTCCTCCTTGTTCCTATTAAGGTATAGAAATTTTTTCAAATTTCTGTTTGATTTTCACGCCGTATACCATTCCACTAATCTAACTTTAACAAGTGGAACTGGCATCCTTGTTCCTATTAAGGTGTAGAAATTTTTTTCAAATTTCTGTTTGATTTTCACGTCTTCGCGTTAAAGTATCGTAACCGCCGCTTAGAAATAATCATAAAAAGAGTGACGGCCGATTGGAAATAAATATTTGATTTTTTCTGGTCGTGGACTAGTCAGCCTTTCCGTAAACAGTAAGGCATCTAACGTTCGCCCACCTAATAATAATTGGGTCCAACTCGTGATCGCTCCTGCCAGATCCGCTGAGTGATTTTCAACTTTTTGGACTCGGTTCTTATCCGCTACCGCAACGTGCCAAATGCCAACATTTTGCGGACACTGCACATCTTGCGTCACTTCAAAATAGTAATCGCCCGTTTTTAGCGGAACGTTTTCGATGACAGTTTGAAAATCAATGATGCGGCCCATCATGTAAGGAACTAATTCGATCTGTAAGTCCGCCGTTTCTAAAAAGCAATCTTCCAACTGCTCAGTCACTGGTGCGGCGTAGCTGAATTTTTGAAAGGATGACACGTGGGATTTCATAAAAGTCAATAATTTCCGTAAGCCAAAAATAGTTCGATAGGAAAGTTCATCCACGATAAAAGTGTCACCTTTCAGGCGATAGATCAAATAGCCACAAGCCGTGTGCAACTCATCATAAGCCACTGCGATAAAGCGGTGGGGATAGTACTGATCACTGCGCTGCCACCACCAATTTTCTCGTGCGATCGTTGCGGCTTCACATCCAGCCGTTAACTGTTCATGATAAAGTGCTAAAACTGTTTCACGCAATGCTGCAGTTTGCCACGTTCCCCGTTTGATAGAGCCGGCCTTTTCACTTTTCAACTGGGCAAAAGCTTGCTGATTTAGTTGATATTTTTTTTGCCAGCTCACTTGCTCATAGCCGAATTGGCGATAAAAATCTTCTGCAAAAGGCGCTAATAATGACAGCGCAACGTTTTGTTTTGCTAAATCATTCAGCACTTCTACCATTGTGTGGGCCACCTCACCGCTGCCTCGATATTCAGGAAAACTTGCAACGTAACCGATCCCGGCTAATGGCAACTGACTATGATAAAATTGCGCGGTAAAATGATTGGCCATTACTAAGCTCGTTAACTCACCGGCTGTTTTTTGCCCGTAACACGTCGCGTGTTCATAACGAGATAAAAACAATGGATCATGTTCAATTGAATCTGTTTTGTTGAAGGCGTACTCGATCAAATGAGCGACGTCTTTTAAAGCGGCTTCATTTTTTTCTAAACGCACGCCACTCCCTCCTTTTATTCGTCGGCAGCTAAACGTTCATAGATCTCAACGACTTCTTTTGCTAAATCGTTGAACGTGATACTGGTCATCAAATGATCTTGGCTGTGAACCGTCAACAATGTGATGTTCATCGGTTTGCCACTCGCTTCGTCAGTCAACAGACTCGTTTGTGAGTGATGGGCTTCTACTAAGGCTTGTTCAGCCGCTTTTAATTTTTCATGCGCTTGTTCGAAATCGCCTTTTTTCGCGGCTTGGATGGCTTCCATCGCATCGCTTTTCGCGTTTCCGGCATTGACGATCAATCCCATGACTGCTTCTAATTGTTCTTGATTCAACGGTTCAGTCATCGCTAAATCTCCTTTTATTTTTTATTTATTGTCGATTAGTTCCATTGCAGTTTTTAAAACACTCTCACCATTCATCATGCCGTAATCTTTCATGTCGATCACTGCTAATGGCACATTTTTACCCGCTAATTTATCTTCGAATTGGCTCTTCATAAAGCGAACTTGAGGTCCAAGCAACATCACATCGATCGGATGTTCACTATCTTCAAGTTTAGCATCTGCTTCTGAAGCGGAGACAGCGAAAATATCGGCTTCCATCCCTTGAGCTTCTGCTGCTTTTTCCATTTTTGTGACCAATAAACTCGTACTCATTCCAGCTGAACAAACTAACATAATTCGTTTCATCTAAAACACTCCTTAAATTTTATTTGACATTAACTATAAAGCAAAAAGCGTGCCAACTTTTTTTAACAAGCAGCCTTTACTTGATGCAGTTTAGCGCTTACACACAAAAAAGAAGGGGGTTACACACTGTGTAACCCCCTTCATTGAATCAATTTTATAAGTTAAGGTCATTGTCATGGAGCATCTTCACTAAGTAGGCTTGGTCATCGGGAGTAAACAAGACACCAAATTTTTCTTGTAATTGTGTCAACAGCTGCATGACTGCTCCCAATAATCCCTGCTGCTGGGTCAAATAATTTTCGCAATCATTAAACGCGGGACTATGCTCGCCTTTTTTTATCTTATCTACCAAAAAGGCCAAATGGATCGCGATGCCTTGTAAGACATTTGGATCGATCACCAATGTTTGTTGCGTGCGGATTCGTTTCAAGCCTTGCTCGATCGTTAAAAATAATTCCGTCACATCGAGTTCTGGTGAAAAATCTCCAGTCAATGCTTTGATCATCTCAGTCAATGTCAACTGCGTGCCTAATAAATCTTGAAAGGCGATGATCTTTTTGCGATCGAATAAATCTAACGCTGGAACAAATGGGATCTGTTGATAGCTGATCTCCATCGTTCCGACAATCGCCACGATCTCTTTGTGGTCGATCAACTGATCGATGCGGTGCTTAAAGCTTTCTTTTTCTAAAAATTGCATTTGCTCGATTTCAAATTCAGCTGGGTCTACCAGCCGCGAGACGACTTCATGCAACTTACGCGCCACACCTTCGCCTGTGAAACACGCGACGATGATCACCTTTTTACGATCTTTTTTTACTAATTCTTCTTGTTGGACCAAATTGACAAACATCGTCATCACACTGTGGTAAATATCTTCTAAACTGCGACCTAGTGAAGCTAGGCGCAATGTTTCTAAAACTAACAACGTGCTGGCTAACGTAATGACTTTCGTTCGGATCCCTGTCTCATGATAGATCAATTTCCCAAAGTCATTCAAAGAGCCCATATCGGTTAACAATATGATCCCTTCTGAAAAATTTTCTTTGCTAGCGGCTAAGTAATTTCGTAATTGCGTGTACATCTCCTCGGTTTTTACCGTCAACGGCATGTTGAACGCAATACCGTTTTGTGTCCCTAACAGATCTTGCGCTGTTTCCAACATACTGCTAGCAGTCGAGCGGCCGTGCATCAACACGATGACTGCCACTTGTTTTTCCGCCAACATTTTTTTCTCGCTGATCTCTTTGGTCAGAAACATCGTAATGAACCCGATTTCATCTAATGGGATCATCACGTGATACGCTTCTTCGATTTGGCCAGAAATCTCGATTGCTAATTGAAATTCTTTTGAATAGCGTCGCCTTATCTCATTTAAATTCGGATGCGGGATCAGTTGGTTGGCGCGAATTCGTTCAATCGTTGAGTTCATGTGCAACGCAAAAGCAAATCGGACTTTTTCATCAAATTGTCGTTGTAGTTTTTCAGTAGCGATACTGTAGATCTCATTAGTCAAATGCCACAACTCGTCTGAGATGATCTCACGATACGCATTCGTATGGGACAATTCTTCTACATACGTATCAAAATAACGATCGACATCATTTGAGATCAATTCTTCCAAATCGATCTCACTTAAGTTTTCATGATTCAAATGATCCAACTTATGAGCGATCGAATTATAAACTTCCATGCTTTGAGTCGGATCTTGCGCCCAAACGACTTCTTCTTTGCCTGGCTTAAATGACAGATAGAGATTTTTTTTATCCATCAATGGACTGATGGTCTCGGGCGTTTCTTTTTCTCGCAGCAGACCTTTTTGAACACTCAACGGCAAATCTTCTTGAACGATCATCAATTTTTGACCATCATTTTTCGTCCGATAATGTAAGAATGCTTTGGCACAAACTAACTTTAAATCTCGTTTTAATTGGCCGATATTGCCTTCTGCTTGATACAATAAAAAAGCGAGCAAACTTTTTTTGTCGATCGCGATCTCTTGATTCAAACGATTTGCTTCTTGCTGCAAAAATTCTTTGATGATCGCCAGCCGCTCATCTAATGAGCGCTGTTCTAATGAAGGCAGTTCGATCTGCATCGGGATGCGGCGATTGAAAGTCGTCAAAAAAGTCGAACTCGTTTCCGTCGTCGCGCCTAAGATCTGAACAGCCGCAGTTTTTTCTTTGCTATCCCCTAATGGACGATAAATTCCCTTGTCGATAAACGTAAACAGCATCTCTTGACCTTCTGGTGGTAAGCGATGGATCTCATCTAAAAATAAAATACCGCCGTCAGCTTTTGCCACTAACCCTTCTCGGTTTTCTTCTGCCCCCGTAAAAGCTCCGCGCTTCACACCAAAAATATGCCCGTAAAGCAGTTGCGGGTTTTGGGCATAATCGGCACAGTTGAAGGTGATAAACGGTGCTGTCTCATCCAGCATGCCAGAAGAAACAGCAAAGTGATACATACACTCAGCAAACATCGTTTTCCCGGTCCCCGTCTCACCAAAAATAATTGTATGTAAACCCCGCGGTGGATATAAGATCGCCGCTTTTGATTTTTGGATCTGACTTTTTAAAGAATCTTCACGACCGATCAAATTATCAAAGGTGATATGATCTTCTGTCGCGACTTTTGTCTTGATCGCTTGGACTTGAAATAAAACCGGCCGGCCATCGATTTTTTGGACACGACCTGTTTTAACCAACTCATTTAAATAGCGGCTGACATTTGTTCGATCCATTTGCATTTTTTCTGCTAACTGCGCCGCACTTTGCGGAGTCGCCGCTTTTTTCAACCACTCAAATACTTCTTCTTTTCGTGAACTCAAACGAACACCTCCAGATCTTTGGTATAGAGCAAACCCATTATAACCAATCTGCATTAAAATTTTCCAAATTTTTCTCAAAAAATAGGATTGCATTTTAAAGCTGACGATTAAACTGCAAAAAAGAGTGGGACTCGCGGTCTCACTCTTTCTGACTCACATTAGCTAATTGGCTACGCTGTACTAGTCACCTTATTCTTTTTTCATAGCTGCTTTTAAGGCTGCTGCCAATGGACTTTCTTGTTCTTCAGCTTCTTGATTGACTTTTTTCAACAAGCGTCGTTCTTCCTGCTTGCTCATTTTTTTACTGCGTTCTTTTTTATCTAACATTTTTTCCGTCGTCCCATCATATTTACAGCGGAAATATGAACCGTTTTTGCCATCAATGATCTCCATCTTGCGATGACATTGCGGGCAACGATGATTGGAAACTTTTGGATCTTTGCGGCGCCGATAATTACACTCAGGATTTGTACAAACATAGATCTTGCCATCCCGCGTATTTTTTTCTCGTAATGGCGAGCCGCACTCGGGACATTTTTTTTGCGTGATCGAAAAGTCTTGGTATTTTTTCTCGCTTTGTTTGACTTCGTTTACCAGTTGTTTCGTATCTTTTTCGATCTCACTTAAAAATTTCTGACTGCTGTATTTCCCGCGAGCGATCTGTTCCAATTGTTTTTCCCATTTTTCGGTCAGCTCGGGTGTCGCAAGTGCTGGATTAACGAGCTCTAACAATTGTTTCCCTTTTGGTGAGACTTGCAAGCCGTGAGGGGTTCGCTCCATCAATTCCGACTTGATCAATTTTTCGATAATCTCGGCCCGAGTGGCTGGTGTTCCCAGACTGAATTTTTCCATTTGGGCTAACAGCGTCCCTTCACTCAATGGTTTAGGTGGTGTCGTTAATGCACGCTCGATCGAAAAGCTCGGCACGATCTTTTGTCCTTCTTGCCAATCAACTGCCGTTTGAGTCGCAGCTTCTTTTTGTTTCCACCCGGCCACTAAAACTTCATGCTGTGAAAAAGTGAAAGTATCTTCGCCAAAAGTCACGGTCACTTTTTGTTGGCGTTCTTTATGCGGTTCAGCAAATAGACCTAAAAAACGCTCCACGATCAAATTGTAGATCTTCTGTTCATCCCCAGTTAATTTTTCATACCGCGGACGTTGTTCAGTCGGGATCAACGCATGGTGATCGGTGACTTTGCTATCTTGAAAAACTTTTTGCTGTTTGACGACCGCGCCGCCTTTGATGTATTGCTTGACTTCCGGCGCAAAATCACTGATTGCTTGCAGACGTTCTTTCATCGTTGCTTTCATATCACTCGTTAAATATTTGCTATCTGTCCGCGGATATGTGACGATCTTATGGACTTCATACAAACTTTGAACCAGTGACAATGTTTTTTTAGCTGAAAATTGATAACGTGCATTGGCTTCCCGCTGGATCTCCGTTAGGTCATACGGCAGTGGTGCCGGCTCGATTTTTTCTTTTTCTTGGATCTTTGTGACCGTTCCTTTTTGCTGACTCAAAGTATGAACGATTTTTTCCGCTTCGTCACGTTCTTTAATCGCGTAGGGATTTTTTTGTTGTCGCTTCGCTTTTTGACCATTGACTTCTAAGCGAATCTCAAAATAATTTTGCGGCCGAAATTGATCGATCTTTTTTTCTTGTTGGCGAACTAACGCGAGTGTCGGTGTTTGGACCCGACCAGCCGAGAGATTGTCTTGGTATTTGACAGTCATGGCGCGCGTTACATTCAACCCTACCAACCAGTCAGCTTTTGCTCGAGCTAACGCTGATTGATAAAGATCATCGTATTCTTTAGCCGGACGTAATTTTTTAAATCCATCTTTGATCGCCTTGTTTGTTTGCGAAGAAATCCACAACCGCTTAACTGGCTTATTGAACCGTACCCACTCTAAGATCCAGCGTGCTACTAGTTCACCTTCTCGTCCCGCATCTGTTGCGATCACCGCTTCAGAAACGTCACTGCGTTTAGCTAACTGACTGATCGTTTTTAACTGTCCGCCGGTTTTAGGCAGTGGTTTGATCCCGATCTTTTTAGGAATCATCGGCAAGGTCTCCATTTGCCACGTTTGCCATTCCCGATTGAGGTCTTCCGGCATTTTTAAGCCCAATAAATGACCAAGGGCCCACGTGATGATCACGTTAGGACCCTCGAAATAATTTTTATGTTTTTGATTCGCATTAAGCACCTTGCTTAAGTCTCTTGCAACACTTGGTTTTTCCGCTAGAATTAGTTGTTTCATAAAGTTCTTTTCCACTCTCCAAGTCTAGTGCTTCTCCATCTTTTAACAAAGCCAAGCCCCAATACTGTTGAAGATAATCATCACACTCTTCACACCAGCGCTCGTCTTCAGGATTCCAAAAAGCACTTAAATAATTTTTTTTCGCATTTTGATATGTATTATGTTCTGAAAATTCCTGCCAACAGTTTGCGTAGTAATTTTGGGCACTCGCAAAATCAGTAAACTGTTTTTCTTCCTTGATATCTTGTTTCCAACCGTCAAAAAACCACCACGGCTCATTATCACCGTACATTTTAATTACTTGATACATGATAGTTCCCCCTTTATGCAATTCAATCATAAGCAGTGGAAAAAAAATTGGCAAGTAATCTGTTTAGTTGACGGACTTTTTAATTTAATCAGCAAACAAGTTAATTTCTATTTTGCCATAGAAAGTTTGCGATTTCCTTAAATACCACTTTACCATAAAGCAAGTCATTTTTATATCTCGTTTTCCCCTGTTAAACTTGAAAATAGAAACTGAAAACATTTGAAAGAAGGCATATTCCGTTTTGACCCAACGAATTAAACAAAAATTATTTCAACCGCGCGCCACGTGGCAAAAAAATTTGATCGTCTTGTGGTTCGGGACTTTTATGGCGGGCGTCGGCTTTAGTTTGGTCATGCCGTTCATGTCTTTATACATCGATACATTAGGGCATTACTCTAGTACGCAACTCAATTTTTGGAGTGGGATTACCTTTTCTTCTACTTTTTTAGTCACTGCGATCATCTCGCCGGCTTGGGGTCGGTTGGCCGATCAAAAGGGCCGGAAGCTGATGCTTTTGCGAGCCTCGCTGGGCATGGCGATCGTCATCGCGTTGATGGGACTTGTCACAAGTGTTTATCAACTGATCGGCTTGCGTTTACTGCAAGGCGTTTTTTCCGGTTACATCAGTAATGCCACCGCGCTAGTTGCTACGGGGACACCGAGAGAAAAAAGCGGTCAAGTACTTGGAACGCTTTCGACTGGTGCGGTCACAGGAAATTTATTGGGTCCTTTAGTCGGTGGGGTCGCCGCCTCATTATTCGGTTATCGTTATACTTTTTTTATCACTGGCGCGATTTTATTGATCGTCTTTTTGTTGAGTTTATTTTTCGTCCACGAAGAATTTACGCCGGTTGAGAAAAAAGATATGATCCCCGCTAAACAGATCTATCAAGAATTGAAATATCCCCACTTGATCATCGGCATGTTCATTACGACAATGATCATCCAAGCATCCAACAACTCGATCAGTCCGATCATTAGTTTATACGTCCGAGAGTTGATGCATCATGCTGGTGATGTCACCTTAGTCAGTGGGATCATTGCTTCGATTCCCGGGATCGCTACACTGATCGCTGCACCGCGTTTTGGTCGGTTAGGAGATCGGATCGGTAGCGAAAAAATCTTAGGCGTTGGTTTGATTTTTGCGATGCTCGTTTATTTACCGATGTCACTGGTCCAAAATGTATGGCAGCTAGGCTTCTTGCGTTTTCTAGTCGGCATTTCAGACGCGTGTCTCTTACCGGCTGTGCAAGCTTTGATCACTAAATACTCACCACATGATGCAGCTGGCCGGATTTTTAGTTACAACCAATCATTCCAAGCAGCCGGCAATGTTATGGGACCTATGATCGGTTCAAGCGTCTCATCTATTTTTGGTTACCGCGGCGTCTTTCTCTCCACTTCCTTATTGATCTTGATCAACTATCTTTCCGTTCACCGCAACACGAAAGAAATCGAACACGACTACCAGGAAGCTCCGGATACCAATCACTGATTTTTTCTAACTCGTTTACGAATCCTTTTAGTCGTCTAAGCCAGTTCTTTTCTTTATAATAGAAGAAAAGGAGTGGATGATGATGCAAACAGCACAAGAAAAATTTTTTGATTTCGTAAAACAAAGTGTTCTACCTGGAAAAGAAAAAGCGGCAGAAGAAGTATTGGCTAAAAGTTTTGCTGATATCGATGCTGCTAACTATGATGATCAGAAAGCCGCGCAGCTCAAACAAGAATTACTGCCACTGATCGAACCCGAGCGTCAACCTGAGATCACCCTCGTGCTGGAACAATTTAAAGATACCTTATAGTCGATCAGTGTGATTCGATTAGCTTTGACCGAAAAAAATCCCGCCAACGTTGTGCGTTGACGGGATTTTTATTTCGTTCAACCGCCCTAACTTAGCGGGCGATTAATTTAAATTGCTCGATTTTTAAATGATCTGGTTGATTTTCAGGTAACGTTCCTTCAATCTCGCCATAGACTTGCTGGCCATTTTCTTTCCGGCGCAATTGGTAAACGATCTTACCGCTGTTTTCCAATTCCCGCAGCATCTCGGTCACACCGCCAAAACCGGTCTTTTTCGTGATGAACCCTGCAAACACCATTTGTTCATCCAAATAGCGCGCGGAAACGACTGTGCCTGGCACGATTTTTTGGCGCAAGCTTTGCGCTAACTCTTCTAAACCTGCTGGTACAGTTTCGATTTCCTTTACAGCTACTGCAGGCTCGCTCACCAGTTCAGCTGCACGTTGACGTAACTCGGTCAACTCTTCTAACAGCCCTTCATATTGTTCTTTAGTCAACATCACGCCAGCGATTTTTTCACGATTAAAGATATAGACACCCGTTCCTGCTTGACGAGCTTGTTCAAAGACCGTCATCGGGGATTTTTTGACTTCTGTAATCGAAGAAGTCGGTACTTCTAGTTTTTTCAACTCCACGTCAGCTTCGTCCCTTTCTTTTCACTCATTATAGCATATCCGCGGCAAGCAAAAAATGTCTTGCTCTTGGATTAATTGCCATAAAAAGATAAACAGCTCAGCTAGTGAGATGTCTTTGAAATGAAAGATCGGGATCGCAGCAGGTGGTGTTTCATAATGGTCTTCAATGATCGCCACATCTAATCGCGGCGGCAATGGCTCCCCCGCTTTAAATAAAATGATCTCGATTTTGCCAACTAACCCAAAGGCATGTTGCAGTTGCTGTTGGTTTCGCGCTTGTTCCGTCGCCGAACTTTTCAATGCTAAGCCCACGCGCCAACTTTTTTCGCTGAATGCATGAGGCAAGATTTTTTCGATCAAATCAAATAAAATCGCTTGAAACAATTCGTTTTCTGATTGAACGACTAATCTTAATTGTTGCAACTCTTGGCTCAACTGTTTCGTAAAACGCGGCGCTTGCGACTGACTTCGGTAAACAGCCAATCGGACATAAGCTAATGGCAGCTCCGTTTCAATCGCTAACAATAATTTAAAACACATCCGCTGGCAAGCAGCTTGTTGGTGGTGAGAAAATGTAAAGTAGCGCTTTAAGACCGCCATCAATCGGACTACTTTTTGATAACACGGGCTAGCACTTTTTTGGTGTTGGGCCAATAATTGATTATGTTCTACAGCCTGCAATTGATGATCTTGATAAAAGCCGATCCGCTGGCGCATTGTGAAATCGCATTCATTTAAAAACCGAAAAAAACACGGATCATCCGCAACTTGTTCCAAATATTTTTCTGCAAAGTAAACGGGGGCTCGTTGGGCCAAAAAATATTCATATCGTTGCTTAGAAGATTTACAGCTCGTAAAATCTTTAACGTATTGGAGTCGTAATTGAAAAATCACGCGTTGATTTCCGGCTAGACAACCGGCTTTCGTATCAAGCCAGATCCCCAGTGGTTTAAAAAATCGATTCAATTCTTGCAACGGTTGTCGAATCTTTGAGTGAGCAGCCTTTTCTTTTCCCCACAAAAATTGCTCAAATAAACAAAAACGTGGGCTGTCATGTAGCAGTTGTTGATACAGTGTAGGATATTTTTCTTTATCTTGCCAAACGATCCGGTCCCCGATTTGAAATTGCAGCTGGTACGTTTGCTGCAAAAAAATCAGATCGCGTTGAAGGGTCTTACTACTATAATCAACACATCGTGCTAACTCAGCTAATGGGACTGCTTTCTTTTCTAATAAACAGACTAAATGCATCCGTCGCTGAGTCGTTTTTTCTGTAAATAATTGCCACAACATTTCATCACCCGTTCCAGTTTTCGGCAACTGTAGCACACTCCCTTTGACTTGTGGCAAGCTTATTCATTAAATAAATTAAGAAAAAAGGTATCAAGCTTTTGCAACGAACCTTTAGTAAGCAAAAATAAACGCGCAAGCGACGATTCTTCATCACTTACACGTTTAATTGCTAAACTTTTAATGTCATCGCATTGATTGCCACGATGATCGTTGAAAGCGACATCAAGACCGCGCCGACTGCTGGATTTAAAATGATCCCGATCGGAGCTAAGATCCCTGCTGCTAATGGAATCGCTAAAATATTATAGCCAGCTCCCCACCATAAGTTTTGGATCATCTTGCTCCGCGTTTTTTTCGCTAATTCAATAAATTTCAAAATATCGCTCAAATGACTGTTCGTCAACACGACATCAGCTGAATCAATCGCGATATCAGTCCCAGCACCAATTGCCATCCCGATCGAAGCACGGGCTAAAGCAGGAGCATCATTGATCCCATCACCGACCATCATGACTTTTTTTCCTTGAGCAACATAAGACTGAATGATTTTTTCTTTGCCATCTGGTAGCAGTTCACCATAATATTCCTTGATTCCTAAGTAGTCAGCCACTGCTTTAGCGGCTTCTTGGTTGTCACCGGTTGCCATCACCGGCTCGATCCCCGTTTGTTTCAATGCAGCGATAAAGTCTTTCGCATCTTCTTTGATCGTATCCCCTAATGCGAAAAAGGCGATCAGTTGGTCATCAATCAATAAAAAGGAGATCGTATTGCCTTGCACTTGATATTTTTTCAAGCGGCTAGTGTCAAAAGTCAATCCTCGTTTTTCGATTTCGCCTTGATTGACTAGAGCCACTGCTTGTTGTCCAACTTGACCGGATACCCCAACACCATTAATCGTTTTGACATCATCGGCTTGTAACCAATCGATTTTTTCGGTCTTTAAATAGTTCATGACCCCACTAGCCAGTGGATGATTTGTTTGACTTTCCAATGCTCCGATATAAGCTAACGCTTGTTCTTTCGTATAGTCAGCTGTCACAAGCTCTACACCAGTCACGGTAAATTCGCCGCGCGTCAGCGTTCCAGTTTTATCTAAAAAGATGTACTGCATTTGATTGACTTGCTCGAGAGCTTTACGATTTTTTAACAGCAAACCATTTTTAGCCGCTAATGAAGTAGATCGAGCGATGACTAAGGGAATCGCTAAACCTAATGCATGGGGACAGGCAATCACAAACACGGTGACCATTCGATCTAAGGCTTGCGGCAAATCGGCCACCAATAGCCAAACTACAAAACTCAATAGACCAGCGCCCAACGCTACATAAAACAACCACTTCGCGACTTTATCTGAAAGTGATTCTAGTTTTGACTTTTCGCTTTGGGCTTGCTTGACCATCTCCATAACTTTTGCCAAATAGCCATCTGCTCCAGTATTTGAAACTGTGATCTCCACTGTGCCACTACCATTGACCGATCCACCAATGACTGGATCTCCCATTTTTTTTGTGACACCTTTTGATTCACCGGTGACAGCTGATTCATCAACTGTCGTCGCACCTTTAGCAATCACACCATCAGTCGGCATTTTATCTCCTGCACGAACTAAAAGACGATCACCTTTTTTTACAGCTTGTAATTTTACTTGCTTTGTCGAACCATCTGCGGTTAATTGCGTCACTTCATCTGGTAAAAGTTCTGCTAATTTTTTTAACGCACTACTGGCATTGGAAACAGCATTCATCTCAATCCAGTGACCTAACAACATGATCACGATTAACGTCGCTAATTCCCAAAAGAAATCCATCACGTGAGCACTTGGATTTAATTTATTCGCCACAAAGGAATACAGACTATAAATATATGAAACCGAAATCCCCATCGCGATCAACGTCATCATCGCAGGGCTTTTCATTTGCACTTCCATCTTGGCCCCACTTAAAAAAGGTTGCCCACCATAGAAAAATAAAATCGTTGCTAAGATCAAAACAACCCATTCCGAACCGGGAAATGTGATTTGAAATGGTAGACGTAATCCCATCATGGGTGACAAAAGAATGATCGGGATCGCTAAGACCAACGATAACCAAAATTTTTGCTTGAAGTTACCCATGTGCATCGAGTGATCCATCCCACCCATCGAATCGTGATCCATGTGACTGTGGTCCATCTGACTATGATCCATCTGCTCCATTCCGTGCATTGAATGGTCCATGCTCATATGATCCATATCCTGTTCGTTGTGGTCCATATGACCGTGGCTCATTGAATCCATTGAAGAATGCTCATGGGAAGACGTGCTTCCCATGTCATTCTGAGCTGGATCTTGTTTCTTATTTGCCATCTAACAATCCCTCCAACCTTAAATTTTACTCCGATTCAAACTCAGTGAATTCAGTAAAACACTGACTGAACTAAATGCCATTGCTCCTCCGGCGATCATGGGATTCAAAAAACCTAACGCAGCAAACGGAATCCCGATCACATTGTACAAGAAAGCCCAAAATAAGTTTTGTTTGATCTTACGCAATGTTTTGTGCGACAAAGCAATACTTTTTTCCACTGATAACAAATCACTATTCATCAACGTGATATCCGCCGTTTCCATCGCAATATCCGTCCCACTGCCCATTGCAATCCCGATGTCAGCTAAGGCAAGTGCCGGTGCATCATTGATCCCATCACCTACCATGCCAACGATTTCGCCTTTTGCTTGCAATGCTTTAACCACTTGCGCTTTGTCTTCTGGTAAGACTTCGGCGACGATCTCAGCTGGACTCAAGCCAACTTGAGCACCGATGAAAGCGGCCGTTTGCGGATTATCGCCGGTCAACATTTTAACGTTGAGTTTTGTTTTCAAGCGTTTGATCGCTTCAGCCGAGCTGTCTTTGATCTGATCACTGACCGCTACAAGTGCCAGTACTTCTTGTTCATCGGCTAAAAACATCACCGTTTTGCCCGACTGTTCCAATGAATCGACTTGTGGAAAATTCTCTAACGTAAAACCACGCTTCAAAATGCCGCGACGTGATCCGACAAAATACGTTTGGTTATCTAACTTACCGGTGATCCCAAAGCCAGTCAAACTTTCAAAGTCCGTGACCGGTAATAAAGTTTCAGCCTCCCCGTAAGCAACGATTGCTTTCGCTAATGGATGTTCCGATTGATTTTCTAAACTAACTAGTCGCGCTAAATTTTTAGGGTCCTGACTTTCAAAGTCCGTGACTTGCGGCTGCCCTTTGGTGATCGTGCCAGTTTTATCTAAGACGATCGTTGTCAAATGGGCCGTTTTTTCCAGCGCGCCGCCGCCTTTGATCAAGATTCCTGATTTAGCACCTAAACCGGTACCGACCATGATCGCAGTCGGCGTCGCTAACCCTAACGCACAAGGACAAGCAATGACAAGAACGGCCACACTGTGTACGATCGCTTGTTGCCAGTCACCTGTTACAAAGCCGGTAATAAGTAACGTCAAACCGGCGATCCCTAAAACGACGGGGACAAAAACTTTTGAAATGCGGTCAGCGATTTGTTGGATCGGTGCTTTTTCACCTTGTGCTTCTTCTACTAATTTGATGATCCGAGCTAAGACCGTTTGACTGCCAACTTGAGTTGCGGTCACTTCGATACTTCCCGTCGTATTCAGCGTTCCACCATAGACTGGGTCAGTGACTTTCTTATCGATGGGCAAACTTTCACCTGTTAACATGCTTTCATCTAATGTCGTTTGTCCGCGAACGATCTCACCATCAACGGGGATCTGTTCACCTGGTCGTACGATCAAACGATCCCCAGTTTGGACTTGTTCGATGGGAATTTGAAACTCTTGACCATCCCGTAAAATAGCCGCTGTCTTAACTTGCAATGCCATCAGTTGTTTGATCGCATCACTCGTCTTGGTCTTAGCTTTTTGCTCCAAATATTTCCCCAACAAAATCAACGTGATGATCATGGCACTGCTTTCAAAATAAAGATCCGAGTTGTGAGGATTAAAAAAACCATTATAGATACTTAATAAGTAAGCCGCGCTGGTTCCCATCGCCACTAAGACATCCATATTCGGCGCTTTTGTTTTTAACGCGTGGTAAGCGCCTCGATAAAAACGTTGGCCGATCCCAAATTGAACCGGAGTCACTAACAGTAACTGAACGAGAGGTAAATGCAGGACATGGACCCAGCCCGCATTGCTCCCTAAGATCATGGCTACCATTGCTACGACAAGCGGTGTCGTTAAGATGGCACTGATGATCAAATCGCGTTTCATTTTTTGGAGGTAGCCAGCTTTTTCAGCGGCGATTTTTTGCTTGTGTTCTTCATCAAATAAGATCGCACCATAGCCGATCGACTCGACACGTTGGATCAAAAATTCAGGCGTGATCGTTGGCTCATATTCCACAGTCGCTTTTTCAGTCGCTAAATTCACATTAGCACTTTTAACTCCTGGCGTTGTCTTCAATTCTTTTTCGACTCGCGCCGAACAATTCGCACAAGTCATGCCTGTGATCACAAATGTTTCCACTGCCGCTTCCGCCATTTAGATCACCTCAGTCTCGTACCCTGCAGCACTGACCTTATCAGCGATTTCTTGCGCGGACGTCTGGGTCTCATCGAACTTGACGCTACCTTGATTTTTTTTCAAATTGACTTTGACCTTTTCAATTCCCGGCAATTCATTGATCGTTTTTTCAACTGTGGCAACACAGTGGTTACAGCTCATTCCGTTGATCGCAAATTTTTGTTTCATCATAAAACACTCCTCTTTTAAATTTGATTATTTTTGTAATACTGGATCTAACATATATTGATCGCTAATTTATAGTTGGTGGTGGGAACATTCACATTGTCCTGGGATACAATTACATTTTATCTCAGCCACGGATACTTTTTGTTCTAAACGCTCCTTGATCAATTCGACATCTTCAGCAGTCAACTCCGCCTCGTCGATCAATTCGGCGATCGTCTTGCCGATCCGCTTCGCACAAATATGCGAAAACAAATTTTCTGTCGCACTGCGAACACTTTCATCTTCTGAGATCGCAGGATGGTAAATATATTTTTTCCCAGCTTGTTCAGGGTAGATCGCTTCTTTTTTAACTAGACGA
Source organism: Enterococcus sp. CSURQ0835 (assembly GCF_902706605.1). Lineage (GTDB taxonomy): Bacteria > Bacillota > Bacilli > Lactobacillales > Enterococcaceae > Enterococcus_A. Next base: position 10,783 of record NZ_CACSLH010000018.1, on the reverse strand, counting down.
CCTAATAACGTTTTGATCGTGGCCGGTTTCCAATCGATCGCTGGTTTTAAAATCTCAATGATCTCTTGAGCGGTCACCGCTTGCTTCGTCCAAATCACTCGCATGATCTCCCACTCTGAGTCACTGATCTTCACTGGCGTCATTGTTGGCATATTATTCGCCCCCTTTGTGATTACATTTGTAGATCAACTTACAAACAGAGTTTACATTTGTAATCGGAAAAGGTCAAGCGATATCCTCAAAAAAATAAAAAATGTTTTTTAGAATTGTGAAATGGACGATAAAATAAATGTTTAAGAATTTATTGTGTGCGCTTTTTCGCAAAAAAAGCAGCAGCTAAATTAATCAGCCACTGCTTACAACTATATTTTTAACTTTTAACTTTCAAACACCGCATTGCATTCAAAACAGCTAGCACTGTCACGCCTACATCAGCAAATACAGCGGCAGCCATCGAAGCAAATCCTAATGCGCCTAACGCTAACACAAAAATTTTGATTCCAATCGCAAAGACGATGTTTTGTTTTACGATCCGCATCGTCTTTCGCGCGATTTGAATGGCTAGCGGGATTTTTTCTGGCTGATCATCCATGATCACCACGTCCGCAGCTTCGATCGCAGCGTCACTACCTAATCCGCCCATTGCAATCCCAAGGTCAGCTCGAGCTAAAACAGGCGCATCATTCATACCGTCTCCGACAAACGCTACTTTTTTATCCAACGCTAATTGTTCTTCTAGATGTTTGACTTTATCAGCTGGTAATAATTCACTATACACTTGATCGATTCCGATTTTATCACTGATCGTTTTAGCGATCACTTCATTATCTCCGGTCAACATGATCGTCTGTTCGATCCCTGATTGTTTCAACGCCGTCAGAGTTTCTTTGACATTGGCCTTCAATTCGTCTGCGATCACTAAGTAGCCCGCATATGTTTCATCGATCGCGACATAAATGATCGTTCCTAACGCGGTAACTGGTTCAAATGGAATCTGACGGCTTGTTAGTAATTTAGCATTTCCAGCGACGACTTGCTGCCCCTCAACTACACCGCTCACTCCGTAACCCGCTTGCTCTTGCAGATCACTAACGGGCGCTAAAGTTTTGCCATACGCGGCAACAATCGATTGCGCGATTGGATGATTGGAATGTTGTTCCAAGCTTGCGACTAAGTGTAAAAACTTAGCTTGTTCCAATGAGGTTTCAATTTTTTGGACAGCAAAGACACCTTTAGTCAACGTGCCGGTTTTATCAAAGACCACCGTTTTGATTTTAGCCAACGTTTCAATGTAGTTACTCCCCTTGATCAAAATCCCAGCTTTACTTGCACCACCGATCCCACCAAAAAAACTTAATGGAACTGAAATCACGAGCGCGCACGGACATGAGATCACTAAAAATGTTAGTGCCCGATACAACCAATCATAAAATGGCTGACTCGTCACAAGTGGTGGGATGATTGCTAAAGCAGCTGCTAAAGCCACAACGATCGGTGTATAATAGCGCGCAAACGTCGTGATAAAATTTTCTGCTGGCGCTTTTTTGCTGCTGGCATTTTCCACTAAATCTAAAATCTTGCTGACTGTTGATTCACCAAAAACTTTTTCGACTTTGATCACCAAGCGACCACTTTGATTGATAAAACCACTCAAAATCTCTTCACCTGCTTGAACACTGCGAGGGACGGATTCTCCTGTCAATGCAGATGTATCCACTAAAGAATTGCCGTTTACGATCAAACCATCTAAAGGAACTTTTTCTCCGGGAGCTACGACGATCTCATCACCTACGCGAATTGAGTCTGGAGAAACGACGCGAACCGCTCCATCCACTAAAAGATTAGCTGAATCAGGTCGAATCGCCAACAATGAAGTGATCGATTTTTTCGAACGTTGGACCGCATAGTCTTGAAAAAATTCTCCGATCTGATAAAACAACATGACTGCCACCGCTTCTGGGTATTGCCCGATCGCAAAAGCTCCGACTGTAGCTAGTGCCATCAAAAAGTTTTCATCAAACCACTCACCATGAAATAAATTGAGGATCGCTGTCTTCAAGACATCAAAACCGATCCAAAGATAAACGACTACATACGCTACTATTTCCCACAGCGACGCTGACTTAAAAACGGTTAAGAACAACAGCGCTAAAAGTGCTGCACCGATCTGAACGATTTTTTTGCGATCTAAGCCTTCGCTTTTCGGGATCACTTCTGTTTGTAGTTCAACATCCGGCTCGAGTTTATGAACAATTTTTTTCGCTTCCGCACACACGTGGTCCATTTCTTTTTCTTCTGCTTCGATCGTTAACTTTGTCGTCATAAAATCGACTCGCGCAGATTTGACCCCTTTGATCTGTTGAATATTCCGCTCAATTTTTGCTGCGCAATTCGCACAGTCCAGTCCTGCTAAATGATAAATTTTTTCCATGACAGTCCCTTCTTTCAAATTAACACATGAATGTTTCTTCATTTATATTATATATGAATATATGTTCATGTGTCAACTAAAAAAGAAAGCTTTTTCATTCTAACTGCAAATAATTTTTTATTTGCGATTAGCTCAAAAAGTCGCTTTCAATTATTATTTAAAGATATTAACTTGATTCGAATAGCCACTCACTAGATGCTGCCGCCAACCATTGCTCGGCGATCACTTGATGACCAGCAGGTGTGGGATGTACACCGTCTAAAGTAAATTTGTCAAAGCCATAGCGAATACCTAACTGATTAAATATTCCGTCCAGTGGTACGAACAAGGTATCAAACTCCAACGCTAACTTGCGTACGATCTGGATTTTTGGATCAAGATCGCAGCGCCACGTCTTACGATCAGCTGGATACGGTAATACGAAAGGCTCGAGTAAAATAATTTTTTTCACCCGCGCTTGCTTTAACTGGTTCAAGATCTCTCGATAGTCGGCTTCAAATTTTTCAGCAGCAACTGGCGTTCCAAATTGTTTAGTCCCAACTGTGTGCCACGTGTCATTGATCCCGATCAAGATCGAAACGACATCAGGATTTAAAGCTAAGCAATCGGTTTCAAAACGCGCTTTCAGATCGCTGACTTGATTGCCGCTGATACCGCGATTAAAAAATTCGATCGCTTCGGTGGGATAGTCTTTCGTCAAAGCTCCACTGATCAAAAGTGGGTAGCCATGACCAAGTGCTCCATATTTTGTTTGCGTACGCCCCACATCCGTGATGCTGTCACCAATAAATAAAATTCGCATCGTCTCCCTCCTTTTAAACCACGAAAAAATCCCCATCTGCTTCACCTCTCTTTTATTATGACATACTCACTTGCTCGAACCAAAAGTTTGCTAACTGCTTTGATATTTTTAGCAAGTCAGCTCGCTTTGATTGCAAAAAAAATCCAACCTGACAAATTATCAGATCGGATTTTTTGAATTTACTTATGGATAGATCCGGTTTAACAAACGTGGGAATGGAATGGCTTCTCGCACATGTTCGATCCCCGTAATAAATGTGATCGTCCGTTCTAGTCCTAGTCCAAACCCAGCATGTGGCACGCTACCATATTTCCGCAAATCAAGGTACCAAGAATATTCTTCCTCATCTAAGCCAGCTGCTTTGATTTGTTCCAATAAATATTCGTAGTCAGTCGCCCGTTCTGAGCCGCCGATGATCTCACCATAACCTTCTGGCGCGATCAAATCAGCACAAATCACGACGTCGTCTCGTGTTGGATGTGGCTTCATGTAAAATGGTTTGATCGCTTTCGGATAATTCAAAATGAAAACGGGACGATCAAATGAATTTGCGATAAACGTCTCATGTGGTGAACCAAAATCATCTCCCCATTCGATATCGTCAAAATTATTTTTCTTCAATAATTCGATCGCATCATCGTAAGAAATTCGTGGATAAGGTAGTTGCGTATATTTCTTCAACAATTCTTTATCACGACCTAAAGTATCTAACGCGTAATCACAATGATCTAAGACACTTTGGACTAAGTAAGCCACATATTGTTCTTGGACCTCCAAACTTTCTTCTTGGTGCATGAACGCCATTTCGGGTTCGATCATCCAAAATTCAATCAGGTGCCGGCGAGTTTTTGATTTTTCCGCACGGAAGGTCGGACCAAATGAAAAAACTTTTCCAAAGGCCATGGCTGCGGCTTCCATATACAATTGACCACTTTGAGAGAGGTACGCTTTTTGGTCAAAGTAATTAGTCTCAAACAAATCCGTCGTTCCTTCAGGTGCTGAACCCGTCAAGATCGGTGGATCGATTTTAACAAAGCCATTGTCATTGAAAAATTCATACGTTGCTCGAATGATTTCATTGCGGATCAACATGATGGCGTGTTGTTGTGATGAACGCAACCATAAATGGCGGTGATCCATCAAAAAGTCGACGCCGTGCTCTTTAGGTGTGATAGGATAGTCATGGCTTTCCCCAACGACCTCGATACTTTGCACACCTAGTTCATAACCGAATTTTGAACGCGCATCTTCTCGGATCTCCCCGGTCACCCAAATAGAAGTTTCTTGGTGGACTTCTTTTGCAAGTTCAAATACTTCTGCGGGAACTTCGCTTTTTACCACAACGGCTTGGAAATAAGCTGTCCCATCGCGTAATTGTAAAAAGGAAATTTTTCCGCTAGAACGTTTATTGGCAACCCAAGCGCCGATTTTGACTGTTTCGCCAACATGATCTTTGGCGTCGATGATTTGAATCTGTTTCACAAGTGTCTCTCCTATCTTAAAAACTAATTTTTTTGACTCTTTTCAATAAAGCGCCGAATGCGGATCACCGCTTCTTCCAAATCTTCAAGACTAGAAGAATAGCTGAGCCGAACATTTTCTGGCGCGCCAAACCCTTCTCCAGTAACTAATGCGACTTGTTCTTGTTCCAACAAATCATTGACCCAAGTCGTCACATTAGTGTAGCCACCTAAATCCATAGCTTCTTTGATGTTCGGGAACAAATAAAAAGCGCCTTGCGGTTTTGCTAATTTGAAACCAGGCAATGCCGCGACTTCTTCATAGATCGTATTCAATCGTTTTTCAAATGCTTGACGCATCGTTTCGACAGTCGCTTGCTCACCAGTCAATGCTTCGATGGCCGCAATTTGACTGACGGCTGTGGGATTACTAGTTGATTGCGAGGCGATCGATGTCATCGCCGCGATGATTTTTTTATCACCGATCGCATAACCGATTCGCCAGCCCGTCATCGAGTACGTCTTAGACACCCCATTGATGATGACGGTCTGTTGTCTGATCGCATCTGAAAGAGACGCGATGTGATGAGCGACATTTCCGTTATAAACTAAATGATCATAAATATCATCTGCCACGATCAATAGCTCATGGGCCACTGCCCACTCACCGATCGCGCGCAATTCAGCCTCGGTATAAATCATACCAGTCGGGTTAGATGGCGAATTGATGATAATTGCTTTCGTATAGTCTGTCCGAGCGGCTTCCAATTGGTCGACTGTGACCTTATAATCGTTTTCGTGCGTCGCAGCCACAAAGACCGGTGTCCCTTGCGCAAGTTTTACTTGTTCACCATAGCTCACCCAATAAGGCGTTGGAATGATGACCTCATCCCCTTCATCGATGATCGCTTGGAACAATGCATATAATGCAAACTTTGCACCGGTACCCACCATGACATTTTCGGCTGCAACAGTGAAGCCATACGTTTCTTTAGTTGCTTGAATGATCGCTGATTTTAAGGCCGGCGTTCCACCTGAGGGAGTGTAAAAACTCACTTCTCCACTTTTGATGGCAGCAATCGCAGCTTGCTCGATATTATCTGGTGTCGTAAAATCCGGCTCCCCCACCGTTAAACTGATCACATCTAAACCAGCTGCTTTTAATGCTTTAGCTTTAGCGGCCGCAGCTAAAGTAACTGACGGCTCTAATTCAGCTGCTCTTTTTGCTAATTTCATACTTACTACACCTACCATTATAAATTTTTGATCGTCTTGACTTTCTTACCATTTGAAAAAGCCAAGAGGTAATAATTCAATTCTCCGTTTTTATTTTTCGTCGTCACTTCCCAAACGGTTTGCTTTTGGTAAATCCCTAGCGCTAACTTTTCAATTTTTTCTTGCGGTTGTCTTTCCGCTATTAATTGCCGGACATCAGCTTCTGTCAGTCCATCTTTTTGACTTAACAGCCGCAGTTTATCGCCTGTTTTAGGAATGATCACGACGATCGGTTTGTCATCGACATTTTTTCCTGTAACGGTAAAATAAGACTTTCCGCGATTGAACCAATAAAATTCATCCACCGTCTTTAAATGCGCCTGTTTTTTTGCGATCTTCACCGCTTCAGCACGCGCTTGTGTCATAGGACGACTGGCTTTGATGAACATCATGGTAGCCGCTGTGATGAATCCTAGCAAAATAATCACGGCTAACAGTAACCAATAATTCAGCTTACGTTGTCTAAACCTTCTTCTCACATTGGACTCCTTCACTAAAGTAACAAATTTTGGCCGGGCTCGTACATACTTTTTCCCACCCCGCGTGTCTCACTCATTATACCAAATAAGCCGGCAACCCTCACGAATTATCTGACATTTGTGGCGCTTGTAAAAACTCACTGGCAGAAAGTATGATCTCATGAAGTGGTTTTTCTTCAATCGGTAAATCTTTAGGCAACGATTTTTGCAAACGACTGCCGTAACTCGCGGTTAAAAAGCGCGCATCTAGTAAGATCAAGACGCCTCGATCTTGTGGTCCGCGAATCAAACGCCCGAGTGCTTGCCGCAAACGCAATGCCGTATGAGGCAATGAATCTTGGTAAAAAGGATTGAGTCCTTGGGCTTCTAAATACTGGTTGCGGGCTTTAACTAGCGGCCGTTGCGGATTTTCAAATGGTAAACGCGTTACGACCACTAACTGTAAAATCTCACCTGGTAAATCAATGCCTTCCCAAAAACTATCGGCACCAAACAAGATCCCATCTTTTGAAAGTAAAAAACGTTTCAACAATCGCTCGCGACTGCCCCCGACTCCTTGAGCTAATAATTCGCGGCCTTCTTGCAGCAATGGTCCGCGAACATTTTGATAGACGCGTTGCAAAATATCATGGGATGTGAACAACACTAAAATCGGTCGCTGCTCATGACCCGCCAGCTGACAGACGACTTCAGCTAAATAATGAGCATAATGTTCTGCTGGAGCATGTTGGATGTCTAAACTGTCACTTGGCACATACAATCGCGCTTGGTTGGCATAATCATAAGGACTTTGGATCACTTTTAGCTTAGCTTCGATCCCCCAACGTTTTGGAAAGTAATCCCGCTGACTACCAACTTTTAAGGTGCCACCAATGTACAAGATCCGTTCAAAGCGTTGATACCATTTTGTTTGAGGTAAATTATCCGCTTGGAGGTCTTGCAGCCCGAACCGCATTTTTTTTGGTTCAACGAAACGGACATAGCGTGCCGCAAATTGGTTCGTAAAATCATGAAAGGTTCGTTCGTCGACTGCTAATCGTTCTGCTAATCGTAAAAAATGCGCTAGCTGATCTTGTTCAGCCAAACTAAAGCGCGCTTGTTGTTGCTGAAAATATCGTTTGAGTTGTTCAGTAAGTGTCACTGCATCTTGGTACAACACTTCGATGCGCGAAAGTAATTCTTCTCCAGTCGACGGCAATTGATCGAACTGGTCTTTTGCTAAGATCCGTTCCGTTGTCGGCAAATCACTGATCACGTGATAAAAATCAGTTAAATCTTCAATCAGTTCTCCGGCGATCTCTTGTAATAAAGCTAACGCATGTTGACTTTGCTGATCTTTTTGAGCCAGAACTTGCCACGTTTCAAACCAAGCTTTTTCAGTCAGCTGCTGGATCATTTTTTGAAAAGCGGTCACATCGATCAGTTCCGTACTTTGACGACTCAACGTATGATTCAGATGATGCGCTTCATCGATCAATAAATACGGCGTGGTCGGCAATTCAGGAAACTCGCGTTCATCTTCTTGGGCTAAAAACGCGTGATTGGTCACGATCAAATTGCTTTGTTTCAACTGCTCATTGCGGTGGCGAATAAAATCCACTTCATAAAACGGATCATTTTTAACTAAAGTCTGCGTGCCATAATGACTGATATCATGCCAAAATGGATGATTGTAATTCGTTTGGTTTAACTCGTCGAAGTCGCCGGTCTTCGTTTCCGTCAACCAAACGAGAACGGCCATTTGATAAAAAGCATATTGTTTTTGCTCAACCGGTCGTTGCAACGTTTGATAAAAACGCGCTAAGTTGATATAGTGGCGGCTACTTTTTAATACGACGCCTTGTAAGGGCTGCTCCATCAACTGATTTAAAAGTGGCAAATCGTGGATCATGATCTGTTCTTGTAAAACTAAGGACGCGGTGCTAACGACTAATGGTTTTTCTGGTGTCGCAAAAAAACAAGCTGGCAATAAATAGCCCAGCGTTTTACCGATCCCTGTCGCAGCTTCGATCAAAAGATTTTTTTCGGTCGATTGCTGAAAAAAATCATACACGAGATTCATCAACCGTGCTTGCTCTTTACGAAACTCTAATCGACCTTGATATAGTTTGACTTTATTTTTTTTTGCTCGCGGATAGGCCGGTTGATAATAATTTTCTTCAAATAGTGGAACTGCTTTTTTTTGTAACGCTAGCCCATTTACGATCTGTAACTCTGGCGCCAATTCTTGCGGCTGTTCGCGCAGTTCAGTCAACACTTCTTCGATAAATGTTTGCGTTTGAAAGGCCAAGTGTTCACCGCGCGCAGCGATTGCTTCTAAGGTGACAAACGGCAACCGTTTCATCTTGTCTTTTAACCGCAACAATAATTGGGCAGTCACTTCCGCATCACTGTCCGCTTGATGAGGATTTTCGTGAGTCAAGGCCAGCTCTTGGGCTAAATATCCTAGCCGAAAGCTCAATGACGTGGGCAAAAAGATCTGAGATAATTCTACCGTGTCAATGCCAGGTATCTCCAGTTCTGGTAAACCACAACGTTTCAGCTCGTGATTTAAGAAGGGATAATCAAAATAAATATTATGGGCAACAAAGACCGTATCCGTCAGCAAATTATAGATCGTTAGAGCCACATCTTCAAAATATGGCGCTTCTTTGACTCGCTTATTGGTAATGCCGGTCAAGGTGCGGATCTGATTAGGAATCTGACGGTCAGGATTGATATCGATGGACAGCCGTGAGACGATCGCGTCGTCTTCGATCAAAACACAACCAAACTGAATGATCCGATCACTTTTCGGATCAGTCCCCGTCGTTTCGATATCTACTACCGCATAAGTCTTCTTCATGACGCTGACGCTCCTTTTTCTGTACACTCTAACTGCCATCTTAACATGTTTTAGCTAAAAATAAAAAACCAGCAAATCTGCTGGTTTAAAACATCATGCGTAAAAAAGCTAATATATATCGAATTAAGCGATACAAGATAAACAGTAAAAATAAATTTCCAAAAATCAGACTTGCTGCGTTTCCCGCACTGTTTTTAAGATTGCTCCACGTAAAACGCCGTAAAAATTTTGGCAACCGACTATAGCCATTACGTGACAAACGAAACTTTTCTTCGTACGTCAACGCTAATAAATCATAATAAACAATTTGAAGCGGCTGGCGGGCAAATTGATTTTTAGCAAACCCGACTAATAATGTGTACTGTTTATTTTGAGATGGCAAATTACGAGCACCCTTTTTAGCTATCCGAATCACCTGACCAGTTGTTTTAATATTATACGTATACTCCGCTTCTTCAACTGATTGAATGGATAGCTGTGGTTCGTTTTCAACTAAAAAAGCTTGATAGACTTCCGGAAATTTTTGCCGCTGGACGAACCAATAGCCAGTGACTACAGCGATAATGAGGATCAATATTCCATTTAGCAAAAGCAGCTCTTTCATAAAAAAAGTATATGCAACAAAAATAGCTAAAGCAACTAAACCTAGTATGATTCGCTTCATGTAATAACGATCATACATTTGTTGAATGGTTCGCTGATAATAGTCAAAGTCATTTTGTGCAGTCGCCATCGTCTCACCCTTTCTAAAAATCATCTCTTCATTATAATGAAAGCAAAAGAGAAATTCAAAAAATTGATTCCCTCAATAATTATTTCAAACTTATAAAAAAGGGAAATGCCGAAACATTTCCCTTAAGTAATCCAAACTGTTTAACGTCTATTGATATTGTCATTGTTTACCTCGTCCCCCTCGCTTACTATCGTTTATTTAAAATAATCTTTCCAAACGAAACAACAGCGATGACCACACCCAATCCAATCAATGAAAGAATCTCAGAAGTTCGTTTACTTTCTCCAGTTTTCGGATATCTTACATTAGACTTTACTGGAGTATTGGAATTTATTTGTCCAAGAGATTTATTTTTTGAATTACTTGGTTTTTCAATTGAAAGAGCTTGAGACTTCGAAGTTGGTTGTATACTGGAGCCATGATTTAAATTAACGATGTCTCCAGAACTATTAGGGTAGCGTATAATCGTACTTTGCTCCGTTTGACTAGAAGGTTCAGGCAAAACAGCTGCTTTTGTGTAAATATAGGTTATCGTTTGAGCCTTATCCTTGAAGATGCCCGTCTTATCCCCTTTTATTTCTTTTAGTGCGTAGCCTGGAATTGTTTTTTGTTCGGTCGTATAGGGATCGCCGACGTTCCCATTCTTAACTACATTTGGAGCAATCGGATCACCTTCCGTATTTTGATAACTTGCAGTTACACTTGCTGTTTGCACTGGATCTTTCGTGTAAATATACGTTACTGTTTGGGGATCAGCG
>NZ_CACSLH010000017.1 GCF_902706605.1 Enterococcus sp. CSURQ0835 | reverse complement strand
GTTAATTTCCCATTCACATTTCCTTTGACTTCTTTAAACGTATAACCTGGTATTGTTTTTTGTTCTGTTGTATAAGGATCGCCAACATTCCCACTTTTGACCTCCGTTGCTGCAACTGTATTCCCTGCACTATCTTGATAGTTCACGGTTACATTTGCCGCTTGCACTGGATCTTTCGTGTAAATATACGTTACTGTTTGGGGATCAGCGGTTAATTTCCCATTCACATTTCCTTTGACTTCTTTAAACGTATAACCTGGTATTGTTTTTTGTTCTGTTGTATAAGGATCGCCAACATTCCCACTTTTGACCTCCGTTGCTGCAACTGTATTCCCTGTGCTATCTTGATAATTCACGGTTACATTTGCCGCTTGCACTGGATCTTTCGTGTAAATATACGTTACTGTTTGGGGATCAGCGGTTAATTTCCCATTCACATTTCCTTCGACTTCTTTAAACGTATAACCTGGTATTGTTTTTTGTTCTGTCGTATAGGGATCTCCGACGTTCCCATTCTTAACTACATTCGGAGCAATTGTATTCCCTGCGCTATCTTGATAGTTCACGGTTACATTTGCCGCTTGCACTGGATCTTTCGTGTAAATATACGTTACTGTTTGGGGATCAGCGGTTAATTTCCCATTCACATTTCCTTTGACTTCTTTAAACGTATAGCCTTCAATCACTTTTTGTTCCGTTGTGTACGGACTTCCTAATTCACCACTTTTTATAATATCATCAGCAATTTTATTTCCTTCAGTATCTTGGTAACTAACAGTTAAATCTGCAGCTTTTGCTTTATCTATGATAGCGACTGTGATCGGTTGAGTCGAGCTGTTACCTTTGAGATTGGTTACACTATAGCGTACTTTCTGTTGATAAATACCTGGAGTATCTTTAAACTTAAGCAAATCTGAGTAATTTGTCACGATCTTTGAAGTGAGATCTCCATCAATTGGATCAGTTGCCGTAACACCTTTATTCAACTTTGCTAAAATATTTTCCTGAGTTAATTCACCTACGTTAAAGACTTTATCAGCTACTTTTAGATTAGGAAAAACGTTACTACTTCCTTCTCTCGTAAACATAATGTTCAATGGGAATTCTTGTTCTGAGACTGGTGTAGTGGAGTGCGCTTCTTTTCTTTGTAAGACAGAATCCGCCTTGTACACATCGCCATCATCAGTTGCCGAGGAAGTCACGTTGATGATATATTTTGAATTAGGATTAATGATTGGTGTTCCATCTCCATAGGTGCCACCTTCAGCTGGAGATTTAAAAATAAAGTTTAATTTATTTGCTCCTTCCTTTGTAACACTGTAAGCGCTACTAGGTACCAGTGCCCCACCTCTTTGAGCATCTAACACCTCAAAATCATTAATAGCAACTTTCCCATAATTTTTAGTAGAATTAATTTCATACGCGAGTTCATAATGCATGTCATTAGTTAATGACGTTTTATTTTTGGGATTTATTTCTACAAAATTCTGGACCGCATTCGTTTTGCGTGAAAATACACCCGTTGGAATATTATTGAGATCAATGGGTCTTTTTCCAATAAAGGAAGAAGTTTGCTTTTGGCTCTGTTCAACTCCCCAAAACATATTTAAAAGACCATATATAGGAGTGGGATCTACCTTTTTTGGAATGATAATTTCATCATTGTATACTGTAACACCTGCACTAGTTCCATCAGCATTTTGGGCCATTGCACTTACCGGATAAGCATTGTCCTCAGCTCCGATAACTTTACCGCTAAACATGATATTTATATCTGCCTTCCCAGTAATATCAGACTTAAAAGAAAATGTTAGTGTGCTATTTTCTTTTGATGTTGTTACAGTAAATAATGGACTGATATTAGGATCTGAAAAGTCCCATGAATCATAATCCACTGCCTCTTTAGGTATAGAAATAATAATTCTAGAACCGGCTGAAATGGGGGTCCCATCCTGATTAACGATATGTAAAGAACCTTCATATTGATCACCAGCAGCATACTCAGTCTCATTCGCAGTATACTCTACCGCATCGTTCAATGACTTATTTGAAGTGACCGTCGTCTTAGGTTTTTTAACCGCAGCGTCATTTAATGCATCAGGTTTCATAACATTAGTCGGCTGGCTATTGAGTTGCTCTTCATGTGTCGTCAGTGCCTCTGCTTGTACAGTTGCAGCTAGGAATGTAGGCGCTATCAAAAAACTTAATGCTAATAATTTTGTTGCTTTACTCATTCCTAATCATCCTCCATCTCTTATAAAGATTCTCACGATTTTATTCATCATTCTAATAGAAAATTCACTACTAAGATACCTCCATTTTGATCTGTTTACTAATCTTTTAACTTCGAAAAACAGCCTATTTGATTAATCTTGAATAACTCTTAATTAATAGAAAAAACAAGGAATTTATCAGTCAAAATGCCATTTTATTTTGTTTGATTTAAACAAATCGTCCATTGCTTAAAATTACTCATTAGAAAAAAAGATCCAGCTAGGAGTCAAATCTTAAGACAATTAAATAGTTAGTATGTCTACTACCAAAATAAATTATTTTAAGATATTCAGCATAAAAAAAGCCCACCTAAACAAATTGCTTAGGCAGGCATTAGACAACAAAAAAAGCCAGCTGCATAAAGCAACTGGCAGAACTGACTAATTTAAAAAGCTAATTAAGCTTTGTTTACGTTAGTAGCTTGAGGTCCACGTTGGCCGTCTTCGATATCGAAAGTCACTGCTTGACCTTCTTCTAAAGTTTTGAAGCCGTCGCCTTGGATAGCTGAGAAATGAACGAATACGTCGTTTCCGTTTTCTGCAGTGATAAATCCGTAACCTTTTTCTGAGTTAAACCATTTTACTGTACCTTGTTCCATGTTAAACATCCTCCTAGGATAATTCTAAATTTTGTAATTACTTGATGGGTGAATAAGGAAGATGTTGTGTGAAACAAGCTTGCCATATATACCGTACAAAAACTACATTTATTACTATAGCACACTCTGCTGATTTGTGCCACTTAAACTGCTAAAAACTTTTTTCTTAATAACTTCGTAAGGATTAGTAGCGTAAAATCGCAAGCAGGCTCTTTTCATCTGGCGCATCTTTTTGATCCAAGACATAGACTTGTCCGCTATTTTTGATCACATTGTCGGCGATCTCATTTAATAATTGCCGGCGATCATATTCCGCATCTGGATCATCTCCAAAGCCGGGTGCTAAATTAGAAGTTGCGATAAAGAAGTGCGATACTTTCCCATCTTGAGCAGCTAGTTTGATATCGACTAGTTGATCAATGAATTTTTTATTCATCAATTCGTTGTATTCGCCAGTTTCTGATTTTGTCAATTGCTCGGTAATTTTTTGTGCGCCTGCTTCGATCTCTTTTTGGCTCAATTGAGCTGGTGAAGCTGAAACCACGGCTTTGTCTGAGTAGTAACTATTTTTCGCAACTTTTTTGAATTGCGTTTGGTTTTCCGGTAAGGCAAAGAGATAGATCGGTAAGTTCTCTGGATTTTCAAATTCATTAGCTAAGAAGCTATCGACTGCTTGATAGTAATTGACCCAGTCGATCTCGACTTCTTCGTCTTTTGAGTTAACGCCGTGATAAGAAACTCCCTCACCGGTCCGAGTATTCCCACCTTGGGAGGTAAAGTTCAAGTTTCCGCCAGTTAATTCATCACCTAAGGCAGTCACTAGATCTGTTGGTGCTCCTGCTGGCAACTCAACGGCTTTGACCGCTTTGTTTTTAACTAGATACAATTTCATTGAATCGCGGTTCAACGCTAACATATAGTAGGAATAATTGAACTGTGCATTTTTTACGACTGCTAATAGATATGGTAAGTCGCTGACATAATACTGATCATCCACTTCAATGCTCAAACGATGGACATTGACGTCATCTTTTGTGATGAAGACTGCAACACTTTTCGTCGCACTACGCCAAAAAGCTTGATCAGCTAATAATTGATCGATTTTTTCTTGGAATGGGACAAAGCTTTGGTCAGTGTATTTTTTCTCAAAACGTTTTTTCGCTTCTTTTGCAAAATTTTTGAATAAGATTTGATCTTGTTCTACTTCTTGATGTGCCACGTGTGTATTCAACATGATTGTCACAAATGGTCCTTTGACAGAAGTCAACTCAGATAATACTTTTTTACTGATATTTGCCATATGAAACCCTCCTAATAAAATCTTTCATTCATTTTTAGTGTAACATAGCTTATTATTTGAGCAAAAAGAAACGCAATCTCCAACTGTAAATTAAAATCAGTTCACGACACTTTCTCATTATTTTTCATAAGTCTTTTCTCATAAAATTCTTAGCGACAAAAAACACAGCATTCATCAAAAAATAAAGCGGTTACCTTAAGATAATGACATACCAGTTATCCCGAATTGGTTTTTTCATACTTACTCCTACCAAGAGTAAACAACAACCTTCATTTCCGCTGCGGCGACGGCCGTGGTGGTTTTTTTATTTCTGCTGAAAAATCAAAATGCGCAACGGCTACCTAAGTCGTTGCGCATTTTTTCAACTGATCGCAGAGCGTCCATGTTCTCGCGTCCGAATGCGGATCACTTCTTCAATCGGATAAACAAAGATTTTCCCATCCCCTACTTCTTCAGTGTGACAGATGTCGATGATCAGATCGATCACCGACTCGACTGCTTCATCGGCTAATACAAAACTCACGGTTACTTTTGGCAGCAGCGTTGTTAAAACTTTTTGGCCTCGTACATAATTTTGACCTTTTTGTTGACCGCAACCTAGCACTTGAGCAACCGTCATTCCAGTGATTTCGTAATGCTCGTGGACTGCAGCTTTCAATGCTTCTAATTTTTCTTGACGAATGATCGCTTCAACTTTTTTCATTTTTTTGCCTCCGATTTTTTACTGAGCTTGCTTAATTTCTAGTCAATCCCACTTATGAATCAAGTCCCATAAAAGTTGGATAAGCGGACTCAGCATGCTCCACTTGATCCAGTCCGACTGCTTCTTCATTTTCTGACACACGGATCGGTATAAAGCGTTTGATGATTTGGATAATAATAAAACTTATTAACCCGGCAAATAGTAACGTGAAGAGAATGCTTAACAGTTGCGCCACAAATAAATGCGTTCCTCCATACAATAAACCAGCTTTGCCTCCCACAGCAGGATCAGCAAACAGACCGGTCGCGACTCCGCCAAAAATCCCGCCGATCCCGTGACAACCAAAAGCATCTAACGCATCGTCTAACGCTAATTTTTTTTTGATGACTCCGATAAAAAAATAGCAGAAGGGACTGACGAATGTTCCGATCAATAAACTCGACCACAAGGAAACATACCCCGCCCCTGGTGTGATCGCAACTAATCCTACGACTGCGCCAGTACAAGCTCCAACGACTGTCGGCTTACCGTGCAGCACGCGTTCTAACAACATCCAAGAAAGCATGCCACAAGCTGCCGCGGTATTTGTCGTAAGTAGTGCATGAATCGCGAGTGCATTTGCGCCCAGAGCTGAACCAGCATTGAAGCCGAACCAGCCAAACCACAATAACCCTGCGCCTAACACGACAAACGGGACATTATGCGGCCGGTACTCCGTCAATTGATACTCACGTCGTTTGCCTAAAACGATTGCCAACACTAAACCTGAAATCCCTGAACTGATGTGAACGACATTTCCACCAGCAAAATCAATCGATCCGAGTCGATGCAAGAGTCCTCCGCCCCATACCATGTGAGCCATCGGAAAATAAACTAGCGGCAGCCACAAAGCGATAAACAAAAAAATCGCTGAAAAACGCATGCGTCCCACAACTGATCCCGTTAAAATCGCAGTCGTGATCAGCGCAAACATCATTTGAAAAAAGGCAAACAAAGCTTCCGGGATTTGAGGACCTTTCGTTAACGAGACATGATTGAACAAAACTTTATTCAAATTGCCAATCACTAGGCCCTGCCCACTAAATGAAAGCGAATAACCCGCTACAACCCAGATAACGGAAGCTAGCCCCATCGTGCAGATCACCATCAACATCGTATTCAAAATATTTTTGCGCCGTTCTAACCCTCCGTAAAAAAAAGCGAGTGCGGGCGTCATTAGAAAAACTAGCGCCGAACAACTAATCATAAAAGCAATATTTCCCGTTTTCATCGAACCACCCCTTCATTTGATGGTAATTATTCTAACATCATCCAGCGAAAAAACTAGCTATTAGCGAAAAATAAATTAAATTTTCTGAAAATAATGACGTTTGATGTTAGGAATTTTTACATAGAAAAAGCACGAATAGCCGTTCCACTATTCGTGCCCTTCAATCTCATGGTATTGATTATAAACGATTTGCTTTTTCAATTGATTATTTTTCGCTACTTGCTTAATAGCGTCTTTGCTGCTGAAGCCGGTGGTGATCAACACATCGACTTGTTCTTTTAACGTTCCCACTAATTCAGGTGCCGCGTTTTTTTCTGACGTTCCTTCAATCAAAAGACAACACTCACCTTTTAACGGTTGCTGTTCCAAATACGCTAACAACTCACTAAACGTTCCGCGTAAATATTCTTCATAGAGTTTTGTCAGCTCACGGCAGATGACCGCTTGCCGCTCGCCAAAGACCGCTTGCATGTTGGTCAGTGTTTCTTTGACTCGATAAGGCGATTCATAAAAAATCAACGTTCCTGCCTGATCAACCAACTGTTCTAATTCTTTTTTTTGAGCACTTTTTTTACGCGCTAAAAAGCCATAAAAGAAAAATGGTTGTGGTGAAAGTCCGGACGCAATCAAAGCCGTGATTCCCGCACTGGCTCCTGGAAGTGCTACGACCGGAATATTTTGTTCGATGCAAGCTATGACTAGCTCATGGCCTGGATCACTGATTGAAGGCATGCCGGCATCACTGACTTGCGCGATTTTTTTACCCGCGGTCAATAGTGCTAAAAATTCTGGGATCCGTTCTTTGAAGTTATGCTCGTGTAAACTTTTTTGCGGGACTTTGATCGCGAAATGATTCAACAGTTTTTGCGTGTTGCGTGTATCTTCACTTGCAATCAGATCGGCGGCTTTTAACGTATCCACTGCACGATATGTCATATCCGCCAAATTTCCAATGGGCGTCGGGACTAAATACAGACAACCAGCATCGGACTTAAAACTTTTTTGACTTTGCAATTTTGGTTCCTCCTTCTTCTAAGTAAAATGAGCGGCACGACTTTCCCCGTCAGCTGAACTCATTTTTTTCATGAAGCTTAAAATAGAAAGGAGCAGGACCTAAGACCTGTCCTACTCCTGACTTTTTTAGTTAAAGCGACGTGACCGAATTGCGGTTTTCGTCGTTTTTTTGATCCTACATTATTTATTTTTTCTGATCCCGCTCGCGATAGATGACATCAATACAAAAGGCACAAGGCTCATCATTTTCCCGACGCGAACCAAAAAAAACATTACAGACATGGAAGCCTTCTTCATAGAGCCGCTCTAAATTTTGCCGTGATGAGGACAGCTCACTATGGCTTTCACTCGTAAACGCCGCTTTTTTAGGTTTCGGCTCCATTTCGGCGATCCGCTCCCGCAGCCGTTCATTTTCCATTTCGAGCGTGACGTTTTTTTCGATCAAATCTAACAGCGTCGTCTTCATTTCAGTCAGCTCAGCTAGATTATCTTCCATCTCCGCTTGTAAACGATTCAGTCCATCGTACACTGAACGTTTATCCATCATGTCGGTCACCTGCTTTAGTTTTGATCAATTCATCGGCATGGTATTCAACTGGGATATCGTGACCGACTAATCGTACTTTTACGATCCGACTCAATAAATTCAAACCGACCACGCGCCCTTTACCATCTGGTGTTTTGATCTCTTTCCCATAATCTGGCAACGCGCGTTTAGCTGCTTCGTATTCATCGTTTTCATATTTCAAGCAACACATCAAACGACCGCATAGACCCGAGATCTTCGTTGGATTCAAAGACAGGCCTTGGTCTTTTGCCATCTTGATAGATACCGGCATAAAGTCGCCTAAAAAAGTTGTACAACATAATTGACGACCACATGGCCCGATCCCACCTAAGATCTTCGCCTCGTCTCGCACACCGATCTGACGTAACTCGATCCGAGTTCGAAAAACAGACGCTAGATCTTTGACTAATTCTCGAAAATCGACCCTTCCATCTGCAGTAAAATAAAAAATCATTTTACTGCGATCAAACATATATTCCACTTGGATCAATTTCATCTCAAGTTCATGTTTACGAATTTTTTCTTTGGCGATCTTGAAAGCTTCTTTGGCATCTTTTTGATTTTGTTGCTCTTTTTTCAATTCTTTGGCCGAAGCTTTATGTAAAATCGTTTTGACATTGTCAGCCAGATCTTTGGGATCAAGCTCGATTTTAGGAATGGCGACCGTCGCCATCTGATGCGATTGCTGCGATTCCACTAGGACTTTATCGTTATAAAAGTATTCTTGTTTGCCTGGCGCATAATAATAAATATGACCGGCTTCTCGAAAGCGTACCCCTACGACTTCCACCATCTGATCCCCCACTTTCTGCTGGACTTATGCGTGTAACTTCACCGCGTGCAATGTGAGCTGCTCCGCCACATTTTGAAAAGCGACGTTTGCAGCTAACTTTTGACCGGAAAGCAACACTTCTTCTAACAATCGATTATAAGCCAACGCTTTTTTTTCATCACTCAACAACAACGCATCGCGCGTTTCTTTGACATAATAACGTAAGATCTCAAAAGCGAGTGCTTGCTGATCTTTTTCTTTGAAGAGCTTGATCAATTTTTTTTGAACATAAATAAAAGCTTGCAAGTCTTGCTGGGATAAATAATCGAACCACTGCGCAATCGCTTGCCTAGCCTCATTAAACCATTCATCATTTGAGAATTCAACTGCTTTTGCGTAACTGTTAGTCAGACTCGCCAAAAGCTCAGCTGTTTTAAGCGTGATGCCATCAGCTAATAACCGTTGCTGCAATTTTTCAGCTGACAACGCTTGGAAATGGATCACTTGGCAACGAGAACGAATCGTGGGCAAAATTTTTCCCAGTGCTTGGGTCAACAGCAACAACGTTAATCCTTGTGGCGGTTCTTCTAAAAACTTTAATAAACTGTTGGCCGAATTGACATTCATCGTTTCAGCTTTCTGGATGATCACGACTTTTTTATTCGTCTCAAATCCGCTTTTACTCAATTCGGATTGTAGCGCGCGCATCTGATCGACTTTGATCGTTTGCCCCTCAGGTTTGATCTCGAAAACGTCGGGATGCTCTTGCTCTTTGATTCGCACACAGTTGTTGCATTTCCCACAAGGATAACCATTTTGCAAATTGGTACAAAACAAATGCTGGGCAAACCATTGAGCCATTACTTCCTTACCCGTTCCTTGATCGCCTTCGAATAAATATGCGTGCGCTAACCGGTGGCTGGTAAAACTATTTTGGAGCTGCCGGAAGACGACTGGCTGCATTTCAGTTAAATTTTCCATTTTAATATTGGTGGAATCCTTCCACTGGTAAAACAAACACGGTAGCGCCGCCCACTTCCACTTCGACGGGGTAAGGGACTTGTCCATCTAATGAAATATCTAACGTAACCGGTGTTGTCACATATTGTGTCCGTGCTTGACATGTTTTTTTGATCAACGCTAAAGTCTCTTCGACCCGTTCGTCTTCGATCCCAATAATAAACGTACTATTGCCCGCTTTTAAAAAGCCGCCAGTCGAAGATAGTTTGGTCGCCCGGACATTCGCATCAATAAACTCATTGGCCAAACGATTTGAATCTTTATCTTGTACGATTGCTAAAATTAATTTCATGATCTATCCCTCTTCCGTTTCAAAATATTTCGGGTAGCGTATTTGGATCTGGTGTAAACATTGTGCGACGACTTGATCAAGTGCTTGACTAGCATCGATCACTTTAATCCGTTCCGTATTTTCAGCGGCAAGTTGTAAGTAAGCCGTGCGGACACGCTCATGGAATTCTAAACTTTCCGCATCTAAGCGATCGATTTGTGCTTGCCGGTTTTTTTGAATCCGTGTTAAACCGGTCTTTGCATCTATATCTAAATACAATGTCAGATCAGGTGTCGTTCCTTCAATGGCAAATTCATTGATTGCCGCCACCGCTTTAATCCCGATTTTCCGACCAGCCCCTTGATAAGCAAGTGAGCTATCAACGAATCGATCGCATAATACAAGCGTCCCACTTTCTAGAGCAGGCCAAACTTTTTCGACTAAATGTTGACGACGAGCCGCGGCGTATAGCAACGCTTCGGTCCGCTCATCCATCAGTTTATTTTGAGGGTCTAAGATCACCTGCCGAATCTTTTCAGCGATTGCGATCCCACCCGGTTCACGTGTTTTCATAATCGGCACACTCGTTGACACTTGGAGCCGAGGAAATAATTTTTCGATCACGCTTGTCTTGCCCGCGCCATCGGGTCCTTCAATAGTAATAAATAAGCCTTTCACACTGTAACCTCCAATTATCTTCCATTGTACACAAAAACACCGTGAAAAGAAAATTACAATTCACGGCGTCCTTCAACAGCTTTTAAGAGGGTGACTTCATCCGCATACTCGATGTCACTGCCTACAGATAGACCATGTGCTAGTCGCGTCACTTTGATTCCCGCTGGTTTGATCAAGCGAGACAGATACATGGCAGTCGCTTCCCCTTCTGAAGTCGCGTTAGTCGCGATGATCACTTCTTTGACCGTGTCATCATGCAGTCGTTTGATCAATGATGCGATGTTGATATCATCTGGGCCCGTGCCTTCCATCGGCGACAACACCCCGTGCAGCACATGATATAAACCGTGATACTCACGGACCTTTTCTAACGCCATCACATCTTTAGGCTCTTCCACTACTAAAATCTTACTGCGGTCGCGGGTCGTATCACGACAGATCTCACACGGATCTTCTTCTGTGATATTGCCGCACACACTACAAAAATGCAGATCGCGTTTAACACTGATCAAAGCTTTAGCAAACTCATTGACGCTTTCTTCTTGCATATCAATGGTAAAAAAAGCCAACCGAGTCGCAGTCTTTTGGCCGATTCCCGGCAGCTTCATATAACTTTCAATCAATTTCGCGATCGGTTCTGGATATTGCATCTCTAATCTCCTTTGTTCCCTGCTCTAATCCGCAGAACAAACTAACGCATCAGTCAGCCTGAGAAATTTAATTAAAAGCCTGGCAAGCCCTTCGTGTATTTGCCCATCGTTTGTTCGGTCGCTTGATTGATTTTTTCGATCCCATCATTGACCGCTACGATGATCATATCTTGGAGCATCTCTGGATCTTCTGGATCGATCAATTCTGGATTGATCGTGATCGCCTTCAACGTTTTATCACCAGTAAACGTCACTTTCACGAGCTCATTTGTTGCGG
The DNA here is from genome assembly GCF_902706605.1 of Enterococcus sp. CSURQ0835. Lineage (GTDB taxonomy): Bacteria > Bacillota > Bacilli > Lactobacillales > Enterococcaceae > Enterococcus_A. The sequence continues at coordinate 9,370 of NZ_CACSLH010000017.1, read as the reverse complement.
TACCGGTAAATTCAGTTTGATTCAATTCTTCTTGAGCTTTTCCCATTTCTTTTTGCATCTTTTGCATTTGTTTCATCATGCCTTGCATATTTCCCATTCCACGCATCGTATCGTCTCCTTTTTAATCCTCTTTGACTTTGACAAGATCGCCAAACAAACTTTTAGCTTGCTCGACAATTTGATTTTCTTCGGGAACTAGTTCGATCTCAGCATCATCCGTCTCATCGCCTAAATCTAGTTCTTCTTTGTGTTGACTCAAAAATGCTCTGCGCAATTGCGGCCAACTTTCTCGCGTAATAAACACGAGCTCAGGTGTATAGTCTTTCACCATCATGCTAATGATATTTTCTAAACTGGTTTTTAATTCTGCATCTTGATCAGCTCGTTGACAAACGATCTCATAATCAAACGCGATCAATAATCCTTTAGGGCTCGCAGCTTTTGGCTCACTGGCTTTTAACATCGCGCGTTGCGTCACCGAAAGTGCTAACAAAAGATCTTCCCAAATCCCTTGTACTTCTCGTAAATTCGTTTTGGTCGCATCCGCTAAGACCTGATACACCCGCTCGGTTGGAACTCGGTAGCTATTGGTCGGCTTACGGACTGTTTTTTTCGGCTCACTTACAGGTGCCGCACTCGGTTGCGTTTTTAATTGCTGGAGTTCTTGCTGCAATTGACTGATTTGATTTTTCAACTCGAGAATCGTTTGATTGTCTACTGGCTGTGCCGCAGCTGGCAACTGATCGTCCGCTGTTTTAGTCATAGCGGGCGTTTCTCCAATCGAGGCTAGTTTAACTGTTGCTACTTCCAAATAAATGTTCGCATGGTTCGTAAAACGGATCTCATTTTGCGTCTCACTCAAAATTTTGATCATCTGGTACAAGTGATTCGGCTTGGCACCTTGAGCGAGCTGCTGAAATTTTTCCGTCACGAGCGTTTGGTTGGCCAATAAATTTGGCGCCTGTTGATACATCAATAAGTCACGGCAATACAACAATAAATCCTCCGTTAAACGACGGGCTTCTTTACCTTCAGCTAACATATTTTCCAAAACTGCTAATGCTTCGCTGACATTTTGCTCAAAGCAAGCGCCCAAATAAGCATCCATCATCTCTGAAGTCAAACTGCCCGTGACAGCTAGCGCATCATCAAGCGTGATCGTCTCCGTACTAAACGAGATCGCTTGATCCAAAATACTCAATGCATCCCGCATCCCGCCTTCTGCTGCTCGCGCGATCACTTGCAATGCCTGTTCTTCATAAGTCAGATCACTTTGCTCTAAAATGTAACGCATGCGGTCCACGATTGCTGTAACCGAGATCCGTTTAAAATCAAATCGCTGTGTTCGTGAGATGATCGTTGCCGGAATCTTATGCGGCTCAGTCGTCGCTAAAATAAAAATCACATGTTCTTTAGGTTCTTCCAATGTCTTTAGCAAAGCATTAAAGGCGCCGTTTGACAACATGTGAACTTCATCAATGATATAAACTTTATAAGCCGCGGTCGTCGGTGCATAATTGGCTCGGTCACGAATAAAACGAATCTCTTCGACACCGTTATTACTAGCCGCGTCGATCTCGATCACGTCTTCTTGCCGACCTTCCGTGATTGAACGACACATCTCGCATTCATTACACGGCTCGCCATCGACACTATTGGGACAATTGATGGCTTTGGCAAAAATCTTTGCCGCACTCGTCTTCCCAGTTCCTCGCGGTCCGGTAAACAAATAAGCATGTGAGGTCTTCTTTTGTTGGATCGCGTTTTTCAACGTCTTCGTGATCGCTTCTTGCCCAACAAGATCATCAAACCGTTGCGAACGCCAGACCCGGTAAAGTGCTTGATACGCCATCTGCATCCTCTTTTCTTTCAAAAAATTCACTGCTATTCATTATACGAGATTTTTACCGGAAATGCCACCGCTCAAGCTAAGTGGCGTCAATTGTTAAGAAAAGTTTTTAGAAATCAACACCCACTTTAACTGACGAAAAACCACTCTATAATAAATTAAAACACTGTAACAGTTGTTCATACCGTTGGCGTTTTAAAATCGTTTTAGCTTTGATCAGTTCTAATCGTGCAAGCTTTTTTTCTTCTTGTGGGATTTCATAGTCTAAAAAATGATGTGTTCGTTGCTTGCCTAAATTCTCGCGATATCCGGCAAGATTTTTACTTGAAGAAATGATTTGAGGAACAAGCAGAGCTTCTTTACGCTGCAAATACGTAATATTTTTTTGCAATAATGCGCAAAATTTTTCATGCGTATTTTCGTCCAGCAAGGGTTGCTGTAAAAGATAGATTTTGGTTTTAGATTTCGCTGTTAATAGTGGAATAAGTCGATGATATTTTTTAGCTAATTGTTGATAACTGGTAACATTTAAAAAAATTATCACTTCACTATCTGCTTGCAAACGTAAACTCCACGAATCTTCATTCACCAGTTTAAATTTTTCTGCCACCATGATCACTTTTGAAAGCCGAATCACATCGGTAGCTTCAGTTAAAAAAAATATCTCATAACCACCAAAATGATAGTTTTTAGTCATGCGCATTCCTTCCTTGATAAAAAATCGTCCGAAATTCTAACGGTGTACAATTTTCGTATTTCTTGAACAATTCAATGAAATGGCTAACATTGTCCATCCCAACGAGTGCGGCAATCTCTGAAATTAATAAGTCATGATTTGAAACCAATAATTTTTTAGCTTCCGAAATGCGTCGATTCAATAAATATTGATACGGCGAGACTCCCACGGTTTGCTTAAAAATTTTGATCAAATACTGCGGCGAGACATGAAAATCTTGACTCATTTGCTTGATGGTGACTTTTTGCATGTAGTTACTATCAATATATTTTTTAGCTTCCCAATAGATCGGGCTAGCACTATTTTTCCCCACCGACGCTTTTAAAATCGTTTCTCGTAGCTCGGTAAAGATTTGATACGTTAATTGCGAGATCATTTTATCAGGAATTGCTTGTTCTAGCCCATCAGCCAATTGGACTAAGTCGGTAGTCACATGACGCGCATCTCGCAACAAATAAAATTTTTGCTCCCCTAACAACTTAGGAAAAAAAGTCGTAGCATAACCGCATAACGTCAAGTAATTCGTTTGCCAATGTTGTTTTGAAAAATAAGCATGGGGCACAAATGGCGAAATCAAAATGCCATCGTGTTTATACAGTGTAATGACTTCTCCTGCAATCTTGATCGTGCCTTCACCTTGATCCGTTTGTAACCAATGGTAGTAAGGATGCCCGTGGGGACGGTCAACTTTTCCTTGTTTCCAACCAATTGAAACGGTATTAGGATAGATCAATTCATTCGGCTTTAAAATATCTAAAAACGCTTTCATCATCTTCCTCGATTCATTTAACGATATATTTAGTTTAACTATAAGCGATTTATTTTCAATCTACAATATTTTTTGTTGCATTTTATAATACCGCTTGAGTCTAATTTACTAGTACACTATAGAAACAATAAAGAAAGGGGTTTCACTTAATGGATATCAAACGAGAAATTGTGCATCCTAAAGAACACGGCTTAAGTGCCAAACTAAAAAGATATTTAGGCATGAACAGTCAGCAACTAAAACAATTTTTCATCATCGTGGGCACGACCCAAACAATTTATTCCGTCGTCGGATTGCGCGAAGTTTTATATGAACCTTTCCGTGCGGTTCTGGGTACGTCAAACGCAGCCTTTGGAACATTATTTGGTTTGATCGGCATCGTTCAAATTATCGGCTACTTAGCATTTGGATGGTTGCAAGATAAAATCAATATCCGCTACTTACTGACGATTGATTTATTGGGTTACGGCATTTGTGCTTTCATTATGTCATTTGTCCCGCATTTACCTTACAGCGCGTTAATCATTATTTTCTGCCTGTTTGGACTGTTTGGCGATGCGATTTATTGGCCCACGATTCAAAAAAGTATCAAAGGGATTTCAAGCTCCCACAAACAAGCTACTGTTTGGGGCTTTATGGAAGCGTGGCGCGGTGTGGCCGGAATCTTACTCAACTCATTCGGAATTATTATTTACACCATTTTAGGTAGTGCTATTTTTGGCATGCGAATGGCAATGGGAATCAATTCGATCTTCATGATCTTATTTGCCTTAATCACTTGGCGCTTTATTCCAAATGATTTTTTAATGGACTTCAAAAAAGAGCAAAAAGTAAAAAGCAAACTAAACTTTCAGCAAGACAAACAGAATCTTATTCTCTCTTTTAAAAATCCAGTTGTGTGGCTAACGGGGCTCAGTGCTTCTTGCATTTACGCCGTCTTCGCTGGTGTTACAACCTACTTTGTTCCATTTTTACAAAACTCTTACGCATTGCCTGTCGCTCTAGTAGCAATTTTTGGCATTATTAACGGACAAGTCACTCGGATGGTCTCAGCTGCATTATCGGGGACTATTTCCGACAATAAATTTAAAACTAGCGCTTCTTGGATGTCCGTTTGTTATGGACTAGTTTCAGCAGTCTTACTCATCATCTTATTTATCCCACGTGATAACCATTTTCTTACCATCATGATTCCACTCATGCTCTTAACTTCCATCTTTTGCTATTTCATTCGAGCGGTTTACTATGCGCCGATTGGAGAAGCTAACATTCCAAATGAATATTCCGCAACCGCGATGTCGATTGCCTCATTCATCGGGTACTCTCCCAACTTTTGGTCTTATACGCTGTTTGGTTATTTACTAGATCGTTTTTCAGGTAACCGTGCGTATAATTATATTTTCACTATCTTACTCATCTTTTCTATTTTAGGAATCATCCTTAATCTGTTAAACAACAAATACATTCAAAAAGCAAAACAATCTAATAAGTAGGTGGCTATTATGAAAATCAAATATTTAGGTTCTGGTGCAGCTGAACGCATCCCAGCAATTTTTTGTAATTGCAAAGTTTGTCAAAATGCACGCGAAAAAGGCGGAAAAGAACTTCGAACACAATCACAATTTATTCTCGATGATCAGTTACTGATCGACTTTCCAGGTGACTCGTATCTTCATTTATTACAACATGATCTAGATTTTACTAAATTCGATCATTTGTTATTATCTCATTGGCATTCCGATCATTTTTATGGCGAAGATTTAGCTTACCGCATGTCAACTTATGGAAATGAAATCGAAAATTGTTTGACCGTTTACGGAAATGAAACAGTTAAGCAATTTTATGATCGCGCATTTGTACTTGAAAATCAAACCGAGCCAGAACGGTTAAACTACGTAACGATCGAACCTTACAAAAAATTCCAACTGGCGAACTACACGGTTTATCCCCTGCCTGCTCAACATGGTTGGTTTAAAAAAGATTGTTTCATTTTTGCGATCAGCGATGGAAAGGATGCCTTTTTATCAACGCATGACTCGGGTTATTTTACTGATGAGATGTTCAATTACTTAAGCGAGTTGCAATTGACTTTTTCAATCGTTTCATTAGATTGTACCGGCCAAACTCATGAGCAATCAACTAACCATATGAATTGGTCTGACAATTTAAAAATGATTGCTGAATTAAAACGGCGCGGGCTCGTTACCCCTAAAACTTATTACGTTGCCAATCATTTTTCTCACAATGGCGGTCTGACTCATGCTGAAATGGAAAAACTAAGTGCGCCCCACGGAGTTATTATCGGTTATGATGGGCTAGAAATCGACACAACTAAAATGTAATTTCAACAGCTGAAGTATCTAAATGATGCTTCAGTTTTTTTAATTGTAAGATCGCTAATTTTGTGTTCCAAATGCTCCCACTCAATTCGTTTTCTTTGCCTATGTTATAATAAAAAAAATAGCTTTTTTGAGGAGGAATCAGGATGGGAATTATTAAAGCAGCAACGGGTTCAGTCGGCGGTGGACTTGCCGATCAGTGGCTTGAAGTCATCGAGCCAGATAATATGGGACAGACGACCGTCATGACTAAAGGGGTCGCAGTCAGAAATGATGACAAACGCGGCTCCAATAAAAAAGGAACGAAAGATGTGATCACCGACGGCTCCGTGATCCACGTTTATCCGAACATGATGATGTTACTCGTCGATGGCGGCAAAGTGATCGACTACACTGCTGAAGAAGGCTACTATACCGTTAAAAATGAATCAGCACCTTCTATGTTCAATGGTTCGTTGAAAGATGCGATCGCAGAAACTTTCGATCGGTTCAAATATGGTGGCGTCACGCCGCAAAAGCAACAAGTTTTTTATATCAATCTACAAGAGATCAAAGGAATCAAATTCGGGACCGCGACGCCCTTAAATTATTTTGATAATTTCTACAACGCGGAATTGTTCTTGCGGGCACACGGAACGTATTCGATCAAAGTGACCGATCCGATTTTATTTTTTGCTAATGCCATCCCCCGCAACCAAACGCAAGTGGAATTAGACGATATCAATGAACAGTATCTACAAGAATTTTTGACTGGCTTACAAGCAGCCATCAATCAAATGTCAGCAGATGGCCAGCGAATCTCTTACGTCCCGTCGAAAAGTTTAGAGTTGAGTAAATATTTAGCTGATGCGTTAGACGATTCATGGCGCGAACTGCGCGGTATGGAGATCGTTTCAGTTGCTGTAGCCAGCATTTCGTATACAGATGATTCACAAAAATTGATCAATATGCGTAATGAAGGGGCGATGCTAGGCGATCCAAGTGTTCGAGAAGGCTACGTGCAAGGCTCGGTTGCCCGCGGAATGGAAGCTGCTGGAAAAAATGATGCCGGAGCTACAACTGGCTTTGTCGGTATGGGGATGGGGATGAATGCCAGTGGTGGCTACTTAAACCAAGCTTCACAAAATAATCAAGAGCAGATCAAAGAGCAACAAGCCCAACAAAAAGATAGTGCCGCAGCTAAAGGTGAAACGTGGACGTGCCCTAAATGTGGGACTGAAAACACCGGCAAATTCTGCAGCAACTGCGGTGAGCCAAAACCGCAACCAGCCAGCGGTGCAAAAATCCAAATGAAATGCAGTGAGTGTGGCGAAATCGTCGACCTTTCAAATGGCGTGCCAAAATTCTGTCCTCACTGCGGCAAACCATTTAAAGGTGTGCCTCTCGATTGATGTGATTAAATAGCTACTTACAACGCTGAACAGCAAATCGAATTTTGTAAAGAATTTAGTCTTTTAATTAGTTCTTTAATCCGAAGAAGGAGGTCTTTTTATGGCAGATGTTTTGATCCATTACTGCCCGAATTGCGGCGGACCGCTCACGTTTAATCCCAGCGATCAAAAATTCCACTGTGATTATTGTTTGAGTATTTTTACCGTGGAAGACATCGAAAAATTTGAAGCCAAACAAAAAGCAGCCGAACAGACCGCTGAAACTTCCTCGCCTACCGAAACGGAAAGTGATGCGGCCGCCGCTCCGACTGGCTCAACCCAAACAACAACTGCGACAACCGAAAGTGATACCGCACCAAGCGCAACTACTGACCAAGCAGCTAGCGAGGAAGTCGATCTTTTCTTGTGTCCCAGTTGCGGCGCTCAGATTGCAACCGATAAAACGACCGCCGCGACTTATTGCTACTTCTGTCATAACCCAGTCGTCTTGTCTGGACGTTTGAGCGGAAAATTTTTACCCAACAAAGTCTTACCCTTCAAGATCGACCGAAAAACTGCAGAGAAATCATTTCTCGAGTGGACTGGAAAGAAAAAATTTGTTCCGAAAGATTTTTTCAATCAAGATCAAATCGAAAAAATCACCGGCGTTTATTTTCCATATTGGGTGGTGGATGCCGAAACAAACGGTGAATATTCTGGGCAAGGCACGGCGTTACGCGTCTGGATTGTTGGTGATCTGGAATACACAGAAACTAAAATTTACCAAGTCTATCGTAAAGGAACCGCCAAAGTCCACGCACTCGTAAAAAACGCGCTGACAAAAAATGTCCAACAAAAAATGGTGGAATCGGTTCAACCATTCCCTGTCGATCAAGCCGTCGATTTTCATACGGAATATCTTTCAGGCTTTCAAGCGGAAAAGCGTGATATCGAAATCGCTGACTTAGCCCCTGAGATCGAAAGCGAATTAAAAACGTACACGACGGATTTATTGAAAGATACGGTCTCAGGTTATACGACTTTTACCGGTAAACAAAGTTCCGTCTCAGTCGTTCGGGAAGATAACCACTACATGTTGCTCCCCGTTTGGTTAGTGACTTATCACGATACTGGCGGCAAGACATATTACTACGCCATGAACGGGCAAACTGGCAAAACTAGCGGCGTCTTGCCCATCAGTAATCGCCGGCTCGGAACTTTTGCTTTCGGGATCTTTGCGGCAGTTGCATTACTAGGAATGATCGTGGGGTATTTGATATGATCAAAAAAATAGTTTTGCCACTCTTATTTCTCTGTGTATTTTTATTCCCGCTAAAAGTTTGGGCGGCTAGTGATACAATTGACGATCCAGTCGATTTGTTTTCTGCCGATCAAAAAATCCGCTTAAGCGAGCAAGCCGATCCCCTCAATCAAAAAATCAAAGGCCAAGTCTTCATCGTGACTACCGAAAACAATTCAGATGAGCCACGGGATTTTGCGAATAATTATTTACGCCAAAAAGTCGGTAATGATCACAACGGCGCGGTCTTACTTCTTGATATGGGACAGCGGCAAATTTATATCGCGACTTCTGGCAATATGATCGATTATTTAGATGATGATCGGATCAATCATATTTTAGATACGGTGACGGAAAAGATGAAAAGTGGTGACTACGCGGGAGCAGGTGAAGCTTATTTGACCCAAGCAGCTCAATACGTTGCAGATGGCGTTCCGGGCGGACATTATCGCGTGGATGAAAAAACAGGCAAGATCACTCGTTACAAAGCGTTGACACCATTTGAATTAGCGATCGCATTGGTCGTGGCATTAGTTTCCGCCAGCGCTTTTTATTTGATCACCAAAGCGCGTTATCAATTAAAAAGCGGCACGTACCGTTATCCTTATCGTCAAAACGCTAAATTAGAGTTAAGTAGCCGCGATGATCATTTGATCAATTCATTCGTGACTACTCGGATCATTCCAAAGGCCCGCAACAATGACGGCGGTGGTTTTGGCGGCGGTGGCAGTACGACGAACTCTAGTGGTGGTGGAACATTTGGCGGTGGTGGTCGAGGATTTTAAGCGCTGCAGCCAGTTGCCTTCCCACCTAGATTTGTTAGCCTAGAACACTTGGGTTAACTGCTTGTGCTGGCTAGTAATCAAATAGTTTTCACAAACAGACTGTAGACAAAGTCCCTTTTTGGATGATGTTTACAGTCTTTTCTTTTATAATAGAATTGAAAACGAATTCAATGCTATTGAAAGGAATGAGAGCGATGATGTCAAAACATCCGTTAGATGGTC